>NZ_BNDX01000010.1:0-290000 GCF_020521275.1 Streptomyces daghestanicus | reverse complement strand
AGTAGCACGGGGCCCGAGAAATCCCGTGTGAATCTGGCGGGACCACCCGCTAAGCCTAAATATTCCCTGGTGACCGATAGCGGATAGTACCGTGAGGGAATGGTGAAAAGTACCGCGGGAGCGGAGTGAAATAGTACCTGAAACCGTGTGCCTACAAGCCGTGGGAGCGTCGGGTGAGCACTTGTGCTTGCCTCGTGACTGCGTGCCTTTTGAAGAATGAGCCTGCGAGTTTGCGGTGTGTTGCGAGGTTAACCCGGGTGGGGTAGCCGTAGCGAAAGCGAGTCCGAACAGGGCGTTTGAGTAGCACGCTCAAGACCCGAAGCGGAGTGATCTAGCCATGGGCAGGTTGAAGCGGAGGTAAGACTTCGTGGAGGACCGAACCCACCAGGGTTGAAAACCTGGGGGATGACCTGTGGTTAGGGGTGAAAGGCCAATCAAACTCCGTGATAGCTGGTTCTCCCCGAAATGCATTTAGGTGCAGCGTCGTGTGTTTCTTGCCGGAGGTAGAGCACTGGATAGGCGATGGGCCCTACCGGGTTACTGACCTTAGCCAAACTCCGAATGCCGGTAAGTGAGAGCGCGGCAGTGAGACTGTGGGGGATAAGCTCCATGGTCGAGAGGGAAACAGCCCAGAGCATCGACTAAGGCCCCTAAGCGTACGCTAAGTGGGAAAGGATGTGGAGTCGCAGAGACAACCAGGAGGTTGGCTTAGAAGCAGCCACCCTTGAAAGAGTGCGTAATAGCTCACTGGTCTAGTGATTCCGCGCCGACAATGTAGCGGGGCTCAAGCGTACCGCCGAAGTCGTGTCATTGCAGCTATAGGGCCAACGCCTGCTGTGATGGGTAGGGGAGCGTCGTCTGCCGGGTGAAGCAGCCGTGTAAGCGAGTTGTGGACGGTTGACGAGTGAGAATGCAGGCATGAGTAGCGATACACACGTGGGAAACGTGTGCGCCGATTGACTAAGGGTTCCTGGGTCAAGCTGATCTGCCCAGGGTAAGTCGGGACCTAAGGCGAGGCCGACAGGCGTAGTCGATGGATAACCGGTTGATATTCCGGTACCCGCTGTGAAGCGTCAAACATCGAGCATCGTGATGCTAAGGCCGTGAAGCCGTTCCGGACCCTTCGGGGAATGGAAAGTGGTGGAGCCGCCGGCCCAAGCGGTTAGTAGGTGAGTGATGGGGTGACGCAGGAAGGTAGTCCATCCCGGGCGGTGGTTGTCCCGGGGTAAGGGTGTAGGACGTCAGGTAGGTAAATCCGCCTGGCAATAGTCTGAGACCTGATGCCGAGCCGATTGTGGTGAAGTGGATGATCCTATGCTGTCGAGAAAAGCCTCTAGCGAGTTTCATGGCGGCCCGTACCCTAAACCGACTCAGGTGGTCAGGTAGAGAATACCGAGGCGTTCGGGTGAACTATGGTTAAGGAACTCGGCAAAATGCCCCCGTAACTTCGGGAGAAGGGGGGCCACGTCTGGTGATGATCTTTACGGTCTGAGCTGGGTGTGGCCGCAGAGACCAGCGAGAAGCGACTGTTTACTAAAAACACAGGTCCGTGCGAAGCCGTAAGGCGATGTATACGGACTGACGCCTGCCCGGTGCTGGAACGTTAAGGGGACCGGTTAGCTCCATTTCGGTGGGGCGAAGCTGAGAACTTAAGCGCCAGTAAACGGCGGTGGTAACTATAACCATCCTAAGGTAGCGAAATTCCTTGTCGGGTAAGTTCCGACCTGCACGAATGGCGTAACGACTTCTCGACTGTCTCAACCATAGGCCCGGTGAAATTGCACTACGAGTAAAGATGCTCGTTTCGCGCAGCAGGACGGAAAGACCCCGGGACCTTTACTACAGTTTGATATTGGTGTTCGGTTCGGCTTGTGTAGGATAGCTGGGAGACTGTGAACTCTGGACGCCAGTTCAGGGGGAGTCGTCGTTGAAATACCAGTCTGGTCGTGCTGGATGTCTAACCTGGGTCCGTGATCCGGATCAGGGACAGTGTCTGATGGGTAGTTTAACTGGGGCGGTTGCCTCCTAAAGAGTAACGGAGGCGCCCAAAGGTTCCCTCAGCCTGGTTGGTAATCAGGTGTTGAGTGTAAGTGCACAAGGGAGCTTGACTGTGAGACCGACGGGTCGAGCAGGGACGAAAGTCGGGACTAGTGATCCGGCGGTGGCTTGTGGAAGCGCCGTCGCTCAACGGATAAAAGGTACCCCGGGGATAACAGGCTGATCTTCCCCAAGAGTCCATATCGACGGGATGGTTTGGCACCTCGATGTCGGCTCGTCGCATCCTGGGGCTGGAGTCGGTCCCAAGGGTTGGGCTGTTCGCCCATTAAAGCGGTACGCGAGCTGGGTTTAGAACGTCGTGAGACAGTTCGGTCCCTATCCGCTGTGCGCGTAGGAGTCTTGAGAAGGGCTGTCCCTAGTACGAGAGGACCGGGACGGACGAACCTCTGGTGTGCCAGTTGTTCTGCCAAGGGCATGGCTGGTTGGCTACGTTCGGGAGGGATAACCGCTGAAAGCATCTAAGCGGGAAGCCTGCTTCGAGATGAGGACTCCCACCCCCTTTGAGGGGTTAAGGCTCCCAGTAGACGACTGGGTTGATAGGCCAGATCTGGAAGCACCGTGAGGTGTGGAGGTGACTGGTACTAATAGGCCGAGGGCTTGTCCTCAGTTGCTCGCGTCCACTGTGTTGGTTCTGAAACCACGAACAGCCATGTAGTGCTGGTTGTTGTTTGTTTCATAGTGTTTCGGTGGTCATAGCGTTAGGGAAACGCCCGGTTACATTCCGAACCCGGAAGCTAAGCCTTTCAGCGCCGATGGTACTGCAGGGGGGACCCTGTGGGAGAGTAGGACACCGCCGAACAGTTTTTGTCGGGGAACCCCGCACCTTATGGTGCGGGGTTTTCTGCGTTTAACAAGGTGAAGTGCGTCGTGCCGGGTACTAGCGTGAGCCGCATGACTGCATCGCCCCTTGGGGACTACGTGATCCGTCCGATTCGGGCCGACGAGTGGCCGGCCGTGCGGGAGATGGCGCTGCGGATGTTCCGGGACCCGATCGCGCACCTGGCGTTCCTCGACACCTACGAGCGGGCCGTCGAGCGGCCGGACTCCTTCTGGCAGGAGCGGGCCGCCGGTGCCGCGGAAGGCTCGGAGCGGGTGCGGCAGGTCATCGCCGAAGGGCCCGGCGGGGCGTGGTTGGGGACGGTGACCGTGCTGATCGAGGAAGCCGGGACGACGGACTGGGCCGGGTTCCCCGTGGAGCGCCGGCAGGGGCACGTAGCCGGCGTGTACGTGCGGCCCGAGTGGCGGGGGAGCGGGCTGACCAAGGCACTGTTCGCCGCCGCGCTGGAATGGGCGTGGGGGCGCCGGGTGGAACGGGTACGGCTCATCGTGCACGAGGACAACGGGCGGGCGCGGGGGCTCTACCGGAAGCTGGGCTTCGTGGAGAGCGGGCACACGGTGCCCCTGCCCGCGGCGCCGCAGCAGAAGGAACTGGAGTACGTCCTCGACGCCGGCTGAGGCTGGACCGGAGCTAGACCGGGAGTTCGGCGTGGGGCCAGCGGGCGCGGCCCTGTTCGCGGGAGCGGAGCAGGGCCAGGGTCGGCAGGCCCCGGTCCGCGCCGGCGGCGAGCAGCTCCGGGAGCTGGGGGAGCGGGGCCACGGCCGCGACATCGTCGAGGACGAGCGTGAGTGGTGGGTCGAGCCGACCGGAGGATGACCGTTCGGCCATGCGCCGGCCGTGCTCGACCACGCTGGAGACGAGGGCCGTCAGGAGGGGCATCGCGCCGGGAGCCGTCCTGGGGTCCTCGATGGGCTCACCTACCACGTAGAGCGTTCCCCCTTCGTGGATGAAGGAATCCAGGGCGAGGGCGTCATTTCGGTGGGGGGTGCAGCTCTCGCGGATGTTGAGCGTGGAGAGGGCGGCGAGGGCACGGGTCGTCACCTGGTGGGCCATGTCGCGGCGGTCGGGGTGCGCGGTGAGCGCGGCCTCGAGTTCGCCGGCCGTGCCGGGGGCCGCCTTGGGATGCGTACGGAGAATGCGTACGGCGTCCTGGACCTGCAGGCCCTGGACCCAGCGGTGGACGTGGCGGACGGTGCGGGCGTCCAGCGCGGCGGCGTGGAGATAGCTGCGGAGAAGGGTTTCCGCGGTGTCGGTGACCGCCTGGTCGAGCCGGGCGGTGGGGCGTACCGGGGTGAGGAGGGCGGTGGCCCGGGCGGTCGCCGTCTCCTTCGACTCGCAGCCGGCGGCGGGGGACCAGTGGAGGCGGGACGGGGTGTCGCAGCGGTGGGTGGGGTCGTAGAGGTGGACGGGGCCGAGTTTGGCCCGGGAGTCCTTCGTCTCCTGCCAGAGGGCGGGGTTCGACGTGACGACCAGGGCGGGGCCCTCCGCGTCCGTGAGGGCCTCGGTCGCGGTGATGTGGTGGGTGGGGCGGGAGCCGTAGAGGACCGCGCCCTCGGCGCGGTTCGTTGCCCATCCGGCCGGCCGCTTGCCGCCGGCCGTGGAGGTGACGGGCTCGGCCGGTGCTGGCTCCCGCAGCGGTGGCCTCGGAGTGGGTACCTCGTGGACCGGTGCCGGTGCCGGTGCCGGTGCGGGTGCGGGCACCGGGGCTTCGCGCCGTCGGCGCCGTAGGGCCTTCCAGCGCGCCAGGGTGCCCAGGACGAAGACCGTGAGGACGACCAGGATCATCAGCTGGCCGATGAGCAGGCCCCAGAAGAGGCCGTAGCCGGAGAGCGCGGAGGCGGGGGTGTCGGGCCAGGCACCGGGGAGGTCGTGCGGGTCGGCGACCAGGTGGCGCATGGCCAGCGGGGTGTGGGTGAAGGTGAGGTGCTCGGGCCAGGAGCCGTGGGCGAACAGGGCGGACAGGCCCGTCGCCGTCCACACCAGCACGGTCATGCCGAGGAGGAAGGCGAGGGTACCGAGCAGCAGGCCGTCGGGGATGCCGCCGGTGTGGCCGCCCGTCCGCCGGTCGTCCGGTCTCATCGGTTGGGACCCCTCTCCGCCTACGCCACCGTCGATTCCGACGAGTCGCCGAGGTGCTGTTCCACGAAGGCCGCCGCCCGCTCCTCCGCCTCCAGTTCGGCGGCGCGCAGGGCGTCGTCGGCGAAGTCGGCGGAGGACTGGGTCATCGCGCGGTCGGTGAAGACCAAGGGGCGTTCGGTCTCGGTGACCAGGTGTTTGACGACCTGGACATTGCCGTTGACGTCCCAGACGGCGATGCCGGGGGAGAGAGTCGGGATGATCTCCACGGCCCAGCGGGGGAGGCCCAGGACACGCCCGGTGGCCCGTGCCTCGTCGGCCTTCTGCGCGTAGATCGTCCGCGTCGACGCCATCTTCAGGATCGCGGCCGCTTCCTTCGCCGCCGCGCCGTCGACCACGTCGGAGAGGTGGTGGACGACCGCGACGAAGGACAGGCCGAGGCGGCGGCCGAACTTCAGCAGGCGCTGGAACAACTGGGCCACGAACGGGCTGTTGATGATGTGCCAGGCTTCCTCGACCAGGAAGATGCGCTTCTTGCGGTCCGGACGGATCCAGGTGTGCTCCAGCCACACGCCGACGATCGCCATCAGGATCGGCATGGCGATGGAGTTGCGGTCGATGTGGGACAGGTCGAAGACGATCAGCGGGGCGTCGAGGTCGATGCCGACCGTGGTCGGACCGTCGAACATGCCGCGCAGGTCGCCGTCGACCAGGCGGTCCAGGACGAGGGCGACGTCCAGGCCCCAGGCGCGTACGTCGTCTATGGCGACGTTCATCGCCTCCGCGGACTCCGGCTCGGGGTGGCGCAGCTGCTCCACGATGTCGGAGAGGACCGGCTGGCGCTCGACGATGGTCTCGTTGACGTAGGCGTGGGCGACCTTCAGGGCGAAGCCGGAGCGTTCGTCCAGGCCGTGGCCGAGGGCGACCTCGATGATCGTGCGGAGCAGGGCGAGCTGCCCGGTGGTGGTGATGGCCGGGTCGAGGGGGTTGAGGCGGATGCCGTGGTCGAGGGCGGCCATCGGGTCCAGGCGGATGGGCGTTATGCCCAGTTCCTCGGCGATGAGGTTCCACTCGCCGACGCCGTCCTCGCCCTGGGCGTCCAGGACGACGACCTGGCGGTCCTTGAAGCGGAGCTGGCGCAGGACGTAGGTCTTCTCCAGCGCCGACTTGCCGTTGCCGGACTCGCCGAGGACCAGCCAGTGGGGGGCCGGGAGCTGTTGGCCGTAGAGCTGGAAGGGGTCGTAGATGTAGCCCTTGCCGGAGTAGACCTCGCGGCCGATGATCACGCCGGAGTCGCCCAGGCCGGGGGCGGCCGTGGGGAGGTAGACGGCCTGGGCCTGGCCCGTGGAGGTGCGGACCGGCAGGCGGGTCGTCTCCACCTTCCCGAAGAGGAAGGACGTGAAGGCTTCGGTGAGGATGGTCAGCGGATCCCGCATCAGGCTCAGCCCCTACCTTCGGATGCCGGTGGCGAACGGAAGCGTGTTCACGAAGGCGCGGTGGTGCTCGCGGTCGCACCACTCCAGTTTCAGGTACGACTTCCCGGCCGACGCCCGGATCGTCCGCTTGTCGCGGGCGAGGGCCTCCGGGGTGCGGGAGGAGACCGTGATGTAGCCGACCAGGTTGACGCCGGCGGCGCCGCTGGCGAGGTCCTCGCCGCGCTGGTCGAGGCGGTCGTGGGCGGCCATGTCCCGGGGGTCCACCGTGCGGTTCATCTTGGCGGCGCGGGACTGCTCGGCCACGTCGTTGGTCTTCTCCGTCAGCATCCGCTCGATGGCGACCTCGGTGGGTTCGAGGTCCATGGTGACGGCGACGGTGCGGATGACGTCCGGGGTGTGGACGAGGAGCGGCGCGAGGAAGTTGACGCCGACCGGGGTCATCGGCCACTCCTTCACCCAGGCGGTGGCGTGGCACCAGGGGGCGCGGGTGGCGGACTCGCGGGTCTTGGCCTGGAGGTACGTGGGCTCCATGGCGTCCAGCTCGGCCGGCCAGGCGTTGCGCTTGGTCATCGCCTGGATGTGGTCGATGGGGTGGTCGGGGTCGTACATGGAGTGGATGAGGGAGGCGAGCCGGCCCTGGCCGAGGGGCTGGCGGACGCGGATGTCGGCCTCCTGGAGGCGCGAGCAGATGTCGGTCAGCTCGCGGGCCATGACGACGGCGAGGCCGGCGTCCCGGTCCAGCTTGCGGCCGCCGTGGGGGCGGGAGGCGCGGGCCATGGCGTGGGCCTCGGCGGCCAGTTCGCGGGTGTAGTGCATGCAGGCGACCAGGTAGGCGCGGTGCTGCTCACTGCTGGTCGACACCATGGACTGGAGCTGGTCGTAGGACTGCTGGAGCCAGGGCAGGGCCTTGTCGTCGCCGCGCTGGGCGACGTCCTTGGCGTGCGCGTCCGGGTCGGCGGGGAGGGTGCGGGCGAGCATCTGGATGCGGGTGACGAAGCCGTCGCCGTTGGCCACGTGCTTCAGCAGGGTGCCGAAGCGGTCGACCAGGGCCTCCTGGTCCTCGGAGTCGCGCAGGCCGACGCCGGGGCCCTCGATCTCGATGGCGGCGGTGACCGTCTTGCGGTCGGCATGCAGGAGGACGGCGATCTCGTCCGGGCCGAAGGGCGCGGCGAGCCAGGTGATGCGGCCGATGCCGGGGGGCGGGACGACCTCGACCTCGCGGCCGTCGAGGCGGGTGCCGGCTTCGACGGCGCCGGAGCGGTAGGTGGTGCCGCGGCGCAGGGTGCGCTTGTAGCTGCGGTTGATCTCGAACCACTTGTAGAACGTGCGGTGCTTGTACGGCACGTAGACGGCGGCGAGCGCGAGCATCGGGAAGCCGGCGAGGAGCACGATGCGCAGGGCCAGGACGGGGACGAGGAGGCCGCTCATCATGCCGAGGAACGCGCCGACGACGATGAGCGCGATCTCGCCGGTCTCGCGGTTGCGGCCGACGATCGCGTTCGGCCGGGCGCGGCCGATCAGATACGTACGGCGGGGCGTGACCGGATGGGACACGCGGGACTCGGTCGTCAACGCCCGTCACCTCCTGTGCTTGTGGTGCCGCTGTTGCGGGTGTTGCTGGCGTGGGGCGTGTTCACCGGGCTGCCGGAGCGCGGTGCGGGTGCGGCGGAGGGGACGGTTCCGCCGCCGTTCGAGGAGCGGGAGCTGTGCGCGGCGACGCCGCCGGAGGCGGGGTTGGCGGGGCGGGGGGAGGAGGACCCGCCGCCGGCCTGGCCGCCACCGCCGCCGGCGTCGCTGCGGGTGCTGTGGGTGCGGATGCCCTGGGCGACGAGGTTGGCCGGGGAGCTGATGACGGCGGCGGCCTTGTTCTCGGCGCCCTGCATCAGGCGGTTGTTGCGGGAGCCGGCGATCTCGTCGCCGAAGCCGGGGACGAAGCGGTAGATCATCGCGGAGGCGAAGATGGCCAGCAGGATGATCGCGAGGCCGGAGACGACGGCGGAGAAGGCGTCGGGGCCGTCGTCGGCGGAGAGGGCGCCCGCGAGGCCGAGGACGATGACGATGACCGGCTTGACCAGGATGACGGCGATCATGATGCCGGCCCAGCGGCGGACGTGGCCCCAGAGGTTCTTGTCGACGAGGCCGGCGTAGACGACCGTGCCGAGGAGGGCGCCGACGTAGAGCAGGGCGGCGCGGATGACGAGTTCCAGCCAGAGGACGCCGGCGGCGAGGATCGAGACCAGGGAGACGACGATCAGCATGATCGGGCCGCCGCCGATGTCCTCGCCCTTGTCGAGGGCGGCGGAGAAGTTGCCGAAGAAAGTGTCCGTCTGGTCGCCGGTGGCCTTGGCGAGGACGTCGGTGACGCCGTCGGTGGCGGAGACGACGGTGTAGAGGATCAGCGGGGTGAAGGCGGAGGCGAGGACGGTCAGCCAGAGGAAGCCGACGGCCTCGGAGAGGGCGGTGGCCAGGGGGACGCCGCGGACGGCGCGCTTGGCGACGGCCAGCAGCCACAGCAGGAGGGTCAGGATCGTCGAGGCGGCGAAGACGACGGCGTACTGCTGGAGGAACTTGGGGTTGGTGAAGTCGACGTTCGCGGTGTCCTTGACGGCCTCGCTGAGCTTGTCGACGGTCCAGGACGCGGCGTCGGCGCAGCCTTTGGCGAGGGAGGAGAGGGGGTCGGCGGTGGAGCTGACGTCCAGGGACGGGCCGCCGCCGCTCCCGGTGCCGTTGCCCTCCTGGCAGTACTCGGCGGCCTGACCGCTGATGTTGCTGCAGTCGAAGCCGCTCTCCGACGGTGACGGCGACGCCGACGGGGAGGCGCTGCCGGTGGGGTCGGGGGCGGGCGCGGCGACGGCGCGGGACGCCAGCAGGACGAGGGTGGTCTGGGCGGCCGTCACCACGCCGGCCAGCTTGAGTGCACGACGCGGGTTACCGGGCATACGTGAACCCTCCGTACTCCTCGATGGCCTTGCTGATCTCTTCGGACGTGGCGGCTCTCTGGTCGCCGGGGACCGGTACCGGTCCGTCTTCCTGCGTGTCCTTGACGATCTTCCAGTCGCCGTCGGTCCAGCGCAGGTCGAAGGTCCAGGTCCGGTAGGACGAGGTGACGGGGTCGGTGGTCTTCTCGCCCGCCATGCCGAGCAGGCCGAGGTACCAGACGGAGACCCGGGCGTCGGTGGCGCTGTACTTCTGGACGGTACTGCCCAGGGGGGTCGTGCGGGAGACGAACGTGCTGCCCTTGGGCGGGGCGCCGTCGGCGTCCAGGCCGAGCTTGGCGAGGAAGCCGGCCGAGTAGGCGGCGTCCATGGGGGCGCGCAGGGCGGCTGCGGCGTCCGGGGTGTAGAGGGCGTCGACGATCTCGTGCCGGGTGTCCGCGGTGAACATGCCGGTGGAGCCGAGGGACACCGCGTAGTTCGCCGCCGCGCTCTGGGCGCCCTGTTCGTCGTGGGCGTAGCCGGAGGGGACCGGCTTGGTGCCGGTGGGGGCGGTGGGGGAGGTGCGGGGCTTGTCGGCGGGGGATTCCGCGGTGGAAGCGGAATCGTCTCCTCCACGGTTTGCGAAGGCGATCGCGGCGATCAGGACGACGACCACGCCGACCACCGTGACCAGGCTCCGGGAGGAGGAGCGGCCGGTGCGGCGCGGGGTGCCGTACGGGTTGCCGTCGTCGCCTTCGGGCAGGCGGACGCGGGTGCCGCCGTAACCGCCGGAGCCCTGGTCGTCTCCGAGACTCATGCCGCGTCACGCCCCCTCGACGTCGTGCGAACGTGCGTGCCCCGTGCCGTGTAGTACGACGGTAGCCGTGCTGGTTCCCGCGCGGGCGCGGTGTGGTGACTCGACATCAGGGTGACGCAACCTCAGCCGGGGGGCACGACGGGCGGGTGGGACGGGGTGGAGCGGGTTCCTCGGGCCGGCGGCCGGTCAGACGGCCATGCCGTAGACGATGGTGAACAGCGTGCCGAGCGATCCGATGATGAAGACGCCCGTGAGGCCGGCGATGATCAGGCCCTTGCCCTGTTCGGCGCTGAAGGTGTCGCGCAGGGCGGTGGCGCCGATGCGCTGCTTGGCGGCGCCCCAGATGGCGATGCCGAGGCAGAGCAGGATGGCGACCGCCATGACGACCTGGATCATCGTCTTGGCTTCGTTCCCCAGTGCCCCGAAGGGGCCCCAGTCCGGAGCGATCCCGCCGATGATGGTGTTGATGTCTCCCTTGTCGGCCGCAAAGAGCATGTAAGTCACCGCCCCTGGTGGGTAGTTCCGCATCCTCTGCGGATGTGCAGAGGTCAGGCATCATTGTCGCCGACAATGCCGCTGTCGTATGTCGACTTGGCGTCATTGATTGGCGGGTTTCGTGCGAACAGCTTGCCACCGGTTCACGCCGGGCGCTTCGGCCGGCGTGGGGGACGGGGCGAGTGTTCACATGATCACTCTGTGTATCACGGCAGGTCACGCCGGGCAATCAGGCGGAGGCGGAACCTGTCGTGTGGTTTCGTCGTTAGGCCCTTCTACGGTCCGTCAGGTCTCCGGGACGGGCGGGCCGTCGGGCGGGCGGGTGAGCGGGTTCACTCGTTCTGTGGGCGAAGGCTACCTCTGTTGTGTGAGCGGCTCCGGGGTGGAGGAGGGGCTGTCAAGACGTCAGGTCGGCCGTGTCTGGACGAAAAAGCGCCACTCTTGTCGGAAAAGGCGCTGAACAGGGGCCGCATGGGGGAAGGTTGAGCCGTGCGAAAAGTGTGGGTGATCGGCGGTGCGGCGGTCGGTCTGGGGATGGGCTTCGTCATGCTGCTCGTCGTCGGCGTGTACCTGGTCGCGGGCAACCTCGCGGGCGGTGTCGGCGGTGGGGTGAAGAAACTGGCCAAGGGGGCCGTGCCCGCCGCGTACGAGCCCCTGGTGGCCAAGGCCGGCACCACGTGCGACGCGATCAACCCCGCCCTGCTCGCCGCGCAGCTCTACCAGGAGAGCGGCTTCAACCCCAAGGCGCAGAGCGCGGCGGCGGCGCAGGGGATAGCGCAGTTCATCCCCGGCACCTGGGCGATCCACGGGGTGGACGGCGACGGCGACGGCGACCGGGACGTGTGGGACCCGGCCGACGCGATCCCGTCGGCGGCCGCCTACGACTGCTCCCTGGCGTCGTACGTGAAGAGCGTTCCCGGGAATTTGACCGAAAACATGCTGGCCGCCTACAACGCCGGCCCTGACGCGGTGATCCGGTACCAGGGCGTGCCGCCGTACGCGGAGACACGGAACTACGTCAAGACGATCATGACGCTCGCCGAGAGCTTCGCGGCGCCCGTGTCGCGGGTCGATCCCTCCGAGCAGGCCGCCGGGGCCATCGACTACGCGCAGAAGAAGCTCGGCACGCCCTATCTCTGGGGTGGCAACGGCACCGCTGACCAGGGCGGACGCTTCGACTGCTCGGGTCTGACCAAGGCCGCCTACGCCTCGGTGGGGATCACGCTGCCGCGCGTCGCCAACGACCAGTACAACGCCGGGCCGCACCCGAGCCGGGACGAGCTGCTTCCGGGCGATCTGGTGTTCTTCTCGGACGACCTGACCAATTCGCGTGCCATCCGGCATGTCGGGATCTACGTCGGCGGCGGGCAGATGATCAACGCGCCCTTCACGGGGGCGGTCATCCGGTTCGACCCCATCGACACCCCGGACTACTTCGGGGCCACCCGGGTGACCGAGGATGGCGCGAAAGCGCTCCCCAAGAGGGCCTGAGCGGAGCGTGAATCGCTGCCCTGAGCTGCGGTGATGAGTCTCTCTTCGATAACGTCTGCGTGATCATTCGGTGGAGGGTGGAACGGAACGGCGGGGACCGTGCGTTCCTGTTGGCGTAGGTGTGCGAGCCGGTGGACGCCCAGCGGATTCACCACCACGGGGGTGGCAGGAGCGCGCGCGGGCGCGCCGGAGAAACATGACGAAGGGGCCGCAGCACCATGGCTGGACTCGCCGAATCCGGGTCGAACCCCGACGTCGACCTGCTCTACGACATCAACGGCCTGGCCAAGGCCGCGCCGCACTGGTTCGACCGGGTCATGGAGTTCACCGGTGAGTACGGGCTGCTGCTCGCCATCCTCGGGCTGGTGCTGTGGTGCTGGTGGGGGGTGCGGCGGCGGGGCGGCGAGGACGCGGCCCCGGCCGTCGCCGCGCTGGCCTGGGCGCCGCTCGCGGCGGGCATCGCGGTGCTGGTCAACGTGCCGATCCGGGGCTTCGTGGAGCGTCCCCGGCCCTTCAAGGACCACCAGGGCCTGGAAGTCCTCGTCGACGGCAAGAACGACTTCTCCTTCGTGAGCGATCACGCCACCCTCGTCATGGCGATGGCCGTCGCGCTGTTCGTGGCCCGCCGCAAGTTCGGCCTCGTGGCGATCGTGCTGGCGGTGCTCGGCGGGTTCTGCCGGGTCTACATGGGCGTGCACTACCCGACCGACGTCGTCGGCGGTTTCGCGCTCGGCACCGCGGTGGCGCTGCTGCTGTCGCCGGTGGCCATGGCCCTGCTGACGCCGCTGTGCCGGGCGGTGGAGCGCTCGCCGCGCGTGGGGTGGCTGATCAGCGCCCGGGGGCGAGCGGGGGCCGGGGGGCGGGGCGCCGTGATCCCCGGTGCGCGCACGGAGCGGGAGGCCGCGGGGGCCGGGGAGCGGGATCTCGCGGCCTGACCCCGACGGGGTCCCGGGGGCTGGGTCTTGAGGACTGGGCCCCGGCGGGCTCACAGGATCTGGGGGCCGGTGAACAGGCGGTCCGGGTCGTAGCGCCGCTTGATCCCCGCCAGCCGGGGCGCGGCGTCCCCGTAGTAGGCCGTCCGCCAGTCCGTCAGGTCCGGGTCGGCGTAGTTCTGGTAGGCGGCGCCCGACGCGTACGGGCGCATCGCGCGGTGCGTGCCGGTCAGCCAGGAGCGGGCCGCGCCGCCGCTCTCGCCGGCCGGCCAGGCGGCCAGGTACTGGGCGAGCATCCGGGAGCGCCGGTGCACGAAGGCGGTGGCGTCCGGGTCGACCCGGTTGACGGCCCCGCCGAGCGCGGTGAACGCGACGCTGCCGGTGCCGCCGCGCACCGCCTCCAGCCGCGACAGCAGGGCGCGCAGACCGGCCGCGGGGAGGGCACGGTCGTAGAAGTCGGAGCGGGCGGCGTACGTCTCCCGCTCCAGGGCGCCCTCGGGAGAGCGGCCCGGGAGGGTGCCGGGCAGCCGGCAGCGGGCGTCGTCGGTGTACGAGGCGCAGCCGGCGTACGCGTCCATCGCCTCGCGGTAGGTGTGGCGGTTCAGGGAGACGCCGCTCGCGGAGGCGCCGGCGCGGTCGGCGAGGCGGTCGACGGCGTTCTGGAGGTCGCCGTAGGTGCCGAGGGAGAAGGCGGAGACGGTGACGGTGGGGGTGGCGCCGGCCGCGCCGTCGAGGTGCAGGGAGGACCAGATCTCGTCGGGCTGGCCGGGGCCCCACTCCTGCCAGGCGGCCAGCACGTCGGCCGCCTTCGGCCAGGGCCAGGTCAGGTACGCGGTGACGCCCCGCGGCGCCGGGTGGGTGCGGAAACGCAGCTCGGTGACGACGCCGAAGGTGCCGTTGCCCGCGCCGCGCAGCGCCCAGAAGAGGTCCTGGTGCCGCCCGGCGTCCGCGGTGAGCTGTTCGCCGCCGGCCGTGATGAGGGTGGCCCCGGTGAGGCTGTCGCAGGTCAGGCCGTACGCCCGGGAGACGACGCCGTGACCGCCGCCGAGGGTCAGGCCGGTGATGCCGACGGTGGGGCAGGAGCCGGCCGGGACGGTCACGCCCCGGGTGGCGAGGGTGCGGTAGACGTCGATGAGCCGGGCGCCGGCGCCGATGACGGCCTCGTCGCCCGAGGCGCGGACGGTGTCCAGCCGGGAGACGTCGATGATCAGGCGGCCGTCGCCGGAGGACCAGCCGGCGTAGGAGTGGCCGCCGCCCCGGATCGCCGGGCGGACGCCGTGGGCGCGGGCGTAGGCCAGGGCGGTGCGTATGTCGTCGGTGTGGGCGACGTAGGCGACGGCGGCGGGGCGGAGGGTGTCGAAGCGGGTGTTGTAGAGGCGGGCGGCGGACCGCCAGTCGGAGTCGCCGGGGCGGATCAGGAGGCCGTCGAGGGAGCGGGCGAGGGCGGCCCAGGCGGCGGGGGAGGCGGAGCCGGCGGGGGAGGCGGCGGGGCCGGCCGACGGGCGGCCGGGGTTCTTGTCGCCGCCGGTGCCGGTGCCGGTGCCGGTGCCGGTGTCTGTGCGGGTGCCGGTGCCCGTGTCGCAGGCGGTGGTGCCCGCCGTGAGGGCGGCGGCCGCGGCGCCGCCGAGGAAGGTACGCCGGTCCATGTCGCCTCGGTCTCCTCGCTCCCGTACCCGTGGGGTCCGTGGAACGAGACGGGCGGGCGGGGCCGGAGGTTGCCCGCGGCGGCGTGATCCGGCCGCCTCACGTGCCGGCGTGGGCGCGGGCGTCCGTGCGGGCCAGGCTTCTCGCCCGGCGGGCCGGGCCGCGCCAGCCGCAGGAGCAGCGGGCCGAGCAGAAGGGGCCCTGCTCGACCGTGGTCGTCCGGTGGTCGGTGAGGTCGGTGCGGTCCGGGAGGTTCTGGGGGGCGTCGAGGCCGTCCTGCTGTGCCACGACGACCACGTTACCGGCGTCGCCCGCACGTCGTTAGCCCTGCGTACGGGCGGCCCGAGACGGCGCGACGGACGGGGGTAGACAGGCGATGACCTGGAGGCAGGGACCACACCGGCGGCTGGCCGCGGCGGGCGTCGCGGCCTGCGTCGCACTGGGCGCCGGCGGCTGTTCCGGACCCGCCGGGGCCCGGTCCGGAGACCGCCCCGGCGATCCGGTCCGCACCCTGCGCGGCGCGGCCGACCGGCTGGTCGCGGCGGGCAGCGCCAAGGCGCGCACGTCGATACAGATGGCCAGCGGCGGCACCCGGGTCACCATCCGGGGCAGGGGTGTCTACGACTTCGGCGAGCGGACCGGGCGGCTGAAGGTGACGCTGCCGGACGTGCCGGCGGGCGGCGAGGGCCGTCCGCCCATCACCGAGCTGCTCGTGCCGGGCGCGCTCTACATGAAGAACCGGGGCGCCGGCGTCCCCGCCGACAAATGGGTCCGGGTGGAGACGGCGGGCCTGTCCGACGGCAATCTCGTGACCGGCGGGGCCACCGATCCGCTCGCCGCGGCGGAGGTGCTGCGCGGCACCCGCGAGGCGGAGTACGTCGGGCGGACGGCGGTGGCGGGGACGCCGGTGCGCCACTACCGGGGCACCGCCGACCTGGGCCGGGCCGCCGACCGCTCCACGGGCAGCGCGCGCACGGCACTGCGGGCGGCGGCGAAAGGGTTCGCCACCGCCCGGGTGCCGTTCGACGCCTACCTCGACGACCGAGGCCGCCTGCGCAAGGTCCGGCACCGGTTCGGCTTCGTCAACGCCGAGCGGGCGGGCACCGTCGCGGTGGCCTCGACGACGCTGCTGTACGACTTCGGGGCCGCCGTCGCCGTACGCCTGCCGGACGAGGACGACATCTACACCGGTGAGATCGCCGAGGAGGCCGCTGTCAAGGAGGACTAGCCCGTCCGTGCCATGCGCCGTGCGCGGGGCGCTCCCTACTCTAGGAAGCCGGTGACGGCAGGGACGAGGTGATGCGCGTGGCTCCGGTCGGCGGTACGGCGGTTCAGGACCACGTGGCCCTCGCCGAGATCGAACTGTGCGGCGATCTGATCATCGCGGCCTCCGCGGCGCGGGAGCGGCTCAGCTTGGAGAGCATCGACGAGGTGCTGCGGGTCGCGGAGGAACGGGAGCGTGAGCGGGGCTGACGGCCCGGGACGCGCCCGGGTCAGGTGCGCAGCAGGCGGCCGATCGCCTTCGTGGCCTCCTCCACCTTCGCGTCGATCTCGGAGCCGCCCTTGAGCGCGGCGTCCGCGACGCAGTGCCGCAGGTGCTCCTCCAAAAGCTGGAGGGCGAAGGACTGGAGCGCCTTGGTGGAGGCGGAGACCTGGGTGAGTATGTCGATGCAGTAGACGTCCTCGTCGACCATCCGCTGCAGGCCGCGGATCTGGCCCTCGATCCGGCGGAGCCGCTTGAGGTGCTCGTCCTTGCGGTGGTGGTAGCCGTGCACGCCGCGGTCGTGGTCCGTGATCACCGCGGACCCGTCGGAGGGCGCTCCGGCGCCGGCCTCTGTGGTCGTCATCGCGTCCTCCTGTGAGACGGAACGGTGGGGGAACGGCCGGTGTGAGACAGATCGCCGTCATATACCCCTGGTGGGTATATGGTAACCAATTCGGCTGGGTATAGGGCCCTTGGCCGCCGCGTCACGGGGCGTCCGGAAACATACGCCGGGCCGCCCCCCTGCTCATCACTGTGCCTGATGGGCGACACTGGGGGACGGCCCGTTAGCCGTGGCCGGATGATGCGCCTAGCATCAGCCTGACCGAAACCGATGCATCCCGAGGACCCCACGTGCGCTTTCGTCTGACCCCCAGGGAGACGAGCTTCTACGACATGTTCGCCGCGTCCGCGGACAACATCGTCACGGGCTCGAAACTCCTGATGGAACTGCTCGGGGCGGACGCATCCGCCCGGGCCGAGATCGCAGAGCGTATGCGGGCCGCGGAACACGCCGGTGACGACGCCACGCACGCGATCTTCCACCAGCTGAACTCCTCGTTCATCACGCCCTTCGACCGCGAGGACATCTACACCCTCGCGTCGTCCCTCGACGACATCATGGACTTCATGGAGGAGGCCGTCGACCTCGTCGTCCTCTACAACGTCGAGGAACTGCCCAAGGGCGTCGAGCAGCAGATCGAGGTCCTGGCGCGGGCGGCCGAGCTGACGGCCGAGGCCATGCCGAACCTGCGCACGATGGACAACCTCACCGAGTACTGGATCGAGGTCAACCGGCTGGAGAACCAGGCCGACCAGATCCACCGCAAGCTGCTCGCCCACCTCTTCAACGGCAAGTACGACGCCATCGAGGTCCTCAAGCTCAAACAGATCGTGGATGTGCTGGAAGAGGCCGCCGACGCGTTCGAGCACGTGGCCAACACGGTGGAGACCATCGCGGTCAAGGAGTCCTGAGCCCACGTCATGGACACCTTCGCTCTGATCGTGACCGTCGCGGTCGCGCTCTTCTTCACGTACACCAATGGTTTCCACGACTCGGCCAACGCCATCGCGACCTCGGTGTCGACGCGGGCGCTGACGCCCCGCGCGGCGCTGGCGATGGCCGCCGTGATGAACCTCGCCGGCGCGTTCCTCGGGTCCGGGGTCGCCAAGACGGTCAGCGAGGGGCTGATCGACACGCCCCACGGCTCGACGGGCATGGGCATCCTCTTCGCCGCGCTGATCGGGGCGATCGTCTGGAACCTCGTCACCTGGTACTACGGGCTGCCCTCGTCGTCGTCGCACGCGCTGTTCGGCGGGATGGTCGGCGCGGCGCTGGCCGGCGGGACGAAGGTGTACTGGGACGGGGTGGTCGACAAGATCGTGCTGCCCATGTTCATCTCGCCGGTGGTCGGTCTCGTCGTCGGCTATCTCGTCATGACGGCGATCATGTGGCTGTTCCGCAAGTCCAACCCGCACAAGGCGAAGCGCGGCTTCCGGATCGCGCAGACGGTGTCGGCGGCGGGGATGGCGCTCGGGCACGGGCTCCAGGACGCGCAGAAGACGATGGGCATCGTGGTGATGGCGCTGGTCATCGCCGACGTCGAGGACTACGGCGACGCGATCCCGATCTGGGTGAAGATCGTCTGCGCGCTGATGCTGTCGCTGGGGACGTACGCCGGTGGCTGGCGGATCATGCGGACGCTGGGGCGGAAGATCATCGAGCTGGACCCGCCGCAGGGGTTCGCGGCGGAGACGACCGGGGCGTCGATCATGTTCACCACGGCGTTCCTCTTCCACGCGCCGATCTCGACGACGCATGTGATCACTTCGGCGATCATGGGGGTCGGGGCGACTAAGCGGGTGAACGCCGTGCGGTGGGGGGTCGCGAAGAACATCATCCTGGGGTGGTTCATCACGATGCCGGCGGCGGCGCTGGTGGCCGCCGTGGCCTTCTGGGTGGTGAAGCTGGCGGTGCTGTGAGCCGCGCCGCCTGACGCCGGTGCCCTTCGGGGGTGCCGGCGTTCTGCTTTGTGCGGGGCGGTGCGGGTCGGTTCGCCGGTGGGTGCCGGTGCGTGCCGGTGGGTGCCGGTGCTTGTGCGGTGAGCGGTGAGCGGTGTGGGGGTGAGGGCGGGGCGTCGCGCGGAGCGGCGCCGGGCCGGTGCCGCCGCGCCCACCCGTGCCGCCCCGGGCGGCACGACTGCCCGCGGTTACGCGGCACGTAGGCCCGCGGTTACGCGGAATGAGAAGGGCCCGCCCCCGGGAGCCAGGGGCGGGCCTGTCCTCGTGGTGGCACCGCCATGCAGCACCACGAGGAGTCTTATCCGAAGCGGCCGGAGATGTAGTCCTCGGTGGCCTGGACCGACGGGTTGGAGAAGATCCGCTCCGTCTCGTCGATCTCGATGAGCTTGCCGGGCTGGCCGACGGCCGCCAGGTTGAAGAAGGCCGTGCGGTCCGAGACGCGCGCCGCCTGCTGCATGTTGTGCGTCACGATGACGATCGTGAAGCGTTCCTTCAGCTCGCCGATCAGGTCCTCGATGGCGAGGGTGGAGATCGGGTCCAGGGCGGAGCAGGGCTCGTCCATCAGCAGGACGTTCGGCTCGACCGCGATCGCGCGGGCGATGCACAGGCGCTGCTGCTGGCCGCCGGAGAGGCCGGAGCCCGGCTTGTTCAGGCGGTCCTTGACCTCGTTCCAGAGGTTCGCGCCCTTGAGGGACTTCTCGACCACGTCGTCCATCTCGGACTTCTTGTACCGGCCGTTGAGGCGCAGGCCGGCCGCGACGTTGTCGTAGACGGACATGGTCGGGAACGGGTTCGGGCGCTGGAAGACCATGCCGACCTCGCGCCGCACCGCCACCGGGTCGATCCCGGGGCCGTACAGGTTCTCGTCGTCGAGCATGACCTTGCCGTCGACCCGGCCGCCCGGGGTGACCTCGTGCATGCGGTTGAGCGTGCGCAGGAACGTGGACTTGCCGCAGCCGGAGGGGCCGATGAAGGCCGTCACCGAGCGGGGTTCGACGGTCATCGAGATGTCCTCGATGGCCAGGAAGGAGCCGTAGTAGGCGTTGAGGCCGCTGACATCGATGCGCTTGGCCATGGGAATCACTGCTTCTTTCGGGTCGGGTCGAGGGGCCTTAGCGACCGGTCTTGGGAGCCTTCCAGCGGGCGATGCCGCGGGCCACCAGGTTGAGGATCATGATGAACGCGATGAGCGTCAGGGCCGCCGCCCAGGCACGGTCGTACGCCGCGCCCTGGCCGCCGCTGTTGATGAACTGCAGGTAGATGTACATCGGCAGCGACGCCTGCGGGTCCTTGAACGGGTTCGCGTTGATGAGGTTCGTGACCCAGACCAGCAGCAGCACGGGCGCGGTCTCGCCGGCGATGCGGGCGATGGCCAGCATGATGCCGGTGGTGATGCCGCCGATGGAGGTCGGCAGGACCACCTTGATGATCGTGCGCCACTTCGGGACGCCGAGCGCCAGGGACGCCTCGCGCAGCTCGTTCGGGACGAGCTTGAGCATCTCCTCGGTGGAGCGGACGACGACCGGGATCATCAGGATGGCCAGCGCCATCGACCCGGCGAAGCCGGAGTAGCCCATGTCCAGGATGAGAATCCACAGGCTGAGGATGAACAGACCCGCGACGATCGACGGGATGCCCGTCATCACGTCGACGAAGAAGGTGACGGCCTTCGCGAGCTTGCCCCGGCCGTACTCGACCAGGTAGATCGCGGTCAGCACACCGATCGGCACGGCGATCACGGTGGCGATGCCGACCTGTTCCAGCGTGCCGAGGATGGCGTGGTAGATGCCGCCGCCGGGCTCGGTGTCGCGGACGTAGCCCATCGAGTGGGTGAGGAAGTAGCCGTCGAGGACCTTGACGCCGCGCTTGACGGTCGTCCAGATCAGGGAGGCCAGCGGGATGATCGCCAGCAGGAACGCGACCCAGACCAGGCTGGTCGCGGTGCGGTCCTTGGCCTGGCGGCGGCCCTCGACCTTGGCCGAGATGCCGTAGGAGCCGGCGACGAAGAGGACCGCGGCGATCAGGGCCCACTGGATGGAGCTGTCCAGGCCGGCCGCGAAGCTGATGCCGAGGCCGAGCAGGACCGCGCCGGCGGCGACCGCCCAGGCGAACCACTTCGGCAGGGTCGCGCCGCGCAGCGAACTCGGCGGACGCTGGTCGGTGAGAGACGCGTTGCTCATGCGTTGGCCCCCGAGTACTCCTTGCGGCGGGAGATGATCATGCGCGCCGCGCCGTTGACCAGCAGGGTGATGACGAACAGGACGAGACCGGAGGCGATCAGGGCGTCCCGGCCCATCGGGCTGGCCTCGTTGAACTTGCTGGCGATGTTCTGCGCGAACGTGCCGCCGCCCGCGTCGAGCAGGCTCGCGTTGATGTCGAAGGTCGGCGAGAGGACCATGGCCACGGCCATGGTCTCGCCGAGGGCGCGGCCGAGGCCGAGCATCGAGGCGGAGATGATGCCGGAGCGGCCGAAGGGCAGCACCGACATCCGGATGACCTCCCAGCGCGTGGCGCCGAGGGCGAGGGCGGCCTCCTCGTGCATCCGCGGGACCTGCCGGAAGACCTCACGGCTCACGTTGGTGATGATCGGCAGGATCATGATCGCGAGGAGGATGCCGACGGCCAGCAGCGAGCGGGCCGGGCCGCCGCTCCACTCGAAGACACCGGTCCAGCCGAGGTAGGTGTCGAGCCAGCCGTACAGGCCGTTCAGGTGCGGGACGAGGACCAGGACGCCCCAGAGGCCGTAGACGATGGACGGCACGGCGGCGAGCAGGTCGACGACGAAGGCGATGGTGCCGCCGAGCTTGCGCGGGGCGTAGTGCGTGATGAACAGCGCGATGCCGACCGCGATCGGGACCGCGATGGCCATGGCGATGATCGACGACACGACGGTGCCGAAGGCCAGGACCGCGATGCCGAACTCCGGCGGGACGCCGGCCGGGTTCCACTCGAAGCTGGTGAAGAAGTTGGCCTCGTCCTTGCTGATCGCGATCGAGGCGCGGTAGGTCAGGAACGCCGCGATGGCGCCCATCAGCACCAGGACGAAGATGCCGGAGCCGCGGGAGAGACCGACGAAAATCCGGTCTCCGGGGCGGGTGGCGCCGCGGGCCGCGCGCTTGGCTTCGGCCTCGGTCGGCTGGGGCGTTGGGGGTGAGGTGGGGTTCTGTGTCGATATGTCCATCGGGTTCTCCGGTCTGCGGAGCCGTCGTGGGTACGGCGGCCCGGGCGGAACCGGCCCGGTGGGGGACGGCTCCTGGCGGCGGTGCACCGGACGGTGCGGTCCGGCCCCGGGTGGGGGCCGGACCGCACTCGGGTCAGCTCAGGCCCGAGATGGTCTCGCGGACCTTGGTGATGATCTCGTCGGGCATCGGGGCGTAGCCGGCCTCGGCCAGCAGGCCCTGGCCGTCCTCGGAGGCGATGTAGTTCAGGAACGCCTTGGTGGCGGGCAGGGTCTCGGCCTTGTTGCCCTTGTCGCAGACGATCTCGTACGTCACCAGGGTGATCGGGTACGCGCCCGCGGCGGACGGCGTGTAGTCCAGCTCCAGGGCCAGGTCCTTGCCGGTGCCGACGACCTTGGCGGCGCCGATCGCGGCGGTCGCGTTCTCGACGGTGGCCTTGACCGGCTCGGCGGCCTCGGTCTTGATGTCGACCGTCTTGATGCCCTCGGCGTAGGACAGCTCGAAGTAGGAGATGGCGCCCGAGGTCTGGGTGACCTGCTGCGCGAGGCCGGAGGAGCCCTGCGCGGACTGGCCGCCCTTGGCCTCCCAGGACTTGCCCGGCTCGTAGCTCCAGTCGCCGGGAGCGGCGGCCTTGAGGTACTTGGTGAAGTTGTCCGTGGTGCCGGACTCGTCCGAGCGGTGGAACGCCTGGATCTTCAGGTCGGGGAGCTTGGCGTCGGGGTTGAGCTTGGCGATCGCCTCGTCGTTCCACTTGGTGATCTTGCTGTCGAAGATCTGGGCGAGGGTGGCCGCGTCCAGGGTCAGCGAGTCGACGCCGGGGACGTTGAAGCCGACCGCGATCGGGCCGCCGACCATCGGCAGGTCGATGCCCTGGCCGTTGGAGCAGATCTTCTTGGAGGCGGTGATCTCCTCGGGCTTCAGCGCGGAGTCCGAACCGGCGAAGGCGGTCTGGCCCTGGGTGAACGCGGTCACGCCGGCGCCCGAACCCGTGGGGTTGTAGTTGATCTGCACGCCCGAGCACGCCGCGGCGAACTCCTTCACCCACGCGTCGATCGCGTTCTTCTGGGCGGAGGAGCCGGACGCCTGGAGCTGGCCGGAGGCGTCACCGCAGTCGACGCTGCTGCTGGCCTTCGCGGAGGCGCTGCCGCCGGAGCCGGTGTCGCTCGTGTCGTCGGAGCCGCACGCCGTGAGGGCCAGGGCGCCGGAGACGGCGAGAGCACCGAGAGCGAGGGCCCGCCGGTTCATGCGCTGAAGCTTCACTTGAGGGAGTTCCTTCCGAGAGCCGCCGTCCTGAATTCGGCGGCGTGCGAGGACTGAGCGATACGGACGCGTTTTCGTAGTGCGACCCGTATCGGGTAAGGCCGAAAGTAGGCAGAACAGGTGAAGCCGCCGATGGCCGTACGTGAACGGGGGGTGAACCCCTGGGGACGGTGCGGTGAGGTAACGGAACGCTCACGTCGAGGACACGGGGTGATTCCGGCGGGGTGCCGCGGTACGCCGACTATGGCAGGGAGATACCGGCCGGCAGGGCGTCGATCAGGGTGCGGTCCCTCGGTCGGGTGAGGCGGGCGCGGGCGGCGGCGGGCGTCAGCCACAGGACGCGGTCGACCTCGTCGTTCGGTGCGAACGCGCCGGAGACGGCCTCGGCGGCCCAGTAGCGGACCTCCTTGGGCCGGCCGTCGGCCAGGTAGCGCGCGGTGGGCAGCTCGGGGCCGGGCGCGGCGGTGTGCCCGGTCTCCTCGGCGACCTCGCGCAGCGCGCCGGCGAGGGCGTCCTCGCCGGGCTTCAGCTTGCCCTTGGGGTGCGACCAGTCGTCGTACTTCGGGCGGTGGACCAGGCAGATCTCCAGGGCGCCGGTGGCCGGCGAACGCCGCCACAGGACGCAGCCGGCCGCCAGGACCGGGGTGGTGCCGTCCGGGTCTTCGGGGCTGCTGCTCACTGTCGCCTCGCCTGGGTGCCGGGGGTACGGGGTGCCGGGTGCTAGGGGGTGCCGGCCGCTTCCTTGTGCCAGCAGTGCTGGAACGCGTACCGCGCCGCCTCCACCTCATGCCGCTGGTCGGCGTGGAGCACGCCCAGCGCGTACGCCGTCGCGGGGGCGATCCGCGGGGTGCGGGCCGCCTGCGCGGCGGCCGCGGCGGCCTCGGCGGCGTCGCGGTGCCGGTCGAGGGCCTCGCCGGCGGCGAGCAGGCGTACGCCGACGGGGGCGTCGCCGCACGCGACGACCTCCCGGGCGTAGCGGTGCAGCCGCAGCAGCAGGCGGACCTGGTGCCAGGGGGTGTCCTGCGGGTGCGGGGACGGGTCCGGGGAGAGGCCGTGGACCAGGGCCTCCGCGTTGTACGGGCTGCCCGCGGTGACCAGGGGCAGGGCGGCCACGGCGTCGACGAGACGGTCCCGGGCGGCGGCGGCCAGCGGGCGCAGGTCGGCGCCGGCCGCGCCCGCCGCCAGGGGGACGTCGCTGGCCAGGACGGCGACCTTGTCGGCGACCGCGTGGAAGCGGCTGCTGCCGAGGGCCTGGAGCGCCGTGGAGTGGGCGCGGGTGCGGGCCAGGGTCAGCTGGCGGTCCAGCAGGGCGCCCGCCTTGGCCGCACCCACGGTGAGGGCGCCGCGCTCGGGTCCGGCCTGCTGCGCGGGGATGCCCGCCGGCGTCTCCGGGAAGGGCGCGGAGGCCGGGCCGGACAGCCGGTGCAGGGCCTGGAGCAGGCGCTCCAGGCGGGACGCGTAGGCGTGCTCCAGGGCCAGCGTGCCGGAGAGCCAGGCCAGCTCGGGGCGGATGTCCTCCGCCCAGGCGGCGTCGAGCAGCGTCTGGAAGGTGTGCAGGCTGCCGCTGATGCGGCGGGCGGCGCGGCGCAGGGCGCGCACGGCGTCGGCGGAGCCGTCCGGGGCGGTGGCGCCCGCACCGTTCTCCCGGTGCAGGCGCAGCGCGCGGAGGAACTCCGTGGCCTGGGCGCGCAGGTAACCGGCGAGGGCGTCGGCGTCCACGGGAAACTCCGGGGCGGTGCGGCCGGCCGTGCCGGGCGGGGGCTTCCGGTCGGCCGGGGCGGACGGGTCCGGGCGGAGGGCGGCGGGCGGGGTGCGGTCGGTTCGCATGGAGTGGTCTGTCGGGGCGGGCCGGCCAGGAGCGGGCCGGGCGGGCGGGGTGCGGTCCGGGGCGGAGGGCTGGGCCGGTGCGTTGGTGCGGGGTGGGGGCGCGGGGCGGACGGGGGCGGCGGGGCGGTCCGGTGGTACGGAGAGGGCCGGTGCGGTGGTGTGGTCCGGTGCCGCGGGGCGGTCCGGTGTGGTGGTGCGGACGGGGGCGGCGGGGCGGTCCGGTGCGGTGGTGGGGGCCGGTGGTGCCGGTTCGGGCGGTGGGGTGGGGTGGTCCGGTGTGGTGGTGCGGACGGGGGCGGCGGGGCGGTCCGGTGCGGTGGTGGGGGCCGGTGGTGCCGGTTCGGGCGGTGGGGTGGGGTGGTCCGCCGGACGGGCGGGGGCGCCGTCCTGGCGCGGGCCGGGACGGGCCGGGGGCGCGGTTCCTCGCGCCCCTCTGGCGGCGTAGCCGCCCGGCGGCACCGGGCCGGCCGGGACCGGGTAGGGCGTCGGGTCAAGGTGTCGCTGTGCCACGCCGGCGCCTCCGGGCGTCTATGAGCATCTCCTGGACGTTGCGCAGGGGGTGGCCGTCCGCGTCGGTCGCGTGCCGGGTCCACTCGCCGTCCGGACCGAGGTGCCAGGACGCGGTGGTGTCGGACATGCCGGTTTCCAGCAGACGGCTCAGGGCCGCCCGGTGGGCCGGGTCGGTGACCCGGACGAGCGCCTCGATACGGCGGTCGAGGTTGCGGTGCATCATGTCGGCGCTGCCGATCCAGACCTCCGGCTCACCGCCGTTGCCGAAGGCGAAGACGCGGGAGTGCTCCAGGAACCGGCCGAGGACGGAGCGGACCCGGATGTTCTCCGAGAGACCGTCCACACCGGGGCGCAGGGCGCAGATGCCGCGCACCCACACGTCGACCGGGACGCCCGCCTGCGACGCCCGGTAGCAGGCGTCGACGATCGCCTCGTCCACCATCGAGTTGACCTTGATGCGGACCGAGGCGGGGCGTCCGGCGCGGTGGTGCTGGATCTCCTTGTGGATGCGGGCGACCAGGCCGTCGCGGAGCGACTTGGGGGCGACCAGGAGCCGGCGGTACGTCTCGCGGCGGGAGTAGCCGGAGAGCCGGTTGAACAGGTCGGACAGGTCCGCGCCGACCTGCGGGTCGGCGGTGAGCAGGCCGAGGTCCTCGTAGAGGCGGGCCGTCTTCGGGTGGTAGTTGCCGGTGCCGACGTGGCTGTAGCGGCGGAGGGTCTCGCCCTCCTGCCGTACGACGAGGGAGAGCTTGCAGTGCGTCTTCAGGCCGACCAGGCCGTAGACGACGTGGCAGCCGGACTCCTCCAGCTTGCGCGCCCACTTGATGTTGGCGTGCTCGTCGAAGCGGGCCTTGATCTCGACGAGGACGAGGACCTGCTTGCCGGCCTCGGCGGCGTCGATCAGCGCGTTGACTATGGGGGAGTCCCCGGAGGTGCGGTACAGCGTCTGCTTGATCGCCAGGACGTCCGGGTCCTCCGCGGCCTGCTCCAGGAACGCCTGGACGGACGTGGAGAACGAGTCGTACGGATGGTGCAGGAGGACGTCCCTGCTGCGCAGCGCGGCGAAGATGTCGGGGGCGGAGGCGGACTCGACCTCGGCGAGGTCGCGGTGGGTGCCGGCGATGAACTTCGGGTACTTCAGCTCCGGCCGGTCCAGGCCGTGGATGCGGAAGAGGCCGGTGAGGTCCAGGGGGCCGGGGAGGGGGTAGACCTCCGCCTCGGTGATCTTCAGCTCGCGGACGAGGAGGTCCAGGACCTCGCGGTCGATGCTCTCCTCGACCTCCAGGCGGACCGGGGGGCCGAAGCGGCGCCGCATGAGTTCCTTCTCGAGGGCCTTGAGGAGGTTCTCGGCGTCGTCCTCCTCCACCTCCAGGTCCTCGTTGCGGGTGACGCGGAAGGCGTGGCTCTCCAGGACCTCCATGCCCGGGAAGAGTTCTTCCAGGTGGGCGGCGATGACATCCTCGATGGGGACGTATCGGCCCGGGGACGCCTCCAGGAAGCGGGAGAGCAGCGGGGGGACCTTGACCCGGGCGAAGTGGCGGTGGCCGGTGACCGGGTTGCGGACGACGACCGCGAGGTTGAGGGAGAGGCCCGAGATGTAGGGGAAGGGGTGGGCCGGGTCGACCGCGAGCGGGGTGAGGACCGGGAAGATCTGGTGCCGGAAGAGGGTGAACAGGCGGCCCTGCTCCTTCTCGGCCAGCTCCGACCAGCGGACCAGGTGGATGCCCTCCTCGGCGAGGGCCGGGGCGACGTCCTCGTGGAAGCAGGCGGCGTGCCGGGCCATCAGCTCGCGCGAGCGCGCCCAGATCATCTCCAGCACCTCGCGGGGCTGGAGGCCGGAGGCGGAGCGGGTGGCGACGCCGGTGGTGATGCGGCGCTTCAGGCCGGCGACGCGGACCATGAAGAACTCGTCCAGGTTGCTGGCGAAGATCGCGAGGAAGTTCGCTCGTTCGAGGAGGGGGGTGTTCGGGTCCTCGGCGAGTTCCAGGACGCGTTCGTTGAACGCGAGCCAGCTGCGTTCGCGGTCGAGGAAGCGGCCCTGGGGGAGCGGGACGCGGCCGTCGTTGCGGCTGTCCTGGGTCTCCTCGTAATCGTCGAGGTCGGAGTCGATGTCCGGCTCCAGGTCGGAGACCGTGGCGGCGACCGTGTGCGGGCGGTGCGCGGCGATGGAGCCCACGGAGGGCTGCGTGTGCTGGACCTCTGCCCGGGTGTTCGGCTGGCTCATGAACCCATTCTTCCGCGCCGGGGGCAGGACAGGCGCGTCGGAGGCGTCGGACCTCGCGGGAGGGAGCGCGGGCCTGTGCGGGGGTGGCCCAGGCGCGGGCACGGCGGGCTTCATTCGGCGAGGGTCGCAAGCTCATCTGAATCGGCGGTTACGGGGAGATGGCGTGAGGGATAGCGGGGGGCGGCTCGGGGGTGGTGGGCGGGGCCGCCGGGTTGTTCCGTGCGCCGTGGCTCCGGTGGGTGGGTCGGGGCGGCGGGGGCACGGCGAGCCCGCCGCCGTCGGACGCGCGGGACGCCGCCAGGCGGGGTTTCCCGCGACCCGGTGAGCGGCGGGCTGCGCCGCACCCCCACGACCCGCTCCCGTCGTACGGCGGCTGCGGGCGGGTGGTGGGGCCCGGAGTGTCGTGGTCGGGTGCCGGTCGTACGGCGGCTGCGGGCGGTGGGGCGGGAGTGCGTCCCGTGGCCGGGTGCCGGTGGTGCGGGGGCTGTGGGTTCCGGCGGGTGGGATCGGGGGCTGGGTGTCCGTGAACCGGTCGGGGGCGGTCGTGCGATGAGGGGATGTGAGCGAGACGAGAAGCGACGGGGAGCTGCTGCGGGCCGTCGCGTCCGACGGGGACCGGCGGGCCTTCGAGGAGCTGTACCGGCGGTACGCCCCCTGGCTGACGGCCCGGATGCGGAGCCGCTGCGCCGATCCCGGGATCGTCGACGACGTGGTGCAGGAGACCTTCCTCGCGGTGTGGCGCGGCAGCGCCCGGTACCGGGAGGACGGCGACGTCGCGGGGTGGCTGTGGCGGATCGGGTCGCGGCGGCTGATCGACGTGCTCCGGGGGGACGGGGCGCGGGGACGGCTGCGGCAGGCGCTGGCGCGGCTGCGGCACCGGGACGAGGTGTCGGCGGAGGAGCGGGTGCTCGCCGGCGTCGAGCACGGTGACCTCGCCGGGGCGCTGGTCCGGCTCTCGCCCGAGCTGCGCGCGGTGCTCCAGGCGACGGTCGTCGACGGGCTGACCACCCGCGAGGCGGCCGTCCTGCTCGGCATCCCGCCGGGCACGGTCAAGACGCGGGCGATGCGGGCCCGCAAGCAACTGCGGGAGGCCCTGGCATGACGGGACACGGCGACTGGCACGTTCCGGACGACGATCTGCGGGCGTACGCGCGGGGCACGCTGGCGCCGCCCGCGCTGTGGTCCGCCGACGCCCATCTGGCCGCCTGCGCGCGGTGCCGTGCGGGGCTGGCGGAGGCGGCCGGCCCGGTGGACGTGGACGCCGGGTGGCTGCGGCTCGACGCCGAGCTGGACGCGCCCCGGGCGGGCTGGTGCGAGGGGCTGCTGGTGCGGCTCGGGGTGCCGGACCACGTGGCGCGGCTGCTGACGGCCACGCCCGTGCTGCGCCGCTCCTGGCTGGGCGCGGTGGCGGCGGTGCTGGCGATGTCGGTGGCCGCGGTCCTGACGACCGGGGCGCCGGACGGGTCGCCGACGCTGTTCCTCGCCCTCGCGCCGCTGCTGCCGCTGGCCGGGGTGGCGCTGTCGTACGGGCCCGCGATGGACCCGACGTACGAGATCGCGGTGGTGGCGCCGCTGCACGGGTTCCGGCTGCTGATGATCCGTACGGTCGCCGTGCTGGCCGTCGGGATCGGGCTGAACGGGCTGGCGACGCTCGCCCTGCCGGCGTACGGGCTGCGGGCGCTGGCCTGGCTGCTGCCCGCGCTGGCGCTGACCGGGGCCGGGCTGGCGCTGACGCCCCGGCTGGGCCCGGTGGCGGCCCCCGCGGCGGTGGGCGGCGGGTGGATCGCGCTGCTGCTGGCCGCGGAGGCGGCACGGGAGCCCGGCGGCGGGCCGCTCGCGCCGTTCACCGCGGCCGGGCAGGGCGTGTGCGCGGGCGTCGCCGTGGCCGCCGCGGGGGTGCTGTTCCTCGTACGGGACCGGTTCGACCGGTCGCCGTCCGCTCACTGACCGCGAAGGCGTGCGCCGACCGCGGTCGGCCGCCGTCCGCTCACCGGCCTTCTCCGGCATCCGTTGCCGGCCATCCACGCGTGACAGGGGAGTTCCGTATGACCATCACCGTCTCCGCCTCCGGGCTGAGCCTGCACTACGGGCGCACCCGCGCCCTCGACGAGGTCGGGCTGCGGCTGTCGCCGGGCGTGACCGGGCTGCTCGGGCCCAACGGGGCGGGCAAGACGACGCTGCTGCGGGTGCTGGCCACGGCCGTGCCCGCGGACCGGGGCGCGTTCACCGTGCTCGGGCACGATCCGGGGACCGTCCGGGGGCGGCAGGAGGTGCGGCGGCGGCTCGGGTACCTGCCGCAGACGCCCGGGTTCCACCCGGACTTCACCGCCTTCGCGTTCGTGGACTACGTGGCGGTCCTCAAGGAGCTGACCGACCGGCGCGCCCGCCACCGCGAGGTGCGGCGGGTACTGGAGGAGGTCGGGCTCGGGGACGTGCGCGGCCGGCGGATCAAGAAGCTGTCCGGCGGGATGCGGCAGCGGGTCGCGCTGGCGGCGGCGCTGGTCGGGGACCCCGGGTTCCTGGTGCTGGACGAGCCGACCGTCGGGCTCGACCCCGAGCAGCGGATGCGGTTCCGCGAGCTGATCGCGGGGGCGGGGGAGGGGCGGACCGTGCTGCTGTCCACCCACCAGACCGAGGACGTCGCCATGCTGTGCCGGCGCGTGCTGGTGATGGCCGCGGGGAGCGTCCGGTTCGACGGGACGCCGGCCGAGCTGACCGCGCGGGCGGCGGGCCGGGTGTGGCGCAGCGACCGGCGGGACGCGGGGGCGAAGGCCGGCTGGCGGACCGGAACGGGGGAGTTCCGGCAGGTCGGTGATCCGCCGGAGGGGGCGGAGCTGGTCGAACCGACGCTGGAGGACGGGTACCTGCTCGTGCTCGACGGCGCCGTGGACGCGGAGGTGGCGGCGTGAACACGGTCGTCGTGGAGGAGAGCCCGGTGCCGTCGGCGGCGGCGAAGGGGACGGGCGGGCCGCGGGGGGTGGCCGCGCTGGCCCGGTTCGAGGCACGGCGGCTGCTGACGAGCGCGCCGGTGGTGTTCTCCTTCGCCGTGTACATCCTCTGGACCGTGTGGCGGACCCGGTCGTCGTGGGACGGGTTCCCGGCGCTCCAGGACGCGGACCGGGCCACGCAGGGCGGGCCCCTGCTGGTCGGGTTGGGGGTGCTGCTGGCCGCCGACTTCGCCGCGCTGCGGGACCGCCGGCGCGGGACGCAGGAGTGGTTCGGGACGCTGGTGCTGCCGGCCGGGCGGCGGACGGCGGCACACCTGCTGGCGCTGCTGCCGGTGGTGCTGCTCACCGCGGTGTGCGTGGCCGCTCAGTTCACCTGGGAGGCGCTCAAGCCGGGCGCGGTCGGGCACGGCTCGCCCGCCGAGTTGCTGGTGGGGCCGCTGACCGTGCTGCTGCTCGGGGCGGCCGGCGTGCTGCTGGCCCGGCTGGCGGCCTCGGTGTGGGCGGCGCCGCTGCTGGGCGTCCTCTACCTGTTCTTCCTGGTGCTCGGCACCGGGCCGTCGGGCGACACCGGCGGGACGGCCTGGCTGTACCCGGTCGTCTCCACGTCCGGCAACTCCCCCTTCCCCTCCGACCTGCTGGGCCGGCCGGCCGCCTGGCACGCGCTGTACCTGGCGGGCGTGGCGCTGTGCCTCGCCTTCCTCGCGGTGCTGGTCGCCGCGCGGGGCCGGGGCGTGTCCGCCAGGGCGGGGCTCGCCGTGGCGCTGGCGATGGCGCTGACCGGGGGCGTCGCCCAGTCCCGGGGCGACTCCGCGGAGCTGCTCGCGGCGCGGGAACGGGCCTCGGCCGCGCCCGAGAAGGAACAGCGGTGCGTGACGCGGGACGGGTCGACGTACTGCGCGTTCGACGAGTGGGTGCCGCGGGCCGACGACTGGGCCGGGGTGGTGGGCCGGGTCCGGTCGCTCGCCGGGGACCCGGCGCGGGACCGTCCCCTGCTCGTACGGCAGCGGATCGAGGCCCGCTACGGCCTGGACAGCGACTCCGCGATCCCCGCGTCGACCCGCCGGAACCAGGTGACCGTCGGCACCGCGTGGGGCGGCAATCGGGTGCCGGAGTTCTCCGCCGCCGTCGCCGGGGTGCTGGTCGCCGGCAGCGAGGCCGCGGCGGCGGAGCTGTGCGACGGGCGGATGGTGACCGTCATGTGGCTCGCGGTGGGCTGGGAGGACAACCCGATGGGCACGCTGCGCCGGGTCCGCCTCGACGACAGCGTCGAGGGCGCGGCGGTCGTCCTCGCCCCGACCGACCCGCTCTCCATGACGGCCGGTCAGACCGACGTCGTACGGCGGCTGCTGGAGAAGGACCGGGACGGTGTCGCGGCGAAGGCGCGCGCGCACTGGGGCGAGCTGACCTCCCCCGGTGTGACGACGGCCCGCGCCGCCGAGCTGCTGGGCGTGCCCGGACCGGAGAAGGCGGACTCGTGCGAGGAGTGACGCGGGACCTGGTACGGCCGGTGGCGCGCACGGTGCCCTGGTGGGCGCTGGGCGCGGCCGGGGGTGCGGGGCTGCTGCTGGCCGCGGCGGTGCGGTGGGCGGACGGGCCGCCGCCCTCGACGGCCCTGCTCGCGCTGCGCTGCGCGGCCCTGACCGGCGGGCTGGGGCTGGCGTCCCTCCTGGACGACCCGGCCCGGCACACCACGGCCGCGGTGCCGGTGCCCCGGCCCGTACGGCAGGCGCTGCGGGCGGCCCTGGTGGCGCCGCCGGTCGCGCTGTGGTGGGCGGCGGTACTGCTGCTCGTCCCGGCGGACCTGCGCCCGCCGGCCGCCGACGTCACCCTGGAGGCGGCGGCCGTCTCCCTGCTGGCCTGCGCGGGCGCGGCGGTCGCGCTGCGCCTGACCGAGGGGACCCGGCCGGGCCGGGCGGTGGCCGGCGCCCTGCTGGCCGCCGCGCTGACGGGTCCCCTGCTGCTGCCCGACCGCTGGACCCTCCTGGTCCAGCCCGCGGACCCCCGCTGGGCGGCCTCCCACGACCGCTGGGCCGGCCTCGCGGTGGCGACGGCGGTGGTGTGGGCGCTGTCCGCGCGTGAGCCGTTGCGGCGGGGGCGGCCCTAGCGTCTCCTGGGGCGCGTGAACAGCGGCAGGGCGGGACAGGTGCCGGGGCACTCACCGCGACCACGGTGCCGGGCCGGGCAAGGGTGCGCCTGTACCGGCCGGTTCGGGCCGGGCAAGGGTGCGTCTGTACCGGCCGGGTCGGGCAGGGAGGGGTGCGCCTGTGCGCCGGCCGGGTCGGGCAGGGAGGGGTGCGCCTGTGCGCCGGCCGGGTCGGGCAGGGAGGGGCGCGCCTGTACCGGCCGGGTCGGGCAGGGAGGGGTGCGTCTGTAGCGGCCGGCCCGTTCACCCTGACCACGGCACCGGGCCGGCCCCCGGTGCCCGTACGAGGCAGTCGGGGCCGAGTTCCCCGGGGCTGGTGAAGCCCGACAGGGCGAGGGTCAGTTCGAACTCCGCGAGCAGGGTCCGGACGACGTGCTCCACACCGGGCTCGCCGTCGAGGGCCAGCCCGTACACGTACGGCCGGCCGAGGAGGACCGCGCGGGCGCCGAGCGCCAGGGCCTTGAGGACGTCGTCCCCCGTGCGGACGCCGCTGTCGAACAGCACGTCGAGCCGGTCCCCGGCGGCCCCGACGACCGCGGGCAGGACGTCGAGGGAGCCGACGGCGCCGTTGACCTGGCGCCCGCCGTGGTTGGACACCACGACACCGTCCACGCCGGCGTCCACGGCCCGTCGCGCGTCGTCCGGGTGCTGGATGCCCTTCAGGACGAGGGGGCCCTGCCAGTGCTCCCGCAGGAACGCCAGATCCTCCCAGGTCTTGCCCGGGTCCCCCGACAGGCGGAAGAAGTGCGTGACGGCGGCCTGCGGGTCCTCCTCGACCGGTCTGGCGAGGCCCGCGAGGAACGCCGGGTCCGTGAAGTGGTTCGCCGTCCCCACTCCGTGGAGGAAGGGCATGTACGCCTGGTCCAGGTCGGCCGGCCGCCACCCCAGCAGCCAGGTGTCCAGGGTGACCAGCAGCGCCGTGCAGCCGCACGCCCGGGCGCGCGCCAGGAAGCTCTTCGTGACCTCCCGGTCCTTCGCCCAGTAGAGCTGGAACCAGCGCTCGCCGTCCCCCATCGCCTCCGCGACCTCCTCCATCGGTGTGCTCGACGAGGAGGACAGGACGAAGGGGACCCCCTGGGCCGCGGCGGCCCGGGCGGCGGCCCGCTCCGCCCCGGGGTGCGCCACCGCCAGCGCGCCGACGGGTGCCAGCGCGACCGGGACCGGCAGCCGCCTGCCGAGCACCTCGACCGCCAGGTCCCGGACCCGGACGTCCCGGAGCATCCTGGGCACGATGCGCCACTGGTCGAACGCCTCGCGGTTGGCGCGCGCCGTACGCCCGTCACCCGCGGCGCCCACCACCGTGCCCACCGGCCCGGCGCCGAGCCGCTCCGCGACCAGCTCCTCCAGACGGGTCAGGTCCGTGGGCAGCCGCGGGGGCGCCCCGGCCACGCCCTTGCGGAAGATCTCCCGCTGGTACGCCGTCCAGTCGATGCCGCGTCCCGCTCCACCGCCGCTCATGAGGGAGACCTTCCGCGCGGGCCTCCCACGCGCCGGTTCCGGTGCCGGGTTTAACCCATATGCCCGCACCGGGGCCCGTTCCGGTGCGGGTGCCGGTACACATGCGCGTAACTCCTTCCGTACTCACGGGGTCCTGGACGAGACAGGCGGCGACCTTGGCAAGGAAACGCACAGCGGCCCTCGCGGCCCTCGCGGGCACGGCCCTCCTCATGGTGGCCGCCCCCGCCCCGAGCGCCCCCCGCGCGCAGGCGTCCTCCGGTACGGCCGTCACCGTACGCACCGACAGCGGCCTCGTCCGGGGCCTGCGGACGGACACCCACGCCCTCTTCCGGGGCATCCCGTACGCGGGACCCCCCAAGGGCGTCCACCGCTGGGCCGCGCCGCGCCCCGTCCGGCCCTGGAAGGGCGTACGGGACGCGGTGAAGCCCGGCCCGCTCTGCCCGCAGGTCGCCTCCCCCTACGCGCGGGTGTCGAGCCTGGAGGAGGACTGCCTGGTCGTCGACGTCACCGTGCGGGCCGCGGCGGAACGGCCCGCTCCCGTCCTGGTGTGGGTGCACGGTGACGGCGCGGTGGGCGGGGGCGGCCTCTTCGACGCCCGCCGCCTCGCCGACCGGGGCCTGGTCGTCGTCACCGTCAACTACCGGCTCGGCGTGTTCGGCGGCTTCGGCTATCCGGGACTCGCCGGGTCGGGGACGTTCGCCCTCCAGGACCAGCAGGCGGCGCTGCGCTGGGTCCGGCGCAACGCCGCCGCGTTCGGCGGCGACCCCGGCAACGTCACCGTGGCCGGGTCCTCCTTCGGCGCGGCCGCCATCAGCGGGCACCTCACCTCGCCGGGGGCCCGGGGGCTGTTCCACCGGGCCGTCCTGGCCAGCGGCGAGGGCATGATGGACATGCCCGCCGGCGCGATGGGTGAAGGGGTGCCGGCCTACCCCCACTACACGTGGCGCACGGAGCGGGAGGTACGCGCCACCGGCGTCGAGATGACCTCCTCCCTGGGCTGCGCGCGGCGCGACCCCGAGCGCGCGCTGCGCTGCCTGCGCGCCCTGCCGGTGAAGAAGCTGCTGGCGGTCCCGCACATCATGAACGCCTTCCAGACCTTCGCCCACGGCACCGAGGTGTTGCCGGAACTGCCGGAGAAGGCGCTGAGGGAAGGGCGCTTCCCGCGTATCCCGTTGCTGACGGGGGCCACCAGGGACGAGCACCGGCTGTTCGTCGGGATGGCTCACGACGCGGTCGGCGCCCCCTTCACCGCCGGCCAGTACGAGCGGGCGCTGGCCACGGCGTTCGGTGACCGGGCGGACGAGGTGGCCGCGTACTACCCGGTGGGGGACTTCCCCTCGCCCGCCCTGGCCTGGGCCACCGTGGTGACCGACCGGATGTGGGCCCGGGGCGCCTGGGCCCAGGCCCGCGCCTTCGGGCGGCACGCGCCCACATACGCCTACGAGTTCGCCGACCGGGACGCCCCGATGTACCTGCCCTTCCCCGGGGACTTCGACTTCGGCGCCTATCACGCGGGCGACACCCCGTACGTCTTCGAGGACGCGGACGCCCAGCGGCGCTTCACCCCGGCCCAGTTACGGCTGGCCGGCACGATGACCGACCAGTGGGCCCGCTTCGCCCGCACCGGCACGCCGGACGGGCCGGGACTTCCGCCGTGGCCCCGGTTCGACCCGTCCCGGCCCGTGCCGCACACCCTGTCCCTGGCGCCGGACCGGATCGGACCGGTCGACTACGCCCGCGACCACCGCCTCGCCTTCTGGCACCGGCTCGACCGGCGCACCACCGCACCGCAGGCGGAACCGGGCGAGGGCAAGTAGCCGGACGGCGCTCCGTGCGCCGAAGGATGCAGTCCGATCTCCTCCCCGGCGACGAGGTGGGGGCCGCTCCTGGCTGCCAAGGTGGAGATATCAGGCATTACGGCCTTTTCGAAAGGAGGCCCACCATGACGAACGATCCGTACGGTCTCGACGTCCGTGTGGTCGCCCCGGCGGACGCCACCGGCCGGGACGAGAAGTCCGGCGACCGGGCGGGGCGGGGTCCCGCACCGGCGGTGCGACAGGCGAGCTGGCCGATGACCAGCACCACGTTGCACCCGATGGCCGCGGAGCAGCCAGCGGTCCGGCAGGCGACGTGGCCGATGACCAGCGGAACGATGCACCCGATGGCCTGACGCCACGACGGCGCCCGTCGCCCCGCCGGTCCGGAGGGCGAGCCGGTCCCGCCGGCTCACCCGCGACGGGACCGGGCGGAACCGGGGCCAGGCGGAACCGGGCCGAGCGGAACCCGACCGGACCCGGCGAGAACGGACCGGGCGGGGTGGGGGACAAGACGCGACGGGACGCCCCCGGAGGACACCATGACGACCACCCCCGCCACCGACGACCCGCTGTTCGCGCCCGCGGACTTCGCACTCCTGCGGGCCCCGGTCCTCCCGGTCGACGCCCCGGTGCTCCCGGCCGGTCCTGCGGACGACGCTCTCGGTTCCGCCCTCGGTCCCGCCGCCGACGAGCCGAGCGCTCCCGGCGAACCCGGCCCGCTGCGGCGGGCGGTCCTCGGCCTGACCGCCGATCCCCTGGTCGCCGAGGCCCTCGCCCTGTCCAGCCCTTCGCTGGCCGATCGCCTGGACGGCCTGTCGAGCGGTCGGCCCGCCACCCTGTCCGAGCTGCGCCGTCGCCTGCGGGCAGTGGCGCGCTACCGGGTCCGGATGGCGGGCCGCGCGACCCCGTTCGGCCTGATGGCCGGGGTGGCGCCCGTCCGGTTCGCCGACACCCCCCGCGTACGGTTCGCCGCCGCGCACCGCAAGGCCGTACAGCCCGACGCGGCCTGGGTGGCGGCGCTCGCCGCGCAGTGGGAGCGCAGGCCCGCGATCCTGGCGGGTCTGCGGCTGTCGGCCAACGGCCTCTGCGTGCGGCGCGGTGACCGCTTGGTCCTGCCGTACGTCACCACCGCAGCCCCGGACACGGTGGACGAGCGGCCCGCCGACGAGGTGTCCGTGCGCCGCACCGACGCGGTGCGGGCCGCCCTGGACTGCGCCCGCACGCCCGTCACTCATGCGGAGCTGACGGCCCGGATGCGCGCCCGTCTGCCGGAGCCGCCTCCCGGGGCGGTCGAGGGCGTCATCGCCGAGCTGGTCGCCCGTTCCTTCCTCCTCACCGATCTGCCGCCGGCCCCGGACGCCCCCGACCCGCTGCGCCACCTGACCGACCGGCTCGCCGCCGTACCGGCCGCCGCCGAGGAGACCGCGCGGCTGCGCGAGGTGACCGAGGACCTGGCCGCCTACCGCGCCCGCCCGCCGGGCGGGGGACTGCCCCAGCTCCGGGCGGCGGTACGCCGGATGCGGGCCCTGCGGCCGTGCGAGTGCCCGGTGACGGCGGACCTGGCGCTGGACGCGGACCTCGTGCTGCCCCATGCGGTGGCTCGGGAGGCCGCACGCGCCACCGGCCTGCTGTGGCGGACCGGCCCGCCCGCCGGGGCGCGGCGCCCGCTGGCCGCCTATCACGCGGCCTTCCTGCACCGGTACGGGACGGAACGCGCGGTCCCCCTCCCCGAACTCCTGGACCCGGTCGACGGTCTGGGCCCGCCCGCGTCGCCCGCGCCGCCCGCCGGCGGGGACGGGCGGCGCGACCGGGTCCTCCTCGCGCTCGCCGAGGAGGCCGTCCTCTCGGGCCTCGGCGAGATCGATCTCACCGACGGGGACGTCACCGCGCTGAGGGACGACACCGGGACGCCGCCCCCGTCGGCCGAGGCGGTCTTCCACCTCCTGGCGACCTCACCGGACGCCCTGGCCCGGGGTGACTTCACCCTGGTCATGTCACCCCTGACCGGTGCCTGGCCGGCCGGGGCGCTGTGGGGCCGGTTCGCGTCCCTGCTGCCCGGAGCGGACCAGCGGCTGAGGGACCTGGCGGCCCCCGCCCTCACCGGCGGCCCCGCCGGCGCCGAGGACGCCCCGCTCCCCGTCCAGCTGGTCTTCCGCCCCCGGGACGCCCGGTGCGGCAACGTCATCCGGACCCCCCGGTGGGTCGGCCACGTCCACGCCCCCGGCACCTTCGGCGAGCGGTCGGCCGCCGGCGCGCTGGGCGCGGAGGACCTCGCCGTCGTCGCCGCGCCGGACCGGCTGCGCCTGGTCTCGCCGACCCACGGTGGGCGCGAGGTGGCGGCCAGCGCCTTCCACATGCTGAACACCGGTCCGCACGCGCCCGCGCAGGTACGGCTGCTCCAGCTCCTGACCGCGGACGGGACCCGCCCGGCGTACGGCTGGGACTGGGGCGCGGCGGACGACTGGCCGTACCTGCCGGGCGTACGCCACGGGCGGACCGTACTGAGCCGGGCCCGCTGGCTCGTGCGGGACCCGGGCGTCCTCGACGGCGCGGTGGACACCCGGCACTGGCTGCCCGCCCTGCGTGCCTGGCAGCGGCGGTGGCGGGTGCCCGACCGGGTCGAGGTGGGCACCTTCGACCAGCGCCTCCCCCTCGACCTGGCCCGACCCGCCGACCTCGCGCTGCTCCGCCACGAACTGCGGCGGCACCCCGGCGCGGCGGTCCACGCGGCCGTCGACCCGGACGGTTCGGGTGCCGGCTGGCTGACCGGCCCGACCGGCGGGCACCACACCGCCGAGATCTCCGTACCGCTGCTGCGCCGCAGGGCCCCGGCGTCGTCCGGCCCGCGCGCCACGCCGTCCACCCTGCGTCCGCCGCGGCACCTCCCGGGCGGCGAATGGCTCTTCGCCAAGCTCTACTGTCCCGGCCGGACCCAGGACACCGTCCTCGCCCACCACCTGCCCGGTCTGCTGGAGGGCCTGCCCGCCGACGTCGACCGCTGGTTCTTCGTCCGGTACGCCGATCCCGACCCGCACCTGCGGCTGCGCCTGCACGGAGACCCCCGGACGCTGACCCTCCGGGTGCTCCCCGCGCTGCGCGACCTGGCCGCGGGGCTGGGACGGCTCGGGCTGGCCGGGCGGCTCGTCCTGGACACGTACGAACCCGAGACGGCACGGTACGGCGGCGATCCCGGCGCCCTGGCCGCCGCCGAGCGGGTCTTCCACGCGGACAGCGCCGCCGCCCTCGTCCACCTGCGTCTGCTCGACGCGTCCCCGCCACCGGTCGACCCGCTGCTGCTCGCCGCCGCCGGCCGGGCCCACCTGGCCTTCCACTTCACACTGCCGGACGACCCGGCCGACGGGCCGGCCCGCGCACGCCGGCTGCCGGCGCTCGCACCGCGCGGGGAGCACCACGGCGCGTTCCGCGCGCGCCGCCGGGAGGCCCTGCGGATCATCGACCCGCTCGGCGACTTCGCCGCCCTGCGGGCCGTGCCCGGTACGGCGCCCCTGCTGGCGGCGTGGGCCGGCACCGCCGAGTCCCTCTCCGCCTACGGACGCCACCTGGGTCCCGACGCGGGCCCGGTCCTGGCGTCGTTGCTCCACATGCACCACAACCGTGTCACCGCCGACCCCTCCCGGTCCACCGAGAGCACCGTGCACGCCCTGGCCCGCGGTGCCGTCGAGGCCCACCTCACCCGCCTCCGAGCGACGACCGGACCCTAGAACCCTCCCGCACACGCCCTCGGAAACACCGGCCCTCGTGCCACGCCGCCCCGTCGGCCCCCTCAGGGGCGCGGGGAACCGCGCGGCCGGCCGCCCCCGACCCGCAGCCGCGAACACCACCGCACCCCGACGAACCCCGGCTCCCCGGCCGCCCCCCGGCGGGTCACGTCTCCGTGCGGTACATCAGATCCGTCTCGTACGTCTCGAACCCCAGCCGCTCGTACACCGACACCGCCGCCCCGTTGTCCGCGTCGACATACAGCATCGCCACCGGCACCCCCCGCCCCGCCAGGTGCCGCAGGCCCACCGTGGTGAGGGACCTGCCGAGGCCGCCGCCCTGCGCGTCCGGCCGGACGCCGACGACGTACACCTCGCCGAGCCCCTCCTCCGCGTGCACCTTCGTCCAGTGGAAGCCGACCAGTTCGCCGTCCCGTTCGGCCAGGAAGAACCCGGCCGGGTCGAACCACGGCTCGGCCTTGCGGTCGTCCAGGTCCCGCTGGGTCAGCGAGCCCTGCTCGGGGTGGTGGGCGAAGGCCGCCGCGTTCACCGCGAGCCAGGCCGCGTCGTCCTGGCCGGGGACGAAGGCGCGCACGGTCACCCCGGCCGGCAGCACCGGCTCGGGCAGGTCGAGGCCGGCCAGCGGGCGCCGCATCTGCCGCAGCTCGCGGAAGAGCGTCATGCCGAGGACCTGGGCCAGGTGCCGCGCGGCGGCGTGACCGCCGTGCGCCCACGCCCGCAGCCGCTTGCCGGACGCGGCGAGCAGCGCCGAGCCCAGCGCCCGCCCGTGCCCCTGGCCGCGCCGCGAGGGGTGCACGACCAGCTCGGCGGCCGGCGGCTCCACCGGGTCGGTGCCCTCCAGCTGGGCGTAGCCGACGAGTTCGCCGTCGACCGTGAGCAGCAGGTGGGAGACGCCTTCACGGGCCTGGCCGCGGAGCTGGAGCCGCCCTTGTTCGGACACCGCCTGCTGCCCGTCGGTGCGGGCCGCGTCGGCGAGCAGGGCGAGGACGGCGTCGATCTGCTCGGCGGAGAGGGTCTCGTACGTCTCGATCGAGCGGGGGCGGCCGGGCCGCGCGATGTTGTCGCTGGTCATGTGTACGAGGGTAGAGGGCCGGGGCCGGCCGGCGGCGGCGCGACGGCGACCGGGTGTAAACCAGGATGTAACCCGCAACCCCCTGTCGCGCTACGCGCGTTGACTTTAGGCTGCGCCCACCTGCTCCCGGCGTGTCCGCCGGGGCTCGGAAACCGTCAGCACACCCATCAGGGGGGGCGCATGCCAGCCAACTCGCACGCGACGCACGATCCGCGCCGCAGACGCCGCACCACCCGTCTGCTCGCGGTGACCGTCACAGCGGTCACCGCGGGCGCGCTCGCCGCCGCCGCGCTGCCGGCGAGCGCGGGCGAGAAGGGCCACGGCCATCAGCAGGGCCGCTACCAGGACGTCCAGCTCCTCTCCTTCAACGACCTGCACGGCAATCTGGAGCCGCCGGCCGGCTCCAGCGGCCGGGTCACCGAGACGCACGAGGACGGCACGACGTCGACCGTCGACGCGGGCGGTGTCGAGTACCTCGCCACCCATCTGCGCCAGGCCCGTAAGGGCAACCCGTACTCCATCACCGCCGCCGGCGGGGACATGGTCGGGGCGTCGCCGCTGGTCTCCGGGCTGTTCCACGACGAGCCGACGATCGAGGCGCTGAACAAGCTCGACCTGGACGTCACCTCCGTCGGCAACCACGAGTTCGACGAGGGCGCGGCCGAGCTGGCCCGCCTGCAGAACGGCGGCTGCCACCCCACCGCGGGCTGCTACACCGACAAGGAGTTCAAGGGCGCCGACTTCCCCTACCTGGCCGCCAACGTCCTCGACGAGAAGACCGGCAAGCCGGTCCTCGCCCCCTACTGGGTGTGGAAGAAGAACGGCGTCAAGGTCGGCTTCATCGGCGTGACCCTGGAGGGCACCCCCGGCATCGTCTCCGCCGAGGGAGTCAAGGGCCTCGCCTTCAAGGACGAGGTCGAGACGATCGACAAGTACGCCAAGGTGCTCCAGGAGCAGGGCGTGAAGTCGATCGTCGCGCTGGTCCACGAGGGCGGCTACCCGGCCTCCTCGTCGTACAACTACGACTGCGACTCGCCCGGCGCCGGGGACGGCGTCTCCGGACCGATCGTCGAGATCGCCGAGAACGTCACGCCGCAGGTGGACGCGCTGGTCACCGGCCACACCCACAACGCGTACGTCTGCACCATCGACGACCCGGCGGGCAACCCGCGCATGGTCACCTCGGCGTCCTCCTTCGGCCGCCTCTACACCGACACCACGCTGACCTACGACCGCCGCACCGGTGACATCGCCCGTACGGCGGTGGAGTCGGCCAACCACGTCGTCACCCGGGACGTCGCCAAGGCGCCCGACATGACCGCGCTGATCGGCAAGTGGAACGCGCTGGCCGCGCCCATCGGCAACCGGGCCGTCGGGTACATCTCCGGGGACATCGGCAACACCGGCACCGAGTCCCCGCTCGGCGACCTGATCGCCGACGCGCAGCTCGCCCACGGCAGGGAGCTGGACCCGGAGACCGACGTCGCGCTGATGAACCCGGGCGGCATCCGGGCGCCCCTGGCCTACGCGGCGAGCGGCGCGGAGGGCGACGGGGTGGTGACGTACGCGGAGGGCTTCGCGGTGCAGCCGTTCGCCAACACCGTCAACCTCCAGGACCTGACCGGAGCCCAGCTGATCCAGGTGCTCAAGGAGCAGGTGAGCGGCGCGAACGAGGCGGCGCCGAAGATCCTCCAGGTGTCGGACGGGCTGACGTACACCCTCGACCTGACCAAGACCGGCGCGGACCGGGTGGTGACCGGCTCGATCCGGCTGAACGGCGCGGCGATCGACCCGGCGGCCACCTACCGGGTCGCCTCCAACAGCTTCCTCGCGGGCGGCGGGGACGGCTTCACCACGCTGGGCCAGGGCACGAACGACGTCGTCGGCTCCGACGACCTCACGGCGCTGGAGCGGTACCTGACGGCCACCACCTCCGCGTCGGCGCCGCTCGCGCCTCCGGCGGCGGACCGGATCACGATCGTCCGGTAGCAGGCCCCCGGCCCCACAGCCCGGTACGGACACGCGGTGTCCGTGCCGGGCTTTTCGCTGTGCCGTGCCGCCTAAATTCTGTGTCAGTACCTTCCCGGTTCCCTTTTCCGTCTGAAATCTGATCTCAGCTCCAATTAACCGAGGTCTCAGCGGAAATGGCTTTTTCTGGCTCCGGTGTCCCGTAATGTTTTCCATGTCGACAGCGAACGACACCAAAGCAAACGAAAAAGGAGATCACGATGAGCTTCCACAAGATCGCCCCGGTTCGGCAGTCCCGCAAGGCGGAGCCCAAGAAGGCCGCTCAGAAGACCGCGCCGAAGAAGGCCACCCCGAAGCGCCGTCCGGTCTCCCGCCAGCGCTGAGCCGACCTGGCTGATTCACAGCAGTAAAGCACTCCACATATTCCGCTGAAAGGAAATCCCATGAGCTTTCACAAGGTCGCCCCGGTGAAGAAGACCCACCGCAAGCCCGCCGCCCAGCCCGCCGAGAAGGCCGCCGCGAAGAAGGCCGCGCCGAAGCGCCGTCCGGTCTCGCACAAGGGCTGAGACCGCTCACGAGGCGGGGCCGCCGGAACCCCCGGGTTCCGGGGCCCCGCCTCGGGCATGTCCGCAGAAGGGAACGGATCATGAGGGAAGTCCGCGCGGCGTTCCGCCGCTTCTGGCCGCTGACCCGCGGCGACCGCCGCCGGCTCGCGGTCATCGTGGCCTGCGTGGTGGTCGCCGCGCTCGCCGAGACCGCGTCGATCCTGCTCTTCGCGGAGCTGACGGACCACGCCCTGCGGGCCGGTTCGCTCGCCGCGTTCTGGGGTCCGGCCGGCGCCTGGCTGGGCGTCGCCGTGCTCGGCGCGCTCGTCGGCTACCTCGGCAACTCCCTCGCCACCTGGACCGCCGAGCGCTTCGTGCTGCGCCTGCGCGCGGGCGTCTTCCGGCACGTCCAGACCCTGCCCCCGCACTTCTTCCAGCGGCACCGGCGCGGTGACCTGGTGGAACGCCTCACGGGAGATGTCGAGGCCATCGAGCAGATGGTGGTCTCGGGGGTGGTGGGCACGGTCTCGGCCGCCTTCTCCGCCGTCTTCTACGCCGCCGCGGCGCTGTACCTCCGCTGGGACCTGGCGCTCGTCACCTTCGTCCTGGCGCCCCTCTTCCTCCTCGCCGCCCGCCGCTTCTCCGGGCGGATCAAGGAGGCGTCGACGGACGAGCGGGCCGCGGACGGCGCGATCACCTCCGTGGTGGAGGAGGCCCTCGGCAACGTCGTCCTCACCCAGGCGTACAACCGGCGCGGCGCGGAGGAGGCCCGCCTCGACCGGGAGGCCCGCGCCTGGATGAGGGCGTCCGTACGGGGCGCGCGCCTGAGCGAGCTGTACGAGCAGTTCGTGGAGGTCGTCGAGACGCTGTGCGTGCTGGCCGTCATCGGCCTCGGCGTGTGGGAGATCTCCGCCGGCCGCATGACCCTCGGGCAGCTCCTCGCCTTCGCCGCGTTCATCGGCTACCTCTATCCGCCGGTCCGCAGCCTCGGACAGCTCGGCCTCACCCTGACGGCGGCCACCGCGGGCGCCCGCCGCCTCGGCGAACTCCTCGACGCCCGCCCGGCGGTCACCGACCCGGCCGTCCCCGTCACCCCCGGCCCGGTCCGCGGCTGGGTCGCCTTCCACGACGTCACCTTCCGCTACCCGGAGACGGACCGGCCCGCCCTGGACGGCCTCGCCTTCGCGGCCCGCCCCGGCGAACTGGTCGTCGTCACCGGCCCCAGCGGCGCCGGCAAGTCCACCCTGGCCAAGCTCCTCACCCGCTTCTACGACCCGGCGGCGGGCGCGATCCGCCTCGACGGCGTGCCCCTGCCCGCCCTCGGCCTGGACTTCCTCCGCGACCAGGTCACCCTGCTCCCGCAGGAGACCCTGATCCTGCACGGCACGATCCGCGAGAACATCGCCGCCGGGCGGCCGGGGGCGAGCGGGGCGGAGATCGAGCGGGCCGCCCGCGCGGCGGCGGCCCACGCCTTCGTCACCGCCCTCCCCGACGGCTACGACACCGTGATCGTGCCCGGCACGGCGGCCCTCTCCGGCGGCCAGCTCAAGCGCCTGACCATCGCCCGCGCGATGCTGCGCGCGTCCCCCGTGCTCGTCCTGGACGAACCGACCGCCGGCCTCGACGGCATCGCCGCCCGCCAGGTCGTCCAGCCCCTGCGCCGCCTGATGTCCGGCCGGACGACGCTGATGATCACCCACGACCTGACCCTCGCGCCGGACGCGGACCGCATCCTGGTGCTGGACGGCGGCCGGCTGGTCGAGCAGGGCACCCACCCGGAACTGATCGCCCGCGGCGGCACGTATGCCCGGCTGGCGCTCACCGGCCGTCCCGCACCCGCGCTCCCCGGCTGACGGCGACCCGCAGGACGTCCTCCAGCGACTCCACGGTCCGCGTCAGCGCGAACCGCACGGCGCGCTCGCCGGCCCGCCGGTCCTCCAGCACCGCCCTGGCCCCGCCCAGCACCTGAGCCCCTGACGCGAGTTGAGCCTCCTCGATGTCGTCCGCGATCCGGGAGAGCCGGCTGTACGGGTTGTCGGTGCTCAGGTAGCAGGGGCGGCCCTCGGGGGTGGTCCAGGGGAGGAGACGGTGGGTCATGGGGGCTCCTTGTGCGGGGTACGGCGGTGATTACGTTGCGCCTCTCCACTGTCACTGTGTGTCCGTACGCTGGGGAAGGGGGTCGGGATTGCCTGGCCGGCAGACAACGGGAGGGTGGATGGCCGAGTACCCGGTGGTGGAGGGCGAGTCGAAGAGGGCGGCTCTCGGACGGACGCTGCGGTTCCTCAGGGAGAAGGCGGGCAAGTCCCTCGGGTAGCTCGCCGAGGAGACGTCGTACGACAAGAGCTACCTGTACCGCCTGGAGACCGGGGAGCGGCTCTCCAAACGGGCGGTGATGGAGGACCTCGACCGCTACCACGGCTCCGGCGATCTGCTGGTCGGCCTGTGGAGCGACGCGCGGCGGGAGGTGATCAAGGACAGGTACCGGGGGTTCATGGGGCTGGAGGAGACGGCGCGGGTGATGTGGCTGTTTCAGCTGAGGGTTCCGGGCCTGTTGCAGACCGAGGACTATGCCCGAGCGGTGTTGTCCGGGTTGTCCGGTACCCGGGCAACGTCTGGCAACGGCGCGGAAGTGGAAGAGCAGGTCGCCGCGCGCATGGGGCGGCAGGAACTCCTGTACCGGCAGCCCGCGCCGAGTGTGCGCGTGATCCTTGACGAGGGTGCGGTACGGCGACCGGTTCCCGACGCCAAGGTCTGGGCCGACCAGTTGTCGCACCTGGTGGCGGCTTCGGAGATGCCGTCGGTGGCCCTTCAAGTGCTGCCCTACGCAGCCGGTGTGCACGACCTCATGGACAGCCACCTCTGGATCTTCTGGCAGCGCACCGGTGATCCTGTTGCGTACGTGGAGGGCAACGGCTTCGGCGAGGTGATCGACGATCCGGACAAGGTTCTGGCCTTCCGCTTGTCCTACGATCTCGTCAGAGATGCGGCCCTGACCCCGGCGGAGTCGACGGCGTTCATCAAACGCCTGTTGGAGGAGTGCAGACCATGAACCCCAATGCCGACCTGGTCGATGTCGTCTGGCGCAAGTCGTCCTACAGCGACGGAGGCGGGACGAACTGCGTCGAGGTTGCTGACGGCGTTCCCGGGCTCGTCCCCATCCGGGACAGCAAGGTCGTGGACGGGCCGTCGATCGTGTTCGGGCGGGACGCGTGGGCGGTGTTCGTGGCGAGGTGCGGCTCATGACCGGCGCCCCGGACCTCGGCAACCTGATCTGGCGCAAGTCCAGTTACAGCGACGGCGGTGACAATAACTGCGTAGAGGTGGCCACCGGCGTCTTCGGTGTGGTCCCCGTCCGGGACAGCAAGGTCGGGGACGGGGACGTCGTGCTGGTCGGGCGGGATGCCTGGGGCGCGTTCGTGCGGGGGGTCAGGACGCCGTAGGGGTCCAGCCCGCGAGCCAGTCCGCGACCTCCTGGCCGGCCGCCTGGGCGTCCGTCAGGAAGGGCCGGTCGGCGCTCGCGGAGCCCGCGCCCGCGCCGGTGTTCTTGTACTCGGCGAAGCGGTCGGCCTTCCAGGAGAAGCCGCTCATGTCCGTCCAGGGCGTGGACCTGACCGCCGCGCTGAGGCTGGTGTTGCGGACCGTCGTCTGGGGGTCCAGGCTCGCGTCGCCGCCCGCGTGCCAGGGCCGGCCCAGGTAGAAGCTGCCGTTGGACACGTCCCCGCTGACCGTGGAGTTGGCGATCAGGATGCCCTTGCGGTCGGCGGCCGTGCTGGGGGCCGTGACGTACCCGGCGGAGCTGCCGTCCCAGCGCTTGCGCAGGGTGATGACGGACCGGTCGATCACGGCCGTGGCACGGCCGAAGATGAAGTCGACGTTGCCGAGGACGTAGGAGTCGGACACGTAGACCCGGCCCAGCCTGTCCTTCGCGGCCGTGTCGAGCAGCAGCGTGTCCTGGTCGCCGGTGACGATGACGCCGTCGAGGAAGACCCGGTCCGCGGCGGTGCGCAGGGCGACCGCCTGGTGGCCGGAGAGGGACTGGTGGGCGCCCTCGTCGAAGTCGTTGGTGATCGACAGGTTCCGGGCCTGGAAGTCGTCGGCCTCGACGGCGACCGTGGCGCTGCCGCCGGTGCCGTAGGTGCCGGAGCCGTCGGGCTTCTGCGTACCGGCCGCGTTGTTGTAGACGATCACCGTGTCCTTGCGGCTCGCGCCCGTGCCCTGGATCGTGACGTGCGGCTTGTTCGACGGGACCTTGACCAGCTCGCGGTACGTGCCCGGCTTGACGGCGATGACGACACGGGAGGCGTTGTTCGCGGGGACGGCGTTCACCGCCGCCTGCACGGTCGTGTACTGGCCGCTGCCGTCCTTGGCGACGGTGAGCGTGGTCGCGGCGGTGGACGCGGTGGACGCCGTACCGAGGGAGGAGCGGGGGCCGGCGCCCGCCTTCACGAGCGACGGCACCTTCGCGGCGGCGTCCGGGGAGTAGGCGTAGTACGCCTTCGGGTCGAAGGCGGTGCCGCCGGACTCGTTCCGCCCGGAGGTGCCGGAGAAGACGTTGCCCCGCTGCACGAGCGAGGCCGTGGCGTCCTTGATCACGGGGTTGGCGAAGCCCTGGAAGTAGCTGTTCTCCAGGACCATCGCCGTGCCGCCGCGCGCGTAGGTGCCGTAGGAGGAGGCGATGGAGGTGCCGGGCGCGTCCTCCAGGTAGTTGTTGTAGAGGTGCGCGTGGGCGCAGTTGTCGGCGGACGGGTTGCGCTGCTCGGTCTCGCGTATCCAGTTGTGGTGGAGCGTGATGTCGGTGGTGACGTTCTCGGTCCAGCCGATGCCGAACGCCTTGTTGTTGCTGCTCAGTTCGTTCCAGGACACGGTGACGTCCGTCGAGTCCTTGCGGACGTCGATCAGGCCGTCGGCCATGTTCCGCAGGTCGTTGTGGTCGATCCAGACGTGGTGCGCGCCGTCCATCTGGATCGCGTCGTAGTCGTGGTCCTTGTCGTTCCAGACGCCCTGGTACGTGTCCCGGATCGTGAGGTTCCGGATGATCACGTTGTGGACGCCGGTGCCGAGGAAGAAGCCGCCGCCGACGATCTGCCCGGCCGTCCCGGAGCCGACGATCGTCTTGTCGGAGGCGACCTTGATCTCCTTGCCGACGGGGGACACCGGGATCGCCCCGGCGACGACGATGACGTACGGCTCGGCGGCGGTCGCGTACTTCTCCAGCTCGGCCTGGGTGCGCACGGTGACGGTGGTGCCGCCCCGGCCGCCGTACGTGCCGTTCTGCCCGAGGGAGTTCACGGAGGCGAACCCGTCGGCGGTGTCGGCCGCCCAGGCGGCGGGGGCGGCGGGGGCGGCGGGGGCGGCGGCCCGCGAGGTCTCCGCGGCGGCCGGCCCCGCCCCGCAGGTCAGCGCGGCGGCGGACAGGGCGAGGGGGACGAGACCCGTCAGGACCCTTCGGTACGTGCTGTGGGGCTCACGCATCGGCTGCTTCCGATCAGGTGCGGGTGTGTACATGACACCTGCTGGTCGCAGCCGAGCGGCGGGAGGTTGCCGCCCCCGGCCCCCCTCTCCCCCGGCTCCCCGTACCCCGGGTTCCCGTCCCCTCAGTCCCGGCCCCCGTCGGGAGACTCCGGCGGCGGCACCGGCGCCCCCGGCAGCCGGATCGTCGCGACCGTGCCCGTGCCCGTGCCCTCGGGCGCCGGGGCGAGGGTGACCTCGCCGCCCGCCTGCTGGACCGTGCGGGCCACGATGGACAGGCCGAGGCCCGAGCCGGGGAGCGAACGGGCCGACTCCGAGCGCCAGAACCGGTCGAAGACGTGCGGGAGTTCGGCGGCGGTGATGCCGGGGCCGTGGTCGCGGACGGTCAGGGTGCCGTCGGCCAGCCGGACCTCGACCGTGCCGCCCTCGGGGCTGAACTTCACTGCGTTGTCCAGGATGTTGACCACCGCCCGTTCCAGCGCGGCCGGTTCGGCGCGGACGTACCAGGGCTGGACGTCGGCCGTGATGGTCAGCTCGGGGCCGCGCAGGCGGGCGCGGCGCAGGGCCGACTCGACGGCCTCCTGCCAGGCCACGATCTGGGTGCGGCCGGTGTGGTGGCCGGTGTCGGGGCGGGAGAGTTCCTGGAGGTCGCCGATGAGGGCGGCCAGCTCGGTCATCTGCGCCTTCACCGACGCCAGCAGCGCCTTGCGGTCGGCCTCGGGGAGCGGGCGGCCGGTCTCCTCGCTGCGGGTGAGCAGCTCGATGTTGGTCCGCAGCGAGGTGAGCGGCGTCCGCAGCTCGTGGCCGGCGTCGGCGATGAGCTGCTGCTGCAGCTCGCGGGAGCTGGCCAGGGACGAGGTCATCGAGTTGAAGGAGTGCGAGAGCCGGGCGATCTCGTCCTCGCTGTCGTCGTCCACCGGGATGCGGATGCCCAGGTCCTCGGTGCGGGCGACGTGCTCGACCGCCTCGGTCAGCTTGTCGACCGGGCGCAGGCCCGCGCGGGCCACGGCGAGCCCCGCGGCCCCGGCGCCGATCACGCCGATGCCGGAGACGAGCAGCAGCAGCAGCGCCAGGTCGTTCAGGGTGGACCGGGTGTTCTCCAGCGGTACGGCGGCGATGAGGGCCGCGTCGGCGGGGGTCTGGGTGATCCGGTCGGTCAGCGGCAGGTACACGGTCAGGACGCGCAGCGCCTTGCCGTCCTCGTCGGTGCCGTCGCGCAGGATGCCCTTGCCGGACTGGGCCTGCTCCACCACCTTCTGGTCGGCGTCGGTCACCTTGATCTCGCCGGCCGAGTTGGTGAACAGGCAGACCGTGCCGTCGGCGGTGACGACCTGGGAGTAGGTGGTGGTGCCGAAACCGTTCTGGCGGGGCGTCTGCGTGCAGGTGGACAGCGCCTCCTGGATCTGGCCGCGCTGCTTGGGGTCGGTGAGCACGGTGGCCTTCTTCAGCTCGCTGTCGAGCTGGTCGTACAGCTTCCCCTGCACGATGAACCAGCACGTCACCGAGACGGCCGCCACCGCGAAGGCGACCGCCGCCGCGACCAGCAGGGCGAGCCGCGAGCGCAGCGGCAGGGAGCGGAACCGCTTGATCACTCCGCGCCGCCCTGCCGCAGCACATAGCCGACGCCGCGGACGGTGTGGACCAGGCGGGGCTCGCCGCCCGCCTCGGTCTTGCGGCGCAGGTACATCACGTACACGTCGAGGGAGTTGGACGACGGCTCGAAGTCGAAGCCCCAGACCGCCTTGAGGATCTGCTCCCGGGTGAGGACCTGGCGCGGGTGCGCCATGAACATCTCCAGCAGGGTGAACTCCGTCCGGGTCAGCTCCACGGACCGGCCGGCCCGGGTCACCTCGCGGGTGGAGAGGTCCATGGTGAGGTCGGCGAAGGCGAGGAGGTCGTCGTTCTCCGCGGTGGCCGCCGCCGCGGCCGCGTAGGAGCTGCGGCGCAGCAGGGCCCGCACCCGGGCGAACAGCTCGTCCAGTTCGAAGGGCTTGACCAGGTAGTCGTCGGCGCCCGCGTCGAGCCCGGTGACCCGGTCGCCGACGGTGTCGCGGGCGGTCAGCATCAGGATCGGGGTGGTGTCGCCGGTGGCCCGGATGCGGCGGGCGGCGGTCAGGCCGTCCATCCGGGGCATCTGGATGTCGAGGACCAGCAGGTCGGGCCGGTACGCCGTCGCCTTCTGCAGGGCTTCGGCGCCGTCCACGGCCGTCTCGGTGTCGTACCCCTCGAAGGCGAGGCTGCGCTGGAGTGCTTCGCGGACCGCCGGTTCGTCGTCGACGATCAGGATGCGCTGGGTGTCACGGTCGCCGTCTGCGGGGCTCATGGCTCGGGTTCCTCGGGTGCGGTGGGAGACGGGGGCGGTACGCCTTCAGCCTAAGCCGCGCGGCTCGGGGGCTTCGGTGCGTCAGCCGCGTACGCCGGTGCGGCGGCGGGCCGGCGCGGCCCGGTGCGCGCGGACGGGGTGCGGCGCCACCTCGGGCGCCCGGGGCGCCGGCGGGTGCAGCGCGTACGCCACCTCCAGGGCGAGGGCGATGCCCGCCGGGTCGGCGCCGGGCGTCCGGTGCGGGACCTGCTCGATCATGACGTGGACGCTCCGTCGCCGCTGTCCGCGCCGCCCGCCCGGAGGGTGTCCAGGTCGGCCTTGACGGTGTTGATGGGGATGGCGAAGCCGAGGCCCACGCTGCCCGCGTCGGACGACGAGGAGGAGGAGCCGGAGGCCGAGTACATCGCGGAGTTGATACCGATGATGTTGCCGTTCATGTCGATCAGCGCGCCGCCGGAGTTGCCCGGGTTGAGGGAGGCGTCGGTCTGGATCGCCTTGTACGTCGTGGTGGACGAGCCGGTGTCGCCGTTGAACTCCTGGCCGCCGAACTCGAACGGCCACTGCCCGGTGCCGCCGCCCTGCTGCTGCTGTTGCTGCTGCTGGCCCTCGTCGGTGGAGACGGTCACGTCCCGGTCCAGGGCGGAGACGATGCCGCTGGTCACGGTGCCGGTCAGACCCTCGGGGGAGCCGATCGCCACGACCTCGTCGCCGACCTGCACGCCGTCGGAGTTCCCGAGGGTCGCGGCGGTCAGGCCGGAGGCGTTCCGCAGCTTGATCAGGGCGAGGTCCTTGGAGGCGTCGGTGCCGACGACCTCGGCGGTGTAGGACGTGCCGTCGCTGGTGGAGACCTTGATCGAGGAGGCGCCGGAGACCACGTGGTTGTTGGTGACGATCTCGCCGTCACCGGTGATGATCACGCCGGAGCCGGTGGAGGAGCCGGCGTTGGAGGTGGCGCTGATCTCGACGATGCTCGGGCTGACCGCCTTGGCGACCCCGGAGACCGTGCCCTTCTGGCTGGAGGGCACCACGCTCGCGCTGGTCGAGCTGGAGACGACGGTGTCGCTGCCGGTCAGCTCCTGGATGCCGTAGGCGGTGCCGCCGCCGACCGCCGCCGCGACGATCGCGACCGCCGCGAGCAGCGCGAACGGGCGCCGGGCGCGCTTCCTCGGGGCCGGCGCCGGGTCCATCGGGGCGGTGGGCGGCTGGGCCGGCGGGGGCGGCCACTCGGGGTTCACGGGGGAGGCCGTCCCGTACGCGTCCCCGCCCTGGGGCTCGGCGGTCTGCTGAGCGTAGGCGTGCTGCTGGGCGCCCTCGTAAGGGGTGGCGTACGGGTTCTCGGGGGTCTCGTACTCGCCGCTGCGGCGGATGCTCTCGGTCATGTCCACGAGCATCACCGCCCACCATGAGAGCTTCCTGAGCGCTGACTGAGAAGCCCGGCAGAACCTCGTATGCCCGATATAAAGCCGCGTGGCGGGTGGTTCCGAAGGGCCTTACGCGCAGCCGCAGGACCGGCGGACCACCAGCCGGGACGGGAAGACCTTCAGCCGCTCGCGGCGCGACCCGGCGATCCGGAGCCCGTCGTCGAGGACGAGGTCCACCGCGGCCCGCGCCATCGCCGAGCGGTCCGAGGCGACCGTCGTCAGACCCGGGTCGGCCAGCCCGGCCTCCTTGATGTCGTCGAACCCGGCCACCGCCAGCTCGCCCGGCACGTCCAGGCGCAGCTCGCGGGCGGCGCGCAGCACGCCGATCGCCTGGTCGTCGGTGGAGCAGAAGATCGCGGGCGGGCGGCGCGGCCCGGCGAGGATCTCCAGCGCCACGTCGTACGCGTCGTAGCGGTTGTACGGCGCCTCGAAGAGCCGGCCCTCGGTGGGCAGCCCGGCCTCCGCCATCGCGCGCCGCCAGCCCTCGACGTGGTCGGAGACGGGGTCGCCGACGGACGGGGTCTCGGCGGTGCCGCCCATGCAGGCGACGTAGTCGTAGCCGTGCTCCAGCAGGTGGCGGACGGCGAGCTGGGCACCGCCGAGGTCGTCGGTGACGACGGCCACCTCGTCGATCGCCTCGGGCCGCTCGTGCAGCAGGACCACCCGGGCGTCCCAGGCGTCGATCTCGGCGGCGGCCAGGTCGTTCAGCGCGTGGCTGGCGAGGATCAGGCCCGAGACCCGCATGCCGAGGAACGCCCGCAGATAGTGCACCTCGCGCTCGGCGACGTAGTCCGTGTTCCCGACCAGCACCATCTTCCCGCGCTCGGCGGCGGCCCACTCGACCGCGTGCGCCATCTCCGCGAAGAAGGGCTGGCGGGCGTCCGGGACGATCAGGCCTATGAGGTCGGTGCGGCGCGACGCCATGGCCTGGGCGACCCGGTCGGGCCGGTACCCCAGCTCCTTGATCGCGGCGAGGACGCGCTCGCGCGTGGCCGGGGCGACCGGCCGGGGTCCGTTGTTGATGACATAGCTGACCACGGCAGTGGAGGTCCCTGCCAGCCGCGCCACGTCGTCCCGAGTCACCTTGGCCACGCGCGGAGTCTACGCGGATGGACCAGTCCGGGGGCAGGCCGTGTCAGACCTTGGTCACACCCCCGCCGACCTCGGCGGCGGCCTCCGCCCCGGCCGCGCCGTCCGCCCCGGCCCGCCCGGCCCCGGCGTCCTCCGCCGTGCGGGCCGGCTTCTCCGGCTTCTCGGGCGTCACGAACCGGTAGCCGACGTTGCGCACGGTGCCGATCAGCGACTCGTGCTCGGGGCCGAGCTTGGCCCGCAGCCGCCGTACGTGCACGTCGACCGTGCGGGTGCCGCCGAAGTAGTCGTAGCCCCAGACCTCCTGGAGGAGCTGGGCCCGGGTGAAGACCCGGCCCGGGTGCTGGGCCAGGTACTTCAGCAGCTCGAACTCCTTGAAGGTCAGGTCCAGGACCCGGCCCTTGAGCTTGGCGGAGTACGTCGCCTCGTCGACCGACAGGTCGCCGTTGCGGATCTCCATCGGGGAGTCGTCGGCGACGATCTGCTGGCGGCCCATGGCGAGCCGCAGCCGCGCCTCGACCTCGGCCGGACCGGCGGTGTCGAGGAGGACGTCGTCGATGCCCCAGTCGGCGGTGACGGCGGCGAGGCCGCCCTCGGTGACGACGAGGACCAGCGGACAGCCGGGGCCGGTGGAGCGCAGGAGCTGGCACAGGCTGCGCACCTGCGGCAGGTCACGGCGCCCGTCGATCAGGATCACGTCGGCCCCGGGGGTGTCCACCAGGGCGGGGCCCTCGGCGGGGGCCACGCGCACGTTGTGCAGCAGCAGGCCGAGGGCGGGGAGCACCTCCGTCGACGGCTGGAGGGCGTTGGTCAGGAGCAGCAGAGAACTCATACGTCGGGTTCCTCCTCGGTCCCTGCGAGGACGTTTGCGTTTTTGCTCTGCGATCCCGGGGCTCCGTACACCTGCGGTTTCCCGCCTCGTATACAACGCTTCCGAAAGCACAAAAGGACCCGGGGGCTTCGCTGCCCGAGTCCTCTGCCCAGCACAATAGCCGACATGAACGACGGTCCGGCAGGTCATGTGGCACGTTCCACCTTTCGTCCGTATTCCGAGACGACTCCGGAACGGCCGCTGCGGACGTATCTGCGCACGTCCGACGGGGTGCGCATCGATTCCGTATACGACCCCGCGCGACTTGTATACGAAAGCCGCCGGCCACCTTCCGGTGATCTCGCGTTCGTCGTCGCCCACGGCTTCACGGGCGACGCGGACCGCCCCCACCTGCGCCGGATCGCCGCCGGACTCACCCGGTACGGGGCCGTCGTCACGTTCTCCTTCCGCGGGCACGGGGCGTCCGGCGGCCGGTCCACGGTCGGCGACCGCGAGGTCCTCGACCTGGCGGCGGCGGCCGGCTGGGCCCGGCGGCTCGGGCACACCCGCGTGGTGACCGTCGGCTTCTCCATGGGCGGCTCGGTGGTGCTGCGGCACGCGGCGCTGCACGGCGGCGTCGACGCGGTCGTCTCGGTCAGCTCCCCGGCGCGCTGGTACTACCGGGGGACGGCGCCGATGCGGCGGCTGCACTGGCTGGTGCTGCGGCCCGAGGGCCGGCTGGTCGGCCGCTACGGCTTCCGGACCCGCATCCACCACCGGGACTGGGACCCGGTGCCGCTCGCGCCGGTCGACGCGGTGCCCCGGATCGCCCCGGCGCCGCTGCTCGTCGTGCACGGCGACCGCGACGGCTACTTCCCCCTCGACCACCCCCGGATGCTCGCCGAGGCCGCCGGTGACCACGGCGAACTCTGGCTGGAGCCGGGCATGGGCCACGCCGAGCACGCCACCACCGCCGGCCTCCTGGACCGGATCGGGGACTGGGCCCTCGCGCGGGCGGGCTAGCCTGACGGGGTCCACAGACCGTCGACAGACTGCAGTAAGGACTCGGGACTTCAGATGGCAAAGGTCACGGTGCGCTACTGGGCCGCCGCGAAGGCCGCCGCCGGGACGGCCGAGGAGCCGTACGAGGCGGCCACGCTCGCCGAGGCGCTCGACGCCGTGCGCGCGCGGCACTCCGGCTCCGGCGAACTGGCGCGCGTCCTGCTGCGCTGCTCCTTCCTCGTCGACGGCGACCCGGTGGGCACCCGCGGGCACGAGACGGTACGGCTGGCCGACGGCGGCACGGTCGAGGTGCTCCCGCCGTTCGCAGGAGGGTGACCGATGACGAACCAGCCGTACGACGGACACGAGCCGCGGCAGCAGTGGCGGGGGTACGACGACCCGCAGGAGGCCGAGCAGTACACGCAGCAGTGGCAGGGGCAGACCTGGGAGACGTCCCTGCAGCCGCCGATCACGGCGACGACGGCGCCTCCGGCGGGCTCGGGGGCCTCGGGGGCTCCGGGAACCCCCGCGGCTCCGGTCTCTCCGGCCGAGGAGACGGCGTATCTGCCGCCGCAGCAGTATCAGCAGCAGTACCCGCAGCAGCAGTACCAGCAGCCCCAGCAGCAGTACCAGCAGTCGCAGCGGGCTGAGCAGTACCAGCAACAGGCGCAGCCGTACCAGCAGCAGCCGCAGCCGTACCAGCAGTACCCGTCGGAGCAGTCGGAGCAGCAGCACACGTACCAGGGACAGCGGCCGTACCAGGCCCACCAGCCGTACCAGCAGCAGGCGTACGCGGAGCAGCAGCCGCGGCAGACGTACGCGCAGCCCCAGCAGCCCCGGCAGACCTATGCGCAGCCCCGGCCCGCGGATCGCCCCGAGCCCGAGCCGGAGGCGTCCGCCGCCGGCTACGGCCCCGCGACCGTCGCCGGCAACGCCCGGGTCACCGACGCCCAGCGGGCCCGCGCCGAGGGCCGGTCGCCGATCATCGAGCCCGGCGTGCAGCCGGCCGCGCTGACCGCGCTGCTGGGCCTGCTGCTGGCCGGGGCCGCGACGGTCGGCGGTTACGCGCCGCTCGTGCCGCTGGTGGTGCTCCAGGCGGTCACCGCGGCGGGCTGGTTCCGGCTGAACGGCATGTGGCCGGCCCGGCAGGGCATCGCGCTGGGCTTCCTCGGCGCGCTGGTCGCGGACGCGGCGCTGCTGGTCTCCGACCGTTCCCCGGCGGCGATCCTCGGCACCATCGGCGTCTGGGTCCTGCTCTCCCTCGTGCTGCACCTGCGCTCGCACGCCGATCCGGACGAGCGGATGTACGGCCTGACGGCGACCGTCGTCGCCTCGGCGCTGGCGATCGTCGCGGGTGGCTGGCTCGCGGCCGGCGCGGACGCGGCCACGGTCGGCGCGGTCGCGGTGGCCGTCGCCGCGGTGGTGCGGGCCCTGCCGCTGCCGACGCCGGTGTCGGTGGCCGTCGCGCTGCTCGCCGCGGCCGGGGCGGGCTTCGCGGCCGGCGGGGCGACGGACCTCGGGGCGGCGCCGGGGGCGCTGCTCGGGGCGGGCGCGGCGGTCTGCGCGCTGGTCGGGCACCGGGTGGCGAGCTACGACTACCCGTCCCGCTTCGTGCACTTCACCGCGGGCGTGGCCCTGCCGCTGAGCGCGGCGGCGCCGGTGGTGTGGGCGCTGGGCCGGGCCCTGGGCTGACGGTCCGTTCGACGGACCTGTCACAGCTGACCGGCAGATTCACCGGGGCCCGCCACGGACCGTTACCGTGGCCTCCGTCCGTAATACCGCTGGGGTGGGAAAGAGCATGCGCGCACTGCGAATACTGTTGATCGTCGTCGTGGTCCTGGGCGGGCTGTTCGTGGCCGCGGACCGGCTCGCGGTGAACTTCGCCGAGGGCGAGGTGGCCGACCGGCTGAAGGCCCAGGAGAACCTGGACACCGCTCCGGACGTGTCGATCAACGGCTTCCCCTTCCTCACCCAGGTGGTGGGCGGTGAGCTGGACGACGTCGAGGTCACCATGGACGGCTACGAGGCGACCGCGGGCGGCGACGGCACGGAGACGGTCCGGATCGACGACCTCAGGGCCCACATGAGGGGCGTCGAGTTCTCCGGCGACTACAGCTCCGCCACCGCGGCCACCGCCTCCGGCACCGCGACCGTCTCCTACGCCGAACTGCTGAAGGCGGCCGGCTCGGAGCCCGCGCAGATCGCCCCCGGCGTCACCGCCGGCATCGTCGGCCTCTCCGACGGCGGCAACGGCAAGATCGACGTCGCCCTGGAGGCCACCGTGCTCGGCACCAAGCTGCCCGAGCCGGTGCACGTGCTCAGCTCGGTCACGGTGGAGGACAACAAGGTCGGGGTCTCGGCCGACTCCCTCCCCGTCTTCGGCTCGGTGAAGGTGACCGACGCCCAGATCCGGCAGATCACCGACTTCCAGCAGGCCATCGACGAACTGCCGGGCGGCATCCAGCTGGACAAGGTCGAGGCGGCGAAGGACGGCGTGGAGATCACGGTGACGGGTTCGGACGTCCGGCTGGCCGGGTAGGGCAGAGCCGGGAGCGCACGGCCCCCCGGCGTACCTGTCCGCCAGGCGAGACGCGGCCGTCCGTGAAGTGAGGTTCTCCAGGGCGGACACCCGCCCGCGCAAGGGCTCCGGACACTCCGGAGCCCTTCTTCGTCTCTCATCGTGGACGATCGCGTCTCATCATCCGACACGCCGGTGACACGCCCGCCGAGTGCTCCCTACGATCGGACACCATGAAGCGCCAGGCGGACCTCACGAAGCGGCGGGCAGTGGACCTGTGCCGCGTAGCCGCCATGCTCTGTCGCACCTTCTGAGCGGTCCGGCGTCACCGCCGTCCGCATCCCTCGCCGCCCTGCTCAGGGCATCCGCGCGCCGTCCCGGCACGAGCGCGCCCACCCTCTCACCGCACGCCCCGCCGTAACTGCCCCGGAGGAGAAACCATGAGCCGCAGCGACGTCCTGGTCGACGCCGACTGGCTTCAGGAGCACCTGGACGACCCGACCATCGCGATCGTCGAGGTGGACGAGGACACGTCCGCGTACGACAAGAACCACATCAAGAACGCGATCAAGATCGACTGGACGCAGGACCTCCAGGACCCGGTCCGCCGCGACTTCATCGACCAGGAGGGCTTCGAGAAGCTCCTGTCGGCCAAGGGCATCGGCAACGACACGCTGGTGATCCTCTACGGCGGCAACAACAACTGGTTCGCGTCCTACGCCTACTGGTACTTCAAGCTCTACGGCCACGAGAACGTCAAGCTCCTCGACGGCGGCCGCAAGAAGTGGGAGCTGGACGCCCGCGAGCTGGTCGAGGAGGTCCCGGAGCGGACCGCCACGACGTACAAGGCCAAGCCGCAGAACACCGCGATCCGCGCCTTCCGCGACGACGTCGTCAAGGCGATCGGCGCGCAGAACCTGGTCGACGTCCGCTCCCCCGACGAGTTCTCCGGCAAGCTGCTCGCCCCGGCCCACCTGCCGCAGGAGCAGTCCCAGCGCCCCGGCCACGTGCCGAGCGCCCGCAACATCCCGTGGTCGAAGAACGCCAACGACGACGGCACCTTCAAGTCCGACGACGAGCTGAAGAAGCTCTACGAGGACGAGAACGTCGACCTCGCCAAGGACACCATCGCCTACTGCCGCATCGGTGAGCGCTCCGCCCTCACCTGGTTCGTCCTGCACGAGCTGCTGGGCGTGGAGAACGTCAAGAACTACGACGGCTCCTGGACCGAGTACGGCTCCCTGGTCGGCGTCCCGATCGAGCTCGGCGCGGCCAAGTAAGACTGCCCTCAACCCCCAGGAGTACGACATGTGCGGTGCGAAGGCCGGCGGGCCGGACGCCTCGACGATCAAGCCCGGTGAGACCACCATCCAGGGTCAGGTGACCCGCGACGGCGAGCCGGTGACGGGCTACGTCCGGCTGCTGGACGCCACCGGCGAGTTCACCGCGGAGGTCCCGACCTCCGCGACGGGCCAGTTCCGCTTCTACGCGGCCGAGGGCACCTGGACCGTCCGCGCCCTCGTCCCGGGCGCCACGGCCGACCGTACGGTCGTGGCCCAGCGGGGCGGCCTCGCCGAGGTCGCGATCGCCGTCTGACGGCACCCGGTGACGGCCGGGTGACGGCCGAGGGCCGCGCCCCACGGGTTGGACGCCCGGGGCGCGGCCCTTCGGCGTGTCCGGACCTATCCTGGAGGCATGTACGCACGGCGCCGGCACGTGTACTTCGCCCTGATGGGCCTCTGCGTCGGGCTGTTCGTCCTGGCCTGGGGCGTCGTCCGGCTCTGGTCCGTCCCGGCCGCCGTCGGCATGTGCGTGGCCGCCATGGTCATCCCGCCCGTCGCCGCGATCGTCGCCAACCGGAGGGGCCCGGAGGACCGCTGGTGGGACGACCCCTCGGGGGACCCGAAGTCCGACGAGTGGTGGGACGAGCTGGACGGCAAGCGGCGCCGCTGACCCGGGCTCCCGGCCGGCCCGGGATCTCAGTAGACGAGCGCCTGGGTGTCGTCGGCCAGCGCCTCCTGCACGAAGACCTGCGCGCCCGCGATCCGGACGCCCTCGATGACGTCCTTCTCGGTGATGTCGCGCCGGGCCGCGCACTGGGTGCACAGGGTCAGCCGGCCGCCGCCGAGCAGGGAGTCGATCAGGTCGGGCAGCGGCGCGGCGTGCGGCAGCTCGAACTCGGCGGCCCGGCCCGGCAGGGCGAACCAGGCGGACTCGCCGGTCAGCCACACGGAGACGTCCACCCCGCTGGCCACGGCCACCGCCGCCACCGTGAACGCCTGCGAGCAGCGTTCGGGGGCATCGGCCCCCGCGGTCACCTTGATCACGAGCTTCTTCGCCATGGCCGAATCGTAATCAACGGCCCCGCACCCCAGGGGCTCGGCCATGGGTCTCCCGTGCGCGCATGGGGAACGCGCGCTTCACGCCTCCTGGGGGACATCCCGGAAGCACCGGATGAGATATCCGAAACGGAGTCCGGCGGGCCGGCGGCCCCGCCTACCCGGTACGCGGCACCGAGGAGTCCGTCCGGGACGACGACTTCCCCGCGCGGGCCACGGCGGTGTACGTCACCCGCATGACGTACACCGAGGCCGGGCCCTACGGCGCCGAACAGGTGCGGCACGGCTGCCTCATCGCCGGCGACGTCATCGCCCTCGTCGTGCGGTCCCGCGAGGGGGCCGCGCTCGCCGTGCCCTTCCAGCAGACCCTCGCCCCCCAGAGCGCGCTGCTGACCTGACCCGGCAGGGCGTACCTCACCCGACAGGGCCGGGCCCCGGCCGCGTAAGCTGGGGCCCGGCCCTGTGCACACCACCGCACCCCGCTCAAGGAGCACCCGTGGAGACGTTCTTCGAAGCCCTGCTGGTCCTGGTCTGCGTCGGCGTTCTCGCCTTCGCCGGACTGACCGTGAAGAAGCTGTTCCAGGGCCAGCGCTGACCCCTCACGTCAGGAAGTAAGTTCCGCTCATGATCGAGATCCCGTCCGACCTGCACAAGGACCTCGTCCCGCTCGCCTTCCTGCTCGGCAATTGGGCCGGCGCGGGCGTGCACGACTTCCCCGGCGCGGAGAAGTGCAACTTCGGCCAGGAAGTCAGCTTCACGCACGACGGCCGGGACTTCCTGGAGTACGCCTCCCACACCTGGGTCCTCGACAACGACGGCAACAAGGTCCGCCCGCTGGAGTCCGAGCACGGCTTCTGGCGGATCGACGCGGACCGCAAGGTCGAGGTGACGATGACCCGCGACGACGGCGTCATCGAGATCTGGTACGGCGAGATGGCCGCCCAGAAGCCGCAGATCGACCTGGTCACGGACGCGGTCGCCCGCACGGCCGCCTCCCGCCCGTACACCGGCGGCAAGCGGCTGTACGGCTACGTCAAGAGCGACCTGATGTGGGTCGGCGAGAAGCAGACCCCCGAGGTCGAGCTTCGCCCCTACATGTCCGCGCACCTCAAGAAGGTCGTCACCCCCGAGGACGTCGAGCGCTGGGCCAAGGCCCTCCCCGACGACATGCCGGACGACGGGATCGCCTTCTTCAAGTAGTCCTAGACTCAAGGGTGTGGTGAGCACCGACTGGAAAAGCGACCTGAGGCAGCGCGGCTACCGGCTGACCCCGCAGCGGCAACTGGTCCTGGAGGCCGTCGACACCCTGGAGCACGCGACCCCCGACGACATCCTCGGCGAGGTGCGGAAGACCGCGTCGGGGGTCAACATCTCCACCGTCTACCGGACGCTGGAGCTGCTGGAGGAGCTGGGCCTGGTCAGTCACGCCCACCTCGGGCACGGCGCGCCGACCTACCACCTCGCCGACCGGCACCACCACATCCACCTGGTCTGCCGGGACTGCACCAACGTCATCGAGGCCGATCTGTCGGTGGCCGCCGACTTCACCGCCAAGCTGCGCGAGCAGTTCGGCTTCGACACCGACATGAAGCACTTCGCGATCTTCGGCCGGTGCCGGGACTGCGCCGCGAAGGGCTCAACCGCCGAGTCGTAGGGCTGGTCGTAGGCTTGAACCCATGAAGAGCCCTCTGCTGTCCCTGCCCGGCGCCGTCCCCGCCGAGGGCGTGGACGAAGGCGTCGCCGCCCACTACGGCGACCTGTTCCGCGAGCAGCGTGCCCTCGCCGACGGCACCGGTTTCGTCGACCTCTCCCACCGCGGGGTCGTCACCGTCACCGGTGAGGACCGGCTGAGCTGGCTGCACCTCCTGCTCACCCAGCACGTCAGCGAACTGCCGGCCGGACAGGCCACCGAGGCGCTGATCCTTTCCGCCAACGGACACATCGAGCACGCGCTGTACCTGGTGGACGACGGGGAGACCGTCTGGGCGCACGTCGAGCCCGGCACCCGGGAGGCGCTGGTCGCCTACCTGGAGTCGATGAAGTTCTTCTACCGGGTCGAGGTCACCGACCGCACCGCGGACACCGCGGTGCTGCACCTGCCCGCCGGCTCCATCACCCCGGTCCCCGAGGGCGTCGCCGTACGGGAGACCCCCTACGGGCGTGACCTCTTCCTGCCCCGCGAGGAGCTGGAGGCGTACGCCGCGCAGGCCGGGCCGCCGGCCGGGCTGCTGGCGTACGAGGCGCTCCGGGTCGAGCAGCACCGGCCCCGGCTCGGTTTCGAGACCGACCACCGCACCATCCCGCACGAGCTGGGCTGGATCGGCTCGGCCGTCCACCTCCAGAAGGGCTGCTACCGCGGCCAGGAGACCGTCGCCCGCGTGCAGAACCTGGGCAAGCCCCCGCGCCGGCTGGTCTTCCTGCACCTCGACGGCAGCGAGGTCCACCTGCCCCCGCAGGGGACCGAGCTGCGGGTCGCGGACGAGGGCGCCGAGGGGCGCCGGGTCGGCTTCATCACCACCTCCGTACGCCACCACGAGCTGGGCCCGGTCGCCCTCGCCCTGGTGAAGCGGAACGTGCCCGTGGACGCCCGGCTGCTGGCCGGGGACACGGCCGCCGCCCAGGAGACCGTCGTAGAGCCCTAGGGGGTGTCGTTCGGATCAGGTCGCGGGGAATCGGCTGCGTCTTCCCCGCGTCTGCGGCGTGATCCGAACGACAGGTCCTAGGAGGGGCAGGGGTCAGGAGCCGTCGGAGGTTCAGAGGTCGAGCAGGACCGTGAACGGGCCGTCGTTCGTCAGGGACACCCGCATGTGCGCCCCGAACCGGCCCGTCGTCACGGTCGCGCCCAGCTCGCGCAGCCGGGCGACCACCGCGTCGACCAGCGGTTCGGCGACCTCGCCGGGGGCGGCGGCGTTCCAGGTGGGGCGGCGGCCCTTGCGGGCGTCGCCGTACAGGGTGAACTGGCTGACCACCAGCAGCGGCGCGTCGACGTCGCTGCACGACTTCTCGCCGTGCAGCACCCGCAGCGACCAGAGCTTGCGGGCGAGCTGCGCGGCCTTCTCCTCGGTGTCCTCGTGGGTCACGCCGACCAGGACGCACAGTCCCTCGCCGGTGAAGCCGCCCACCGGCTCGCCGTCCACCACGACACTCGCGCCGTCCGCCCGCTGTACCACCGCTCGCATGCCGCCATGATGCCGTGCGCCCCCCGGGCGCCGGCGGGCGGCCCCGTACGGGTTGCTTTTCGGCCCCGAACCCCCCATCTGGGGCCGATCGGGGGCACTCGGTCACATAGCGGCCGACCGGGGTGGCACGATGCTTCCATTAGCCGGTCGAGGGGACGGTTGAGGCACATGAGCACACCGAGCACCGGGCAGCCGTCGAGGACTGTCTCGTTGACGTACATGGCCGGCAGGGACAGGCTCCGGCCGCCCGTGCAGCGCACGGACAGCCCGGAGCTGCCCGTCGGCCCGCCATCCGGGGGGAGCCCGCAGGGGAGCACACAGGCAAGCACACCGAGCGCCGATCTGGCCGGGCTGAGCCTGCCCGAGCTGCGCGCCCTGCGCCGGGACGCCCAGCGCGAGGAGACCGACCTGAGTTACGTACGACGGCTGCTCCAGGGGCGGATCGACATCCTCCGGGCCGAGCTGGACCGGCGCTCTCCCGCCCCGGCGGCGACCGCCGGGGGGTCCATGGTCGAGCGGCTCCCGGCGATCCTCACGGACGCCCCGGCCCGGCACCGCTCCTCCGCCCGGCATGTGACGCTGGGCACGCCGCGGAGCGAGGAGTACCGGCAGCTGGCCGCCGAGATGCTGGACGAGGTCGAGCTGTCGGACCTCGGGGCCCGTACCGATCCCGAGCTGACCGCGGCGATGGCCCGGCTGGTCCGTTACGAGCAGCAGGTCTCCCGGCGGCGGCAGCGCCTGCAGCGCACGGCGGACGGCTGCGGCGCCGAGATCGCCCGCCGGTACCGTGAAGGGGAAGCACAAGTAGACGACCTGCTGGCGTGACCCGCCGGCCCGGTGATCCCGGGCCGTGCCGGGCCGGCCGTCCGGCGGGTCCCCGTCGGAAGGCCACCGCCGATGACCGCGCCCCAGCCGCCCATGACCCAGCAGTCCGCGTCCGCCGGACCGGTACCGCCCGTCCTCGCCGAGGTCGTGCGGTCCGGGTTCGTCGAGGGGCGGCACCGCGGCAGCCTGGTGGTGCTGGCCGCCGACGGCGGTGTGGAGCTGGCGCTCGGTGACCCGGCCGCGCCCGTCTTCCCGCGCTCGGCCAACAAGCCCATGCAGGCCGCCGGGGTGTTGCGGGCCGGGCTTGACCTGGCGGGGGAGCGGTTGGCGCTGGCCGCCGCGAGCCACTCTGGAGAATCGTTTCACCGTGATCTGGTGCGGACCCTGCTCGCCGAGCGCGGACTGGACGCGGGGCAGCTCCAGTGCCCGCTCGACCTGCCGCTCGACCCCGAGGAGCGGGACGCCTACCTGGCCGCCGGGGCCGTCCCGGACCGCGTGACCATGAACTGCTCCGGGAAGCACACCGCGATGCTGGCCGTCTGCGCCGAGCGCGGCTGGCCCCTGGAGAGCTACCTGGACCCCGGCCACCCGCTCCAGCGGCTCATCCACGAGGTGGTCGAGGAGGCCGCGGGCGAACCGGTCGCCGCCGTCGGCACCGACGGGTGCGGGGCGCCGCTGCTGGCCCTCTCCCTGACCGGGCTGGCCCGCGCCTTCCGCTCCTTCGTGCTCGCCGCGCCGGGCTCGGCCGAGCGCCGGGTCGCCGACGCGATGCGGGCGCACCCCGAGTACGTCGCCGGCACCCGCCGCGCCGACACCTGGCTGATGCGGGAGGTGCCCGGCGCGCTGTCCAAGATGGGCGCCGAGGCCGTGCAGGCGGTGGCCCTGCCCGACGGCCGCGCGCTGGCCTTCAAGATCGAGGACGGGGCGACGCGGGCGCTCGGCCCGGTGCTGGCCCGCGCGCTGCCGCTGCTCGGCGTGACGGGACCCGTGGTGGCGCGGATCGGGCGGTCGCCGCTGCTGGGCGGGGGCCGCGAGGTGGGGGAGATCCGCGCCGCGTTCTGAGCGCACCGGCACAAGGCCGCGCCCGGGGCGGGGCGCGCGGCCTACCGTGAGCGCCATGAGCAGCCGCACCGACATCGACGTACGCCCCGTCACCGAGGACGAACTGCCGGACTGGGAGCGGGCCGTGAACACCGGGTTCCTCCGGTCGCCCGCCGTGGGCGAGGAGTACCTGGCGGCCAGGCGGCACCGGTTCGTCCCCGGGCGGGTGCAGGGCGCCTTCGACGGCGGGCGGTGCGTGGCGACCTTCCGGTCCTTCGCGCAGGAACTCACGGCGGTCGGCGGCGCCTTCGTGGCGGCGGCCGCGATCTCCCACGTCACCGTCACCCCGACCCACCGCCGCCGCGGTCTGCTGACCCGGATGATGGCCCGGGAGCTGACCGCCGCGAGGGAGCGCGGGGACGTGGTGGCCACGCTGATCGCCGCCGAGTACCCGATCTACGGACGGTACGGGTTCGGCCCGGCGACCACGACGGCCGAGTGGACCGTCGACGTGCCGCGGGCCGGTCTCGACCCCCGCCGGGCCGCGCCGGCGGACGGCGGCCGGATCGACCTGGTGGACGGCGCGGACGTCCGCCGGCTCGGCCCCGCCCTGCACGAACGGCTGCGCCGCGACCGGGCGGGCGCGGTCGGCCGGGACGCGTTGTGGTGGCGGACGCACACCGGTGAGCTGCGGTTCGAGGCGTCCTGGACGGAGCCGTTCCACGCCGTGTACCGCTCGGCGGACGGCGAGGTCGAGGGCATGGCCGCCTACCGGGCGGACGACACCTGGGGCGACGCCAAGCAGCCGCTGAACACGGTGAGCGTGGACCGGCTCATCGGCGTGACCCCGGCCGCCGAACGCGCCCTGTGGCACTTCCTGTGCTCGATCGACTGGGCCGTGACGGTCCGGAGCGGCCCGCGCGCCCCCGACGACCTGCTCCCGCACTTCCTGCCCGACCCGCGCGCCGCCAGGATCACCACCCAGGCCGACTGGCTGTGGGTGCGGGTCCTCGACGTCGTGCGGGCGCTGGAGGCGCGGACGTACGGCGGTCGGGGAAGGCTGGTGCTGGAGGTCGTCGACGCGGCGGGGCCGGCCGGCGGGCGGTGGCGGCTGGAGGCGTCGGCCGAGGGGGCGTCCTGCCGGGCGACGGCCGAGGGCGCGGACCTGGTGCTCGGCGCGGGCGAGCTGTCCCGGCTCTGGCTGGGCGACGAGTCGGCGGTGCGGCTGGCGGCGCTGGGCCTGGTCCGGGAAGAACGAGCGGGCGCCGCCCGGCTGGCCGACGCCCTGCTGCGTACGTCCAGGCGCCCTTGGTGCCCGGACATGTTCTGACGGGGTACCGCTCGTGGTCCCCGGCTCCGGTGGGTCCTCCTCGTCTCGTGGGAACGGGTGGGCGTATCCGTGGCGTGCTCCCCGGGTACTGCTTGTGCGGTTGTGTGTGCGGTTGTTGTTCGGTTGTGGTGGTGCCGCCCGTTCTCCGTCCGGACTCCCGGCTCCCCTTCGGAAGGGGGCCCGGACGCGGGCCCGTCGGACGGGTTCAGCCCGACTGGGCGAGCAGCATCACGAGGATCACCGCTCCGATGCCGCTGATCGCGGTGTTCCGCGCCTTGATGCCGATGGACAGCGCCACGAAGGCGATGATGCCCATCGGCCCGTACTTCCACTGGACCAACTGCTCGAACCCGATGGCGAGCGCGGCGATCACTAGGGCGACGAGCGGCATGGTGGTTCCCCCCTTCGGGACGTCCCCCCGCGGGACATGGTCCCAACTGACATCCTGTCGGCCAACCTCTTTGACCTTGAACCAGCTTCAGGAAGTTGGCTGCCAACTCTACTGAAGTAGATGCCACTTGGATGCGTCTCATAACCACCTTCTTCCGAACTGTCTGAACTTGGCGAGAAGTTGTAGTGTTCGGGCGTGGAGCCGGAACACGTCACCGTCAATGGACGGAAGAGGTCCCAGCGGCCGCAGCGGTCCCATCGGGAGGTGGCCGACGAGCTGCGCGCCCGGATCAGGTCCGGCGTCCTGCGGCCGGGCCAGCGGATGCCCACCCAGGCGCAGCTGGCGGACGAGTTCGGGGTGGAGCGCGGTACCGTCCGCCAGGCCCTGCGGGTCCTCCAGTCCGAGCGGCTGCTCACCAACGTCTCCAAGGGCAGCCCCGCGACCGTCGCCCCCGCCCCCGGCACGCCGGGGGCCGGCCCGCCGGCCGGGCCACTGCCCACCACGGCCGCCCTCGCGCCCCGGATCGCCGCCGCCTTCGACAGCGAGCACGTGCGGATCGACGCGCTCTGCCTGACCTCGGTCTCGCTCACCCTCGCCATCGGGGAGCCGCTGCGGGAGATCCACACCGGGCGGCTGAAACCGGCCAAGGTCGACGTCCGGCTCCTGCTGCCCTCCCGGGACATCCGGCTGGCCTTCCCGGTGCCGGTCCAGGGGGCGGCCGCCGACCCGCGCGAGGACCCCGTCCACCAGGACTGGCTGGCCATGCGCAACGCCCAGGGGCAGGTCCTGCGGCACAACCTGCTCTCGCTGCGCTCCGCCTACGGCATCGACGTCAGCGTGAGCTTCCGGGCGCTGCCCTTCACCCCGCCGGTCAAGCTCTACCTGCTCAACGGCGAGGAGGCGCTCTTCGCCTACTACACGGTCGCCCGCCGGCGGCACGAGACCGACGACGGGAGCGTGGAGATGTACGACACCGAGGGCACCCGGTCGGTGCTGTTCGCCTTCGAGCGGGGCGCCGGGCCCCGGGAGACCGGGTTCGTGGACGAGTCCCGGAGGTGGTTCGACGCGCTGTGGGAGACGATCAGCACGGAGCTGGTGCTGACCGGCTGACCGGCCGCCTCACAGGGCGGGCCGGGCGACCAGCAGGGCGAGCACCACCGCCCCGGCCGAACTGACCGAGGGACGGCGGGTCGTGACGCCGAGGGCGAGCAGGAGCAGGCCGACGACGCCGGAGACGCCGTACGTCCAGCCGAGGAGCTGCTCGGCGGTGAGGGCGACGACGGTGCCGACGAGAGTGAGGGCGGGCATGGATTCCTCCTTGGCGGAGCGGAGGCAAAAAGTCCGCCAACTTAGCCAAGTTGGCAGCCAACTGTCCCTAAGTGGTCCCACTTGGCTGCTAGGTATAAACAAGTCCGCAGCAACTCCCCGACAACTCCCTGTAGATGGATCGTAGTTGTATTTTTCGGACGTGACTCAGGAGAACGCGGCAGTGGACGGCAGCAGAAGGCTCTCCCCCCAGGAGATCGCGGACATCCTGCGGGAGCGCATCCGCGCCGGTGACCTCAAGGCGGGCGACCGGCTGCCCACGCAGGCGGAGCTGTCCGAGGAGTTCGGCGTGGAGCGCGGCGCCGTCCGGCAGGCCCTGCGGTCGCTCCAGGAGGACGGCCTGCTCAGCAACGTCTCCAAGGGCAGCCCGCCCCGGATCGCCGCCCCGAGCCCGGCGAGCGGCGTGCCCCAGCCCACGATGGTGGCGCTGGCGCCGCGGCTGACGCTGGCGTTCGACGAGCCCGAGGTGCGGATCGACGTGGTCTGCCACACCTCCGAGACGCTGATGCTCGCCCTCAGCGAGCCGCTCCGCCTGATCCACGAGGGCCGGCTGAGCCCCCGGTCCATCTCCTTCCGCGTCCTGATGCCGTCCCGGGACATCACCCTCGCCTTCCCGGTCCTCGTCGACACCCCCGACGACGGGGGCGCCGACCCCGTGCACGAGCGGTGGGTCCAGATGCGGGACGCCCAGGCCCGCGTCCTCCAGCACAACCTGAACGCCGTGCGGTCCACGCGCCGCGTCGACGTGCGCATAGCCTTCCGGGCGCTGCCCTTCACCCCGCCGATGAAGCTGTACCTGCTCAACGGCGAGGAGGCGCTGATCGGGTACTACCTGCTCACCCGGCGCGAGGAGGAGTGGCAGAGCCGGACGCTGGAGATGTACGACGCCCTCGGCTCCCAGTCCCTGCTGTTCGCGTTCCGGAAGCGGGCGGGGCACCGGGACGCGGCGTTCGTGGCGGAATCCCAGAAGTGGTTCGACGCCCTCTGGGAAACCATCACCACGGACCTGACACTCTCCTAGTGACTTCTGATACGCAGCAGACTGTTCCGGTGACCGCATCGACGGAGTCCTTGCAGAGACTGATCGCCCCGGTCCGGTACGTCCTGTGGGACCTGGACGGGCCGCTCTGCCGGCTGTTCGCCGGGCACCCGGCGGGCGAGATCGCCCGCGGCCTGGTGCGGCAGATCGACGCGCTGGGCCTGGGCGGCTCCCTCACCCCGGCCGAGCGCGAGCGCCGCGACCCGCACGCCCTGCTGCTCCGGGTCGCCGCGCTCCACCCGGACGGCGACCTGGCCGGGGAACTGGAGGAGTGGCTCACCGGGCAGGAACTCGCCGCCGTCCCCGGCGCCCGCCCCACCCCGTACGCCGACCCGCTGATCCGGACGTGGGCCGCCGTCGGCGCGGTCTCCGCCGTGACCACCAACAACGCGGCCCGGGTGGCGGCGGCGTACCTGGATACCCGGGGCCTGGCCGGCTGCTTCTCCGCCGTGTACGGGCGGACCCGGGACCTCGCCCTGATGAAACCCCACCCGCACGCGCTGCTCCGCGCCCTGACCGCGCTGGACGCGGACCCGTCCCGGGCGCTGATGATCGGCGACTCCCCCTCCGACTGCGCGGCGGCCCGCAGCGCCGGCGTCCCCTTCCTGGGCTACGCCCGCAACGCGGAGAAGGCGGCGGCCCTGCTGGCGGCGGGCGCGTCCCCGGCCGCCGTCGTCGACGACCTGTCGCTGGTGCGCACGGCCCTGCTCGCGTCCGGGGCGGGACGGGCCTCCTGATGCGGTAGGGTCCCCGCACGCCTCGCGGCGCGGCCGGACGGGCGGCACCCCGCCCCGCGCCGTCCCGGGCATCGCGCCCGCCTTCGTTCCACCCGTCCCTTCCGCACGGAGCGGCCAGTGGTCGTACCTGTTCCTCCCCCCGACCCGCTGCGTGATCTCGTACGGCTGGCCGTCGCCCGGGGGACCCCCTTCCAGGGACACCACCACCGGAACTACGTCGTCCCCCTGCCGGACGGGCCGGCGAGACTGCTCGGGCGGGTCGCCGGGGAGCCCGTCGTCGTGCGGGTCCGCCGGGCCGGGGCGCTGCCCGCGGTGATCCGGACCTGGCGGGACGAGGCGGCCGTGCTCGACGCCCTCCGGGGGCTGCTGCCCGTCCCCGTGTGTCTGGCCGCCGGGGCGGACTTCGCCGTCCACAGCCACGTCGGGGGCAGCAGCCTCGCCGCCCGCTGCCCGGACGGCAAGCCCGTCGACCGCCCCCTCGTCGAGGCGCTGGCCGGGCTGCTGGCGGCGACGACCCGGGTCCGCCGTGCCGCGCTCCCGCCCCTGCCGCCGGCCTGGCCGCGCAACGGCACGGACGGGCAGGGCTTCCTGCGGACGCTGGCATCCTGCGCCGACGTACAGGTCGGACAGGCCAACGCGGCCGAGTTCGGCGGGCTGTTCGCCGCGCTCGGGGTGCCCGAGGACGCGCTGCGGGGGCTGGCCGAGCGGACGCCCGCGCTGACCCGGCGTCCGTTCGGCCTGCTCCACACCGATCTGCACCGGGCCAATGTCATCGTCTCCGACGGCCCCGACGGGCCCCGGCTGACCTGCGTGGGCTGGGAGCTGGCGACCTGGGGGGACCCGCTGCACGACCTGGCGACGCATCTGGTGCGGATGCGGTACCCGGCCGACCAGTGGCCGGAGGTGACCGAGGCGTGGGGCGCGGCCATGGAGCGGCTGCGGCCCGCCGCGGCGCACGGGCTCGGGCGGGACCTGCGGCACTACCTCGCCTTCGAGCGCGCCCAGTCGGTGTACCCGGACGTCATGCGGGCCGCGCGGTCGCTCCAGGAGTCGTTCACCGAGGAGCGGCTGGCGGCGGCGGAGCGGGCGGTGCGCGGCGCGCTGGAGGCGGGGGCGGGCCCGCTCCGGCTCGGCCGGGTGCCGCGCGGCCCCGAGGTCGAGCGGGCGCTGTACCGGTGGTGGGCGTCCCGGCCGGACACCGCCGTACGGCGCTCCGCGGGCCGCGTCCACCCCTGGCTCCGGGACCGCCGCGTCCCCGAGCGGGACGACTTCCCCGACGCCGCCGTGCGGCAGGCGCTGCTCCTGGAGGGGGCCGCCCCGGCGCACCGGGTGTTCAAGGGGACCGCGCACCTGAACACGGTCGTCCGGGTGCCGGGGGCCGCGGCCCCCGTGGTGGTCCGGCGGAAGCTGCCCGTGGACCGCCGCCGCGAGCGCGGCATCCTCAGTGAGCACCAGGTGCTGCGGGCGATCGAGCGGGCCCGCGCCGGGGTGGCCGCGCCCCGCGTGCTGGCCCTCGGCGAGAGCGGTGCGGGGGACCCCTTCGCCATCCACACCTACGCCGGCCCCCGGGACGCCGACCGGCCCCCCGGCCATCCGGTGGACGGCCTGCTGCCGCACGAGGCGGACGGGCTCGTCGACCAGCTCCGCGCCCTGACCCGCGTCGACTACCGGCAGCTCGACCCGGTGGCCGGACGGAGCGGCTTCCACGCCCGGCTGGTGGAGCAGCTGGGGACGCTCGTCGCCGAACTGCCCGCCGAGTCCCTGAGCCTCGCCCGGCGGCTCGGGCTGCCCGACGCCGACCGGCTGCGGCGCGTCCTGTCCCGGCAGACGGTGGGCGAGCGGCGGCCGGCCCTGCTGCACGGCGACCTGAACCCGTGGAACCTGGTCCGCCGGGACGACGACCTGGCGCTGACCCTCATCGACTGGGAGCTGGCGGTGGTCGGCGACCCGCTGTACGACCTGGTCCGGCACCTGCACCTCACCCCGACCCGCCCGGAGATCCGGACCCGGATGTTCCGCCGCTGGGAGCGGGTCCTGCCGCCGGAGCACACCCGGGGCTGGCGGGAGGACTGGCGGACGTACCGCAGGCTGGAGGCCGTCCGGTCGGCCTACATCGACCTCGACCGGCTGGTGACCGGCGCGAGCCTGGACGCGCCCAACGTCCGCCGCGCGGCCGACTCCTACGCGGTCACCCTGGCCATGGCCGCAGGCGCCCTGGGGCTGCCGGTGCGCCGCCTGGGCACGGGGCTGCGGGGGCGGCTGCGTACGCTCGCCCCATGACCGAGACCGGCCTGCGGGAGCGCAAGAAGCAGCGGATGTACCAGGTGCTGTCGGACACCGCCGTCCGGCTGTTCATGGAGCGGGGCTTCGACGCCGTGTCGGTCGCCGAGGTGGCGGCCGCGGCGGAGGTGTCCAAGCCGACGCTGTTCCGGTACTTCCCGGCCAAGGAGGACCTCGTCCTGCACCGGATCGCGGACCACGAGGACGAGGCGGCGCGGGTGGCGGCCGAGGGCCCGGACCCGCTGACGGCGCTGCGCCGGCACTTCCTGGCCGGGCTGGAGCGGCACGACCCGGTGACCGGCCTCAACGACCACCCCGAGGTGCTCGCCTTCCACCGGCTGCTCTACGGCACCCCCGCCCTCGCCGCCCGGGTGTACGCCTACCAGGAACGCTCCGAGGCCGCGCTCGCCGACGCCCTCGGCGGCGACCTGGACGCCCGGCTGGCGGCCGGCCAGATCATCGCCGTGCAGCGGGTGCTCGCGCTGGAGAACTGGCGGCGGATCGCGGGCGGGGAGCGGGCCGAGGACGTACAGGAGGACGCGGTGGCGGCGGCCGGGCGGGCGTTCGAACAGCTGGCGAGGGGGCTGCCGCGCCTGGCCGGGACCGGGTGGGGCACGGGACCGCGCCCCGGAGCCGAGTGAGGCCGGGGAACGGGCCCGGTGAACGGGGGCGGTGAAGGAAGAGCGGCGAATGAGGCTCGGTTAAAAACGTTACCGAGTTAAGAAATCGGCTACGCTCGGGGGAATGACGTCACCCGAGCCCGCCCTCCTGGCCGCCCTCGACCGGGAGCGCGCCCACCACGAGCACTGCCGTACCGCCCTCGCCGCCATGGTCGACGGCGCCCAGGACCACGTCGTCACCGGCGAGGACGTCTCCGCCTCCGGTGCCGACGCCGAGGTCCTGGGGCACCGGTTGCGCAGCCGCGCCAAGGAACTGCGCGACCTGCCCGAGGGCCCGCTGTTCTTCGGCCGGCTGGACCTCGCCGAGGGACCGCTGCACATCGGCCGGCTGCGGATCTCCGAGCACCCGGCCGCCCCGCCGCTGGTCGTGGACTGGCGGGCCCCCGTCTCCCGCGCCTTCTACCAGGCCACCGCCCGCGATCCACAGGGTGTGGAGATCCGCCGCCGGTTCGGCTGGGCACCCGGCAGCCGGGGCGATTCCGCCGACCTGACCGGCCTGGAGGACGAGCACCTCGCGCGGGGCGAGTCCCGGGTGAGCGAGATCGTCGCCCGGGAGATCGAACGCCCCCGCGTCGGGCCCATGCGGGACATCGCCGCGACCATCCAGCCCGAACAGGACGATCTGGTCCGCGCCGGGCTCGCCGGCTCGGTCTGCGTGCAGGGCGCCCCCGGCACCGGCAAGACCGCCGTCGGCCTGCACCGCGCCGCCTACCTCCTCTACACCCACCCCCGCCGGATGCGCCGCGGCGGCCTGCTGGTCCTCGGCCCCAGCCGCACCTTCCTCGGGTACATCGCGGAGGTGCTGCCCGCCCTCGGCGAGAGCGGCGTACGGCAGTCCACGCTGACCGAGGAGATCGCCCGGCACCCGGTCACCGGCACCGACGACGAGCGGGCCGCCGCCGTCAAGCACGACGTCCGGATGGCCGGGGTGCTCCGCCGGGCGCTGTACGGGCGGATCACCGGCGGGGCGGTCCCGGAGCTGGAGGTGCCGGACGGCGCGTACCGGCGGCGGGTGCCGGCCGGGGAAGTGGCGCGGATCGTCGCGGACGTCCGGGCGGAGGAACCGCCGTACGCCGTCGGGCGGGAGCGGATACGGGCCCGGCTGGTGAGCCTGCTGCGGGAGCAGGCCGAGCGGCGCGGCGAGACCTGCGGCGCGGGGTGGGTGCGGCGGACCGGGCGGAGCCGGCCGGTCACCGCCCTGCTGGACGCCGTGTGGCCGCGGGTGCGGCCCGAGGAGGTGGTCGCGGGGCTGCTGGGCGACGCGGCGGCGCTGGCGGTCGCGGCGGACGGGGTGCTGGACGGCGCGGAGCGGGCCGCGGTGCTGTGGCGGAAGCCGCCCCGGTCGTGGCGGTCGGCCCGCTGGTCCGCCGCCGACCTGGTGCTGCTCGACGAGGTCGCCGGGCTGCTCGACCGGCCCGAGGGGTACGGGCACATCGTCGTCGACGAGGCGCAGGACCTCTCCCCGATGGAGTGCCGGGCGATCGCCCGGCGGGCCGCGTTCGGGTCGCTGACCGTCCTCGGGGACCTGGCCCAGGGCACGACCCCGTGGGCGGCCCGCTCCTGGCGGACGGTCCTCGGGCATCTGGGGCGGCCGGACGCGGCGGTGGCAGAACTGACCCGGGGGCACCGGGTGCCGGGCGCGGTCCTCACCCTGGCCAACCGGCTGCTCGCCCGGCTGGACGCCGACGTCCCGCCGGCCCGTTCGGTGCGCGGCGACGGCGAGGTGACGATGCGTCAGGTGGGCCCGGAGGAGGTGCCGGAGGCGGTGGTGGCCGCCGTACGGGCCGCGCTCGGCCGGGAGGGGTCGGTCGGGGTGATCGCGGCCGGCGCGGACGTGGACCGGGTGCGGGCGGCCCTCGCCGCCGCCGGGATCGCGGCGGCCGGCCCCGGGGAGCCGGCCGCCCGCCCGGCCCTGGTCCCGGCCGACGCGGTCAAGGGACTGGAGTACGACCACGTCGTCACCGTGGAGCCGGCGGCGATCGCCGAGGCCGAGGCGCGGGGCCTCAACCGGCTGTACGTGGTGCTGACCCGGGCGGTGTCCCGGCTGGACGTGGTGCACGCCCGGCCGCTGCCGTTCTGACCGCGGTACCGCGCGGGCTCCGGGCGGCGCGGGCGGCGCGGACGGCTCGGGTGGCCGAGGGGCTCAGGCGGTCCGGGCGAGGAGGCCGCCGGGGGCGAGGGCCAGCTCGGCGAAGCGGTCGCCGATGCGCAGGTGGGTGGCGGCGTCCGGGTGCAGGCCGTCCGGCAGGGGCAGCTCGGCGTGGTCGGCCGGGCCGTACAGTTCCAGGCCGTCCAGGTGGCGCAGGTGCGGGTCGTCGGCCGCGCGCTCACCGACGATGCGGGACAGCTCCGCGCGGATGACCTTCAGCGTCAGCTTCCCGGCGGGGACCTCGGCGGGGTCGCCGGTGGCGCGGAAGCCGAGCCGGCCCTCGGCGAGCGCGGAGAGGTCGAAGGCGGCGGGGCCCGGGGTGTCCTCGTGGAGCGGGCAGTACAGCGGGGAGATCACCAGCAGGGGCGTCTCCGGGTGACCCTCGCGGATCGTGTCGAGGAAGCCGTGCACCGCCGGGCCGAAGGCGCGCAGCCGCATCAGATCGGCGTTGACCAGATTGATGCCGATCTTGACGCTGATCAGGTCGGCGGGGGTGTCGCGCATCGCACGGGCGGTGAACGGGTCGAGCAGGGCGCTGCCGCCCAGGCCCAGGTTGACCAGCTCCACCCCGGCGCGCAGGGCGGCGCGGGCGGGCCAGGTGGCGGTCGGGCTCGCGGCGTCGGAGCCGTGGCTGATCGAACTGCCGTGGTGCAGCCAGACCTCGCGGCCCCGGTCCGGTACGGCCGCCACCGGGGCGTCGGCGCGCAGCGCGACCAGCTCGGTGGTCTCGTTGTGCGGCAGCCAGATCTCGACGTCCTTCTCCCGGCCGGGCAGGCCGGTGAAGCGCAGGGTGACCGGGGTGCCGGGGCGGTGCTCGGTGGTCCCGGTGCCCAGGTCGACGGTGAGGGTGTGGCCGCCGTCGGCGGTGGCCCGGCCGTGCGGCACGCCGTCGACCAGCAGGTCGTAGACGCCGTCCGGGCGGGGCGGGGCGCCGGTGTAGAGGCGCTTGGTGGGCAGGGTGTCCAGTTCGACGGCGGTGGCCCGGGTGCGGAAGGCCAGGCGGACGCCGGACGGCTGGCTCTCGGCCTGGGCGAGCTGCGGGTCGGCGCACTGGGCACGGGCACGGGCGGGCAGCCGGTGCGGCAGCAGGCCGTGCTCGGTGCGCTCGACGTCCAGGGCGCCGCGCAGCAGGTCCGGGGTGGTGAGGGGAACGGTGTGCATGGGCAGGGGCCTGTCGGTGAGGGGGCGGTGTGCGGGGTCAGGGGCCGGTCGGCGTGGGGGCGGAGGGTGTGGGCCAGGTGCGCAGGAGGGTGTCGAGGGCGTCGAGGATGCGGGTCCAGGACTCCTCGGGGCCGGGGGAGCTGTGGCTGAAGCTGCCGCCCAGTTCCATGCTCACGTAGCCGTAGAAGACGCTGCCGAGCAGCCGGACGGCGTGCGTCTGCTCCGGTTCGGGCAGGTCGTAGCCGCGCAGCAGGGCCCGGGTGAGCTGCGCCTGCCGTACGCCCCCGCTGGCGGCGGCGGTCTCCGGGTCGAGCCGGAGCTGGGCGGCGGCGTACCGGCCGGGGTGCTCGTGGGCGTAGTCGCGGTAGACGTCGGCCAGCGCGGTCAGGGCGTCGCGGCCGGCCCGTCCGGCGAGCGCGTCGGCGGCCCGGTCGGCCAGCTCGGCCAGGGCGAGCAGGGCGATGCCGGTCCTCAGCTCCTGGGAGTTGCGCAGGTGCGAGTAGAGGCTCGCGACCTTGACGTCGAACCGCCGGGCCAGCGCCGAGACGGTCACCTGCTCGAAGCCCTCCTCGTCGGCCAGCTCGGCGCCCGCCGCGATCAGCCGCTCCCGGCTCAGTCCCGCTCGTGCCACGTCCTGCACCATCCTTCCTTCTGCCTAACGCAGTATGCATTTGCCTAAAGCCTTTAGGCAACTTACCGTCGACTATATGAAACCAGTGACCGAACCCGAGATCCGCGCCGCGTTCGTCAACCGCACCAAGGGTGAGGCCAAGCGGCTCCACGTCCCGCGCGATCTGGCCGACCGCCCCTGGCCGGACCTGGACTACCTGGGCTGGCGCGACCCCCAGGCCCCCGACCGCGCCTACCTCGTCACCGAGCTGGACGGCCGCCTCGCGGGCGTCGCCCTGCGCAGCCCCGCCGCGCCCTCCGGGCAGGCCCGGCGCAGCATGTGCTCGATGTGCCTGACCACCCACACCGGCGGCGTCTCCCTGATGGTCGCCCCGCTGGCGGGCCGGGCGGGGCAGCAGGGCAACTCGGTCGGCGTCTACCTCTGCAGCGACCTCGCCTGCTCGCTCTACGTACGGGGGCTGCGCAGCGCGGGGCCGGGGGCGCGGCTGCACGAGTCGCTGACGCTGGAGGAGAAGATCGCGCGGACCGTGGGGAACGTGACGGGGTTCGTGGCCAACGTCGCGCGGGACGGCCGGAGGTGACGGCGACGGCGGGTGGCGGCCGGGGGTGGCGGGTGGCGGCCGGCGGGACGGAGGATGCCGCATGACCCTTCAGCTGTCCCTGTGCGCGATCACGCTCGACTGCCCCGACCCGTCGGCGCTGGCCGCCTTCTACCGGCAGGCCACCGGCCTCGAACCCCACCCCGCGTCGAACGCCGACTTCGCGGGCCTGAAGGGGGAGGGCGGTCTGCTCATCGGCTTCCAGCGCGTCGCGCACTACCGCGCCCCGCGCTGGCCCGGACAGGACGTCCCGCAGCAGCTCCACCTCTGCTTCCGCGTCGACGACCTCGCGGCGGCCGAGGCCCGGCTGCGGGACCTGGGCGCCGGCCTCCCGGAACACCAGCCGCACGGCGACCGGGCGCGGGTCCTCACCGACCCGGCCGGACACCCCTTCTGTCTCATCGCGGCACCGGCCGGGGGCGCGGGGGCGGACGCGGGCCCGGACCCGGGCCTGGACATGGCTGGCTAATGGCATTAGCCTTCGGGTTATGGGCATTAGCGGAGCTGTGGAAGAGACCTCGTTCCTGACGACCGAGGGCGGCGGACGGCTGGCGTACGAGGTGGCCGGGGCCGGGCCGCTGGTCGTGCTCGCGCACGGCATGGGTGACAACCGGACGGCGTACCGGGAGACGGCCGCGCGGCTCGTCGCCGCCGGGTACCGGGTCGCCGCGCTCGATCTGCGGGGGCACGGGGAGTCCGACGCCGGCTGGGCGTCGTACACCCGGGCCGACACGGCGGACGACCTCCTCGCCCTGATCCGGCACCTCGGCGGACCGGCCGTGCTCGTCGGGCACTCCTTCGCCGGGGGCGCCGCCACCATCGCCGCGGCCCGGGAGCCCGGCCTGGTCGACGCGGTGGTGGAGATCGCCCCGTTCACCCGCACGCAGAAGCCCGACCCGGGCGCGTTCCTCACCGACGCCCGCTACCGCAAGGGCATGAGCCTGCTGGCGGGCGCCGCCCTGCTGCGCAGCCCGGCGCTGTGGCGGCGGTACCTCGTCCACGCCCATCCCGGTACCCGGCCCGCCGGGTTCGCCGCGCGCCTCGCCGCGCGCCTCGCCGCGCTCGACGCGGATCTGCGCCGGCCCGGCCGGATGGCCGTGTTCAGCCGATTCGGTTCGGCCTCGCCCGGCGAGGCGGACGCCCGGCTCGCCGACGTGCGGTGCCCGGTCCTGGTCATCATGGGCACGCTCGACCCCGACTGGCCCGACCCGCGCGCGGAGGGCGAGGGCATCGTGGCGGCCCTGCCGGCCGGGCTGGGCCGCCTGGAACTGGTCGAGGGCGCGGGCCACTACCCGCACGCCCAGTTCCCCGGCGCGGTCGCCGCGCTCGTCCTGGACTTCCTCGCCGGAGGCCGGCGTGGCTAGGGCGGCGCTCTCGCCGGGCGCGGTCGTCGACCTCGCCCTCGGGATCATCGACGAGGACGGTCCCGAGGGGCTCACCCTCGCCGCGGTGGCCGCGCGGGCGGGCGTGGCCACCCCGTCCCTGTACAAGCACGTGCGCAATCTCGCCGAGCTGCGCGTGTCGGTCTCCGCCCGCGTCCTCGGTGACCTCGCCGACCAGGTCGGGGAGGCGGTCCTCGGCCGCTCCGCCGACGAGGCGGTCCGCGCGCTGATGACGGCCTGGCGGCGCTATGTGCAGCGGTGGCCGCACCGCTACCAGGCCGTCGTGCAGAGCCCGGAGCCGCGGACCGCCGAGGCCGGCGAGCGGCTGGTCGCCGTCGTCACCGCCGCGCTCCGCGCCTACGGCCTGGCCGACTCCGCCGCGGTCCACGCCGTGCGGTGCCTGCGCGCGGCCGTCCACGGCTTCTCCGTCCTGGAGGCCCAGGGCGGCTTCGGCCTCCCCGAGAACGTGGACGAGAGCTACGACCTGCTGATCCGCACGCTGATCGCGGGGCTGCGGGAGCCTCGTGCGTGAGGCCCGCCCGGCGGGTCCCCGGTGAGCGGGAGCCGGGGCGACGGGGGCGGGCGGCCCCGGCCCCGGCTCAGTCGAGTACCGCCGTCGCCTCGATCTCGACCAGGTGCTCCGGGACGTCCAGCGCGGCCACGCCCAGCATCGAGGCCGGCGGCGGCTGGGTGATGCCGAGCCGCGCGGACGCCCGGGCGATGCCCTCCAGCAGCGTGGGCATCATGTCGGGGGTCCAGTCGACGACGTAGCAGGTCAGCCGGGCCACGTCCGCGAAGGAGCCGCCGGCCGCGGCCAGGGCGGTGGCGATGTTGACGTAACACTGCTCGACCTGCGCGGCGAGATCGCCGGCGCCGACCGTGACGCCGTCGGCGTCCCAGCCGACCTGCCCGGCGACGAAGACCAGCTTCGAACCGGACGCGACCGACACCTGCCGGTAGACGTCGACGACGGGCAGTCCGGCGGGGTTCAACAGGGTGACGGCCATGACGAGGCCCTCCTCAATGATTTCCAGTGGTTACTCGGGAACCGTAGGAGAGTGATGGCTGACGTGGAAGAACGCACTTTTCGGTGACCGGGGAACCTGAAGGTGACCACGGGGGGCGAGGGGTGGTGGGGCGAGCGCCGGCACACCTCGTCAGGTGGGGCCAGGCGGACCCGGCGCACCCCGGGCTCTGCGGTCACGAGGCACGCGGGGCGACGCCGTCCGGCTGGCGCCGCATTCCTCGGCGTGCCCGTCACGTGACCGGTCTCCTCCGCGCAGCCGCGGGACACCCGGCTCCTCCTCGCCCTCGTCCTCTTCGGCACCGAGAGCGCGTACGGGCACGGGCCTTCTCCCTCACCGCCGCCAGGAGTGCCTCGTCCCACGCCGCTTCCCCCTGGCCTCGTACCCCTTCTCGGCCTGCTGCGCTGCGGTGTGCCGCGCCCGTCTCCGGCCCGGCCCTGGCGCGCCGCGCCGCCCGGTGGGCCACACCTTCGGCTTCGGACGGCGTGCTGGTCCGGTCCGCTAACGGGCGGGAGGAGGCGTACGACCTCGTCGTCGGCGAGGACGGCGCCTGGTCCCGGGTCCGTCCGGCCGTCTCGCCGGTGACCCCGCATCACACCGGCGTCACCTCGGTCGAGACCCCCCTGGACGACGTCGGACACCCGCCCCCCGGTCTGGCCCGGCTGGTCGGCGACGGCTCCCTGGCGGTGTACGGCGTGAACCGGGCCCTCGTCGCCCAGTGCGACGGCGGGGGCCACGTCACGGTGTACGCCCGGTTCCGCGCGCCCCTGGACGGGTGGTCCGGGGCGGACGGGGACACCGGGGCCGTGCGGGCGGGCCGGCCGGTGACGTTCGACGGCTGGGCCGCCCCCGTCCCCGGCCTCCCGCGCCATGGCACCGCGTTCGCCCGCCGCCCCCTGTACGTCCTGCCCGAGTCCCACACCTGGGACCGCCGCCGGGGTGACGCTGCTGGGCGACGCCGCCCATCTGACGCGCCCCTCGGCGCGGGCGCGAACCTCGCGATGCTGGAGGGCGCCGAACTCGCCGAGACCCTCGCCGCCGGCCCCAGGACGTGGACGGGGCCGTCCGCGCCTTCGAGGAGCGGACGTGGGCGCGGGCCGCGCGGCGGGCGAGGATCACGGCGGCCGGCCTGCACCGCCTGGTGAGCCCCGGCCCCGCCGCGGCCCGCGCCCTCTTCGACGAGGTCCAGCCGTCCTGAGGGGGCGTGCGGGAGCGGGTGCCGTCACTCTTGCAAGCGGTATGCTTGCAATAGTTAGCAGAGTCGTGCATCGTGGAGGCATGGCATCGCTCAACGTCGGCAACCTCGGTGACTACCTGCGCGAGCAGCGGCGCTCCGCGCAGCTGTCGCTGCGGCAGCTCGCCGACGCCGCGGGGGTGTCCAATCCGTATCTGAGCCAGATCGAGCGCGGGCTGCGCAAGCCGAGCGCGGAGGTGCTCCAGCAGGTCGCCAAGGCCCTGCGGATCTCCGCCGAGACGCTGTACGTGCGGGCCGGCATCCTCGACGCCGAGCGCGACCGGGACGCGGTGGAGACGACCGCCGTCCTCCTCGCCGACCCCACGCTCACCGAGCGGCAGAAGCAGGTCCTGCTCCAGATCTACGAGTCCTTCCGCAAGGAGAACGGATTCGGGACGGAGCCGGACGGCGTCCCGGCCACCGCCCGGGAAGGAGCCGGGAGCGACGGGGCCCCCGGCGAGGACACCTCCATACGCGCGGCCGCGGCCGGCGACGGCGACGCCGGTCCGCGCACGACGTAGCCCCCAGCATCCCCCAGCACCCCCCACACCCTCAGCCGAACGTGATCCGGGAGGACCGTCACCATGGCCATCACCGACGACCTGCGCAAGACCCTCAGCGACCCCACGCCGCTCTACTTCGCCGCCGGCACCGCCGACCTCGCCTGGCAGCAGGCCAAGAAGGTCCCCGTCCTGGTGGAGCAGCTCCGCGCCGAGGCCCCGGCCCGTATCGAGGCGGTGCGCAACACCGACCCCAAGGCCGTCCAGGAGAAGGCGACCGCCCGCGTCAAGGAGACGCAGGGGACGCTCCAGACCAAGGTCAACGAGTTCATCGGCTCCTTCGACACCGACCTGAAGAAGCTCGGCGAGACCGCCCAGGACTTCGCGCTGCGCGGGGTCGGCGTCGCCGCCGAGTACGCCGTGAAGGCCAAGGAGGCCTACGAGAAGGTCGCCGAGCACGGCGAGCAGACCGTGCGGACCTGGCGCGGTCAGGCCGCCGACAGCATCGAGGACGTCGCCGAAGGCGTCGAGGAGCTGGCCGTGGCCGTCGAGCCGAAGGCCCAGCCGGTCGAGGTCGAGGACGACAAGCCCGCCGCGGCCGCCCCGAAGAAGGCCCCGGCCGCCCGCAAGGCCCCGGCGAAGAAGTCCACGCCGTCCGCCAAGTGACGAGACGGCGGGGCACGGACACCGGCGGACCGGGCACCCTCGGGGTGCCCGGTCCGTTGTACGGGTACGGTGACGGCGTAGGGACGACCCGAGTCTGGTGGTGGACGTTGTGCTGATGCAGGGGTTCGCGGGCTTCATGTGGCTGCTGAGCATCGCCCTGATCGTGTTCAGTGGCTTCGCGTTGATCGACGCCGCCACGCGCCGCGAGGACGCCTACCGCGCGGCCGACAAGAAGACCAAGCCCTTCTGGCTGATCATCCTGGGGCTCGCCTTCGTGGTGAACCTGATCTTCAACGTCCTGTCGTTCCTGCCGATCATCGGCCTGGTCGCGACCATCGTCTACATGGTCGACGTACGCCCGGCCCTGCGCGGGCTGCCCGGCGGCGGGCGCAACACCCGGCGGGGCTCCAGCAGCGACGGCCCCTACGGGCCGTACAACGGCGGCCGCTGAGCAGACGCCGGGGCGGCGCGGGGCCGCGGGCCCCGCTCAGGCCTCCCGGTCCAGCAGTACCACCGCCACGTCGTCGGCCAGCTCACCCCCGTTGAGCCGGCGGACCTCGTTGACCGTCGCCCGCAGCAGCGCCTCCCCGCTCAGCCCCTCGGCGAACTTGCCGCGCACCAGCTCGACCATCCCGTCCTGCCCCAGCCGTTCCCGGCCCTCGCCGACGTGGCCCTCGATCAGCCCGTCGGTGTAGAGCATCAGGCTCCACGCGGCGCCCAGCTCGACCTGCGTACGCGGCCAGCGGGCGCCCGGCAGCAGCCCGAGCGCCGGGCCGTTGTTGTCGTACGGCAGCAGCCGCGCCGGGGCGCCGGGGCCGGCGATCAGCGGGGCCGGATGACCGGCCAGGCACAGGCCGGCCCGGCGGCCGTCCGGCGCGATGTCCACCGTGCACAGCGTCGCGAAGATCTCGTCGTGCGGGCGCTCGTGCTCCAGCACCTCCTGGAGGGTGCCCAGCAACTCGTCGCCGCAGAGCCCCGCCAGGGTCAGCGCGCGCCAGGCGATCCGCAGCTCCACGCCGAGCGCCGCCTCGTCCGGGCCGTGCCCGCAGACGTCGCCGATCATGGCGTGCACGGTGCCGTCCGGGGTGCGGACCACGTCGTAGAAGTCACCGCCGAGCAGGGCGCGGGAGCGGCCGGGGCGGTAGCGGGCGGCGAACCGCAGCGAGGAGCCCTCCAGCAGCGGCGTCGGCAGCAGGCCGCGCTCCAGCCGGCGGTTCTCCTGGGCGCGCAGCCGGCCCTCGGCCAGGCGCCGCTCGGCCGAGTCGGAGCGCTTGCGCTCGACGGCGTAGCGGATCGCCCGGCTGAGCAGCCGGCCGTCGAGTTCGTCGCGGCAGAGGTAGTCCTGGGCGCCGACCGCCACCGCCTCGGCGCCGCGCTCGGCGTCGTCGGAGGCGGTGAGGGCGAGCACGGCGTGCCGGGGCGCCAGCTCCAGCACGTGCTTGAGGACCGCCAGCTCGTCGCCGTCGCCGTCCGCCTCCCCCGGGCGGCCGGGGGCGGGCAGCGCGAGGTCCAGCAGAATGCAGTGGACGTCGTCGGTCAGCAGCCGCTCGGCCTCGGTCAGGTTGCGGGCGGTGCGGACGCGGATCGGCTTGCCGGAGCGGTCCAGCAGGTCGGGCACGATCGGCGAACCGGCCGGGTCGTCCTCGATCAGCAGCAGCGTCAGGCCGGTCTGCGCGGCGGGGTCGGCCTGGGGCTGCCCGGCGCCGGGTCCCTGGGCGGCGGTGCCGTCGGTGTCCGTGCGCGGTGCGGCCCGTTCGACGGAGGGACCGCCGCCGGGCACGCCGGGCGCGGCCTGCGCCTGACCACTCTCCGCGGCCGGGATCGCTCTCTGCCGCGGTACGGGTACGGACATCGTCTTGGGTTCCTTCCCTCCCCCCGAGGGCACGGCGGGGCGAGGGACCTCGACCCACCGACGGGGACCATAGCGGGTGCCGGGCGGACAGCGGAACGGCGCGCGGCACGCCCGTGGGCCAACGGCCACTGTCATATGCCGCGTTACGTACCGCAGTTGGACAGGGTTCCGGGTCCGGCGGGATGACGAACGTCACGTCGCCGTACGGGCCCGAACGGGGGTGCGCGTGGGGTCGGTCACGTGCCGCGGCCGGCCGGCGCGGGGCCTGACGTCGGCCGCCGGGGGGCGCCGCGGCGGGTCCGGGGGCCGGTACGCGCCACGGCCGGTGGACGCCGGATGCCGGATGCCGGTACGCCCCGCGCGTCCGCCCCTGACGCGAGCACCTCCGAGCCGGTACCACCGGTACCGCGCCGGTACCGCCGGTCGTACCGGTGCCGCCGGCGTCCCGTGAGCCCCCGGCGTCCGGCGTCCGCCCCGGTGGCGGGACCGTCACGCTTCCGGTCGCACCACGCCGAGGATCGGCATCGTCCCTGCGCCCGTGATCGTCACCGAGCGGCCCGGCCGGGGCGCGTGCACGACCTTGCCGTCACCGACGTACATCCCGACGTGGCTGGCGTCCTCGAAGTAGACGACCAGGTCCCCGGGGCGGATGTCCTCGGTGGCGACGTGCCGCAGCCGGCGCCACTGCTCCTGCGAGGTGCGCGGGATGCCGTGCCCGGCCGCCGCCCACGCCCGGGAGGTCAGCCCGGAGCAGTCGAAGGACTTCGGTCCCTCGGCGCCCCACACGTACGGCTTGCCGATCTGGGCCGTGGCGTACTCCACCGCCTGCTCGGCCCGCTCGGTGGGCGCGCCGTCGGCGTCGGCCAGGACGCCGGAGTCGAGCCAGGCGTTCTGCGCCCGCTCGGCGGCCTCGCGCTCCAGCCGGGCGAGCCGCTCCTTCTCCTCCCGGGCCAGCTCGGACTCCAGCTTCTCGGCCGCCGCGACGCGCTTCTCGATCCGCCGCTGGGCGGCGGCCCTCGCCCTGCGGTTGGCCTCCAGCTCCTTCCAGCGGGCGGACGCGTCCGCGGCGTAGCCCTCCAGGCTCTCCTGGGCGCGCCGCAGGTCACCGATCAGGCCCTTGGCGGCGCGCTGCCCCTGGAGCACCCGGCCCGCGCCGTCCAGGAACCCCGCCGGGTCGTCGCTGAGCAGCAGCTTGGCCTCGTCGGGCAGCCCGCCGGTGCGGTACTGGGAGCGGGCCGCGGCGGCGGCGCGCCGCTCCAGGGCGTCCAGCTTCTCCCGGCCCTCGACGATCTTCTTGGCCAACTCCACGACCTGCGCGGACTGTTCCTCGGCCCGCTCCTCGGCCGCGTTGTACCGGTCGGTGGCCGCGGCGGCCTCCCGGTAGAGCCGGTCGAGCGTCTCGCGTACGGCTTGAAGGTCCTTGTCCGGGGTGACGGCGGCCGTGGGGGCCGGCGTCGGGCCGGGGTCCGCGAAGGCCGGGCCCGGCACCGCCAGTACGGTGACCGCGCAGGCCACGGCCACGGTCGCGGTGATCAGGCCACGCTTTCCCGGTCCCATACCTCTGCTCCCCACCTTGGTTAACCGCCAGTAACTTCCGTCTCCGGGATCGTGCCATGCCGATCCGCGAAGCGACAGAGGCCGTCGGGAGCGAAGAGGAGGGAACGGAGGGAACGGAGGGAAAGGAGGGAACGGAGGGAAAGGAACGGGGAAGGAGCGGACAGGAGTCGTTCCCTCTCCCGTTGTCCCGCGGAGGGACGCACCCAGCGGTGGGGGAGGCTCACCCCCGTGGCGCCAACGCTCCCCACCGCACCGTCACTTCGCCCTGCCGCCACCGCGCCGGGCCGTCCGTCACCGGCCAGTCGGCGGTGAGGTCCCGCACCGTGCGTGTCCAGCGCTGGCGGGCGCCGTAGGAGGCGTAGGGCGCGGCGGCGGCCCAGGCGCGGTCGAAGTCGCGCAGGAAGGCGTGCACCGGCTCGCCCGGCACATTGCGGTGGATCAACGCCTTCGGCAGCCGTTCGGCCAGGTCGGAGGGGCGGTCCAGGGAGCCGAGACGGGCCGCGAAGGTGACCGTGCGCGGTCCCTCGGGCCCGAGCGCGACCCACACGTGCCGCCGGCCGATCTCGTCGCAGGTGCCCTCGACCAGCAGCCCGCCCCGGGAGTGCGCCGACGCCGGGGCCAGCCGCGCGCACAGCCGCCGCCAGACGCCGGGCACCTCGGCCTCGTCGTACTGGCGCAGCACGTTCGCCGCGCGGATCAGCAGGGGCCGCCCGGGGAGCGGGACCTCGAAGCCGCCGCGCCGGAAGTCCAGGCCCGCACGGGCGTACGGCCCGGCCGCGGCGACCCGCACCGGGTCGATCTCGACGCCGCTCACGCGCGCGCGGGGCGCCACGGCCCGCAGCCGGTGCAGCAGCTCGACGGCGGTCCACGGCGCCGCCCCGTAGCCGAGGTCGACGGCGAGCGGATCGTCGGCCCGGCGCAGCTCGGCGCCGTGCGTGGCCACGATCCAGCGGTCCATGCGGCGCAGCCGGTTGGGGTTGGTCGTACCGCGCGTGATCGTGCCCAGCGGGCGGGAGGCGGCGGCGCGGGTCGGCATGCCTACGAGGGTATGCGCCCACGCCGGCGGACCCGGACGGCCTCAGGGGCGCGGGCGGTCCCGCCAGTGGCCCGGCCGCCAGGAGTGAGGGGTGGTGGGTGCGTCGGGGCCCTCGGTGCCGACGTCCGGGCGCAGGAGAACGGCCGGAGGCTGGACGCGGCGCGCGAGGACCCGTGCGGTACGGCAGGCTCACGCCGCCGTCGGCCCCCACATCGGACCAGGGGCGCCGAAGCTGCCACGGTGGCGGCTGGTTCCCGCGCCCCGCCCGCGGACACCGGGCCTTCGGCGGCCCGCCGGGTACGCGTCCTCCCCGCTCGGGCTTCCGCCCGGGACTCACCCGCCCGTCGAACGGTTGAGCGACCAGTGGTAATGATTCGGCAAAGGCGAGGAAACCGGAAATGCGGCACGCCGGGCCGGCGTTCCACTCCGGTGGAGGGTGCGCCATGCCCTCGCGACCGGCTGCCCGCAGCGAGGAGGAACGCCACGTGAGCCAGTACGCCGGCGGGCTCGGGCGTCGGTCCGCGGCGGCCCCCGCGCGACTGCGGCTGCACCGCAGGCCCCGCCGTGTCGCCATGCTCTCCGTGCACACCTCGCCCCTGCACCAGCCCGGCACGGGCGACGCCGGCGGCATGAACGTCTACATCGTGGAGCTGGCCCAGCGCCTGGCCGCGATCAACATCGAGGTCGAGGTCTTCACCCGGGCCACCTCCGCCGCCCTCCCGCCCACCGTCGAACTCTGTCCGGGCGTCCTCGTCCGGCACGTCGACGCCGGCCCCTACGAGGGCCTGGCCAAGGAGGAGCTGCCCGCCCAGCTGTGCGCCTTCACCCACGGCGTGATGCAGGCGTGGGCCGGCCACCGCCCCGGCTACTACGACCTCGTCCACTCGCACTACTGGCTCTCCGGCCACGTCGGCTGGCTCGCCGCCCAGCGCTGGGGCGCCCCCCTGGTGCACGCCATGCACACCATGGCCAAGGTCAAGAACGCCAACCTGGCCGCCGGCGACACCCCCGAACCCGCCGCCCGGGTCATCGGCGAGACCCAGATCGTCACCGCCTCCGACCGGTTGATCGCCAACACCGAGGAGGAGGCCGGCGAACTCGTCCGGCACTACGCCGCCGACCCCGCCCGCGTGGCCGTCGTCCACCCCGGCGTCAACCTCGACCGGTTCCGCCCCGCCGACGGCCGGGCCGCCGCCCGCGCCCGCCTCGGCCTGCCCCAGGACGCCCTGATCCCGCTCTTCGCGGGCCGTATACAGCCCCTCAAGGCCCCCGACATCCTGCTGCGGGCCGTCGCCGTCCTCCTCGCCGAACGCCCGGAGCTGCGCTCCCGCGTCGTCGTCCCCGTCGTCGGCGGCCCCAGCGGCAGCGGCCTCGCCAAGCCCGAGGGCCTGCAGAAGCTGGCCGCCCGGCTCGGCATCGCGGACGTCGTACGGTTCCGTCCGCCGGTCGGGCAGGACCAGCTCGCCGACTGGTTCCGGGCCGCGTCCGTGCTGGTCATGCCCTCCTACAGCGAGTCCTTCGGGCTGGTCGCCATCGAGGCGCAGGCCACCGGCACGCCGGTGCTCGCCGCGGCGGTCGGCGGCCTCCCGGTCGCGGTCCGCGACGGCGAGACCGGCTTCCTGGTCCAGGGCCACGACCCGGCCGCGTACGCCCGGGTCCTGCGCGACTTCGCCGACCACCCGGAGCTGGTCACCCGGCTGGGCACCGCCGCCGCCCGGCACGCCCGGTCCTTCGGCTGGGACACGGCCGCCGCGGCCACCGCCGACGTCTACACGGCCGCGATGCAGGCCCACCGCCGTCGCGTACCCTCCCACCATGGCTGACGCACAGCGGACGGCGGCGCACACCGTCGAGGAGACCCTGCGGGACGCCGACCTGGAATGGGAGAGCCCGGAACCAGGCACCTACGTGGTGAAACTCCCCGGCACCCGCAAGCTCTCCACCACCGTCTCCCTGATCGCCGGCCGCCACTCCCTCTCCCTCAACGCCTTCGTCATCCGCCACCCCGACGAGAACGAGGCGGGCGTCCACCGCTGGCTCCTGGAGCGCAACCTCAAGCTCTACGGCGTGAGTTACGCCGTCGACCGGCTCGGCGACGTCTACGTCACCGCCCGCCTCCCCCTCTCCGCCGTCACCCCCGACGCGCTCGACCGCCTGCTCGGCCAGGTCCTGGAGGCATCGGACGGCGCCTTCAACACCCTGCTGGAGCTGGGTTTCGCCGGCGCCATCCGCAAGGAGTACGCGTGGCGCACGGCCCGCGGCGAGTCGACCCGGAACCTGGCGGCGTTCCAGCAGCTCATCGAGCGTCCGGCCGACTGAGCGCCGTACGCGCCCGGTAGCGCCCGGGGGTCACTCCCACCAGCCTCTTGAAGTGCCGGGTCAGATGGGCCTGGTCGTAGAAGCCGGTGGCGGTGGCCACGTCGGCCGGGGCGCGCCCCGCGAGCAGCAGCCGCCGGGCCCGGTCGACGCGCCGCGCCATCAGGTACTGGTGCGGCGCGATGCCGTACGCCCCGCTGAACGCCCGTACCAGATGGGCCGGGTGGGCCGGGAGCAGGGCCGTGGCCTGGTCCAGGGTGAGGCCGTCGACGAGCCGCTCGTCGAGCAGTTCCCGCAGCCGCCGCGCGAGCACCGGGTCCCGGCGCGCGGGCCGCGTGGCGGCCGGCCGGAGGTGGGCGCGGAGCCGCTCCCCGATCAGCGTCAGCCGGCTCTCCGCCTCCAGCTCCTCCCCGGGCCGGACCAGCGCGGCGTGCAGCTGCCCCACCCGCCGCCGCAGCACCGGGTCCCGTACGTCGGGCCGGTCCACCGCGGGCCCGATCAGCTCCGCGCCCAGCCGGGAGCCGTCGAGGTACAGCACCCGCTTGCGGAAGCCGCCCGGCCCGGCCGGCGAGCCGTTGTGCGGGACGTGCGGCGGCAGCAGGGTCACCGTGTCGTGCGGGGTGCCGTGCTCGTGGCGGTCGAGGTCGTACCGCACGGCCCCGTCGTCCACGATCAGCAGCGTCCACGCCTCGTGGACGTGCATCGGATAGGCGTACTCCGTGAACCGGGCGTGGAAGACCTCCACGACCCCCGGGACCGCCGGGCGCCAGGCGGAGACGGCCGTCCCGTCCCCGGGTCCCGGCCCGGCCGCGGTGGCTGCGGTGGCTGCGGTCATGCAAAAAACGTACAAGACCGGGCGGCGGCCCGGTCGCCATGCTCCTGTCCATGACTGACGCAGAGCCCGTCCGCTTCGACACCAAGATCGCCGTACTGCTCCGGGACGACCTGGCGACCTGGCAGCGCCTGAACGTGACCGCCTTCCTGGTCAGCGGCCTGGGGCCGCAGGTCCCCGAGGTCATCGGCGCACCGTACGAGGACGCGGACGGTGTGCCCTACCTGCCCATGTTCCGCCAGCCGGTCCTGGTCTTCGAGGGTGCGAAGGAGACCCTCAAGGCCGCCCACACCCGCGCTCTGTCCCGCGCCCTGCCCCGCTCCGTCTTCACCGCCGACCTCTTCACCACCGGCAACGACCGCGACAACCGCGCGGCGGTCCGCGCCGTCCCCACGGCCGACCTCGACCTGGCCGGTCTCGCCGTGTACGGCCCGAAGAACGCGGTGGACAAGGTGCTGAAGGGGGCACGGATGCATCCGTGACGGGTGCGCCGACCCGTGGTTCAGACCGCGTCGACCGCACGCTCGGCCGCCATCGGGGAGCCGGCGACGGTCTGCTCCCGCGCCCCCTGGGCCGGCAGCCGCCGCATCAGCACCAGGTACCCGAGACCGGCCACCGTGCCGACCGCCGCGCACATGCCCCAGAGCCACGCGGCGCCGAACCGGTCGATCACGAACCCGCTCATCAGCGGCGCGACGAGCGCGGCGACCGCCCAGGACATGCTGTACATGCCCTGGTACCGGCCGCGCCCCCGCACCGGGGAGAGCCGTACGACCAGTCCCGTCTGGGTCGGCGCGTTGACCACCTCGGCCAGCGTCCACACGCACACCGTCAGGGCGAAGACGCCGACCGACCCGGCGAAGGCGGTCAGCCCGAACCCGTACCCGGCGAGCAGCGACGACACGATCAGCAGCCGCCGGGGATCGCGGTGCTCGATGAACCGGGTCACCGGGATCTGGAGCACCACGATCAGGACGCCGTTGACGGCGACGGCCATGCCGTAGTCGGCCGGTGTGAACCCCGCCTGCCCCATCGCCACCGGCAGCCCCACGAACCCCTGCTGGAAGATCAGCGCGACGAGGAAGGAGAGCCCGACGACGCTCATGAACCGCCCGTCGCGCAGCACGGTGCCGAGCGAGACGGGCGCCTCGTCCACCACGCTCTCCTTGGGCGCCGGCCGGGACTCGGGCAGCTTCACGAACACCACGACCGCGCAGGCCAGCGTCATCGCGGCCTCGATCAGGAACCCGGCGAGGTAACTGAACTCCGCGATGAACCCGGCCCCCGCCGACGACACCGCGAACCCGAGGTTGATCGCCCAGTAGTTGAGGGAGAAGGCCCGCACCCGGTCCTCGGGCCGCACGATGTCCGCGATCATCGCCTGCACGGCCGGCCGCGAGGCGTTGGAGGCCGCGCCGACCAGGAAGGCGACGGCCGCGATGGCCACCGGGTGGGACATGAACCCCAGCAGCGCGACGGAGGCCGCCGTCGCCGTCTGCGCCACCAGCAGCGTGGGCCGCCGCCCCAGCCGGTCGGCCAGCACCCCGCCGGCCAGCGAGGAGACCACCCCGCCGAGCCCGTGCAGCGAGGCGACGAGACCGGCGTACGAGGCGGAGTACCCGCGGTCCAGGGTCAGGTACAGCGCCATGAACGTGGCGACGAAGGCGCCGAGCCGGTTGACGAGGGTGCTGGTCCACAGCCACCAGAAGTCGCGGGGGAGCCCGGAGACGGACTCCCGGACAGCACGTATCGGACCGGCGGCTGGCATGGCTCCCCCGAGGAGTTCGTCACAGATGTAAGCACCCGTGTAAGCGCTCAATGTAAGCACCCAACGGGCAAGCACACCTTACTCACCCGTCGTCCCGCCGACCACCTGATTAACGGGCGCGGGCGGCGGCCGCCGCGGGGCGTCGATTACGCTCGGACCCATGGCCGACGCACCGTACAAGCTGATCCTCCTCCGCCACGGCGAGAGCGAGTGGAACGAGAAGAACCTGTTCACCGGCTGGGTGGACGTCAACCTCACCCCGAAGGGCGAGAAGGAGGCGACGCGCGGCGGCGAGCTGCTGAAGGACGCCGGCCTGCTCCCCGACGTCGTGCACACCTCCCTCCAGAAGCGCGCGATCCGCACCGCGCAGCTCGCCCTGGAGTCCGCCGACCGCCTCTGGATCCCGGTCAACCGCTCCTGGCGCCTCAACGAGCGCCACTACGGCGCCCTCCAGGGCAAGGACAAGGCCCAGACCCTCGCCGAGTTCGGCGAGGAGCAGTTCATGCTGTGGCGCCGCTCCTACGACACCCCGCCGCCGCCGCTGGACCGTGACGCCGAGTACTCCCAGTTCTCCGACCCGCGCTACGCGACCCTCCCCCCGGAGCTGCGCCCGCAGACGGAGTGCCTGAAGGACGTCGTCGTCCGGATGCTCCCCTACTGGTTCGACGCGATCGTCCCCGACCTCCTCACCGGCCGCACGGTCCTGGTCGCCGCCCACGGCAACTCGCTCCGCGCCCTGGTCAAGCACCTCGACGGCATCTCCGACGCCGACATCGCGGGCCTGAACATCCCCACCGGCATCCCCCTCTCCTACGAACTGGACGCCGACTTCACGCCGCTCAACCCCGGCGGCACCTACCTCGACCCGGACGCCGCGAAGGCGGCGATCGAGGCGGTCAAGAACCAGGGCAAGAAGAAGTAACCCCTGCTCGATCCAAGCGATCTGCCCCTTGCCTGCGGGTTTCCCGTGGGCAAGGGGCTTTTCGTTCGCCGCCTCGGTCGCCCGGTGTACGGCAGAGACCGGGCCCGGTGACGGAGGCAGGACCGGCCGCTCTCGCTTAGGGCCTGTCGTTCGGATCACGCCGCGGACGCGGGGCCTGGCACGCGCACCTGCCGCGTTGTCGTCGCTCGCCGACGCTCCGCGTCGGCTCCCTCCTCCGCCTTGCATCCGCACGCACCAGGCCCCGCTCACCGGCGCGAGGAAGGCACAGCCGATTCCCCGCGACCTGATCCGAACGACAGGCCATAGCACGGGGTGACGGTTCCCCTCAGCGGTTCCGTCTTTTCGCCCCGGCCGGCGGATTCCGGCACCACTGTGCGACATGTGCAACTGGAACAGGCCGTAGCTGCTACGGGCGCCCTGACGGCCCTCGTCACGGTGCCGGTCACCTTGCTCGCCGCCCACTGGACCCGGCGTGCTGCGGACAGAGCCGCTGACGCCACCGAGGCGGCGGGTCACGAGCAGTCCCGGGCCACGGTGGCGGCGGCCCGGCTACAGGAGCGCGCGGGGCGCGAGCAGTCGCTGGAGAGCGTCCGCCGCTCGGCTTGTGCCGAGTTCCTGAGCGCGGTGGATGTGTTCGTGCGAATCGTCACCGTGCTGCCGGAGGTGCCGCACGCTTCCCGGCGGGAACTGCTCGACCACAAGGCGACCGCGGTGGTGCGGGCACGGGCGGGCGTCGCGCTTCTGGGGCCGCCCGAGGTGCTCGGTGAAGCGGAGAAGGTGGCCGAGCAGTGCGCGAAGTTGGAGAAACTGGCGCTCCGCAGGGCGGTACTGCGGTCGGCGATCAGGGCACTGGAGGACGCCTGGTGTCCTCGCAACGCCGAGTGGTGTGAGGACCCGCACCACAACTCCGCCCACGTGGCCTGGGAACTGTTGGCGCAGTGGGGGCGCCTGGAGCAGGAGGAGCGGTGGGAGAAGCTCGATCTGCTGGAGTTCACCTTGCGGGAGAGCCGCGCCATGGGCGCGGAAGAGATCGGGCACGTACTCGAAGTGGCCAACAGCGTCGCGTACTGGGACGAGCTGATCGGCGGAATCGTACGGGATCCCCTGCTGGAGCGCTTCCGAGCGGTCCGGGACGCGTTCGTCGGCGTCGCGTACGGCTCTCTCGGACCGGTGGCGTGACGCGACCGCTCCCGGAGTCAGGGAGCCGGCGCGTGCATCTCGACATCCGTCGTGGTGCTCGGCCGGCTTTCACTGCGGCTCGCGGATACCGTCACTTCGGCTTCCCCGCATGTGCCGTCGTCCTCGATGGTGCCTTTCACCGGCCCGATCTCACCCTTGCTGTCGGCCCGGAGTGTGCGCTGTCCGTCGGCGAAGGTGCAGGGGCAGGAGACCGACCCGGAACGCGCGGTGATACGGATGTCCTCGCCGGGCGTGAAACGCCGCCCGGAAAGGAAGAACGTATCTCCGGGGCGGATCACGGCGGGCTCCGTCCACACCATGGGGGGCAGGCTGTCCCTGGAACTCCGGGAAGGGGCGGAATCCCGGTCCGGCCCCAGCGTGTCGGAGGGGTTCCCGGTGGCCGTGGTGGACCGATCCGGAGGGCTCGTCGTGCCGTCCGTGTCCGTCGCCAGTTTCACGCCGTTCGTCACCGCGCCCACGAGGAGCGTCGCCGCGACGCCGGCCAGGGCCAGTTTCTCGGTCGTCTTCCAGTTCTCCTTCGCGTCGGCGGTCAGGAGCACGTGGGCGGCGAGGCGCCGTTCGACGTAGAGGAGGAGCAGGGCACTGAGCGCCGCGGTGGCGCCCCGGTTCCAGGTGAGTTCGCGGGTGACCAGGACGACGGCGACCGCCGCCAGGCAGGCGATCGACAGCAGGCATCGGAGGGCCATGTGGACCCGGTGCGTCAGCAGTTTGTCCGCCAGGGTCGGCTGCGGCACGAGGATGCTCTTGATCTCGCGGACGAAGCCCGGGGCGAAGTAGTCGTCGTCCCCCTGGGCCACCAGGTTGATCGAGCTGCGCTTCACGCTCATCTGGAAAAAATTTTGACCAGAAGCTGCCGCAATCGAAAAAACACGAACGATAGTAGGCGATCCAGCCCTTTGTATGACGGACTCAAGGGACTGTTTCTTATGCTCGTAGCGGCCGCTCGTTATGGAGAATTCGATGCGATCGAGAGGGGAGAATTTCTGCTCCACCGCCGCCGTGATGTGGTCGAGTTGAGCCTTGCTGATGGTACGCCCGGCGAGCTTGCGCCCGAACTTGCACGCCATTGGACTTTGTGCCTCTCTTTGTGTCAGCCCCGTGCGGCCTGAAGATGCAAAAAATGCAGTCGCCTGGTGAGCGCAGTAAGCGACTGCTCATTCGCAATGGCTCAGACTGGGCACTGACACGGCTTACTCTGAGTCCGCCTTCACTTTACTGCATCCGATAACAAGCCGTACCTGGCGCCCGCGCGGCCTCGTGCGCCCCAAAGGTGAATGGACGTCACTTTCCACTTGTTCGATACGGCAAAACGTTTTTTCGGGTGGCTGATCGAGCACATTCCAACGCGTCCCCACATTCTCGCGCGCGTGCCCGGAACCCAGTGCGTCAAGTGACATGCGTCCGTCCGCTTCGCCGCGAACAAGTGACTGACACCTTCTACGCAGAACGGTGTCGCTCCTGCCGATCATGTACGTACTCATGGCGTACGAGGAGGGTCCCGAAATGGCCACTGAGGACGACCGCCGGACCGAGTGCCGCCCCCTGCGCCGCCGCGGCGTCCAGCGGCTGGGCCGGGGGCGGTGGGGGAGCGGGCGGTCCGTGTCGGCCGTCACCCGGGAGGACACCGGGCCGGGCGGCGCGTACGCCAGGCTCGCCGAACTCGGCCACGAGCCGGTGCCCGAGGAGATCCGCTCCCGCATGCCGTCGAGGGACGAGGCCGACCGGCTGAGACTGGCCGCCGGCACCCCGGTCGTCCTCGTGTGCCGTACGGCCTTCATGGCGGAGGGCCGGGCCGTCGAGGTCAACGAGATGACCCTGGACGCCTCTTCGTACGTCCTGGAGTACGACTTCGACGCCGCCCCGAGCTGAATTCGACCCGCCCCGCGGCGCCCATCGAGCCGACCGCGACGGAGGCGGCGCCGCGCTGCCGGAGCCGCCGGTGCTGTCGTCCGGGTGGTGATGCCGAAGGGGTACCGACTCACGCTCCTTGAGGACTGCGGGGCCGGACGCCCGGCCGTCGGGCCCGGCACGTCGTTCCGTCCGTCTCCCCTCTCCCGTCTCCCCGCCCGAACACGCCTGTCGCGCGCCCCGGAGTCGTAGGGTGCCCCGGTGACGACGACGGAACAGCCGCCCGCCGTGCGGGCGTTCGGAACCGAGGTCGGTGCCCTGGTGTGCGTGGGCCTCGCCCTTCTCGTGAGCTGGGGCGGGTTCCTGGTGCTCGTGGCGGGGCGGGTGGTGCCCGGGTGGGGGATGGGGGCCGGGTTCGTCCTGGGCGGGCTGCTGCTCCTGCGGCTCGGCGCGGTCGCGTCCCGGGCGGGGTCCCGGGAGGGAGTCCGGAGGGTGCCCCGCTGGGCGCTCGTCACCGCGGCCGGCGTCGGCGGGGCCGGGGTGCTGTTCGCCGCCGCCGGGGACCTGCTGAACGAGGCCGAGTACTACGTCCTGGAGCCGGCCGGGCCCGGCGGTTGCCGGGTCGTCGTGCGGGAGACGTCCTTCCTCGTCATCGGGAACGGTGAGGCGTACCGCACGGGGTTCGGCGGGCTGGGATGGCGGGTCGGGGGGTGGACCGTCGATGACGGATACCGGCCGATTCGGGCCGGTACGTACGAGCTGACCTGGGGGTACGGCGGAGGCGTCCTCAGTGTGGGCGGCACCGGCACCGACCCCGTGGTGCGGTCCGACCTGCCCTTGATCAACTGCGATTGAGGCGTTCCCGTGTTCCGCCGGAGACCCGCCGGCCGCGGGGGCGGGTCATACTGAGGACAATGACGAAGCCACTGAAGCGCCATCTGCCCACCAGTCCCTTCAAGGCCCCGGTCGCCCCGCCGCCCAAGGAGTTCGCCGTGGGCGACCAGGTCACACACGACATGTACGGCCTCGGCCGGGTCATCGGCATCGAGGACGGCATCGCCGCCCTCGTCGACTTCGGCTCGGCCCGCCAGCGCATCCTGAGCCCCTACTCCAAGATGAGCAAGCTCTAGGACCGCTCGCCCCACCGGTAATGAACGGGAGACCTCTCATCGACTCGACCTCGCTGTTCTCCGCTCCCGAGGGAGCGCACAGCCACGCCACCGCGGCCTCGCCGCCGCCGGTGACCAACCCCTTCCTGACTCCGGACCTCGGCCCGGAGGAGGACGGGTACTTCCCGGCGGACGAGGAGCCGGCCTCCTTCCCGGAGCCGGGGAGGAGCAGGACACGCTAGCGCCGGCTGTATCGGCGCCCAGGACCGCCGGCCGGGCCAGGGCGGAGACGGCCAGGGCGACGACGTGGAGCACCGGGGGCCTCCGTGACCCGAACGACGGACGACGGACGGCGGACGACGGACGGCGGACGGCGGACGCGGACGACGGCTCACGGCCCCCTTGCCCCCGCCCCGGACCGTGGACGGACGCCGTCGCCCGTCCACCAGACGCTCAGCCGGGCGGAACGTGGGACAACCGTCCCTGACTGTCCACCCGTATTCCCGCACAGCTTGTCACCGACTCCAAGCCCGCTCAGCACGACGGTGCAGGTCACACCGTGAGCGGGACCTCGTGGATCTCGTCGGCGCGGTGACCCGCCCGGGTGTGGACCCGCTGCACCGCGTCCGCGGACGGCGCCTCGGAGAGGCAGTAGACCGTGCCGGAGGCCGGGTCCGCCCAGGCCCGTTCGAAGTGCACCCGCTCGTCCCCCTCGACGGCCAGGTCCGCCTGGTGGGCCTCGTGGAGCTGGTCGGCGGTGATGCCGTGCATCCCGTGATGGACGTCCATGAAGTGAGCCATGACCTCGCACCTCCCGCGTGCGTGTGCGTACGCCCCCTCCCCTCCATGGTGCGTCCGGTACGCGGAGCGGGGCGACCCCGGACGCGGCGGAGGGCCCCGGCGTCCACCGGGGCCCTCCGCCGTACGCTCGCGCGTCGGCCCGTCAGCCGCACTGGCAGGGATTGCCCGACTGACAGCCGCAACCGCAGCCCGAGCCGCAGCCGCAGGAAGCGATCAGCGGCAGGCTCCGGAGATCGGCGGGCTGCTCGGTCCGGCGCTCCTGCGCGGGGTCGGGCGTCGTGCTGGGGGATTCGGCCATGGTCCCTCCTGAGAGTGGTGCCTGGGCCCATTGGACGCCCGGGGCGGTGGTCGCATCAACGGCGCACTGAGGCGCCGCCGCGCGCCCCGGCGCAGCGACCGCACGCCCTCACGGCGGCGCGAACCGCCCGCTCAGGCGCCCTCCACTCCCGTCGTCGGCTGGATGTCGGCCTGGAGCTCGTCCGCGTGCTCGCCGGTGACCAGGTACACCACCCGCTTGGCCACGGCCACCGCGTGGTCCGCGTACCGCTCGTAGTAGCGGCCCAGCAGCGTCACGTCGACGGCCGTCTCGATGCCGTGCTTCCACTTCTCCTCCATCAGGTGCTGGAAGAGGGTGCGGTGCAGCAGGTCCATCTCGTCGTCGTCCTGCTCCAGCTGGAGCGCCAGGTCGACGTCCTTGGTGATGATCACCTCGGCCGCCTTCGCCATCAGGCGCTGCGCGAGCTGCCCCATCTCCAGGATGGTGGCGTGCAGGTCCTGCGGGACCGCGCGCTGCGGGTACCGCAGCCGGGCCAGCTTGGCCACGTGCTGGGCCAGGTCGCCCGAGCGCTCCAGGTCGGCCGACATGCGCAGCGACGTGACGACGATCCGCAGGTCCGTCGCCACCGGCTGCTGCCGGGCCAGCAGGGCTATCGCCTTCGCCTCCAGGTCGTGCTGGAGCTCGTCGACCTTCTGGTCGGCCTCGATCACGCTCTCGGCCAGCTTCAGGTCGGAGTCGAGGATGGCGGTCGTGGCGCGCCCGATCGCCGACCCGACCAGCCGGGCCATCTCCACCAGACCGTCGCCGATCGAGTCCAGTTCCTCGTGGTACGCGTCCCGCATCTTCGGTTCCCTCTCGTACGTCCTGCCAGGGGGTTCCCTGCCAGGGGGCTCCTGTCAGGGGCTCCTGTCAGGGTGTCGTGACTCCCACGCTTCCACGTTCCGGCTCGTACGCGTCCGTTTCCGGCATCTCAAATGAACCGGTACTGGCTCCAAGGTGAACTCTGGGCGACGAGTGTTCGAGGTCGCACCCCGAGGGCTTCGGCGGGGCGGTACGCCATGCCTAACCTGGTCGCATGGACGTGAACGCGGCGGTCGCCGCAGTGGCAGCGATCGCCGGAGCACTCACCGGCGTCATCGCCATGCTCGCGTTCCGCTGGAGCGAGCGCGACCAGAAGCGCCCCACCCGCACCTCGCTGCACACCGACCCGGTGCTGCCGCCGGGGGTGGACACCGTCCTGTCGGTCCTCAGGTCCTCCGCCGTCGTGCTCGACGAGGAGGACGCCGTGGTCAAGGCCAGCTCGGCGGCGTACGCCCTCGGGCTGGTCCGCGGCGGCAAGCTCGCCGTCGACCCGATGCTGCAGATGGCCCGGGACACCCGGCGGGACGGCGAGATACGCCAGGTCGAGCTGGACCTGCCGCGGCGCGGCACCGGACGCGGCGAGGCGCTCGCCGTCTCCGCGCGGGTCGCGCCGCTCGGCTCCCGGCTGGTGCTCCTCCTCGTCGAGGACCTCACCGAGGCCCGGCGCATAGAAGCGGTACGGCGCGACTTCGTCGCCAATGTGAGCCACGAGCTGAAGACGCCGGTCGGCGCGCTCTCCCTGCTGTCCGAGGCCGTCATGGACGCCTACGACGACCCGGAGGCCGTCACCCGGTTCGCCGGGCGCATGCAGATCGAGGCCACCCGGCTCACCAACCTCGTACAGGAACTGATCGACCTCTCCCGGGTCCAGAACGACGACCCGCTGGAGGACGCCGAACCGGTGACGGTCGACGAACTGGTCGCCGAGGCCATCGACCGCTGCCGGCACGCGGCCGGGACCAAGCAGATCACCATGGCCGCCGGCGGCACCGCCGACCTGTGGGTGCACGGCAACCGCGGCCAGCTCGCCGCCGCCCTCGGCAACCTGGTCGAGAACGCCGTCAACTACTCGCCGGCCCGCACCCGCGTCGGCATCGCCGCCCGGCGGGTCGCCGGCGCCGGCGGTGACATGATCGAGGTCGCCGTGACCGACCAGGGCATCGGCATCTCCGACAAGGACAAGGAGCGCATCTTCGAGCGCTTCTACCGCGTCGACCCCGCCCGCTCCCGGGCGACCGGCGGCACCGGCCTGGGGCTCGCGATCGTCAAGCACGTGGCCGCCTCGCACGGCGGGGAGGTCACGGTGTGGAGCGCCGAGAACCAGGGCTCCACCTTCACCCTGCGGCTGCCGGAGGCGGGCTCGTCCCGCGACCGCGCGCGGCACCGCCCCGACCACGACCGCTCCGACCACGACCGCTCCGCCCTCGCCGACGACGCCGAGGACTCCGAGGACGGCCGGTCCGCCGCGTCCCCGGTCACACCCCCCGCCGCACCCCCTGCCACATCCGCGTACGCATCGCTTCCCGCTCCGGAGGTCCTTCCGTGACCCGTGTGCTCGTCGTCGAGGACGAGGAGTCCTTCTCCGACGCCCTGTCGTACATGCTCCGCAAAGAGGGCTTCGAGGTCGCCGTCGCGACCACGGGGCCCGACGGGCTCGACGAGTTCGAGCGCAACGGCGCCGACCTCGTCCTCCTCGACCTGATGCTGCCCGGCCTGCCGGGCACCGAGGTCTGCCGCCAGCTCCGCGGCAGGTCCAACGTCCCGGTGATCATGGTGACCGCCAAGGACAGCGAGATCGACAAGGTCGTCGGCCTGGAGATAGGGGCCGACGACTACGTCACCAAGCCCTTCTCCTCCCGCGAACTGGTCGCCCGCATCCGCGCCGTCCTGCGCCGCCGCGGCGAGCCGGAGGAGGTCACCCCGGCCGCGCTGGAGGCCGGCCCGGTCCGGATGGACGTCGACCGGCACGTGGTGACCGTGGCCGGCGCCAAGATCGACCTGCCGCTCAAGGAGTTCGACCTGCTGGAGATGCTGCTGCGCAACGCCGGCCGGGTGCTGACCCGGATGCAGCTCATCGACCGGGTCTGGGGCGCCGACTACGTCGGTGACACCAAGACCCTCGACGTCCACGTCAAGCGGCTGCGCGCCAAGATCGAGCCGGACCCGGGCGCGCCGCGCTACCTGGTCACGGTCCGCGGCCTCGGCTACAAGTTCGAGCCGTAGACCGGCGGCGCGGCGCGCGCCCCGCACGCCGAAGGGCGGGACCCCCGGTGAGTCCGGGGGTCCCGCCCTTCGGCGTGGTGCGGCCGTACGCGGCTCAGTGGCCGGCGTCCTCCGCGTCGGCGGAGACGCTGGCGGAGGCCGCGTCGGTCGGGGTGCCCGACTCCGGGCCGTCCGACTCGCCGGCCTCGTCGCCGGGCCGGCCCGACGCGGGGCCGGACGGCTCGCTCTCGGTCTCCTCGTCGGCGGTGGCGGTCGACGTGGCCGGGTCCCGGGTCTCGTCCGGTGCCGTCGGGACGTCGCTCGGGCCCCAGCCGGTGAAGTAGCTCTCGGCCGGGACGACGAACGCCTTCAGGCTGACGTCGCCGGTCTTGCTGAAGGTGAAGGTGATCTTCTGCGCGTTGCCGTCCTGGACGGCCTCGCGGCTGCTGGGCAGCGTGGCGGCGGCGTTGCCCTCGCCGCCGACGATCAGGGAACCGCCGGCCGGGATGGTGAGGTCCTTGCCCTCGGCGGGCTTCAGCTCGGCGGTCTTGCCGGTGCCGTCGACGCGGATCGACTCCAGCTTCTGATCGGTGGAGCCGCTGTTGAAGAAGGTGGCGGAGACGGCGGCCGGGCCGGTCGACTCCAGGTCGGGCTGGGTGATGACGATCGCGTTCTGGATCTTGATGTCGCCGACGGACGTCGCCGCGTTGTCCGGCTTGATCTCCAGCGTCTGGGCGCCATTGCCGGCACCGCACGCGGCGAGCGAGGCGATCGAGAACGCGATGGCGGCGGCGGCGAGGGCGCCGCGTCGAAGGCTGCTGCTCACGGCGGCGGCAACTCCTTGACTCGTCGAGGCGGCGGCAACGGATAAAGCCGCCCTAAGTGATGGTCAGCGGCTTCAGGTTACCGACCAGGTCGGCCGCCGCCGCACCCGACCCTCCCCCTGGGCTCCCCCTTCGCCCGGAGGGCGGCCCGCGGGACGGCGCCCGGGGTGGCGCGTCACACCCGTCACATTGGGGCGGGCGAGCGGCCGTCATTCCGCCGAGAAGTCGTCCGCGGCCCGCCCCCGACACCACCGGCCGAACGGACCGCACTTTTTCCGTGAAGGAATACGCGGGCGGCGGCGGAATTGATCACCCGCGGGTACTGCGAACGTGTCGTGATCAATTCCGGAAACGGCCGGAAGGCCGCCGACGGAGCCGAACGGAGTAGCGGAAGTCGCACACACGGAACCGGACATATGGGGATGTTAGGTCGTCAGGCGGAGCCTCCGGGCACGTGTGACGGGGGTGTTTCCGGCGCCCCGGAGAGCCGCTCCGACCTGCGAATACCTTCTTCCGATCGGCCCGCGCAGCACGTTCCGGTTGCTGTTGTCAAGCCCCGAGATATGCCCTGACCTGCGAAAACGCCATTCAGAACCCGCCGTTTCCGTGTTACCCTGGATAGCCACGGAAGGGGTACCTGTCACATGACGTTCAAGGTTGGCGACACCGTGGTCTATCCCCATCACGGGGCCGCGCTGATCGAGGCTATCGAAACTCGCCAGATCAAAGGCGTGGACAAGACCTACTTGGTGCTGAAGGTCGCCCAGGGCGACCTGACGGTACGTGTGCCAGCGGACAATGCGGAGTTCGTCGGCGTGCGTGATGTGGTCGGTCAGGACGGGCTGGACCGGGTCTTCGAGGTGCTGCGCGCGCCGTACGCCGAGGAGCCCACGAACTGGTCGCGCCGCTACAAGGCAAACCTGGAGAAGCTCGCCTCCGGCGATGTCATCAAGGTCGCGGAGGTGGTACGCGACCTGTGGCGCCGGGAGCGTGAGCGCGGTCTCTCCGCCGGTGAGAAGCGCATGCTCGCCAAGGCCCGCCAGATCCTGGTCAGCGAGCTCGCGCTCGCGGAGAACACCAACGAGGACAAGGCCGAAGCCCTGCTCGACGAGGTGCTCGCCTCCTGAGACGGACCGCCTGAGGCAACCAGGCGGAACCGCTCGGCCCAGCACATGAAATGCCGCGGTGCCCGATGACGTCCCAGCCGTCGCGGGCGCTGCGGCATGTTCATAACCGGTACACGCCCGGGATGCTGTTCGTACGCTCTTCCCGGGGATCTTCCCCGAGTCCTGAGGTGCCGGGCTCTGGACAGCCGCCCCGACCAGGGTCACGGAAGGGTCCGGTCAAGGCGTCGCGCCCGGCACTCCCAGGGCCATACCCACGCCAGGCCAGCACACAAACCTGACAGGAACCGATGTCTGACGAATCGCGTCCCGCCCCCGCGGACGGCCCGTCCGGCGGCCCCGCGGAGGCCCGTACCGCCGCCGTCATCCCCGCCGCTGGCCGGGGCGTACGCCTCGGTCCCGGCGCCCCGAAAGCCCTGCGCACGCTGGGCGGCACCCCCATGCTGATCCACGCGGTCCGCGCGCTGGCCGCCTCCCGCGCGGTCTCCCTGGTCGTCGTCGTGGCACCGCCCGACGGGGCCGTCGAGGTCAAGAGCCTGCTCGCCGCGCACGCGCTGCCCGAGCGGACCGACTTCGTGGTCGTCCCCGGCGGGGCCTCCCGCCAGGAGTCCGTACGGCTCGGACTGGACGCGCTGCCGCCGGAGTACGACGTCGTCCTCGTGCACGACGCCGCCCGGCCGCTGGTCCCCGTGGACACGGTGGACGCCGTCATCGAGGCGGTCCGCGACGGCGCCCCCGCGGTGGTGCCCGCGCTGCCGCCGTCCGACACCGTCAAGGAGGTCACCCCGGCCGCCGCGCCCGGCGCGCCGGAACCCGTGGTGGCCACGCCCGACCGGTCCCGGCTGCGGGCCGTGCAGACCCCCCAGGGCTTCGACCGGCAGGTCCTCGCGCGGGCCCACGCGGAGGTCACGGAGAACGTCACCGACGACGCGAGCATGGTCGAGCAGCTCGGACTGACCGTCGTCGTGGTGCCGGGCCACGAGGAGGCGTTCAAGGTGACCCGCCCGCTGGACCTGGTGCTGGCCGAGGCGGTCCTGGCCCGCAGGAGGCTCAACGATGGCTTCTGAGACATACCCCCAGGCGCCCCTGCCCCGGGTGGGCATCGGCACCGACATCCACGCCTTCGAGGACGGGCGCGAGCTGTGGTGCGCCGGACTGAAGTGGGAGGGCGAGGGGCCGGGACTGGCCGGGCACTCCGACGCCGACGTCGTCGCGCACGCCGCGTGCAACGCGCTCTTCTCGGCCGCCGGCCTCGGCGACCTGGGACAGCACTTCGGCACCGGACGCCCCGAGTGGTCCGGCGCGTCGGGCGTCACCCTGCTGACGGAGGCGGCGCGGATCGTGCGCGCGGCCGGCTTCCGCATCGGGAACGTCGCCGTGCAGGTCGTCGGCGCCCGCCCCAAGGTCGGCAAGCGCCGCGCCGAGGCGGAGAAGATCCTCTCCGAGGCGGCCGGCGCCCCCGTCTCCGTCTCCGGCGCGACGACGGACGGGCTCGGCTTCCCGGGCCGCGGGGAAGGGCTGATGGCGGTGGCGACGGCGCTGGTCGTCACCGCGTAGGCCGGACCGCCCGCCGGGCGCCCGTGTCACGAATGCGCGGCCCTCGGGGTGACGGTCGTGGGGCACTGCCCGCGGCCCACTACCCTGGACCCGTGACTATTCGGCTGTACGACACCAGCGCCCGGCAGATCCGTGACTTCGCCCCCCTCGTACCGGGCTGTGTCTCGATCTACCTGTGCGGTGCCACCGTGCAGGCCGCCCCGCACATCGGGCACATCCGGTCCGGGCTGAACTTCGACATCATGCGCCGCTGGTTCGCCCACCGCGGCTACGACGTCACCTTCATCCGCAACGTCACCGACATCGACGACAAGATCATCCGGAAGGCGGCCGAGCAGAACCGCCCCTGGTGGTCCATCGGCTACGAGAACGAGCGGGCGTTCAACGACGCCTACGCCGCCCTCGGCTGCCTGCCGCCGACCTACGAACCCCGCGCCACCGGCCACATCACCGAGATGGTCGAGATGATGCGCGGCCTCATCGAGCGCGGTCACGCCTACGAGGCCGAGGGCAACGTCTACTTCGACGTCCGCTCCCTGCCGGGCTACCTCTCCCTGTCCAACCAGGACATCGACGACCTGCGCCAGCCCTCCGGCGAGGGCGAGACCGGCAAGCGAGACCCCCGGGACTTCGCCATGTGGAAGGCGGCCAAGCCCGGCGAGCCGAGCTGGGAGACGCCCTGGGGCCGCGGCCGTCCCGGCTGGCACCTGGAGTGCTCCGCCATGGCGCACAAGTACCTGGGCGAGGAGTTCGACATCCACGGCGGCGGGATCGACCTGATCTTCCCCCACCACGAGAACGAGATCGCCCAGGCCAGAGGCTTCGGTGACGCGTTCGCCCGGTACTGGGTGCACAACGCCTGGGTCACCATGAGCGGCGAGAAGATGTCCAAGTCGCTCGGGAACTCGGTCCTCGTCGGCGAGATGGTCAAGCGGTGGCGGCCCGTCGTGCTCCGGTACTACCTGGGCACCCCGCACTACCGCTCGACCATCGAGTACAGCGAGGAGTCGCTGCGCGAGGCCGAGGCCGCCTTCGCCCGGATCGAGGGCTTCGTACAGCGCGCCGGGGAACTGGCCGGCACCACCGTCGAACCCGCCCCCGAGGTGCCGCCCGCCTTCGCCGACGCGATGGACGACGACCTCGGCGTCCCGCAGGCCCTCGCCGTCGTGCACACCACCGTCCGGCAGGGCAACAGCGCGCTGGCCGCCGACGACAAGGAGGCCGCCGTCGCGCGGCTCGCCGAGGTCCGGGCCATGCTCGGCGTGCTCGGCCTGGACCCGCTCGACGCCCACTGGGCCGGCGGGACCGACGCCGGTGACGACCTGAGCGGCGTGGTCGACAGCCTCGTACGGCTCGTGCTGGACCAGCGGGAAGCCGCCCGGTCCCGCAAGGACTGGGCCACCGCGGACGCCATCCGGGACCGGCTCGGCGAGTCCGGACTGGTCATCGAGGACAGCCCGCAGGGACCGCGCTGGGGCCTCGGCCCCCGCTGACCCCCGGGTCACCGAAGATCGACTGTGCCGCCCGGCCCCCCGGGCGGCACACTGCATAAGACGTACCGACAGCCTTAAGAGAGCGAGACACCCACTCATGGCCGCTAACAACCGCCGCATGTCCGGCAAGAAGGGCGCGCAGGTCGGCAGCGGCGGCAAGCGGCGCCGGGGCCTGGAGGGCAAGGGACCCACGCCCCCCGCCGAGATGCGCAAGGGACACGCCAAGCAGCGCGCCGCGCAGGCCAAGACGCGCCGCACCCAGACCCGCACGCAGGGACGCCGGGGCGGCAAGTCCGCCTCCGAGCTGGTCGTCGGCCGCAACCCGGTCTACGAGGCCCTGCGCGAGGGCGTGCCCGCCTCCACCCTCTACGTCCAGCAGTTCATCGACAGCGACGAGCGGGTCCGCGAGGCGCTCCAGCTCGCCGCCGACCGCGGCGGCATCAACCTCATGGAGGCGCCCCGCCCCGAACTGGACCGCATGACCAACGGCCTCAACCACCAGGGGCTCGTCCTCCAGGTCCCGCCGTACGAGTACGCCCACCCCGAGGACCTCCTCGACGCCGCCGCCGACGCCGGCGAGGACGCGCTGATCGTCGCCCTCGACGGCGTCACCGACCCGCGCAACCTCGGCGCCGTCGTCCGTTCCGTCGCCGCCTTCGGAGGGCACGGCGTCGTCGTGCCCGAGCGGCGCGCCGCCGGGATGACCGCGGGCGCCTGGAAGACCTCCGCCGGCACGGCCGCCCGGACGCCCGTCGCCCGCGCCACCAACCTGACCCGCACGCTGGAGCAGTACCAGAAGGCGGGCGCCGTGGTGGTCGGCCTGGCCGCCGACGGCGAGGTCGAGATCGGCGAGCTGGAGGCACTGGACGGGCCGGTCGTCATCGTCGTCGGCAGCGAGGGCAAGGGCCTGTCCCGGCTGGTCGGGGAGACCTGCGACGTCCGCGCGCGCATCCCGATGCCGGGCGGCGCCGAGTCGCTCAACGCCGGTGTCGCGGCGGGCGTGGTGCTCTACGAGGCGGCGCGCAGGCGGTCCTGACGGCGGCCGGGCGGGTGCGGTTGATCTTGACGGGGTCCGGACAGATCCGGCGGGTCAAGGCAGTGTCCTAACGTCACGTCACTCGGTTAGATGAGTGTGGACACCAGAACACCCCGCACACCCACGGGGGACCGCTCGTCGGGAATCGACGACGCTCCCGCGCTGAGCATGGTGAAGGTGCCGAGCGATCCGGCCCAGGTCATCGTCAACCACGCGAGCTTCCGCGTGCAGTTGGGAACCTCGGCGCGGCGGACCACGTCCGCGCGGATCACGCGGCACCTGAGCGCCACCCAGGACACCGCCCGCATGCCCGCCGCGCCCGCCCGGCGCCGGCCCGTCGTCTGGAGCGGCCGGTCCGACCCGGACGACACCGGTGCCCACCGGCTGCTCCAAGCCGTACGGGCGGGCGCCGGCCGGCCCGCCGCGGCCGACGCCGGCGCCACCCAGGTCATCCCCCGCCTCGACGGCGACAACGGGTACGGGGACGGGTACGACGACGCCCTCGGCGCCACCCGGACGATCCCCACCCCGGTCGTCGGCGCCCAGCGCACCCACGGCAGCCCCGACGGCACCCGGCTGCTCCCCGCCATGCGCACCGTCGGCAGTGCCTACGACGAACCCGGCTTCCAGCAGCCCGGCTACCCCGACGACGGCTACGACGGCTACGACGACGACCCGGACGACGGCCTCGACCCGGCCGGCCCGCGCACCGGCCGCCACGCCGACGACCCCTCCCGGCACGCCTACTTCCCCGGCCGCCGGATGAACCTCGGCGTCGTCCTGCTCCCGCTGCGCGTCTTCCTCGGCTTCATCTCCGCCTACGCCGGCATGGGCAAGCTCTGCGACCCCGTCTACTTCGACGGCGGCGAGCGCGGCTCCATGGTCAAGTGGCTCAACACCCTGCACCCGTGGGAGGTCGCCGAGCCGCTGCGGCAGTTCGCCCTCGCCCACCCGGTCGGCTCCGGCCTGGTCATCGCCTTCCTCCAGGTCATCGTCGGCGTCCTGACCGTCCTCGGCTGCTGGCAGCGGGTGGCCGCCGCGGTCGGCGCGTTCCTCTCCGCGGCCCTGCTGGTCACCGTCAGCTGGAAGAGCGTCCCCGCCTACGACGCGCCCGACATCATCTACCTCGCCGCCTGGTCCCCGCTGATCATCGCGGGCGCCCCCGTGTACTCCGTCGACGGACGGCTCGCCGGCGGCGCCTGGCGTCGGCTCGGCCCCCGCGCCGACATCTGGGACCTGCGCCGTCATGTGCTGCGCCGCGGCGCGCTGATCACCTTCCTCGTCACCGGCGTCACCCTGCTGGTCGGCTCCCTGCTCGGCGGCGCCGTACGGGACTCCGACCGGGTGGTCGTCCCCGGCCCCGGCGAGGGCCCGCGCAACAACCTGCCGGGCTCCGCACTGCCCCGGGACCCCGGCGAGCGGCGGGGCGGCAGCCCCGAGGCGTCCACCGCGCCGACCGGGGGCGCCACCGCCGGGACGACGACCGGACCGAGCGGCACCGCGACCGCGCCGGGCGCCACCCGGGGCACGGAGTCCGCCGCGACCGGCGGCGCGCCCAGCCGGACCCAGGGCCAGGGCACCACCGGCGGCCAGGCCCCGCCGCAGCGGTCCGCCCCGGCCGGACAGGCCCCCAGCACCAGCGCCGGACCGACCGGCGGCGGTACGGCCACCAGCGGCGGCGGCAGCGGTGACACGACGGGCGGCGCGGGCACCGGCACGGGGAGCGACACCGGCGGCGCCGAAGAGGGCGGCGCGACCGCCCCCGGGCGGCCCGGACTCGTCGGCGGCCTGCTGGGCTGACCCGGCCCGCGCGGACGACACGGAAGGGGCCCCGCACCACTCGGTGCGGGGCCCCTTCCGTCTGCCGTGGACGCCGGTGTCAGCGGCTGAGGGCGGCCAGTTCCCTCGCCGCCTCCGTCAGGTCCTTCGCGGTGTCGATCGCCCGCCAGTAGGAGCCCTGCGGGATCGGGAAACCCGACAGCCGGCGTTCGCGGGCCAGCCGGGGGAACGTGGTCCGCTCGTGGTCGCCGCGCTCCGGGAGCAGCGCGGCGAAGGCCGGGGAGAAGACGTAGACGCCCGCGTTGATCTCGAAGGTCGACGGGGGTGCCTCGATGAAGTCGGTGATGCGGCCGAAGCCGTCCGTCTGCACGGCGCCCCACGGCAGCCGCGGCCGGGCCAGGGCGAGGGTCGCGACGGCGTCCCGCTCGGTGTGGAAGTCGGCCATGTCGCGCAGCGAGAAACGGGTCCAGATGTCGCCGTTGGTGGCGTACCAGGGGCGGTCCGGGTGCGGGAGGCGGGCGGCGGCGTAGCGGAGGCCGCCGCCGCGGCCGAGGGGCTCCGGCTCCACGACGGTCGTGACGGAGACGGGCAGGTCGGTGGTCTCCAGCCACTTCTGGAGGACCTCGGCGAGGTGGCCGCAGGAGACCACCACGTCCGTGACGCCCTCCTCGGCGAGCCAGGCGAGCTGGTGACCGATGATCGGCGTCCCCGTGCCGGGGATCTCGACCATCGGCTTGGGCCGGTCGTCGGTGTACGGGCGCAGCCGGGAACCCTGGCCGCCGGCCAGGACTACGGCTTGGGTGGGGCGGCGGGACGCGGTCGGGTCGGTCATGGCCGAACCCTACGCGGGTGTGATCGCGTGTACTGCGGTGCGTCGCGGTTCGGGCCGGGGTGCTGCGGTGGTTCGGCGGGCGCGGGGGGTACGCGGCTCGTCGCGCGGTTCCCCGCGCCCCTGGGCGGGCTGCCGGGCCGCCGGCGGCAAGGTCAGCCGTGCGCGGCCAGGACGCCGGAGGCGAAGGCCGTGTCGCAGACCGGGCGGGCGTAGGACTGGGCGCGGGTCGGGCCGTAGACGCGGACCGCGGCGCGGCCGAGGGCGCGGGCGATGGACGCGCAGTGCCTGGCGAGGGACGGGCGCTCGTTCACGGCCTCCTGCAGGTGCGTCAGGGCCACGCCCGGGTCGTCCTCCAGGAGCTCGGTCAGCAGCCGGTCGCGCAGCAGCTCGTGCGGGGCCCTGGCGGCGGCCGGTGAGGAGGCCGCGGGGGCGGCGGCGTCCGACGCGGTGAGCACCGAGTCGGCCGGGGCGCCCGACCAGTTGACCCGGGTGACGGCGAGGGTCCCGGAGAGCACCAGGACGACGGGCAGGACGAAGGCGAGGGAGCGGCCGATCCGGCGGGCGGGGCCCCGGCCGCGTCGCGTCTGCGGGATGGTGGAGTGCTTCACGGAGTGCTTCACGCGAGTGAGGGTAGCGTCCGGTAATGATTTGGCGACATTTAGTCACCGGTTCGGGGGATGAGGAAGCGGGACAGCGGGGGTAAGGGGTTGACGAACACGGTCGAAATGGGCGGTGTGCCGGGGTATTTGTCGACAAACGGGAAGGCCCCGCGCAGGCCGCGGGCATCACTACGCTAGATATCTCTCTCAAAGAATATCTGAGCGTAGTGATGCCCGCGGCCTTGCCGCGGGGCCCTTCCCGTTGTCGACAAATACCCCGGCACACCGCCCATTTCGACCCGTGTTCGTCAACCCCTTACCCCCGCTGTCCCGCTTCCTCATCCCCCGAACCGGTGACTAAATGTCGCCAAATCATTACCGGACGCTACCCTCACTCGCGTGAAGCACTCCGTGAAGCACTCCACCATCCCGCAGACGCGACGCGGCGGGGCCCCGCCCGCCGGATCGGCCGCTCCCTCGCCTTCGTCCTGCCCGTCGTCCTGGTGCTCTCCGGGACCCTCGCCGTCACCCGGGTCAACTGGTCGGGCGCCCGGCCGACTCGGTGCTCACCGCGTCGGACGCCGCCGCCCCCGCGGCCTCCTCACCGGCCGCCGCCAGGGCCCCGCACGAGCTGCTGCGCGACCGGCTGCTGACCGAGCTCCTGGAGGACGACCCGGGCGTGGCCCTGACGCACCTGCAGGAGGCCGTGAACGAGCGCCCGTCCCTCGCCAGGCACTGCGCGTCCATCGCCCGCGCCCTCGGCCGCGCCGCGGTCCGCGTCTACGGCCCGACCCGCGCCCAGTCCTACGCCCGCCCGGTCTGCGACACGGCCTTCGCCTCCGGCGTCCTGGCCGCGCACGGCTGACCTTGCCGCCGGCGGCCCGGCAGCCCGCCCAGGGGCGCGGGGAACCGCGCGACGAGCCGCGTACCCCCCGCGCCCGCCGAACCACCGCAGCACCCCGGCCCGAACCGCGACGCACCGCAGTACACGCGATCACACCCGCGTAGGGTTCGGCCATGACCGACCCGACCGCGTCCCGCCGCCCCACCCAAGCCGTAGTCCTGGCCGGCGGCCAGGGTTCCCGGCTGCGCCCGTACACCGACGACCGGCCCAAGCCGATGGTCGAGATCCCCGGCACGGGGACGCCGATCATCGGTCACCAGCTCGCCTGGCTCGCCGAGGAGGGCGTCACGGACGTGGTGGGTCTCCTGCGGCCACCTCGCCGAGGTCCTCCAGAAGTGGCTGGAGACCACCGACCTGCCCGTCTCCGTCACGACCGTCGTGGAGCCGGAGCCCCTCGGCCGCGGCGGCGGCCTCCGCTACGCCGCGCCCGCCTCCCGCACCCGGACCGCCCCTGGTACGCCACCAACGGCGACATCTGGACCCGTTTCTCGCTGCGCGACATGGCCGACTTCCACACCGAGCGGGACGCCGTCGCGACCCTCGCCCTGGCCCGGCCGCGGCTGCCGTGGGGCGCCGTGCAGACGGACGGCTTCGGCCGCATCACCGACTTCATCGAGGCACCCCCGTCGACCTTCGAGATCAACGCGGGCGTCTACGTCTTCTCCCCGGCCTTCGCCGCGCTGCTCCCGGAGCGCGGCGACCCACGAGCGGACCACGTTCCCCCGGCTGGCCCGCGAACGCCGGCTGTCGGGTTTCCCGATCCCGCAGGGCTCCTACTGGCGGGCGATCGACACCGCGAAGGACCTGACGGAGGCGGCGAGGGAACTGGCCGCCCTCAGCCGCTGACACCGGCGTCCACGGCAGACGGAAGGGGCCCCGCACCGAGTGGTGCGGGGCCCCTTCCGTGTCGTCCGCGCGGGCCGGGTCAGCCCAGCAGGCCGCCGACGAGTCCGGGCCGCCCGGGGGCGGTCGCGCCGCCCTCTTCGGCGCCGCCGGTGTCGCTCCCCGTGCCGGTGCCCGCGCCGCCCGTCGTGTCACCGCTGCCGGCCGCCGCTGGTGGCCGTACCGCCGCCGGTCGGTCCGGCGCTGGTGCTGGGGGCCTGTCCGGCCGGGGCGGACCGCTGCGGCGGGGCCTGGCCGCCGGTGGTGCCCTGGCCCTGGGTCCGGCTGGGCGCGCCGCCGGTCGCGGCGGACTCCGTGCCCCGGGTGGCGCCCGGCGCGGTCGCGGTGCCGCTCGGTCCGGTCGTCGTCCCGGCGGTGGCGCCCCCGGTCGGCGCGGTGGACGCCTCGGGGCTGCCGCCCCGCCGCTCGCCGGGGTCCCGGGGCAGTGCGGAGCCCGGCAGGTTGTTGCGCGGGCCCTCGCCGGGGCCGGGGACGACCACCCGGTCGGAGTCCCGTACGGCGCCGCCGAGCAGGGAGCCGACCAGCAGGGTGACGCCGGTGACGAGGAAGGTGATCAGCGCGCCGCGGCGCAGCACATGACGGCGCAGGTCCCAGATGTCGGCGCGGGGGCCGAGCCGACGCCAGGCGCCGCCGGCGAGCCGTCCGTCGACGGAGTACACGGGGGCGCCGCGATGATCAGCGGGGACCAGGCGGCGAGGTAGATGATGTCGGGCGCGTCGTAGGCGGGGACGCTCTTCCAGCTGACGGTGACCAGCAGGGCCGCGGAGAGGAACGCGCCGACCGCGGCGGCCACCCGCTGCCAGCAGCCGAGGACGGTCAGGACGCCGACGATGACCTGGAGGAAGGCGATGACCAGGCCGGAGCCGACCGGGTGGGCGAGGGCGAACTGCCGCAGCGGCTCGGCGACCTCCCACGGGTGCAGGGTGTTGAGCCACTTGACCATGGAGCCGCGCTCGCCGCCGTCGAAGTAGACGGGGTCGCAGAGCTTGCCCATGCCGGCGTAGGCGGAGATGAAGCCGAGGAAGACGCGCAGCGGGAGCAGGACGACGCCGAGGTTCATCCGGCGGCCGGGGAAGTAGGCGTGCCGGGAGGGGTCGTCGGCGTGGCGGCCGGTGCGCGGGCCGGCCGGGTCGAGGCCGTCGTCCGGGTCGTCGTCGTAGCCGTCGTAGCCGTCGTCGGGGTAGCCGGGCTGCTGGAAGCCGGGTTCGTCGTAGGCACTGCCGACGGTGCGCATGGCGGGGAGCAGCCGGGTGCCGTCGGGGCTGCCGTGGGTGCGCTGGGCGCCGACGACCGGGGTGGGGATCGTCCGGGTGGCGCCGAGGGCGTCGTCGTACCCGTCCCCGTACCCGTTGTCGCCGTCGAGGCGGGGGATGACCTGGGTGGCGCCGGCGTCGGCCGCGGCGGGCCGGCCGGCGCCCGCCCGTACGGCTTGGAGCAGCCGGTGGGCACCGGTGTCGTCCGGGTCGGACCGGCCGCTCCAGACGACGGGCCGGCGCCGGGCGGGCGCGGCGGGCATGCGGGCGGTGTCCTGGGTGGCGCTCAGGTGCCGCGTGATCCGCGCGGACGTGGTCCGCCGCGCCGAGGTTCCCAACTGCACGCGGAAGCTCGCGTGGTTGACGATGACCTGGGCCGGATCGCTCGGCACCTTCACCATGCTCAGCGCGGGAGCGTCGTCGATTCCCGACGAGCGGTCCCCCGTGGGTGTGCGGGGTGTTCTGGTGTCCACACTCATCTAACCGAGTGACGTGACGTTAGGACACTGCCTTGACCCGCCGGATCTGTCCGGACCCCGTCAAGATCAACCGCACCCGCCCGGCCGCCGTCAGGACCGCCTGCGCGCCGCCTCGTAGAGCACCACGCCCGCCGCGACACCGGCGTTGAGCGACTCGGCGCCGCCCGGCATCGGGATGCGCGCGCGGACGTCGCAGGTCTCCCCGACCAGCCGGGACAGGCCCTTGCCCTCGCTGCCGACGACGATGACGACCGGCCCGTCCAGTGCCTCCAGCTCGCCGATCTCGACCTCGCCGTCGGCGGCCAGGCCGACCACCACGGCGCCCGCCTTCTGGTACTGCTCCAGCGTGCGGGTCAGGTTGGTGGCGCGGGCGACGGGCGTCCGGGCGGCCGTGCCGGCGGAGGTCTTCCAGGCGCCCGCGGTCATCCCGGCGGCGCGCCGCTCGGGCACGACGACGCCGTGCCCTCCGAAGGCGGCGACGGAACGGACGACGGCGCCGAGGTTGCGCGGGTCGGTGACGCCGTCGAGGGCGACGATCAGCGCGTCCTCGCCGGCGTCGGCGGCGGCGTCGAGGAGGTCCTCGGGGTGGGCGTACTCGTACGGCGGGACCTGGAGGACGAGCCCCTGGTGGTTGAGGCCGTTGGTCATGCGGTCCAGTTCGGGGCGGGGCGCCTCCATGAGGTTGATGCCGCCGCGGTCGGCGGCGAGCTGGAGCGCCTCGCGGACCCGCTCGTCGCTGTCGATGAACTGCTGGACGTAGAGGGTGGAGGCGGGCACGCCCTCGCGCAGGGCCTCGTAGACCGGGTTGCGGCCGACGACCAGCTCGGAGGCGGACTTGCCGCCCCGGCGTCCCTGCGTGCGGGTCTGGGTGCGGCGCGTCTTGGCCTGCGCGGCGCGCTGCTTGGCGTGTCCCTTGCGCATCTCGGCGGGGGGCGTGGGTCCCTTGCCCTCCAGGCCCCGGCGCCGCTTGCCGCCGCTGCCGACCTGCGCGCCCTTCTTGCCGGACATGCGGCGGTTGTTAGCGGCCATGAGTGGGTGTCTCGCTCTCTTAAGGCTGTCGGTACGTCTTATGCAGTGTGCCGCCCGGGGGGCCGGGCGGCACAGTCGATCTTCGGTGACCCGGGGGTCAGCGGGGGCCGAGGCCCCAGCGCGGTCCCTGCGGGCTGTCCTCGATGACCAGTCCGGACTCGCCGAGCCGGTCCCGGATGGCGTCCGCGGTGGCCCAGTCCTTGCGGGACCGGGCGGCTTCCCGCTGGTCCAGCACGAGCCGTACGAGGCTGTCGACCACGCCGCTCAGGTCGTCACCGGCGTCGGTCCCGCCGGCCCAGTGGGCGTCGAGCGGGTCCAGGCCGAGCACGCCGAGCATGGCCCGGACCTCGGCGAGCCGCGCGACGGCGGCCTCCTTGTCGTCGGCGGCCAGCGCGCTGTTGCCCTGCCGGACGGTGGTGTGCACGACGGCGAGGGCCTGCGGGACGCCGAGGTCGTCGTCCATCGCGTCGGCGAAGGCGGGCGGCACCTCGGGGGCGGGTTCGACGGTGGTGCCGGCCAGTTCCCCGGCGCGCTGTACGAAGCCCTCGATCCGGGCGAAGGCGGCCTCGGCCTCGCGCAGCGACTCCTCGCTGTACTCGATGGTCGAGCGGTAGTGCGGGGTGCCCAGGTAGTACCGGAGCACGACGGGCCGCCACCGCTTGACCATCTCGCCGACGAGGACCGAGTTCCCGAGCGACTTGGACATCTTCTCGCCGCTCATGGTGACCCAGGCGTTGTGCACCCAGTACCGGGCGAACGCGTCACCGAAGCCTCTGGCCTGGGCGATCTCGTTCTCGTGGTGGGGGAAGATCAGGTCGATCCCGCCGCCGTGGATGTCGAACTCCTCGCCCAGGTACTTGTGCGCCATGGCGGAGCACTCCAGGTGCCAGCCGGGACGGCCGCGGCCCCAGGGCGTCTCCCAGCTCGGCTCGCCGGGCTTGGCCGCCTTCCACATGGCGAAGTCCCGGGGGTCTCGCTTGCCGGTCTCGCCCTCGCCGGAGGGCTGGCGCAGGTCGTCGATGTCCTGGTTGGACAGGGAGAGGTAGCCCGGCAGGGAGCGGACGTCGAAGTAGACGTTGCCCTCGGCCTCGTAGGCGTGACCGCGCTCGATGAGGCCGCGCATCATCTCGACCATCTCGGTGATGTGGCCGGTGGCGCGGGGTTCGTAGGTCGGCGGCAGGCAGCCGAGGGCGGCGTAGGCGTCGTTGAACGCCCGCTCGTTCTCGTAGCCGATGGACCACCAGGGGCGGTTCTGCTCGGCCGCCTTCCGGATGATCTTGTCGTCGATGTCGGTGACGTTGCGGATGAAGGTGACGTCGTAGCCGCGGTGGGCGAACCAGCGGCGCATGATGTCGAAGTTCAGCCCGGACCGGATGTGCCCGATGTGCGGGGCGGCCTGCACGGTGGCACCGCACAGGTAGATCGAGACACAGCCCGGTACGAGGGGGGCGAAGTCACGGATCTGCCGGGCGCTGGTGTCGTACAGCCGAATAGTCACGGGTCCAGGGTAGTGGGCCGCGGGCAGTGCCCCACGACCGTCACCCCGAGGGCCGCGCATTCGTGACACGGGCGCCCGGCGGGCGGTCCGGCCTACGCGGTGACGACCAGCGCCGTCGCCACCGCCATCAGCCCTTCCCCGCGGCCCGGGAAGCCGAGCCCGTCCGTCGTCGCGCCGGAGACGGAGACGGGGGCGCCGGCCGCCTCGGAGAGGATCTTCTCCGCCTCGGCGCGGCGCTTGCCGACCTTGGGGCGGGCGCCGACGACCTGCACGGCGACGTTCCCGATGCGGAAGCCGGCCGCGCGCACGATCCGCGCCGCCTCCGTCAGCAGGGTGACGCCCGACGCGCCGGACCACTCGGGGCGTCCGGTGCCGAAGTGCTGTCCCAGGTCGCCGAGGCCGGCGGCCGAGAAGAGCGCGTTGCACGCGGCGTGCGCGACGACGTCGGCGTCGGAGTGCCCGGCCAGTCCCGGCCCCTCGCCCTCCCACTTCAGTCCGGCGCACCACAGCTCGCGCCCGTCCTCGAAGGCGTGGATGTCGGTGCCGATGCCCACCCGGGGCAGGGGCGCCTGGGGGTATGTCTCAGAAGCCATCGTTGAGCCTCCTGCGGGCCAGGACCGCCTCGGCCAGCACCAGGTCCAGCGGGCGGGTCACCTTGAACGCCTCCTCGTGGCCCGGCACCACGACGACGGTCAGTCCGAGCTGCTCGACCATGCTCGCGTCGTCGGTGACGTTCTCCGTGACCTCCGCGTGGGCCCGCGCGAGGACCTGCCGGTCGAAGCCCTGGGGGGTCTGCACGGCCCGCAGCCGGGACCGGTCGGGCGTGGCCACCACGGGTTCCGGCGCGCCGGGCGCGGCGGCCGGGGTGACCTCCTTGACGGTGTCGGACGGCGGCAGCGCGGGCACCACCGCGGGGGCGCCGTCGCGGACCGCCTCGATGACGGCGTCCACCGTGTCCACGGGGACCAGCGGCCGGGCGGCGTCGTGCACGAGGACGACGTCGTACTCCGGCGGCAGCGCGTCCAGTCCGAGCCGTACGGACTCCTGGCGGGAGGCCCCGCCGGGGACGACCACGAAGTCGGTCCGCTCGGGCAGCGCGTGCGCGGCGAGCAGGCTCTTGACCTCGACGGCCCGTCGGGCGGTGCCACGACGACGACCAGGGAGACCGCGCGGGAGGCGGCCAGCGCGCGGACCGCGTGGATCAGCATGGGGGTGCCGCCCAGCGTGCGCAGGGCTTTCGGGGCGCCGGGACCGAGGCGTACGCCCCGGCCAGCGGCGGGGATGACGGCGGCGGTACGGGCCTCCGCGGGGCCGCCGGACGGGCCGTCCGCGGGGGCGGGACGCGATTCGTCAGACATCGGTTCCTGTCAGGTTTGTGTGCTGGCCTGGCGTGGGTATGGCCCTGGGAGTGCCGGGCGCGACGCCTTGACCGGACCCTTCCGTGACCCTGGTCGGGGCGGCTGTCCAGAGCCCGGCACCTCAGGACTCGGGGAAGATCCCCGGGAAGAGCGTACGAACAGCATCCCGGGCGTGTACCGGTTATGAACATGCCGCAGCGCCCGCGACGGCTGGGACGTCATCGGGCACCGCGGCATTTCATGTGCTGGGCCGAGCGGTTCCGCCTGGTTGCCTCAGGCGGTCCGTCTCAGGAGGCGAGCACCTCGTCGAGCAGGCTTCGGCCTTGTCCTCGTTGGTGTTCTCCGCGGAGCGCGAGCTCGCTGACCAGGATCTGGCGGGCCTTGGCGAGCATGCGCTTCTCACCGGCGGAGAGACCGCGCTCACGCTCCCGGCGCCACAGGTCGCGTACCACCTCCGCGACCTTGATGACATCGCCGGAGGCGAGCTTCTCCAGGTTTGCCTTGTAGCGGCGCGACCAGTTCGTGGGCTCCTCGGCGTACGGCGCGCGCAGCACCTCGAAGACCCGGTCCAGCCCGTCCTGACCGACCACATCACGCACGCCGACGAACTCCGCATTGTCCGCTGGCCACACGTACCGTCAGGTCGCCCTGGGCGACCTTCAGCACCAAGTAGGTCTTGTCCACGCCTTTGATCTGGCGAGTTTCGATAGCCTCGATCAGCGCGGCCCCCGTGATGGGGATAGACCACTGGTGTCGCCAACCTTGAACGTCATGTGACAGGTACCCCTTCCGTGGCTATCCAGGGGTAACACGGAAACGGCGGGTTCTGAATGGCGTTTTCGCAGGTCAGGGCATATCTCGGGGCTTGACAACAAGCAACCGGAACGTGCTGCGCGGGCCGATCGGAGAAGGTATTCGCAGGTCGGAGCGGCTCTCCGGGGCGCCGGAAACACCCCCGTCACACGTGCCCGGAGGCTCCGCCTGACGACCTAACATCCCCATATGTCCGGTTCCGTGTGTGCGACTTCCGCTACTCCGTTCGGCTCCGTCGGCGGCCTTCCGGCCGTTTCCGGAATTGATCACGACACGTTTCGCAGTACCCGCGGGTGATTCAATTTCCGCCGCCGCCCGCGTATTCCTTCACGGAAAAAAGTGCGGTCCCGTTCGGCCGGTGGTGTCGGGGGCGGGCCGCGGACGACTTCTCGGCTGAATGACGGCCGCTCGCCCGCCCCAATGTGACTGGGTGTGACGCGCCCACCCCGGGCGCCGTCCCGCGGGCCGCCCTCCGGGCGAAGGGGGAGCCCAGGGGGAGGGTCGGGTGCGGCGGCCCGGCCGACCTGGTCGGTAACCTGAAGCCGCTGACCATCACTTAGGGCGGCTTTATCCGTTGCCGCCGCCTCGACGAGGTCAAGGAGTTGCCGCCGCCGTGAGCAGCAGCCTTCGACGCGGCGCCCTCGCCGCCGCCGCCATCGCGTTCTCGATCGCCTCGCTCGCCGCGTGCGGTGCCGGCAATGGCGCCCAGGACGCTGGAGATCAAGCCGGACAACGCGGCGACGTCCGTCGGCGACATCAAGATCCAGAACGCGATCGTCATCACCCAGCCCGACCTGGAGTCGACCGGCCCGGCCGCCGTCTCCGCCACCTTCTTCAACAGCGGCTCCACCGATCAGAAGCTGGAGTCGATCCGCGTCGACGGCACCGGCAAGACCGCCGAGCTGAAGCCCGCCGAGGGCAAGGACCTCACCATCCCGGCCGGCGGTTCCCTGATCGTCGGCGGCGAGGGCAACGCCGCCGCCACGCTGCCCAGCAGCCGCGAGGCCGTCCAGACGGCAACGCGCAGAAGATCACCTTCACCTTCAGCAAGACCGGCGACGTCAGCCTGAAGGCGTTCGTCGTCCCGGCCGAGAGCTACTTCACCGGCTGGGGCCCGAGCGACGTCCCGACGGCACCGGACGAGACCCGGACCCGGCCACGTCGACCGCCACCGCCGACGAGGAGACCGAGAGCGAGCCGTCCGGCCCCGCGTCGGGCCGGCCCGGCGACGAGGCCGGCGAGTCGGACGGCCCGGAGTCGGGCACCCCGACCGACGCGGCCTCCGCCAGCGTCTCCGCCGACGCGGAGGACGCGGCCACTGAGCCGCGTACGGCCGCACACGCCGAAGGGCGGGACCCCCGGTGAGTCCGGGGGTCCCGCCCTTCGGCGTGGTGCGGCCGTACGCGGCTCAGTGGCCGGCGTCCTCCGCGTCGGCGGAGACGCTGGCGGAGGCCGCGTCGGTCGGGGTGCCCGACTCCGGGCCGTCCGACTCGCCGGCCTCGTCGCCGGGCCGGCCCGACGCGGGGCCGGACGGCTCGCTCTCGGTCTCCTCGTCGGCGGTGGCGGTCGACGTGGCCGGGTCCCGGGTCTCGTCCGGTGCCGTCGGGACGTCGCTCGGGCCCCAGCCGGTGAAGTAGCTCTCGGCCGGGACGACGAACGCCTTCAGGCTGACGTCGCCGGTCTTGCTGAAGGTGAAGGTGATCTTCTGCGCGTTGCCGTCCTGGACGGCCTCGCGGCTGCTGGGCAGCGTGGCGGCGGCGTTGCCCTCGCCGCCGACGATCAGGGAACCGCCGGCCGGGATGGTGAGGTCCTTGCCCTCGGCGGGCTTCAGCTCGGCGGTCTTGCCGGTGCCGTCGACGCGGATCGACTCCAGCTTCTGATCGGTGGAGCCGCTGTTGAAGAAGGTGGCGGAGACGGCGGCCGGGCCGGTCGACTCCAGGTCGGGCTGGGTGATGACGATCGCGTTCTGGATCTTGATGTCGCCGACGGACGTCGCCGCGTTGTCCGGCTTGATCTCCAGCGTCTGGGCGCCATTGCCGGCACCGCACGCGGCGAGCGAGGCGATCGAGAACGCGATGGCGGCGGCGGCGAGGGCGCCGCGTCGAAGGCTGCTGCTCACGGCGGCGGCAACTCCTTGACTCGTCGAGGCGGCGGCAACGGATAAAGCCGCCCTAAGTGATGGTCAGCGGCTTCAGGTTACCGACCAGGTCGGCCGCCGCCGCACCCGACCCTCCCCCTGGGCTCCCCCTTCGCCCGGAGGGCGGCCCGCGGGACGGCGCCCGGGGTGGCGCGTCACACCCGTCACATTGGGGCGGGCGAGCGGCCGTCATTCCGCCGAGAAGTCGTCCGCGGCCCGCCCCCGACACCACCGGCCGAACGGACCGCACTTTTTCCGTGAAGGAATACGCGGGCGGCGGCGGAATTGATCACCCGCGGGTACTGCGAACGTGTCGTGATCAATTCCGGAAACGGCCGGAAGGCCGCCGACGGAGCCGAACGGAGTAGCGGAAGTCGCACACACGGAACCGGACATATGGGGATGTTAGGTCGTCAGGCGGAGCCTCCGGGCACGTGTGACGGGGGTGTTTCCGGCGCCCCGGAGAGCCGCTCCGACCTGCGAATACCTTCTTCCGATCGGCCCGCGCAGCACGTTCCGGTTGCTGTTGTCAAGCCCCGAGATATGCCCTGACCTGCGAAAACGCCATTCAGAACCCGCCGTTTCCGTGTTACCCTGGATAGCCACGGAAGGGGTACCTGTCACATGACGTTCAAGGTTGGCGACACCGTGGTCTATCCCCATCACGGGGCCGCGCTGATCGAGGCTATCGAAACTCGCCAGATCAAAGGCGTGGACAAGACCTACTTGGTGCTGAAGGTCGCCCAGGGCGACCTGACGGTACGTGTGCCAGCGGACAATGCGGAGTTCGTCGGCGTGCGTGATGTGGTCGGTCAGGACGGGCTGGACCGGGTCTTCGAGGTGCTGCGCGCGCCGTACGCCGAGGAGCCCACGAACTGGTCGCGCCGCTACAAGGCAAACCTGGAGAAGCTCGCCTCCGGCGATGTCATCAAGGTCGCGGAGGTGGTACGCGACCTGTGGCGCCGGGAGCGTGAGCGCGGTCTCTCCGCCGGTGAGAAGCGCATGCTCGCCAAGGCCCGCCAGATCCTGGTCAGCGAGCTCGCGCTCGCGGAGAACACCAACGAGGACAAGGCCGAAGCCCTGCTCGACGAGGTGCTCGCCTCCTGAGACGGACCGCCTGAGGCAACCAGGCGGAACCGCTCGGCCCAGCACATGAAATGCCGCGGTGCCCGATGACGTCCCAGCCGTCGCGGGCGCTGCGGCATGTTCATAACCGGTACACGCCCGGGATGCTGTTCGTACGCTCTTCCCGGGGATCTTCCCCGAGTCCTGAGGTGCCGGGCTCTGGACAGCCGCCCCGACCAGGGTCACGGAAGGGTCCGGTCAAGGCGTCGCGCCCGGCACTCCCAGGGCCATACCCACGCCAGGCCAGCACACAAACCTGACAGGAACCGATGTCTGACGAATCGCGTCCCGCCCCCGCGGACGGCCCGTCCGGCGGCCCCGCGGAGGCCCGTACCGCCGCCGTCATCCCCGCCGCTGGCCGGGGCGTACGCCTCGGTCCCGGCGCCCCGAAAGCCCTGCGCACGCTGGGCGGCACCCCCATGCTGATCCACGCGGTCCGCGCGCTGGCCGCCTCCCGCGCGGTCTCCCTGGTCGTCGTCGTGGCACCGCCCGACGGGGCCGTCGAGGTCAAGAGCCTGCTCGCCGCGCACGCGCTGCCCGAGCGGACCGACTTCGTGGTCGTCCCCGGCGGGGCCTCCCGCCAGGAGTCCGTACGGCTCGGACTGGACGCGCTGCCGCCGGAGTACGACGTCGTCCTCGTGCACGACGCCGCCCGGCCGCTGGTCCCCGTGGACACGGTGGACGCCGTCATCGAGGCGGTCCGCGACGGCGCCCCCGCGGTGGTGCCCGCGCTGCCGCCGTCCGACACCGTCAAGGAGGTCACCCCGGCCGCCGCGCCCGGCGCGCCGGAACCCGTGGTGGCCACGCCCGACCGGTCCCGGCTGCGGGCCGTGCAGACCCCCCAGGGCTTCGACCGGCAGGTCCTCGCGCGGGCCCACGCGGAGGTCACGGAGAACGTCACCGACGACGCGAGCATGGTCGAGCAGCTCGGACTGACCGTCGTCGTGGTGCCGGGCCACGAGGAGGCGTTCAAGGTGACCCGCCCGCTGGACCTGGTGCTGGCCGAGGCGGTCCTGGCCCGCAGGAGGCTCAACGATGGCTTCTGAGACATACCCCCAGGCGCCCCTGCCCCGGGTGGGCATCGGCACCGACATCCACGCCTTCGAGGACGGGCGCGAGCTGTGGTGCGCCGGACTGAAGTGGGAGGGCGAGGGGCCGGGACTGGCCGGGCACTCCGACGCCGACGTCGTCGCGCACGCCGCGTGCAACGCGCTCTTCTCGGCCGCCGGCCTCGGCGACCTGGGACAGCACTTCGGCACCGGACGCCCCGAGTGGTCCGGCGCGTCGGGCGTCACCCTGCTGACGGAGGCGGCGCGGATCGTGCGCGCGGCCGGCTTCCGCATCGGGAACGTCGCCGTGCAGGTCGTCGGCGCCCGCCCCAAGGTCGGCAAGCGCCGCGCCGAGGCGGAGAAGATCCTCTCCGAGGCGGCCGGCGCCCCCGTCTCCGTCTCCGGCGCGACGACGGACGGGCTCGGCTTCCCGGGCCGCGGGGAAGGGCTGATGGCGGTGGCGACGGCGCTGGTCGTCACCGCGTAGGCCGGACCGCCCGCCGGGCGCCCGTGTCACGAATGCGCGGCCCTCGGGGTGACGGTCGTGGGGCACTGCCCGCGGCCCACTACCCTGGACCCGTGACTATTCGGCTGTACGACACCAGCGCCCGGCAGATCCGTGACTTCGCCCCCCTCGTACCGGGCTGTGTCTCGATCTACCTGTGCGGTGCCACCGTGCAGGCCGCCCCGCACATCGGGCACATCCGGTCCGGGCTGAACTTCGACATCATGCGCCGCTGGTTCGCCCACCGCGGCTACGACGTCACCTTCATCCGCAACGTCACCGACATCGACGACAAGATCATCCGGAAGGCGGCCGAGCAGAACCGCCCCTGGTGGTCCATCGGCTACGAGAACGAGCGGGCGTTCAACGACGCCTACGCCGCCCTCGGCTGCCTGCCGCCGACCTACGAACCCCGCGCCACCGGCCACATCACCGAGATGGTCGAGATGATGCGCGGCCTCATCGAGCGCGGTCACGCCTACGAGGCCGAGGGCAACGTCTACTTCGACGTCCGCTCCCTGCCGGGCTACCTCTCCCTGTCCAACCAGGACATCGACGACCTGCGCCAGCCCTCCGGCGAGGGCGAGACCGGCAAGCGAGACCCCCGGGACTTCGCCATGTGGAAGGCGGCCAAGCCCGGCGAGCCGAGCTGGGAGACGCCCTGGGGCCGCGGCCGTCCCGGCTGGCACCTGGAGTGCTCCGCCATGGCGCACAAGTACCTGGGCGAGGAGTTCGACATCCACGGCGGCGGGATCGACCTGATCTTCCCCCACCACGAGAACGAGATCGCCCAGGCCAGAGGCTTCGGTGACGCGTTCGCCCGGTACTGGGTGCACAACGCCTGGGTCACCATGAGCGGCGAGAAGATGTCCAAGTCGCTCGGGAACTCGGTCCTCGTCGGCGAGATGGTCAAGCGGTGGCGGCCCGTCGTGCTCCGGTACTACCTGGGCACCCCGCACTACCGCTCGACCATCGAGTACAGCGAGGAGTCGCTGCGCGAGGCCGAGGCCGCCTTCGCCCGGATCGAGGGCTTCGTACAGCGCGCCGGGGAACTGGCCGGCACCACCGTCGAACCCGCCCCCGAGGTGCCGCCCGCCTTCGCCGACGCGATGGACGACGACCTCGGCGTCCCGCAGGCCCTCGCCGTCGTGCACACCACCGTCCGGCAGGGCAACAGCGCGCTGGCCGCCGACGACAAGGAGGCCGCCGTCGCGCGGCTCGCCGAGGTCCGGGCCATGCTCGGCGTGCTCGGCCTGGACCCGCTCGACGCCCACTGGGCCGGCGGGACCGACGCCGGTGACGACCTGAGCGGCGTGGTCGACAGCCTCGTACGGCTCGTGCTGGACCAGCGGGAAGCCGCCCGGTCCCGCAAGGACTGGGCCACCGCGGACGCCATCCGGGACCGGCTCGGCGAGTCCGGACTGGTCATCGAGGACAGCCCGCAGGGACCGCGCTGGGGCCTCGGCCCCCGCTGACCCCCGGGTCACCGAAGATCGACTGTGCCGCCCGGCCCCCCGGGCGGCACACTGCATAAGACGTACCGACAGCCTTAAGAGAGCGAGACACCCACTCATGGCCGCTAACAACCGCCGCATGTCCGGCAAGAAGGGCGCGCAGGTCGGCAGCGGCGGCAAGCGGCGCCGGGGCCTGGAGGGCAAGGGACCCACGCCCCCCGCCGAGATGCGCAAGGGACACGCCAAGCAGCGCGCCGCGCAGGCCAAGACGCGCCGCACCCAGACCCGCACGCAGGGACGCCGGGGCGGCAAGTCCGCCTCCGAGCTGGTCGTCGGCCGCAACCCGGTCTACGAGGCCCTGCGCGAGGGCGTGCCCGCCTCCACCCTCTACGTCCAGCAGTTCATCGACAGCGACGAGCGGGTCCGCGAGGCGCTCCAGCTCGCCGCCGACCGCGGCGGCATCAACCTCATGGAGGCGCCCCGCCCCGAACTGGACCGCATGACCAACGGCCTCAACCACCAGGGGCTCGTCCTCCAGGTCCCGCCGTACGAGTACGCCCACCCCGAGGACCTCCTCGACGCCGCCGCCGACGCCGGCGAGGACGCGCTGATCGTCGCCCTCGACGGCGTCACCGACCCGCGCAACCTCGGCGCCGTCGTCCGTTCCGTCGCCGCCTTCGGAGGGCACGGCGTCGTCGTGCCCGAGCGGCGCGCCGCCGGGATGACCGCGGGCGCCTGGAAGACCTCCGCCGGCACGGCCGCCCGGACGCCCGTCGCCCGCGCCACCAACCTGACCCGCACGCTGGAGCAGTACCAGAAGGCGGGCGCCGTGGTGGTCGGCCTGGCCGCCGACGGCGAGGTCGAGATCGGCGAGCTGGAGGCACTGGACGGGCCGGTCGTCATCGTCGTCGGCAGCGAGGGCAAGGGCCTGTCCCGGCTGGTCGGGGAGACCTGCGACGTCCGCGCGCGCATCCCGATGCCGGGCGGCGCCGAGTCGCTCAACGCCGGTGTCGCGGCGGGCGTGGTGCTCTACGAGGCGGCGCGCAGGCGGTCCTGACGGCGGCCGGGCGGGTGCGGTTGATCTTGACGGGGTCCGGACAGATCCGGCGGGTCAAGGCAGTGTCCTAACGTCACGTCACTCGGTTAGATGAGTGTGGACACCAGAACACCCCGCACACCCACGGGGGACCGCTCGTCGGGAATCGACGACGCTCCCGCGCTGAGCATGGTGAAGGTGCCGAGCGATCCGGCCCAGGTCATCGTCAACCACGCGAGCTTCCGCGTGCAGTTGGGAACCTCGGCGCGGCGGACCACGTCCGCGCGGATCACGCGGCACCTGAGCGCCACCCAGGACACCGCCCGCATGCCCGCCGCGCCCGCCCGGCGCCGGCCCGTCGTCTGGAGCGGCCGGTCCGACCCGGACGACACCGGTGCCCACCGGCTGCTCCAAGCCGTACGGGCGGGCGCCGGCCGGCCCGCCGCGGCCGACGCCGGCGCCACCCAGGTCATCCCCCGCCTCGACGGCGACAACGGGTACGGGGACGGGTACGACGACGCCCTCGGCGCCACCCGGACGATCCCCACCCCGGTCGTCGGCGCCCAGCGCACCCACGGCAGCCCCGACGGCACCCGGCTGCTCCCCGCCATGCGCACCGTCGGCAGTGCCTACGACGAACCCGGCTTCCAGCAGCCCGGCTACCCCGACGACGGCTACGACGGCTACGACGACGACCCGGACGACGGCCTCGACCCGGCCGGCCCGCGCACCGGCCGCCACGCCGACGACCCCTCCCGGCACGCCTACTTCCCCGGCCGCCGGATGAACCTCGGCGTCGTCCTGCTCCCGCTGCGCGTCTTCCTCGGCTTCATCTCCGCCTACGCCGGCATGGGCAAGCTCTGCGACCCCGTCTACTTCGACGGCGGCGAGCGCGGCTCCATGGTCAAGTGGCTCAACACCCTGCACCCGTGGGAGGTCGCCGAGCCGCTGCGGCAGTTCGCCCTCGCCCACCCGGTCGGCTCCGGCCTGGTCATCGCCTTCCTCCAGGTCATCGTCGGCGTCCTGACCGTCCTCGGCTGCTGGCAGCGGGTGGCCGCCGCGGTCGGCGCGTTCCTCTCCGCGGCCCTGCTGGTCACCGTCAGCTGGAAGAGCGTCCCCGCCTACGACGCGCCCGACATCATCTACCTCGCCGCCTGGTCCCCGCTGATCATCGCGGGCGCCCCCGTGTACTCCGTCGACGGACGGCTCGCCGGCGGCGCCTGGCGTCGGCTCGGCCCCCGCGCCGACATCTGGGACCTGCGCCGTCATGTGCTGCGCCGCGGCGCGCTGATCACCTTCCTCGTCACCGGCGTCACCCTGCTGGTCGGCTCCCTGCTCGGCGGCGCCGTACGGGACTCCGACCGGGTGGTCGTCCCCGGCCCCGGCGAGGGCCCGCGCAACAACCTGCCGGGCTCCGCACTGCCCCGGGACCCCGGCGAGCGGCGGGGCGGCAGCCCCGAGGCGTCCACCGCGCCGACCGGGGGCGCCACCGCCGGGACGACGACCGGACCGAGCGGCACCGCGACCGCGCCGGGCGCCACCCGGGGCACGGAGTCCGCCGCGACCGGCGGCGCGCCCAGCCGGACCCAGGGCCAGGGCACCACCGGCGGCCAGGCCCCGCCGCAGCGGTCCGCCCCGGCCGGACAGGCCCCCAGCACCAGCGCCGGACCGACCGGCGGCGGTACGGCCACCAGCGGCGGCGGCAGCGGTGACACGACGGGCGGCGCGGGCACCGGCACGGGGAGCGACACCGGCGGCGCCGAAGAGGGCGGCGCGACCGCCCCCGGGCGGCCCGGACTCGTCGGCGGCCTGCTGGGCTGACCCGGCCCGCGCGGACGACACGGAAGGGGCCCCGCACCACTCGGTGCGGGGCCCCTTCCGTCTGCCGTGGACGCCGGTGTCAGCGGCTGAGGGCGGCCAGTTCCCTCGCCGCCTCCGTCAGGTCCTTCGCGGTGTCGATCGCCCGCCAGTAGGAGCCCTGCGGGATCGGGAAACCCGACAGCCGGCGTTCGCGGGCCAGCCGGGGGAACGTGGTCCGCTCGTGGTCGCCGCGCTCCGGGAGCAGCGCGGCGAAGGCCGGGGAGAAGACGTAGACGCCCGCGTTGATCTCGAAGGTCGACGGGGGTGCCTCGATGAAGTCGGTGATGCGGCCGAAGCCGTCCGTCTGCACGGCGCCCCACGGCAGCCGCGGCCGGGCCAGGGCGAGGGTCGCGACGGCGTCCCGCTCGGTGTGGAAGTCGGCCATGTCGCGCAGCGAGAAACGGGTCCAGATGTCGCCGTTGGTGGCGTACCAGGGGCGGTCCGGGTGCGGGAGGCGGGCGGCGGCGTAGCGGAGGCCGCCGCCGCGGCCGAGGGGCTCCGGCTCCACGACGGTCGTGACGGAGACGGGCAGGTCGGTGGTCTCCAGCCACTTCTGGAGGACCTCGGCGAGGTGGCCGCAGGAGACCACCACGTCCGTGACGCCCTCCTCGGCGAGCCAGGCGAGCTGGTGACCGATGATCGGCGTCCCCGTGCCGGGGATCTCGACCATCGGCTTGGGCCGGTCGTCGGTGTACGGGCGCAGCCGGGAACCCTGGCCGCCGGCCAGGACTACGGCTTGGGTGGGGCGGCGGGACGCGGTCGGGTCGGTCATGGCCGAACCCTACGCGGGTGTGATCGCGTGTACTGCGGTGCGTCGCGGTTCGGGCCGGGGTGCTGCGGTGGTTCGGCGGGCGCGGGGGGTACGCGGCTCGTCGCGCGGTTCCCCGCGCCCCTGGGCGGGCTGCCGGGCCGCCGGCGGCAAGGTCAGCCGTGCGCGGCCAGGACGCCGGAGGCGAAGGCCGTGTCGCAGACCGGGCGGGCGTAGGACTGGGCGCGGGTCGGGCCGTAGACGCGGACCGCGGCGCGGCCGAGGGCGCGGGCGATGGACGCGCAGTGCCTGGCGAGGGACGGGCGCTCGTTCACGGCCTCCTGCAGGTGCGTCAGGGCCACGCCCGGGTCGTCCTCCAGGAGCTCGGTCAGCAGCCGGTCGCGCAGCAGCTCGTGCGGGGCCCTGGCGGCGGCCGGTGAGGAGGCCGCGGGGGCGGCGGCGTCCGACGCGGTGAGCACCGAGTCGGCCGGGGCGCCCGACCAGTTGACCCGGGTGACGGCGAGGGTCCCGGAGAGCACCAGGACGACGGGCAGGACGAAGGCGAGGGAGCGGCCGATCCGGCGGGCGGGGCCCCGGCCGCGTCGCGTCTGCGGGATGGTGGAGTGCTTCACGGAGTGCTTCACGCGAGTGAGGGTAGCGTCCGGTAATGATTTGGCGACATTTAGTCACCGGTTCGGGGGATGAGGAAGCGGGACAGCGGGGGTAAGGGGTTGACGAACACGGGTCGAAATGGGCGGTGTGCCGGGGTATTTGTCGACAACGGGAAGGGCCCCGCGGCAAGGCCGCGGGGCCCTTTTCGTCAACGCGGGTGAATGTCAGTCGTGGAGACGCTCGCCCGTGGAGGTCGAGAACACGTGGGTCTCGCCGGGCCGCGGCACGACGTGCACCGTGGCGCCCTTCTCGGGCACCGCGCGGCTGTTGACGCGGACCACGAGGTCCTTGGTCTCGCCGCCGACCTGGACGGTGCCGTAGACGTAGCCGTCGGCGCCGGTCTCCTCGACGACGTTGACCGAGACGGCGAGACCGGCCGGGGCACTCGCGGTGTCCTTGGCGAGGCCCGCGGTGGCGGCGCCGCCGTGCTCGACCACGTCGAAGTGCTCGGGGCGGACGCCGACGGTGACCGTGCGGTCGCCGCGGTCGGCGGCGGCCTTGAGCGCGTCCCGGCTGACCGGCACCACGCTGTTGCCGAACTTCACGCCGCCGTCGGTGATCGGCACCTCGACGAGGTTCATCGCGGGGGAGCCGATGAAGCCGGCGACGAAGAGGTTGGCGGGCTTGTCGTACATGTTGCGCGGGGTGTCGACCTGCTGGAGCAGACCGTCCTTGAGGACCGCCACCCGGTCGCCCATCGTCATGGCCTCGACCTGGTCGTGGGTGACGTAGACGGTGGTGATGCCCAGGCGGCGCTGGAGGGAGGCGATCTGCGTACGGGTGGAGACGCGGAGCTTGGCGTCCAGGTTGGACAGCGGCTCGTCCATGAGGAAGACCTGCGGCTCACGGACGATCGCGCGGCCCATCGCGACGCGCTGGCGCTGACCGCCGGAGAGCGCCTTCGGCTTGCGGTCCAGGTACTCGGAGAGGTCGAGGATCTTCGCGGCCTCCTCGACCTTCTGCCGGATCTCCGCCTTGTTCACGCCGGCGATCTTCAGGGCGAAGCCCATGTTGTCGGCGACGGTCATGTGCGGGTACAGGGCGTAGTTCTGGAACACCATGGCGATGTCCCGGTCCTTGGGCGGCAGGTGCGTGACGTCGCGGTCGCCGATGCGGATGGCGCCGCCGTTGACGTCCTCCAGGCCCGCGAGCATGCGCAGGGAGGTGGACTTGCCGCAGCCGGACGGGCCGACGAGGACGAGGAACTCGCCGTCCGCGATCTCGATGTCGAGGCCGTCGACGGCGGGCTTGGTGGAACCCGGGTAGATCCGGGTCGCCTTGTCGAACGTGACAGTGGCCATGGTGAGGGGCCCCCTTCTACCGGCAGGAACGTGCCGGACGATCCGTTGTAGGAAGGCGGTGCCGCGGCGGACGGGGCCGACGCGGTGTCCGTGGATGTTCGGTTGTGGAGGTTCGCGCCCGGTGTGGGCCACACGAGTGAACCGGGTCAGGACGCTACCCCGCGTTCACCTGGTCTGTCAGTACCTGGGGGGCTGTGAACTTCGCCGGACGTCCCGTAACGCCGGGCGAGGGCGACGACGGCGCCGGCGACGGCCCGGCGCAGCGCGGCGGGGGCCAGTACCTCCGCCTCCGCGCCGAGGCGCAGCAGATCGCCCACCGCGACGGCCTCCGTCTCGACGGACAGCTCCACCTCCGTCCAGCCGTCCGGACCCGGCGGTCCGGCGTCCGCCAGGGCCCGTGTCCCCGCCGCCCCGAACAGCATCGGCAGCAGCCCGCGGCCCCGGGGCGAGATCCGCAGCCGGGCCGTGTCCTGGTGCAGCCGGTCCGCCAGGCGCCGGGCGGACTCCTCCCAGTGGGCGGCGAGCGCGAAGCCGGCCGGCCGGTCGAAGACCTCGTCGGTGACCTCCGCGTCGAGGAAGCGGGAGACGCGGTAGGTGCGGGGTGCGGGGTCCGCGCCGGCCGTCGCCACCAGGTACCAGATGCCGCCCTTGAGGACGAGGCCCAGCGGGCGCACCTCCCGGTGCGCATCGGTCCCGGACCAGCGCCGGTAGCGGGCGCGGACGGTCCGCTGCTCCCAGACCCCCCGCGCGATCGCCGCCAGGTGCGGGACCGGGTCGGCGTCCCGGAACCACGCCGGGGTGTCCAGGTGGAACCGCTCCTGGACGCGGGCCGCCCGGCCGGCGGCCCCGGCGGGCAGCGCGGCCCGCAGCTTGAGCTGGGCGGTCGTCAGGAAGGCGCCGAGGCCCAGGTCGCGGGCCGGGCCCGGCGCCCCGGCGAGGAACAGGGAGGTCGCCTCGTCGCCGGTGAGGCCGGTCAGCCGGGTGCGGTAGCCGTCCATCAGGCGGTAGCCGCCGGCCGGGCCGCGGTCGGCGGTCACCGGGACGCCGGCCGCGCCGAGCGCCTCGACGTCCCGGTAGACCGTGCGGACGGAGACCTCCAGGGCGGCGGCGAGTTCCGGCGCGGTCATCCGGCCGCGGTTCTGCAGCAGCAGGAGCAGGGAGAGGAGCCGGTCGGCGCGCATGGCGGCCATTGTGGCCGGTGCGGTGCCGTACCTGACAGGAGATGTCAGGTACGGCGTCCACCGTGGTGCCGGGGCATCGCCCGACGTACCGACGAGAGGACCCGTTCATGACCGGCACCACCCGCGCCACCGGACACTTCACCGCCGCCGACTGGAAGGAGCACCCGATCACCCCGGCCGACGCGAGCCCGCGCCTGGCCCGCGCGACCGTGACCAACACCTTCACCGGCGGCATCGAGGCCGCCGGCACGGACTGCGCGTACGCCATCGTCTACGTCCCCGGCGGCACCGGCACCTTCGCCGGCATCGAGTTGTTCAGCGGCCGGCTCGACGGCCGGGTGGGGGCCTTCGCGGTCGAGGAGCGGGGCTCCTTCGGCGCCGACGGGACCGTGCGCTGCGTCTTCGAGGTCGTCGCCGGATCGGGCACCGGGGAGCTGGCCGGGCTGCGCGGCACGGGGGAGTTCACCGCCCGGCACGGGGAGGAGCGGGTGGCGTACACCTTCGCCTACACACTGGGGTGACGGGCGGGCCCCCGCGGTCCGGGGAACTTCCTGGCTAGCGGAAAGCGAGGCTGTGTACAGTGGAGCCGCCTTCGCGCGGCTTCGCGCGCGGCGCCTCCTTAGCTCAGCTGGCCAGAGCAACGCACTTGTAATGCGTAGGTCGTCGGTTCGAATCCGACAGGGGGCTCACGGTGAGAACGGCTCCCCGCCTTCGAAAGGAAGGCGGGGAGCCGTTTCGTGTGAGCGGGGGCGGTCAGGAGCCGTCGCCGGTGGAGCGGCTGAAGAACTCGATCTCGGCGAGGGCCACCTGCTTCTTGTCGGAGATGGCGTACGACGTGTCGATGGTGAAGCGGACCGCGGTGACCTCGCCGACGCGGAAGGAGCGCTTCTGGGCGCCGGCGGCCTGGTCCAGGGTGAGGCTGCGGGTCTTGGTGGTGCCGTCCTTCATGGTGATCTTCGCGGTGACGCGGTGCGGCAGCGCCGACTCCTGGAGGTGCTCCGGGCGGCTGGAGGTGCCGGAGGTGATGAGGACGTCCAGCAGGCGGACCGGCTCGCTGAAGCGGGCCTCGACCCACTGGCCCTCGCCGGACTGGGTGACGCCCGGTCCCCACCAGGTGTTGCTGAGCTTGTCGAAGAGGAGTTCCGGCTTGTGGCCGGGGTACGAGCGGGACGCCTTGACCGAGTCCGGGGTGACCGGGGCGCGCTTGGCGAAGTGGTCGCGGGTGGCCTGGATGCCGTCCGGGATGTAGATGATGCCGAGGATCACCGCGGTCACGGCGATGGCGGCCCAGATCCAGGTGCCGATCCGGTCGAAGGTGCGGCGCAGCCGGGGGCGGTCGCCGGCCCAGGGGGTCTCCTGGGTGCCCCGGAAGAGGCGGCGCCACCAGGGGAGCGGCCGGGCGTCCGTGCGTTCGTCGCCGGCCAGCGGCATGGCGCAGCGGTTGCAGTAGTGGCGGTCGACGCGGTTGGGCGTGGCGCACCAGGGGCAGGGCGGGCCGTTCTCGCCGTCCTGGGGTCCCAGGGAGCGGACCTGGGGGCGGTCGGCCACGGGGCGGCCGGGCAGGACGGGGGCGACGGCGGGGTCCGCGGGGACGGTCCGGGCCTCGGGGTCGGCTACGGGGACGAGGAGGGAGCGGGCCCGGTGGGCCATGGTGTCGCTCATGTCGGGGGCCGGGGCCGGGGCGGGGGCCGGGTTCCGCGGCTGGGGTGCGGTGGGGGTCGGGGCGGTGGGGGTGGTGTCGTCGGGGCCGGCGGGGGGCTCCGGGGCGGGGGCAGGGCGGTCGCCGGGGGTGTCGCGGGTGGGGGCGGGCGCGGGTGCCGGGTCGGCGTCCGCGAAGGTGCCGTAGGAGTTCTGGGGGTCCTGTGCGGGGGTCTGCGCGGTCGCGGAGTCCCTGGCCCACTGGGGGGCGGGGGACTCGTCCTGGGCGCGGGCGGGGGCCGGGGCGGCCGTCGCCGCGGCGGGGGCGGCGGGGGTGCGGCCGGCGGGGGCGGCGGTGGTGGTGCGGCCGGCGGTGGACTCGGCGTTCGACGAGGCGGAGCGTGAGCGCGAGGAGTCCCAGCTCAGGACGGAGCCGCAGGCGTCGCAGAACGACTGGCCCGGTTCCGCGCGGGTGCCGCATTCCGCGCAGTTCTGCGTGGTCATCTCTCCGGAGTCCTTTCGGCGGCGGTCACCTGGACCGTGTAGGGCATGTGGGCGGGGCGGGCCGCCGCGACGAGGGCGTCCAGGCGGTGGGTGTCCGCCGGTGCCGGGTCGGGCAGGCGGACGGCGACGTGCAGGTGCGGGCGGCGGTCGCCGGGGACCGGGCCGAGCGGGCGGGCGCTCCAGTCGGCGCCGCCGCTCTCGGTGATCTCCGGTACGACGCCGAAGGCCAGCCGTACCGCTTCGGACAGGCCGCGCCGGGTGCCCCGGACCCGGTGCAGCGCGGCGGCGGCGGCGACGGTGGCGCGCAGCCGGTCCTCGGGTTCGGTGCCGTCGGTCTCGGCGCCGATCCAGTCGCCGAGCCAGCGGGTGAAGTCGGTGGGGGCGAGGGACGGCACGAAGTAGGCGTGCAGGCAGTCCAGGACGTTGAGGATCGGCGCGAGGGTGTCGTCGAGGCCCCCGACGAACCGCTGGGCGAGGTCGTCGTCGGCGAAGACGGCCGGGAGCATCAGGCCGATGGGGGCGGAGGAGCCGAGGCCGTCGATGGAGCCCCTCACCGGTCGTCCCCGATCACGCGGACCCGGTGGTCGAAGGAGAAGACCAGGGAGGGCGGGTCGAGGTCGATGCGGTCGGTGGCGTCGCCGCGCTTGCCGGTGAGCGGGTCGGCGGGGTGCAGGATGACCTCGTCGACGAGTTCGACGCCGGGGACGCGCTGGAGGACGGCGAAGATCTCGCCGGCCTGGACGGGGCGGCCGAAGGGCCAGCCCTTGCCGTCGGCGCCGCCGGTGAGCGGGTCGAGGTGGCGGTAGAGGGCGTCGTGGGCCTGGCGGCGGACCCGGTCGGTGTCGGCGGCGCGGAAGGCGTGCAGGGTGGCGACGACGGTGACGCCCTGGTAGTAGGGCGGGCCGACGGCGAGGCGGGTGCCGATGAGGCGGCGCTGGTCGAGGTAGCGGGTGATGCGTTCGAGCAGGGCGTCGCCGGGGACGAGTTGTTCGAAGCGGAGCCGGCCGCCGGGGTCGGGGACGGCCTGGGGGACGACCAGGACGCGGACGGCGTAGGCGCCGTGTTCGCTCTCCTCGCCCTCCAGGCAGGTGATGCGGGCGGTCTCGGGGGCGGCGCGGCGGGCGAGTTCCTCGTAGTCGCGCAGGGTCACGGCGCGTTCCTGGGCGCGCAGCGTGATAGGGGCGCGGACCTTGGCCTCCTCGACGGTCTCGCCGTCGACGCCGCCGCGGGCCGCCTCGCGGTTGGTGACCTCGCTGACGAAGGGGATGGAGGTGCGCAGGACGCGGACGGCGCCGCGGGCGACGTTGCCGGCCCGGCCGCCGCCGGTGCGGTAGCGGCGGGCGCGGAGCACGGCGCCCTTGGGGGCGACCATGCCGTACTGGCGCAGGCCGCCGTCGGGTTCGCGGACGGCGGGGCCGAAGGCTATCTCGCCGGTGGTGGGGTCGAGGGTGATGTGCCGGTCGTCGGGGCGGGAGCCCGCGAAGTGCGGTACGACCTCCCAATCCTGCCAGCCGTCGTGTTCGGCGCTCTGGAGGAGGACGGGCGGGGTGTCGCCGACGACGGGGGCGTGTTCGAGGCGCAGGCGCTGGCCGGGCAGGCCGGTGGACTCGCCGAGCGGTTCGTCGTAGACGGTCTCGGCGTGGATGGCGTGGGTGGTGCCGCCGATGGTGCAGGCCTCGGCGGACCGGACGGTCGGGGAGGTGGTGTAGAAGGGCTGGTCGGGGAGGGGCTCGGTGACGCGGCAGCGCAGCCAGCCGGCCTCGTGGCCGCCGGTGCGGGAGAGCACGTGGGTGCCGGGGACGTGCAGGATGACCTCGCCGGGGCGGTTGAGGCCGCCGGTGCCGTCGCGGTCGACCTCGCAGGGCTGCCAGCCGTCCTCGGTCCAGGCCTCCCAGACCAGGGGCGGCTGGCGGGGGTCGACGCCGACACCGTCGACGCGGCTGTCGAGTTCGAGGACGACGGCGCAGTGCGGGACGGCGGCGGTGAGGCCGAGGAGCATGCAGTCGCCGGGGCGTGGCGACTCGGCGAAGCAGAGGATGTCGGTGCCCTCGGCCAGGTCGTGGGTGCGGTCGGTGACGGCCTGGCCGCGCTGCTGGACGACGAGGTGGCGCAGGGCGCTGGGGACGATGCGCAGGTCGCGTTCGACGGCGAAGACGACGGCGTCCTCGTTCTCGGTGCGCAGGGTGGCGACCTCGGTGCCGACCGGCACGGAGACGGCCTCGTCCTGGGGTGCGGAGAGCCAGAAGGTGACGTCGGTGCGGGCGGCGGTCGGCGGGAAGAGGGTGATGCCGACCAGGTCGAGGAAGGCGAGGTGGTTCTTCTCCGGTACCCGGTTGAGCCGGTAGACGATCTGGTCGGCCATGTGCGCGACCGTCTCGACGAGGGTGACGCCGGGGTCGGAGACGTTGTGGTCGGTCCACTCCGGGGCGCGCTGCTGGATGTAGCGCTTGGCGTCGTCGACGAACTGCTGGAAGCGGCGGTCGTCGAGGTTGGGGGAGGGCAGGGGCATCAGAGGTCGCTTTCGGGGAGGGTGCCGGGCCCGTCGGACGGGGTGGACGTGCCCGGCTCCTCGTGGGACGGGATGACGTAGAACGGGAAGACGAGGCTGCGCGGGTTGTTGGTGCCGCGGATCGAGTAGCGCACGTCGATGAGGAGGGTGCTCTCCTCGGCGCCGACCGAGACCTCGACGTCCTGGACCTCGATGCGCGGCTCCCAGCGGTCGAGGCTGAGGTAGACCTCGTGCTGGATGCGGCCGGCGGTCTCCTCGTTGACGGGGGCGAAGACGAGGTCGTGGATGGCGCAGCCGAAGTCGGGTCGCATGGGCCGTTCGCCGGGCGCGGTCGACAGGACCAGCCGGATGGCCTCCTCGATCTCCTTCTCGCCGCTGACCAGGGCGATGCCGCCGGTCGGCCCGATGCGCAACGGGAACGACCAGCCCGATCCGACGAACTGCTCGGCCATCAGGGTGCCTCCTGCCTTCCTCGGGGACGGTTCATGACGCACCCGGCACGGGGATCGTGATGACCTTGAACGAGGGTGCCAGGACGGAGAAGCTCGCTCCGACGACCCTGGTGGAGGCGGAGTTGAGCTGGAGGGTGCCGCCGCCGGTGATGCTGGTGGCGCCGCCGCCGGTCAGGGTCGCGGCGCCGCCCGCCACCATGTTCAGGGCGCCTCCGGCGTTCACGCCGATCTGGCCGGCGCTGCGCATGTTGATCATGCTGCCGCCCTGGATGCTGATCGGGCCGCCGCTCTTGATGGTCAGGGAGCGTCCGGCGCTGAGCGACAGGCTGGTGCCGGCCTGGACGGAGACCGAGCGGCTGCCGGTGATCTTGACGGTGCCCTTGCTGTCGATGCTGATCTCGGTCTGGGCGCGGTCGAGGTTGATGGTCAGCTTGTCGTCGCCGGACTTGATGCGCACGCCCTGTTTGCGGGCGAGTTTGGCGCTGAGCAGGTCGACGCGGTTGCCGGTGCGGTCGGAGATGGTGTGCCGGCTGGCCTGGTTGCGGGCGCCGCTGTACAGCTGGACGTCGTTCTTGGTCTCCTTGTCGCGGCCGTTGTAGAGGCCGCCGATGACGAAGGGGTGGTCGAGGGCGCCGCGGTCGAAGGCGACGAGGACCTCGTCGCCGACGTCCATCGGGAAGAAGCCGCCGCCGCCCTTGCCGCCGAGCTGCACCGAGCGGGTCCAGTCGCTGACGTAGGTGTCGTCCAGCCACGGGAACTTGAGCTTGACCCGGCCCCGCTTGAGCGGGTCGGTGACGTCGGTGACGACGGCGTTGGCGACGCTGGGCAGTCTGGGCGCGGTCCCGGTGCCGCCGGAGGCCAGCCCGTACAGGGAGCGCCACTGGCGGCCGCTGACGGTGAGCGCGGACTCGTAGTGCTGGCCGTCGCCGAAGCTGTGGCGGACGGAGGTGACGGTGTACTTGCCCTCGAAGGGCGGGCCGGTCTCGGCGAGGGCCACCGGGACGCCGGGGCGGAGCTTGGGGTTGCCGCGGACGGCGACCTCCAGTTCGGCGAAGGCGGAGGTGACGTCGTCGGCGAGGGCGTTCGCGGCGTACTTGACCTCGGCCTGCTTGTCGTAGGGCGTGGCGGTCTCCACGAGTTTGGCCGGTTTGAAGAAGCGGGCCGCGCCGCCGGGGGTGGTGCCGATGTCGAAGCCGGGGTTGGTGATGGCGGGGGCGGTGGCGACGATCTCCTTGGCGAGGTTGACGTCCCAGCCGCGGGACTCGACCTTGGCGACCTGGTCGGAGGCGGTGACGGCGGTGCGCAGCCGGAGGATGTCGTGCCGGGCCTGGAGCACGAACGGGGTCTTGTCGGGGTCGGTCTGCGGGGAGGGCGCGCCGGAGGACGGTGTGGGCGAGACGAAGTTGAACTTGCCCTTGGCGTCCAGGGACATCACCATCTCGTTCTCGTCGGCGAGCCGGGCGATGAAGTCCCAGTCGGTGACGTTGCCCTGGCTGATGAACTCGTAGGGCGTCTTCGTGGACTCGATGCGGCCGACCGGTACGCCGTTGAGGCCGACCAGTTTGCGGACGATCGAGGAGGCGGTCTGGTTGGTGTACGCGGCCACCCGGCGCTGGCGCAGCAGGCGGTGGCCGAGGTCGTAGCCGCGGATCACGGTGAAGGAGCCGGTGCCGTCGTAGTCGGCCTCCAGGGCGGTGACCTCGCCGGTCAGCAGCGGGTCGGAGATGCCCTTGCCGTTGGCGACGGGCGTCAGGACCACCTTGGTGCCGAAGGTGACGCCGAGCCGCTTCAGGAGGGTCCGGTTGGGGTCGCGGAAGGTCAGGCGGAAGGCGGCGGGGACGCCGACGCCCTGGTCGACCCAGCCCTCGACGAGCAGCGGGGCGATCGTCTTGCGCAGCTCCATGCCGTTGATCTTGACCTGGATGATGTTGGAGTACGACAGCGGCGGCATCAGCGACGCACCTCCTCGGTGGCGGGCAGGAGGAGGTCGGTGCCGGTGGGCAGGTGCGCCGGGTTGTCGATCTCGTTGGCCTCGGCGATCGCGCGCCAGGCGGAGGCGTCGCCGTACTCCTGCCAGGCCAGCGACTGGAGGGAGTCGCCGGCGACGACGCGGTGCACGCGCTGCGCGGTGAGCGCGCCGGAGGTGGGGTTCTGGCCCTCGGTGGCGTGCGGCAGCTCGTGCAGCTGGAGCTGGCAGGTGGCGCGGATCGGGACGCCGGACGTGCCGAACAGGGTGTAGGAGGCCTGGACGGAGCTGACGTAGGCGGCGAACCGGGCCGTGGAGAAGGAACCCCACTGGAAGATCACCCAGGGCGGTGAGGGCTTCTTGGTGGCCAGGCTCTTGGTCGTCGTCACACAGCAGTCCAGCAGGGAGTCGACCTGCTTGAGGACCTTGTTGCTGCTGGGCTCGTCCGAGGAGTCCAGGAAGATCTCCACGGCCATCTCGCGGGGCACCTGGCCCATGAACTCGGGCACGGGTCCGTTCCGCGTCATCGCCGAGTCCGAGTCCTTCCAGTGGGCGCGGCGGGACAGAGTCAGCTGCGCCGGGTTGAACTGGAAGGAGAAGTTCTTGATGAGGGCGCCCGGCGAGGTGCTGTCACCGGTGGGCGGCTCGTGGATGGCGAGGGTGGCGTGGACCAGGCTCTTGCCTGCGCCGCTGCTCTTGGCCATGGGGTGTGCCGCTCCTTTCGTTCCGCTGGCTCTGATGGTCCGGTGGTTCCGGTGGATTCGGGGGTTCCGGCGGACCCAGTGGGCCCGGGGTTCCGGTGGGCCTGCTGGTCCGGTGGTTCCGGTGGTCGCGCTCAGTCGGTGAAGCCGTGGTGGGCGATCTCCAGCACCTCGGTGGCGACGGCCGAGCCCCCGGGGTCGAAGGACGGTCCCTGCCAGCTCACCGGCAGGACCTCCAGCAGCCCCCAGCGGGCGACCTCCGAACCGTCCGCGCGCCGGGCCACGATGGTGCCGGTGGGGCGCTTGATGCCGGTCTGCACGGAGGAGATCCACTTGGCGACCTTCGTGGTGTCCGGGGTGAGCGGACGGGTCAGCCGGACGTTGGAGAAGGTGATGCGGGTGGGCAGCTGCCACACGAAGCCGTTGTTGCCGCCTTCCTGGCGCTGCTCGACCTCCACCTGCGACGACAGGCCCTCGCACCCGTTCCAGTAACCGAGGCTCTGGCCGTCGATCGAGAGGGAGAACCAGATGGTGGAACCCGGGTCCTGGCGGGAGGGCATCGAAGGCCGCCTTTCTGTCGGAGCGGTCGGAGGTGCGGGGGCTGCGGGTGCGGTCGGGACGGTCGGACCGGCCGGGCGGGCCGGAGGTCAGCGGCGGTCGTCGCGGAGTCTGCCGATCCGTTCGCGGTCCATCCGTAGCTCGGTGCGGACCAGGCGGGTGATGCGGCCGATGAGCCGGTGCACCAGTTCGTCGAGCTGGGCGTCGGTCAGCTCCTTCGGGTTCCAGGCGCCGGCCGCCGTCGGGGCGGGCGCGGGCGGCGGTTCCCGCCGGGCCGGAGCGGAGACCGCCGCCGAGGTGTGCCCGAGCGGGGGCGTCTCGCTGTACGGCGGTGGCGCGTCCTGCGCCGCGGCGCTCCGGTGCGGCTGGAGCGGGCTCAGCGTGGCGGAGACGGTGGCCGCCGCCGCGGCGGCGAGCGCACCGACCGCCGACCGCCGCGGGGTGCGCTGTACGGCGGTCCCCGCCGAGCCCTGCGGGAGCGACGGGGGCGTCGCCGGGCGGGGCGGGGCGAGGGCGGCCACCGGGAGGGCCGTGAGGGGGGCGGCCGGGGAGCCGGCCGGGGCCGCCGGCGCGGGCGTGCGCAGGGGTACGGCGGTGGGGGCGCCCTCGGCGGTGCGGCGCTGGACGGCCGGGGGGCTGCCCGGCCCGGCGGCGGAGAAGGCCGGCGGGAAGGGCGCCGGGGACGCGGTGGAGGGCGGGGGCGTGAGGCCGCCCAGGACGGGGAGGGCGGGGACCGCCGCCCCGGTGCCGGCGGGGGCGTCCGGTGCGGTGGCGCGCTGGACGGGGACCACGAGGGGGGCCGGGGCGGCCGGGCGCGCGGTGTCCCGGCGGGGGGTGACGACGGGGGGCACGGAAGCCGGGGCCGAGGCGCGCTGGACGGGGGTGCCGGGGCGGGCCGGCGCGGGCGCGGCGGCTTCGGCGCGCTGCACGGGGGCCACGACGGGGAGCGGGGCGGTGTGCCGGGCCGGGGGGCCGTCGGGGGCCGACGCCCGCTGGGTCCGGGCGGGGCCCTGGGCCGGTGGCGCCGGGGCGGAGGCGGGCTGGGTCCGGGGGCCGATCGCGGTGGCGGGGGTGGCGCGCTGGACGCGGGGGGCGTCGGGGACCGTGGCGCGCTGGACGCGGGGGCCGGCCGGCGCGGGGGGCGGCACGTCCTGGGTCGGGGGCGCGCCGGGGGTGGACGCCGTGGCGTGCGGGGCCGCCTCCGGGGAGGAGGGGGTCCGGGGTACGGCGGGCGCCGGCGGGTCACCGGGGGAGGTGCGGCTCGGCCCCGGTGTCCCGCCGGGGGAAGTACGGCTCGGCTCGGAGGCGGCCGGGGCGGAGGCGAGGGGAAGCCGCTGGACGGCCGGCGAGGCCGTGTCCGCCGGGGCCGGGACGGCCGGGACGGCCGGGACCGCCGGGAGCGGGGCGCCGAGACCCGGGCGGCGGGCCGGACGCGGCACGTCGGTGGCCCGCTGCACCGGCGGACGCCCGGCGCCCGCCTCGGCGGCGGACCGCCGTACCGGGGCCGGGTCCGGCGAGGAGGCGGACGCGGACGGGGCGCCGGTACGCGGGAGGGCGCGCTGCACGGCCGGTGCGGGGGTGGTGTCCGAGGTGGTGGCGGGCCGGCCGCCCGGGTGCCGCGCCGGGCCGGGGGCGGGCGCCGTACGGGGGCGTTCGACCGGGAGGGCGGCGGGCGACGCGCCGGGGCCCGGGGCGTCCGGGGCGAGGCGCTGGACGGGCGGGGCGGAGGGGCCGGACGTGCCGGACGGACCGGGCGGACTGGGCGGGGTGGAGGGGCCGGACGTGCCGGACGGACCGGACGGGGTGGAGGGGCCGGACGGCGGCGACGCCGGCCGGGTCGTCGGGGCCGGAGTGGACGTGGGGCCGCTCGGGGTGGCCGGGCTGTGGCGTTGGACGGCAGGGGTGGCTTCCGGGGTGGCGGAAGCGGGTGCGGCGGGGGCCGGCCGCGCCGCGTCGGAGGCGGGACCGGGACGTGGGGGTTGCGTGGACCGGCGCCGGACCGGGACAGGCGTGGGGGGCGCGGTGGACGGGCCCGGTTGCCCGGGGGCGGTCGTGCGGGGCTGGACGGCGGGCGGCGCGGGCGTGCCCGGCTGTGCGGGGCTGGCCGCCGTGCGCTGGACCGGGGGCGGCGTGGCGGGCGCGGCGGGCGCGTCCGGTCGGGCCGGGTCGGTCGTGCGGGGCGGGACCGCCGGCGGGGTGGCGCCGGGGGCGTCCGGGGCGCTCGGGGTCGGCTGCGCGGGGCCGGTGGTCCGGTGCTGGACCGGGGGCGGGGTGGTGCCGAGGGGCTTCGTGTCGCGGGCGCCGGTGGCCCGGCGCTGGACCGGCGGGGGCGCGGCGGGCGTGGCGGGCGCGTCCGGTCGGGCCGGGTCGGTCGTGCGGGGCCGGACCGCCGGCGGGGTGGCGCCGGGGGCGGCCGGGTCCTGCGGGGCCCGCTGCACGGGTGCGGTCGCCGTGCGCTGGACCGGGGGAGGCGTGGCGGACGTGCCCGGCCGCGCGGGGTCGGCCGTGCCGGGCCGCACCGGCGGCGTGCCGCCGGAGGGGGCCGGGTCGTGCGGGGCCGTCCCGCGCCGGACCGTGGACGGGGTGCTGCCGGAGGTGGCGGCCGGGTCCTGCGGGGCCGGCCGGGCGGTGGCCCGGCGCTGGACCGGCGGGGGCGTGCCGGGCGCGGCGGGCGCGTCCGGTCGGGCCGGGTCGGTCGTGCGGGGCCGGACCACCGGCGGTGTGCCGCCGGGGGCGGCCGACCCGGGCGCGGCGGAGTCACGTACGGCGGAGTCACCCGCTGCCGAGTCGCGCCCGGCCGGGGGACCGGCGTCCGCGGTCCGGGCGTCCGTGGCCCGTCGCTGCACCGCGGGCGGCGTGGCACCGCCGGCGGCGCTCGGCGGCGTGGCGCCGCTCGTGACCCCCGACGGCGTGGCGCCACCCGGTGCCGTGCTGCCACTCGGAGCCGTGCTGCCATCCGGTGCCGTGCTGCGGCCCGGCGCCGCGCCGCCCGGCGGCGTCGCCCCGTTCGTCGTGTCCGGCGCGGGGGACGGCGGGGCCGTCCGGCGCCGGACCGCGGGCGCGGCGGCGGCCCGCTGGACGGGGGCCGTACCGGCGGCCGGGGACGTCGCGGGGGCCGTCCGGGCACCGGGGCGCGCGGCCGGCGGGGCGGCGGGCGCCTCCGTACGGCGTGGTGCCGGGGCGGTGTCGCCGGCGCGGGAGACCGCCCGCTGGAGGGGCAGGGGGCCGGTGGGCGCGGTGGGCGCGGGGGAGGCGGGTGAACCGCCGCCCCTGCTGTCCCCGCCGTCGCCGCCGTCCCCGCCGTCCCGGTTCGCCGGCCGGGCCGCCGCGGTGGCCGGCGCCACGCCCTGGGGCGCGGACTCCCGTCGCGCCGCGGGCAGGGACCTGCGCTGGACGGCCGGGGCGGCGACCGGCGCGGTGAGCAGGGGCCGGGTCCGGGCCGCCGGCGCCGCCGGCGCGGGGGTCACCCGGACGCCGCGCTGCGGTGCCGGAGCCGGTGCCGGCGGCAGGACGGGAGACGCCGGGACGGCGGGCACGGCCGCCCGCTGCACGGCGGGGCGCGACCGCGGGGCCCGGTCCGCCGGGGACGGCGACGACGCCCCCGGTACCCCCTGCTCGGTGGCGTCCGGCGGGTCCGCCGGGAGGGCCCGCAGAGGCACCACCGGCGTGCGCTGCACCCCCGTACCGGGAGCCGCGGTGGCCCGGGGCAGGGCCCGCGCGGGCCGCTCCAGGCCGGTCACCGGGCCGGCGGTGGGAGCGGCCGGCGCCGAGGGCAGCAGCCGCTGCGGTGAGGGGTCCAGGACACCGAGGGACGGCGTCCGGGCGAACGACGGGTTCTGCCAGGTGGGCAGCCGCCCGCCGAAGCCGCGGTCGGCGACCCCGGAGGGTCCGGCCGCGGTCCGCTGGATCGGCGGCAGCCCCGGCCACCCGGCCGCCCGGGGCGCCGGCGCCGCCTCGGCCGCCGGAGCCGACGCGGGCCCGGGAGCCGACGCGGGCCCGGGGGCCGACGCGGGCCCGGGTGCGGCGGGCACCGGTGCGGGCGCCGCCGCCGGACCCGTCGCCGGTGTCACGGCCGGGTCGGCGGGGCGCTCGCCCCGGCCGCGCAGACGGTCCAGGAACCCCACAGATCAGTCCTCCGCCTCGGACCGCGTCACGAAGGACGCGATCTGTTCCGTGTACCGGCGGCGGTCGTGGTGCTCCAGGTCCAGGATCGCCTCCAGGCTCCAGTGGAAGTGGTAGGCGACGTACGCGATCTCCTCGTGCAGCCGGTCGGTCGCGTACGTCACGATTCCCCCAGGCGGCTCCCGCCGAGTTCCACCTCGAAGGGCTCGGAGCAGTGCGGGCATTCCACCGCCGCCCGGGTGTGGCCCTCGGCGTTGATCTGGCGGTAGAAGTCCTGGAGGAACGCCAGATCCGAGGCGAACATGTTCTCCACGATGCCGTCGTGCACCATCGGCAGCGTGCCCAGCTGGGTGATGACCCGGCCGAGCAGGACGACCGACAGGTACGCCGGGTTCTCCTGGACGCGGACGTCGCGCAGCGGCACGAGTTCGTCCCGCGCCGTCGACAGCCGCATCACACCCTCGCGGTGCACCGTGCCGCTGTCGTCCACGTACCCGCGGGGCAGTTCGAAGGGGAACTCGGTGCGCAGTGTCTGCCGCGGGGCCACGTCCGCCGGCGGGGCGGCGGCGGGAGCCGGAGAGGTGAACTCCGCTCCCGCCGCCGCGGACCGGTCGGCCGCGGGCGCCTCGGCAACCCTGCTCGCACTGGGCGCACCGACAGCCGAACGACGCATTACTCGACGACCAGTTCTTCGAACACGATGGTCACGGTCTCGGTGAGCGGAGAGGTGTCACCCGCCTTCAGGGTGCCCATCACGATCTTGCTGCACCAGGCGTTGCGCAGGTTCCAGCGCTTGACCGGGTTGTCCTCGTAGTCCATCACGATGATCGTGGCGTTCTTGCGGGCGGTCGCCATCCGGCCGTTGAGCGAGTCGTTGATCCACTGGGTGAACGCCGCCGACTGGCTCGCGCCGCGCTCGACGTTGACCTGGCCGTCCTTGGCCACGCCCGGCATCAGGGTGACGTTGTTGCGGCCGGTGGCGCCCTGGTTCTGCTGGTACTTGATGACGTCCTGCTCGACCTGGAGGCCGCTGACCGAGTTGAGGTACTCGACCATCACACCGTCGATCTGGAGACCGAAATTCGGTGCGACGAGTACGTCTTCTGCTTTGGGGAGAGCCATGAGTTCGCTGTCCTTCTAGGAGGTGGGGGAGGGAGCAGGGGGACCGGGTCCGCCTACTCCTCCAGCTCGCCGCTGCCGCTGGAGAACTGCGCCAGCCGGAAGATCACGAATTCGGCGGGCTTGACCGGCGCGATGCCGATCTCGCAGATGACCCGGCCGAGGTCGACGGACTCCGGCGGGTTGGTCTCCTCGTTGCACTTGACGTAGAAGGCCTGCTCGGGGCTCTGGCCGAACAGGGCGCCGTTGCGCCACTCGTTGACGAGGAACGCCGAGACGTTGCGCCGGATGCGCGCCCAGAGGTTGTGGTCGTTCGGCTCGAAGACCACCCACTGGGTGCCGATCAGGATCGACTCCTCCAGGTAGTTGAAGTACCGGCGGATGTTCAGGTAGCGCCACGCCGGGTCGGAGGAGAGGGTGCGGGCGCCCCAGACGCGGATGCCGCGGCCCGGGAAGGAACGGATGCAGTTGACGCCGATCGGGTTGAGCAGGTCCTGCTCGCCGCGGGTGATCTGCAGCTCCAGGTCGATGGCGCCGCGGACGACCTCGTTGGCGGGGGCCTTGTGGACGCCGCGCTCGAAGTCGTTGCGGGCCCAGATGCCGGCCATGTGACCGCTCGGCGGGACCAGGCGGGCCTGTCCGGTGGCCGGGTCGAAGGACTTGATCCAGGGGTAGTACAGGGCGGCGTACTTGGAGTCGTAGCCGGCCGTCTCCTGCCGCCACACGCGGATCTGACGGGCGTTCAGGCCCGGCGGCGGGTCGATGATGGCGACGCGGTCGCCCATCAGCTCGCAGTGGGCGATCAGGCCGAGCTGGACGGCCTTCATGGCCTCGTGGTCGATGGCGCCGTTCTGGTAGGCGGCCATCAGGTCGGGCACGGCCACCATGGAGATCTCGTCGATCGCCTCCAGACCGCCGAAGCCGGTGCGGTCGGAGCTGTCGCCGAGGTACTGGGCGGGGCCGGGCTGGGCGACCTCGTCGGGCGCCTGCTCGACGGGGGCGGCCGGGGCGGGCGGCGCGGCCAGGGTCACCGTCTGGTTCTCCGGGCGGGCGAGCTGCGCGGCCGGCGCGGCCTCGGTGACGGTGATGAGCTTGGAGCGCTCCTTCACCTGGGTGACGACGTAGGAGCGGTTGCCCTTCTTGGCGCTCACGTCGAACGTCTCGACCGGCTTCTCGCCGTCCTTGACGATCAGCTTGAAGCGCTCGGCGGGGCCCTCGCCCTCGGGGTCGGCGACCTCGACGGTGAGCGGGCCGTGCTGGCCGGCCGTGGTCGCCGTCACGGCGAACGTGCCGAGCTGCTTGGGCTCGGCGGCGGGCAGCGCGGCCGGGGCCGAACCGCCGGTCACGGCGGCCTGGTTCGCACCGCCGCCGGTGCCGTTGATGCCGTCGGGGGAGCCGCCGACGCGGACGACGTACGCGGCCGAGCCGCCGTTGTTGAAGAAGCCGTAGACGGAGTGCGCGAGGTAGTACCCGTCGGTGAAGTCACCGAAGGCCGCGACGTACTGCGTCCAGTTGGTCACCAGCGTCGGCTCGTTGAGGGGCCCGGTCGGCGCGAGCCCGACGAAGGCCGCCACCGAGGTGCCCACCCCCTCGATGGGGCGCGAGCCGCTGGCCACCTCCTCGACGTAGACGCCGGGCGACAGGTAGGACGGCATGCTCTGCTCTCCTCGGGGTACGAGACAGGACGCCCCTCAGCGTCACGCGCGCGTTGCCCCCGTCGAAACGGCCGCCGGTGCCGGACCGGGGGCATGCCTGTTGCCCCGGGCTGTGCCCGATGGGGCAGAATCCCTGTCTTTGCCTCCTGGCAGGCAACCGTTTCCCCTCCGGCATCGTGTACCGGACAGCGGTTCGCCAAACACGCGGACGGCAACTGTTCGACGACGGGTCGGGGTTCGCCGCCGGCGCCCTGCCCCGGGGACTGCCCCCGAGGCCGTTGTGCCGGGGGGCCCGGACGGGTAGACCTGCGGGGGAGAGTCGTCACGTGCCGGACCCAGCAGCTGCCGAGGAGCGTTGTGCGCGCACACGGAACACAGGCCGCCCACCAGGCCGGTGAGCAGAGCACGGCCGGTCGCCCCGGCGCCCCGGGCGGCCCCGCGGGCCGGATGCTGGCCCTGCAGCGGCTGGCCGGGAACTCGGCGGTGTCCCGGGCCGTCCAGCGGGCCCGGCACGAGCACGGCCCCGGCTGCGGGCACGGCGAGCCCGAGGCGGCCGGCGTGCAGCGCCGCATGGCCCCGTCGGCGCCGGCCCTCGAGGAGCCCCGGGTGTCGGTGGACGACGCGATCAACACGTCCGGCAAGCCGCTGCCCCCGCACATCCAGGAGCGGGCGGAGCAGGCGTACGGCATGAGCTTCGGACACGTCCGGCTGCACGACAACGCGGTGGCGCAGCGGTCGGCGGAGAACCTCCAGGCGATCGCCTACACCACCGGCTCGCACATCGTCGCCCAGCGCTCGGCCCTGGACGACGCGACGCTGTTCCACGAGGCGCACCACGTCTGGCAGCAGTCCCAGGGCAAGGTGGCCGGCCACGACAACGGGCACGGCGAGTCCGTCTCCGACCCGAACCATCACGAGGAGGTCGAGGCGGCGGAGGTCGGCGCGCGCATGGCGCGGGGCGAGATCTGACGTCCCGTCCGATCCGCCCCGAACGCTGCCCTTTCGGGCAGCCGACTCTGCCCCGGCTCCTTCGACAGGCCGTGAGCCCCTCTCTACTGTCGTCGCGTGAGCCTCTGGACCTCCCTCGAGCCCGCGTCCGCCACCGTGGACCCCGGCAGCAGTACGCGCGTACGGCTGCGGGTCCGCAACACGGGTGACGTCGTCGATGAGTACCGTTTCGAGCCGGTCGGTGATCTGGCGCCGTGGACGGTGGTGGAGCCGGCGACGATCCGGTTGTATCCGGGTACGACGGGGACGGTGGAGCTGACGTTCTCTCCGCCGCGTACGCCGGATGCGACGGCGGGGCCGAATCCGTATGCGGTGCGGATCACGCCGACGGAGCATCCGGACGCGGTGACGGTTCCGGAGGGGAACCTGACGATCACGCCGTTCTCCGAGGTGCGGGCCGAGTTGGTGCCGGTGACGGTGAAGGGTGTGTTCCGGGGGAAGCCGCGGCTGGCGGTGGACAATCTGGGCAATACGAAGGTGACGGCGTCGGTCAGCGGCAGTGATCAGGGTGATCATCTGTCGTACGACCTGCATCCGGCGAGTGTGCAGATCGAGCCGGGGCGCGCGGTGTTCGTGAAGGGGACGTTGCGTCCGCAGCGGGTCACCTGGTTCGGGTCGAAGGAGGACCGGCCGTACAGTCTGGTCCTTCAGCGGACCGGGGTCGAACCCCTGGAGGTGCCGGGGACGTTCGTGCAGCGCGGGTTCCTGCCGCGCTGGCTGGCGACCTTCCTGAGCGTGTTCCTCGCGCTGGCGATCGCCTTCGTCATGATCTGGATCGCGTACAAGCCGCAGGTCCGCACCTCCGCCACCGAGAAGGTCGACGAAGCCGGGGTCGCCCTGGCCCCGAGTCCCAGCGAGACGCAGGACCTGGCGGCGCCGAGCGTGCCGGCCGAGACCCCGGAGGCGCAGGCCCAGCCGTCGGCCGAGGAGTCCGCGGACTCCGGCGGCGGCGGCGGAGGCGGCGGCGGAGGCGCGTCACCGAGTCCGACGAAGAAGAAGGCCGAGAGCGTGGTGCCCGCGCAGAACATCATGCTGCGCAACACCACCAGCGACATGTGCGCCGAACTCCCCGGGCGCGACAAGGGCGAGGCCGACGGCCCGGTGCAGCAGGCCGTGTGCGCCCCGGGCGACCAGGACAACCAGATGTGGAACCTGGAGGTGAAGTACGCCAAGGGCGGCCCCGGCGGTACGGCCCTCTTCCAGATCCGCAACACCAAGGACCAGTTCTGCATGGACCTGCCGGACCACGGGGCCGCCGCGGTCGGCACGCCGGTCACCGAGTTCACCTGCGACAGCACCACCACCACCGACAATCAGCTCTGGTGGGCCGACAAGCAGGAGAGCGGCGACTACTGGATCCGCAACTTCGCCAGCAACCACAAGTGCCTCGCCGTGGAGGGCGACGGCGGCGGCGCCCTCTTCTCCAAGCTGAACCTCTCCGACTGCAGCAACGTCGGTGACGAGGAGTGGAAGATCATCAAGCCCACCCAGGAGTGACCCGCGTGATCCGCCGCCGCGCGCGCGGCCTCCCCGGCGGACTGATCGGGCAGCCGGGTCTGCCCGGCTGCACCTGATGTACGGCGGGACGCTCCCGTACCGTCGTCACGTGAGTCTGTGGACCTCCCTAGAGCCCGCGTCCGCCACCGTCGATCCCGGCAGCAGCACACGGGTGCGGCTGCGGGTCCGCAACACCGGCGATGTCGTCGATGAGTACCGTTTCGAGCCGGTCGGTGATCTGGCGCCGTGGACGGTGGTGGAGCCGGCGACGATCCGGTTGTATCCGGGTACGACGGGGACGGTGGAGCTGACGTTCTCTCCGCCGCGTACGCCGGATGCGACGGCGGGGCCGAATCCGTATGCGGTGCGGATCACGCCGACGGAGCATCCGGACGCGGTGACGGTTCCGGAGGGGAACCTGACGATCACGCCGTTCTCCGAGGTGCGGGCCGAGTTGGTGCCGGTGACGGTGAAGGGTGTGTTCCGGGGGAAGCCGCGGCTGGCGGTGGACAATCTGGGCAATACGAAGGTGACGGCGTCGGTCAGCGGCAGTGATCAGGGTGATCATCTGTCGTACGACCTGCATCCGGCGAGTGTGCAGATCGAGCCGGGGCGCGCGGTGTTCGTGAAGGGGACGTTGCGTCCGCAGCGGGTCACCTGGTTCGGGTCGAAGGAGGACCGGCCGTACAGTCTGGTCCTTCAGCGGACCGGGGTCGAACCCCTGGAGGTGCCGGGGACGTTCGTGCAGCGCGGGTTCCTGCCGCGCTGGCTGGCGACCTTCCTGAGCGTGTTCCTCGCGCTGGCGATCGCCTTCGTCATGATCTGGATCGCGTACAAGCCGCAGGTCCGCACCTCCGCCACCGAGAAGGTCGAGGAGGCGGGCACCGTGCTGGCCCCGAGCCCGAGCGCCCCCGGGGAACCGGCCGCCCCCAGCGTGCCGGCCGCGACCCCGGAGGCGGAGCAGCCGGTGGCCGGGGAGTCGGCGGACCCGGGCGGCGGCGGCGGTGGTGGCGGGGGCGCGTCACCGAGCCCGGCGAAGAAGAAGCCCCAGGACGTCGTGCCCGCGCAGGACGTCATGCTGTTCAACCCGGCCACCGGCATGTGCGCCGACATCCCCGGACGGGAGAAGGGGCAGCTCGACGGCCCGGTGCAGCAGGACAACTGCCATGAGACCGGCGACAACCAGCGCTGGAACCTGGAGGTCAAGGACGCCAGGCTGGGGCCCGGCGGCGCGAAGCTCTTCCAGATCCGCAACGTCACCGACCAGTTCTGCATGGACCTGCCGTACAACGGGGCCGCCGGGGTCGGCACGCCGGTCACCGAGTTCACCTGCGACGGCACCACCGGCGACAACCAGCTGTGGTGGGCCGACAAGCAGGAGAGCGGCGACTACTGGATCCGCAACTACGCCAGCAACCACCTGTGCCTCCAGGTGCACGACCTGATCAAGAAGGTCTCCGGCCAGAAGCTGACGATCCACAACTGCAGCAACGTGGACGATCAGGAGTGGAAGATCGTCCACCCGACGGCGCGGTAGGTCACCACGACCCCTCGCCCGGCACCAGCCGCCCCGCCTTGCGGTACTCCCGGCGGGCGCCCTCCAGCAGGTCGGCGCCCGTCACCGGCGACCCCCGCCCGGCGGCCAGGTAGGCGGCGGTGACCACGGCGCTGCGGATCGAACCGCCCGCCAGCTCGAACTCCTTGGCCAGCGGCGCCGGATCGATGCCGTCCTCGGCCGGTACGTGCTTCAGACCGTGCCGCCACAGCGCGAGCCGCTGCTCGGGGTCGGGGAACGGGAAGTCCACCACCAGGTCGAGCCGGCGGGTGAACGCCTCGTCGATGTTGGCCCGCAGGTTGGTGGTGAGCAGCGCGATCCCGTCGAACGCCTCCAGACGCTGGAGCAGGTAGGCGCTCTCCATGTTGGCGTACTTGTCGTGCGCGTCCTTGACCTCGCCGCGCTTGCCGAACACGGCGTCCGCCTCGTCGAACAGCAGCACCGCGTCGGTCCGGTCGGCCTCGGAGAAGATCCGCTCCAGGTTCTTCTCGGTCTCGCCGACGTACTTGTCCACGATCGAGGAGAGCTGGACGACGTAGAGGTCCAGGCCCAGGTCGGCGGCGACCACCTCCGCCGACAGCGTCTTGCCGGTGCCGGACTCGCCGGCGAACAGGCCGAGGACGCCCCGGCCGCGGCCCCCGCCGGCGCTGAGCCGCCAGTCGCCGAGGACCTGGTCGCGGTGGCGGGCGCGCAGCGCCAGCTCGCGCAGCTGCGTCAAGGGACCTTCGGGCAGCACCAGGTCCCCCCAGTCCACGTCCGGGCGGATGCGCCGGGCGTGCCGCTCCAGCCCCGAGGCGGACTGCTGGCGGGCGGCGAGCCGCAGATGGGCGGCGCCGACCGGGGTGCCGTCGAAGGCCGCGAGCGCGTGCGCGGCGCGGGCGGCGCGCAGCATCCGCTCCCCGCCCAGGTGGTAGGGGGCGACCGTCGCCGTCAGGTCGAGGTCGTCGGCCAGGCCCGTGCCGAGCGCCGCCGACCAGGCGTCCACCGCCCCGGTGCGCCGCGCGGGCGCCTCCAGGACCAGCGGGTCGTCCTCGCACCACTGCGGGTCGTACGGCCCCGGCGAGGTCACCAGCACCGGTACGTCACCGGCGGCGGTCAGCGCCCCCATCAACGCCTCCGGCTTCTCCGGCAGTCCCGTGACGACGATCGCCCGGCCGGTCAGCCGGGCCTCGCGCAGCACGTCCGGGACGCGCTCCTCGGCGCCGGTGAAGTGCAGCGCGGCGACGTCCGCGGCGTGCAGGGCGGCCGTCACACAGGCCAGGCCGTCGCCCTCGCGGCGCTCGCGGACGTACGCGGTCAGCGGCCCGGCGGCGAGCAGCGCGGCCAGCCGGCGCGCGAACCGGACGTCGGCCGCCGCCTCGGCGCCGTCCCCGCCCTCGCCCCCGCCCTCGTACGACGTGACGGGCGCCGCCAGCGGGCGGACGTGCCCGGCGAGGGCCGCGTCCGGGGTGTCGTCGCCCAGCAGATGCGCGGCGACCCGGTCGGGGACGCGCAGCGAACGGCTGAGGAAGGGGCGTTCGGGTTCTTCCACGGCCAGCAGTCCGAGCGCGGTCAGCGGCGCCGACGGGTGGAAGCGGGCACGGGCCGCCGTGTCGTGCTCCGGCGTCCCGCACAGGTCCAGGGCGAGGGCCACGGTGGCGCGGCGGCGGCTGACGTCGTCGTTGAGGTAGCCGTAGAGCGGCTCGAAGGAGCGGTCCAGGTCGGGCGCGAGGGCGACCAGCAGCACGGCCGCGTCGAGGTCGGTGAGCCGGAGCCGGGCGGCGAGCGCGGCCAGCGGGTCACCGGGGGCGGCAGCCGGAGCGGCGGTCGGCGGGGCCGGCTCGAAGCCGGGGCCGGGCTCGGAACCGGACGCCGGGCCGGGACCGGGCGGGCGGTGCAGGAGGTGGCGGACGGCGTCCTCGGACAGGTACAGGCCGCGCAGCGGGTCGTCCGCGGTGGGATCGGCCGCCGCGCGGTGCTCGACCAGGACGGCGACCCGCTCCCGCAGCCGGGCCAGGCGGTCCAGGAGGGCGGCGGGGGCGGCGGGGTCGTTCATCGCTGTTCGTCGTCCTGTTCCGTGGTCCTGCCCGGGCGCCGCGCGCGTTTGGCCATGGCCACCTGCCGGGGCCGGTGGGCCCGTTCGTCGCGGACCCGTTCGGTGCGGTCCGGCCATTCCACGTCCTGGCCGGCCGGCACCCCGTCGTACGCCCGGACCCGCACGGCGGCGCCCTCGGTGACCGGCGGGCCGGCGTCGTACTCGCGGAACGCCGGGAAGGGCGCGGTGACCACGACGTCCAGGGACGGCTTCAGCTCGCCGCCGAGCGCGGACCAGATCTCCGCCAGGGAGCGGGCCTCCGTGTGGTGCCCGGCCATCACCACGTGCACGGACAGGCCGAGTTCACCCAGCGAGCCGGGCAAGGTGTGCGGGGGCAGCCACTCGTTCGTCAGCAGCGTGCCCATCACCGCGGACAGCAGCCGGTGTTCGTCGCGCGGCTGCTTGGTCCAGGCGGTCACCAGGTAGGCGAGCCGGAACCAGCGCACCGGCTGGCGGCGCTTCACGACGATGCCCTGCTCGTCCTGGACGGCGATCTGGCCGCGGGCCCGGCGGGAGAGTTCCTCGCGGATGTCGTACAAGTAGGCGTTGATCCCCGGCCCGTTGCGCCGGGCGGCCCAGTCGCGGGTCGGGGCGTCGAAGGAGACGTCGATGCCGGAACCGGCCAGCGATCCACTGTTGAGCAGGTCCTTGAGGACCTCGTCCACCTCGTGGATCACCGTCGTGCTCCCGCCTCACCCGCTCGTCGTACCGCTCGCCTCACCGCTGTGGCCGCCGCAGACGATGGTGCCCGCCGGCCCCCCGGCCCCGCACGCACCACGGGGACGGGTACCGGGCAGCGATGCTGCCCGGGAGTCCGCTTTCGATTGCCCGTTCGGTCAGATGTAGCCTTCCCTGAGGGCATAGGCCACGGCGTGCGCCCGGTTGCGCAGGTGCAGACGCGTCGTCAGGCCGTGCATCACGTTCTTGACCGTGCGTTCGGAGTAGGACAACTTGCTGGCGATCTCCCCGGTGTCGAGTCCCTCGGCCACCAGCCGCAGGACGTCGACCTCACGTGCCGCGAGCCCGAGGGACGGGGAGCCGGGCCGGCCCGCCGCCCCCCGGTGCAGCGTGCCCACCTGGTTGATGAGCCGGCCGAGCAGATCCGAGGGCAGATCGCCGTCACCCCTGGAGGCGGCCAGCACTGCCTGGACGAGCCGGTGGTCGGTGGCCTCCCGGCGCCAGACGATGGCGCCGACACCGCACTCGATGACGTCGAGGAGTTCGTTCTCGCGGATCGTGCCGACGACGAGCACCGCGCGGGCGCCCTCGCTGCGCACGAGACGGCGCAGCCGGGTCAGCCCGGCGTCGTCGAGGGCGTCCTCGATCAGCAGGGCGACCGTGCCGGGGCCGGTCTCCTCGCGCAGCTCGATCTCCGGATGCCGGCGCAGCTGGCTGATCGCGCCCTCGCGGCTGATCGGGTCCGGGGCGGTGACCGACACGGGTGTCCTGCGTCCGGGTCCGGCCGCGCGGCCGGTGTCTGTGGTCCGGGGTGAGTTGAGCAACCGTTTCCCCCCTGTTCACGAGTCCGCCGTCCGGTGAGGGGCGGAGGCGGATGGACGTGTTCCACACTTCTGGGACTCCCGTGACAGACGCAATCGTGGAGCACCACGAAGTGGACCACGAGACCAGCCCCTGTACCCCCGCAGTCACCGCGGTAAACAGTCATCGTCGCAGGTCAGAAGGTGTACGTGAAGGAACGGGCAGTCGTCCTGCGGGCGGGCGGGCGCCGTGGTGAGCCTCGCCACAGCGGCGCCGTCGCCGGGCAACCCGCACCGCTCCGCCCCGTCCTACAGGCCGAGGCGCACCGTCCACCAGGGGAGGCAGGCATGATCCGACCGCTGAGCGAACGCGACGACGCGCACGCGCTGATCGCGCGGGAGACCGAACGCGTCCGCGCCGGGTCCGGCCGCCTCGTCCTGCTGCGCGGCGCCACCGGCACCGGCCGCACCGCCGTGCTGGAGGCCGCCGCCGAACACGCCGAGGCCCGCGGCCTGAGGGTGCTGCGCGTGCACTGCTCCCCGCACGACAGCGCCGTCCCCTTCTCCGCGGTCCGGGCCTGTCTGAGCCGGGCACCGGAGTTCGCCGACCCGGCACCCGCCGCCGACGGCACCGACGAGCGCGACACCGCGGCCCGGCTGTGGCGGCTGCTGCGCTCGTACGCCGCCGAGTCGCCGGTGATGGTCACCGTGGACGACGTCCACCTGGCGGACTCCGCGTCCCGGCGCTGGCTGGTCGAGGCGGCCCGCCGGGTCGGCCGCTTACCGGTGCTGCTGGTCGTCACCGAACGCAGCCAGTACGACGTCGAACCGGGGCCCCCGGGGCTCACCCACGCCCTGCCGCCCTCCCTGGTCCGTACCCACACCCTCGCCCCCCTCGGCGACGACGCGGCGGCGGCGCTGCTGCGCGACGCCCTGCCCGCGGCCGGCGCCGCGTGGACGGAGGCGTGCGTACGGGCGGGCGCGGGCAGCCCGCTGCTGCTGCGCGCCCTCCTGGACGACCTGGGCGGCACCCCGCCCCGGCACCAGCCGCAGCCCGTGCCGGACACCTGCGCCGCGCTGTACCCGGGCGCCTACCCGGCCGCCGTCTCCTGGTGGCTGGAGAACGCCGGCCCGGCCACCGCCGAGGTAGCCCGCGCCCTGGCCACGCTGGAACAGGCCTGGCCGACGGGGGCCTCCGGCGGGACCGGCGGCCCTCGCGCGCCCGGCGCGGCGGGGTGGGGCGCCACCACCACCCCGTCCGGCGCCGGCACCCCGTCCGGCACCGGCACCGGCACCGGCATCCTGACCGGCACCGGCACCGGCACCCTGAACGGCGCCGGCACCCCGTCCGGTGCCGGAATCGGCACCACCGCCCTGACCGGCACCGACGCCGGCACTGGCATCGGAGCCGGAGCCGGAGCCGGAGCCGGAGTCGGCACCGGCACGGGGCTCGGCACGGGGCTCGGCACGGGCCTCGGTACCGACGGCATCGACCCCGCCGCCGTCATCGCCGAGGCCACCGGCACCGACCCGGCCCGGGTCACCGGCTGGCTCACCGCGATGACCCGGCTCGGCCTGCTCCGCCCCGACGCGGCCGGACAGCCCCGCTACGCCCACCCGTTGCTGCGCGACGCGGTCCTCACCGGCTGGCCCACCGAGCGGCGGGAACGCGCCCACCGGCGGGCGGCCGAGGCGATGCTGCACCGCGGCGGCCGGGTCGAGGCGGTCGCCCGGCACCTGGTGCGCACCCCGGCCGTCGGCCTGCCCTGGGCGCTGCGCGTGCTGCGCGACGCGGTGACCGTCGCCGTCGACGAGTCCCGGCCCGGGGACGCCGTCGCCTACCTGCGCCGGGCCCTGGACGAGCCGCTGCCGGACGACCTCCGGCAGCGGATGCTGACCGAACTGGGCTCCCTGGAGTACGTCGCCGACGACGCCCCCTCCGCCATCGCCCGCCTCGGTGAGGCCCTGCACCTGCCGGCCACCCCCCGCGACCGGGTCCGCACCGCCCTGGCGCTGAGCACCGCCCTGGCCGGCCGCGGCGAGGTCGGCACCGCCGTGGGCGTACTGCGGCGCACCGAGGCCCACCTGACCGGCGACCCGGGCCTGACCCGTACCGTACGGACCGCCGCCGTGCTGCTCGCCGACCACGACCAGGCGCAACGCCAGGAGGCGTACCGCCGGCTGGGCGAGACCGCCGCCCGCACCCCGGAACTGGTCGGCACCGCAGGGCAGGCCCTGCTGGTCCGCTTCGAGGCGACGGCCGGGCTGATCCCGGCCGAGCAGGCGATGACCCGCGTACGGGCGCTGCTGGCCGAGCCCGGTGATCCGCTCTCCGAGCCGTTCCTGCTGGGCACGGCCGCCGCGGTCGCCCAGTGGGCCGACCGGCTCGACGAGGCCGAACGGCTGGTGGAGCGGGGCCTGGCCGGGCAGCACCTGACCTCGCTGCACCCGATGCGGCACGCGCTGCTCAACACCCGGGCCGACATCGCCGCCGCCCGCGGCGACCACAGGGTGCTCCTCGCCCACCTCACCGACGCGGGCGTCCGGCGCACCCCGTGGGCGCGCAGCGCGCCCTTCAACACCGACGCCCACGCCCTGCTGGCGCTGGTGCACACCGGCCGGCTGGAGGAGGCGCGGCGCTTCGCCGCCGGCTTCGACCTGCGGCAGGCCCCCGACTCCTGGGAACTGAACCGGTTCCTGTACGCGCGGGGCGCGCTGCGGGCCGCCACCGGTGACCCGGCGGGCGCGCTCCACGACTTCCTGGAGTGCGGGCGCCGGCAGTCGGCCCGCGAGGTGCTCAGCCCGGTCGTCACGCCCTGGCGCACGGCGGTCGCCGAGTGCCGGCTGGCGCTGGGCGCCACCGAGGAGGCGCTCGTGCTGGCCGAGGAGGAACTGCGGCTGGCCCGGGTGTGGAACACGCCCCGCGTGGTGGGGCGGGCGCTGCGCGTGCTGGGCACGGCGACCGGCGGCCGGCGCGGCCTGGACCTCACCGAGGAGGCGGTGCGGGTGCTGCGCGAGGCGCCGGCCGGCACCGACCTGGAACTGATCGAGGCCCTCATCGCCCGGGGCCGCCAGCTCATCGACGCCGGGGAACGCGCCCGCGCCCGGGACTGTCTGCGGGAGGCCGCCGAACGCGCCGAGCACCGGGGCGCGGTACGGCTGCGCTGCCTGGCCCGGCAGGCCCTGCACGAGGGCGGTGCCCGCCGCGTCGGCACGGCCCGCACCGGCAGCGACGCGCTGACCGGCAGCGAACGCCGCATCGCCGAACTGGCGGCGGACGGCCGGACCAACGCGGAGATAGCCGACCTCCTCCACCTGGCCCGCCGCACCGTGGAGACCCACCTGACCAGCGCCTACCGCAAACTGCACATCCGCCGCCGAGGAGAACTCCCCACAGCCCTCCACCCCAGCCCCCGCGACTGACCCCGCCTCACCAGGGGGAACCCCACGTTCTGAAAGACCGGGGAACCGCGCACCCGGCCACACCCGACCCGCACTCACGCCCCCACCAGGGGCGCGGGGAACCGCGCACCCAGCCCCAACCCCACCCGCACCGGCCCCCAGCCCACCCCTCACGGTGCCCCCCGCCACCCAGCCACCCACCCTCACCCCACCACCTCGGAAGCAACCCCCCGCTTCGGCGCCCGAGCCGTCACCATCACCCCCGCGACCACCCCCGCCAGCAGCATCACCCCCGCCGCCACCCAGATCGCCACCACGTACCCGTGCACGACCCCCTCCCGCACCACCGCCCCCCGCCCCGCGCCGTCCGCCAGATGGGCCTTCACATACGCCGCACTGCTCGTCGTCGCGATCGTGTTCAACAGCGCCGTCCCGATCGAACCCCCCACCTGCTGCGAGGTGTTGACGGTCGCCGACGTCACCCCGGAGTCCCGCGGCGCGACCCCCGCCGTCGCGGTGGCGAACACCGGCATGAAGGTCAGCCCCATCCCGAGCCCCATCAGCAGCAGCGCCGGCAGCACCTCGCTCAGGTACGCCGAATCCACCGTGATCCGCGTCAGGACCACCATCCCGCCCGCCGCCAGCACCATCCCCGGCACCATCAGCAGCCGCGGCGGCGCGTGCTGGAGCAGCCTCGCGGAGATCTGCGTCGACCCGATGACGATCGCCACCGTCAGCGGCAGGAAGGCCAGCCCGGTCCGCACCGGCGAGTAGCCGAGGATGACCTGGAGGTAGTACGTCATGAACAGGAACAGCCCGAACATGCCGATGACCGCGAGCATCATCGTCAGGAAGCAGCCCGCCCGGTCCCGGTCCCGGACGATGTGCAGCGGCAGCAGCGGACTCGGTGTCCGCGTCTGCCACCCCACGAACGCCGCCAGCAGGACGGCCGCCGCGGCGAACAGCGCGAGCACCAGCGGGTCCGTCCACCCCCGCGGCTCCGCCTCGCTGAAGCCGTAGACCAGCGCCACCAGGCCCCCGCAGCCCAGCACCACCCCGGGCACGTCCAGCCGGGCGCCCGCCGTGCCGGGCCGGTCGTGCAGCAGGGCGAGGGCGCCGAGTACGGCGACGGCGGCGATCGGGACGTTGACGTACAGGCACCACCGCCAGTTCAGGTACTCGGTGAGCACCCCGCCGACGATGAACCCGATCGCGGAGCCGCTGCCGGCCAGCGCCCCGTAGATGCCGAACGCCTTGCCGCGCTCCCGGGGGTCGGTGAACGTCGTCGTCAGCAGCGACAGCGCGGACGGCGCGAGCACGGCGGCGAAGACGCCCTGGAGCGCGCGGGCCGCGAAGAGCATCCCGGGACCGCTCGCCGCGCCGCCGATCGCCGACGCCACGGCGAAACCGACCAGCCCGATCAGGAAGCTCCGCTTGCGGCCGATCAGGTCGGAGATCCGCCCGCCGAGCAGCAGCAGCCCGCCGAAGGCGAGGGTGTACGCGGTGATCACCCACTGCCGGTTGCCGTCGGACATGCCCAGGTCCCGCTGGGCGGAGGGCAGCGCGATGTTCACGATGGTCGCGTCGAGGACGACCATCAGCTGGGCCAGCGCGATCACCACCAGCGCCCACCAGCGGCGGGGATCGACGTGCGAGGCGGCGGCCCCGTCTCCAGTGCGGGCGTGACTCACCCGGACAGAACACCACGAGCCCGTGCGTTCCGCATCCGCGAGGCCGACGGCCCCTCACGGCACCGGCACCGGCGGGCGCATCGCCCGGCGGAGGCGCCGGCACCGGCACCGGCGGGCGCACCGGCACCGGCGGGCGCACCGGCACCGGCGGGCGCACCGGCCCGCCGAGGCGGCACCACCCACCAGGGTGACGGACCGTCACGGTTCCAGCACCACCTTCCCGACCGTCCCCCGCGTCTCCAGCGCTCGGTGCGCGGTGGCCGCCTCGGCCAGGGGGAAGCGCTGGACGGCCGGGCGGAGCCGGCCCGCCGCGGCCTCGTCCAGGGCCCGCAGTTCCAGTGTGCGCAGGGGGTCCGGGCCACCGGCGCGGCCCAGCATCACCGGCCCGAGGATCTGCTCCGAGACGCCCTCGACCAGGTACGGCGCTCCGCCGCGCAGCCCCGCCCCGGACCAGCCGAAGACCAGGTGCCGCCCGCCCGGACCGAGCAGGGCGACGGCCTCCCGGGCGGCCTCGCCGCCGACGCCGTCGAACACCACCGTCGCCGGCCGCCCGCCGAGACGGGCCCGCACCTTCTCCGGCCAGCCGGGCAGCGTGTAGTCGACGGCGAGCGACGCGCCGTTCGCCGCGACCCGGGCCGCCTTCTCCGGGCCGCCCGCCAGCCCGACCACCGTGGCGCCGGTGTGCGCGGCGTACTGCGTGAGCAGCGTGCCGATGCCGCCCGCCGCGGCCGGGACCACCGCCACCGCGTCCGGGCCCAGCTCGGCGAACTGGAGTATCCCCATCGCCGTACGCCCCGTGCCGATCATGGCGACGGCCTCGGCGAAGTCCAGGTTCCCGGGGATCTCGTGCAGCCGGCCGGCGTCGGCGACGGCCAGCTCGGCGTACCCGCCGGGCGCGAACCCGAGGTGCGTGACGACCCGCCTGCCCCGCCACTCTTCCGCCACCCCCTCCCCGAGCGCGTCGACCACGCCCGCGACCTCACGGCCGGGGACCGTGGGCAGCACCGGCAGCGCGGGCGCCGGACCCTGGTGTCCCTCGCGCAGCGCGGTGTCCATCAGGTGGACGCCGGCGGCCCGGACGCTGATCCGGACCTGCCCGGGCCCCGGCACCGGGTCCGCCGTCTCCTCGTACCGCAGGTTCTCGGCCGGGCCGAAGGCGTGCAGACGGATGGCGCGCATGAAGCTCCCTCAGGACGATGCGGAACGAGCGGACCGGACCGGACCGCACCGGACCGCACCGGACCGTACGCGTCCGGTGCCTCCAGCCAACGACCTCAACCACGCTTCAGGTCAAGCTCCCGCCGGCCCAGCGCCAGCGACACCGCCGTGAGCGCGCTGGTGAAGGACACCTCTGACAGCACCCCCGGCGCCGCCACCTGGTCGCCGGCCAGGTACACCCCGTCGCCCCGGTCGACCGCGGGCCGGTCCCGCCAGGTGGTGCCGGGCGGGTCGACGGCGCCGGTGCGTCCCCGCGCCTCCGCCTCCCGCCGCCAGGTCACCCGCTCCCGCCACCCCGGGAACCCGAGGTCGAGCAGTTCCCCGGCCCGCGCCAGCCCGGCCGAACGCGGTTCGTCCGGGCCGACCGGGAACTGCCCCTGGAGGAGCTGCTCACCGCGCGGCGCGAGGCTCCGGTCCTGCGCGGTGAACCGTTCGATCCAGCCCGGCGCGTCCAGGTCGGACACCGCGAACGCGTCCCCGCGCCGCGTCCGCAGGGCCACGTCGAGCAGGACCGTGCGCCCGCCGGGCCAGGTCAGCGAGGCGTCCCCGAGCAGTCGGCGGGCGGCGTCGAGGGAGGTGGCGACGACGACCGGGGCGCCGGTGGGCAGGGTGTCGACGCGGGCGCGGGTCTCCGTGCGCACCCCCAGTTCCCGGGCGCGGGCGGCCATCCGGTCGATCAGCGCGCCCCAGCCGCCGAGCGGGTAGTGCGCCTCGGGCGGCACCTTGGCCGCCCGCCACAGCCGCTCGGCGACGAACGCGGCGGAGAGCGCCCCGGGGTCGGCGTGGAAGAGCGCGACCGCGCTGTAGTGCGCGGCGGCCCGCGCGCCCTCCGCGCCGACGATCCGGCCGGCCCAGGTCCGGAAGTCCTCGTCCACGGGCGCCCGCCGGGCGGTTCCCGCGCGGGCCAGCCGCAGCAGCGCGAGCGGCGGCGTACGGCGCGGCGCGCCCCGGTAGCGGAACCTGAGCCGGGTCCCCTCCAGCGGCGGCAGCGGCGCGAGCGGCCCGAGCAGCCCGCGCTCGCGCAGCCAGGTCCAGTGCGGTCCGCCGTTGTAGAGCGCGTGCGGTCCCTCGTGCGTCCGGTACGGCCCCTCGGCGGTCCGCGCCCGTCCGCCGAGGGTGCCGTGCGCCTCGTACAGGGTGACCTCGGCCCCCGCCTCGGCGGCGGCGACGGCCGCGGTCAGTCCGGCGAAACCGCCGCCGACGACGGTGATGCGGTGCATACGGCTGCTCCCTCGCCTCGGTTCTTTCACATCCGTTCCCGTTCCCGCACCTGTACGACGTCCCCGCGCCCCGGAATGTGACACCGGAGGCCACGGCCGCCCGCCCGCGCCCCCGTTGTCAGTGGCGGGGTGCAGCATGGGGGCATGGCGGGCACGGCGAGGCGAGCGGTGGTCAGGGCGGCGCGGCGCCCGGAGGTACGGCTGCCGCGCCTGGAGGAGTACGACGGGCGGGGGCTGGAGCGCGACGGGGACTACGACGGGCTGGACTTCCGGGACACCGGGCTCGCCGGGCAGGACGGCGCCGGTGCCCGCTTCATGGACTGCGCCCTGACCGGCTGCGGGCTGGACGGGACGTCCCTGCGCCGGGCCCGGCTGCTGGACTCGGTGCTGACCGGCGTGCGCGGCGTCGGCACCGACCTCGCCGAGGCGACCCTGCGCGACGTCGAGGTGCGGGACGCCCGGCTGGGCGGCACCCAGTTGCACGGGGCGGTGCTGGAGCGGGTGCTGATCCGCGGCGGCAAGATCGACTTCCTGAATCTGCGCCGGGCACGGCTCAAGGACGTGGTCTTCGAGGGCTGCGTCCTGGTCGAGCCCGACTTCGGCGGTGCCCGGCTGGAGCGCGTGGAGTTCGTGGACTGCGCGGTGCGGCAGGCCGACCTGAGCGCCGCCGTCCTCGTCGACGTCGACCTGCGCGGCGCCGCCCCGCTGGAGCTGGCCCGGGGCGTGGACCGGCTCTCCGGCGCGGTGATCAGCCCGGCCCAGCTCCTCGACCTGGCCCCGGTGCTGGCGGCGGAGCTGGGGCTGCGGGTGCTGGCGTAGGGGGGCGGACGCCGCCGGGGGTCAGGGCAGGCGGGGGAAGCGGGCCTGGAGGGTCCAGATCGCCGGGTTGTCCGCGAGGTCCTCGTGCAGGTCGGTGAGGTCCGCGAGCAGGTCGTGCAGGAAGTCCCGGGCCTCACGGCGCAGCGCGGCGTGCGAGAAGGACAGCGGCGGTTCGGACGGCGGCAGCCACTCCGCCTCGATGTCGACCCAGCCGAACCGGCGCTCGAACAGCAGCCGGTCGGTGGACTCGGTGAAGTCCAGCTCCGCCCGCTGCGGCCGGGCCGCCCGGGAGCCCGCCGGGTCCCGGTCGACGTGCTCCACGATGTCGCACAGCGCCCAGGCGAAGTCCAGCACCGGCACCCATCCCCAGGCTGTGGAGATCTCCCGGTCCGCCTCGGTGTCGGCGAGGTACACATCCCCGCAGAACAGGTCGTGCCGCAGCGCCCGTACGTCCGCCCGCCGGTAGTCGGTCTGCGGCGGGTCGGGGAAGCGGTTGGAGAGGGCGTAGCCGATGTCGAGCACGCCCCGATGGTGTCATGGCGCGCGGGACCGCCGGTCAGGGGCGGTCCGGTCGGCCGTCCCCGCGCAGCCAGTCCTCCCACACGTCCGTGAGGTCCTCGTCCGGCAGCCGTTTCTCCACGTAGGCGGTGAAGTCTCCGGTGTCCGCGGTGCCGTGCCGGTGCTCCGCCGCCCAGCCGCGCAGCAGGGCGCGGAAGGCGGCGTCCCCGGCCCGCTGCCGGATCTTGTGCAGGACCATCGCGCCGCGCTGGTAGACGGGGGCGGCGGTCAGGTGCGCGGCGTCGGGGGGATCGGCGGGCGGGAACGCCCAGACGGCCTCGTTCGCCGCCGTACCGGCGAAGTAGCGGCCTGCGTACAGCGCGTCGAAGGTCTCCTGCGCGGTGTCCCCGCCGTGGTCCTCCTGCCACAGCCACTCCGCGTACGTCGCGAAGCCCTCGTTGAGCCACATGTCGCGCCAGGTCCTCGGGGTGACGGAGTCGCCGTACCACTGGTGGGCGAGTTCGTGGACGAGCAGGACGGTGTCGGGGGCGCCGGGGAAGACGGGCCGGGTCTGCGTCTCCAGGGCGTAGCCGACATCGGTGGGGCGGTCGACGATCGCGCCCACGGAGGAGAACGGGTACGGCCCGAACAGGTCCTCCGCCCACGCGACGACCTCGGGAATCCGCTTCAGCACGGCTTCGCTCGCCGCCGCCTGGGCCGGGTCGACGGCCGTGTACACCGGCAGTCCGTCCCGGGCGCGGGAGCGCGTGACGCGCCAGTCGCCGACGGCGACCGTGGCGAGGTAGCTCGCCATCGGCTCGGTGGTCCGCCAGGTGACCGTGGTCCGTCCGCGGGCGGTCCGCTCACCGGTGGGTTCGCCGTTGGAGACGGCCCGCAGCCCCTCGGGGACGGTCACCGTGAGGGTGTAGGTGGCCTTGTCGGAGGGGTGGTGGTTGCCCGGGAACCACGCCATCGACCCGACCGGCTGGCCGAGCGCGAGCGCGCCGTCGTCGGTGCGCAGCCAGCCCTCGTCGGAGCCGTCGGGGTCGGTGATCGTCTCCGGCGCCCCGGAGTAGCGCACGGCCACCCGGAAGGTGTCGCCGTCGTCCAGGTCGTCCGGCGGCCGGACGGTCAGTTCCTGTCCGGCCCGGTTGAAGCGGGCGGCCCGTCCGTCGACCGTCACCGCGCCGACGTCCAGCCCCTTCAGGTCCAGGTCGAACGCCGACAGGTCCTCGGTCGCCCGCGCGGTGACCGTCGCGGTGCCGGCGAGGCGGTGGCGGGCGGGGTCGTAGGCGAGGTCGAGGTCGTAGTGGGTGACGTCGTAGCCGCCGTTGCCCGCCTTGGGGAAGTACGGGTCGCGCACCCCGGAGCCGCCGGGCGTGCCGTGCACCCCGCCGCACGCGGTGAGGGCGGTGAGGACGGCGGCGGTGACGACGGCGGGCGGACGGGGGGTGCGCACGCCGTGATCCTACGGGCGGCGCACGGGGGGACGGCCTGCGGGAATGGGCCGGTCAGGGGGTGCCCGGGGCCTCTTCGGCACTCCCGGCGGCGCTCCTGGTGTGCAGGACGTCGCGGCCCTGTTCGGCGGCGCGGGTGATGCTCTCGCCGACGAAGTCGAGGAAGCGGGCGATGTTCTCCATCCGGACGGCGGCCGGGGTGCCGGGGCCGAGGACGCCGGCGCCCTGCCGGGAGATCTCGATGACCTGCACCAGGGACCGGACGCTGGCGATCATCGCCTGGTACCAGATGTCGTCGTCGACGATGTACCGGTCCCGGCGGCGTTCGTCGCGCTCCCGCCGGATCAGTCCCTGGTCCTCCAGGAACGCGACCGCCTTGGAGACGGACGCCGGGCTGACCTGGAGGCGTTCCACCAGTTCGGACGCGGTCAGGCTGCCCGTGTCGGTCATGTACAGGGCGGCCTGCACCCGGGCCATCATCCTGGGCGTGCCCGCCTGCATGAGGACGTCGGTGAACCGCTCCTCGTACTCGCGCACCGCCTCGGGGTCGCGTCCGTGGGGCTGCGGGGACGCCCCCGGTCCCCGGGGCGCGGCGGCCGGGCGGCGGCGCTGGGTGCGGCGCTCGGTGGCGCGGTGGGCGAGGTCGGCGCGGTAGCCGGTGGGGCCGCCGTTGCGCATGACCTCGCGGGTGATCGTGGAGGTGGGGCGGTCGAGACGCCGGGCGATCTCCGCGTAGGCGAGGCCGTCGGCCAGCCCCAGCGCGATCTGCTGCCGTTCCTGCTGGGTGAGCCTGCCTCCGGGCATCGGAGTCTCCTTCATGGTCCGTGGTACGGCCGACCATAGCGTTCACTCCACTTCATTGCAACGACCGTTGTCATACCGTTGCGTTACTTCGGAACCCGTTGCAACGAACTGTGTGCTCTGACCTGCGTAAGTTCTATTCGAGTGCAACAAGGTAGTTGCCTACTCAGTGAACGCAACGTAGCTTTTCCCTCATCGGAAACGACGACCTCCCGAAGAAGGAGCACACCGTGCAGCAGAAGTTCCAGACCCCGGCCCCGATCTCCACCGTCCTCGACATCCCCGCCGGACGCGTCCGCCTCATCGCCGCCGACCGCACCGACACCACCGTCGAGATCCTCCCCGCCGACCCCGCCAAGGGCCGCGACGCCAAGGCCGCCGAGCAGATCACGGTCGAGTACGGCGACGGCGTCCTGCGCATCGCCGCCCCCCGGGCGAAGAACCGTCTCCTCGGCGCCTCCGGGGCGGTCGAGGTGACCGTCCAGCTGCCCACCGGCTCCCGCGTCGAGGGCAAGGCCGCCACCGCCGAGCTGCGCGGCGTCGGCCGGCTCGGCGACGTCACCTTCGAGGCCGCGCAGGGCCCGGTCAAGCTGGACGAGACCGCCGGCGTCCGGCTCACCGTCCTCGACGGCGACGTCACCGTCGGCCGCCTCGGCGGCCCCGCCGAGATCAGCACCCAGCGGGGTGACATCCGCGTCACCGAGGCCGTGCGCGGCACCGTCACCCTGCGCACCGGGGCCGGCGGGATCGAGGTCGGCGCCGCCCGCGGCGTCTCCGCCTCCCTCGACGCCGGCACCGGACACGGCCGCGTCCACAACGCCCTGCGCAACGCCGACGGGGCCGGGGCCGGCCTGGCCATCCACGCCACCACCGGCCACGGCGACATCACCGCCCGCAGCGTCTGACCCACCCGCCCGTCACCGACGACCGGTTTCGACCGACGACCGGCTCCGCCGTCGACCGGCTCGACGGACGACCGGTGTCACCGCCGACCAGCTCACCGCCGACCAGCTCACCGCCGACCAGCTCACCGCCGACCAGCTCACCGACGACCGGCTCCACCGTCGACCGGCTCGACAGACGGCCGGCGTCACCGCCGACCGGTGTCACCGATAACCATCTCACCGACGGCCAGCTCACCGACGGCCAGTTCCACCGTTCGACCGGCTCCACCGACGACCAGCTCACCGACGACCAGGGGGGACCCCTCATGACCACCGGCTCGGCCATCGCGGCACGCGGGCTGCGCAAGTCCTACGGCGACAAGACCGTCCTCGACGGCATCGACCTCACCGTCCCCGACGGCACGGTCTTCTCCCTGCTCGGCCCGAACGGGGCCGGCAAGACCACCGCCGTCAAGATCCTCTCCACGCTCATCAGCGCCGACGCCGGTGACCTGCGGATCGGCGGCCAGGACCCGGCCACCGACGCCCGGGCGGTGCGCGCGGCGATCGGCGTCACCGGCCAGTTCTCCGCCGTGGACGGGCTGATCACGGGTGAGGAGAACATGCTCCTCATGGCCGACCTGCACCACCTCTCCAAGAAGGAGGGCCGGCGGGTCGCCGCCGGACTGCTGGAGCGGTTCGACCTCACCGAGGCCGCGAAGAAGCCCGCCGCCACCTACTCCGGCGGCATGAAGCGCCGCCTGGACATCGCCATGACCCTGGTCGGCAGCCCGCGGATCATCTTCCTGGACGAGCCCACCACCGGCCTCGACCCACGGGCCCGGCACGACATGTGGCAGATCATCCGCGAACTGGTCACGGGCGGCGTGACCGTCTTCCTCACCACCCAGTACCTGGAGGAGGCCGACCAGCTCGCCGACCGCATCGCCGTCCTGAACGGCGGGAAGATCGTCGCCGAGGGCACCGCCGGGGAGCTGAAGCGGATCGTCCCCGGCGGCCACGTCCGGCTCCGCTTCTCCGACCCGGCCGCCTACCGGTCGGCGACGGCCGCCCTCTCCGACGCGGTCCGCGACGACGCCGCCCTCGCCCTCCAGATCCCCGGCGACGGCAGCCAGCGCGACCTGCGCGTCCTCCTCGACCGGCTGGACGCCGCCGGGATCGAGGCGGACGAACTGACCGTGCGCACCCCCGACCTCGACGACGTCTTCTTCGCCCTGACCGGCCCCGCCGCCACCGTCCCCCACCAGCCCAAGGAGGCGCTCCGATGAGCACCCTCTCCCTCGCCGTCCGCGACTCCTCCACGATGCTGCGCCGCAACCTCCTGCACGCGCGGCGCTACCCCTCGCTCACCCTCAACCTCCTGCTCACGCCGATCATGCTGCTGCTGCTCTTCGTGTACGTCTTCGGGGACGTGATGAGCGCCGGCCTCGGCGGCCGGGCCGACCGCTCCGCCTACATCGCCTACCTCGTCCCCGGCCTGCTGCTCATGACCATCGGCTCCGCCACCGTCGGCACCGCGGTCTCGGTCTCCACCGACATGAGCGAGGGCATCATCGCCCGCTTCCGCACCATGGCCATCCACCGCGGGTCGGTCCTCGTCGGCCACGTCGTCGGCAGTGTCGTCCAGTCGGTCGCCGGCGTGGTCCTGGTCGGCGCGGTCGCCGTCGCCATCGGCTTCCGGTCGACGGACGCCACCGCCCTGGAGTGGCTGGCCGCCTTCGGCCTCCTCGTCCTCTTCGCCCTGGCCCTCACCTGGATCGCCGTCGGCATGGGTTTGGTCAGCCCGAACGCCGAGGCGGCCAGCAACAACGCCATGCCGATGATCCTGCTCCCCCTCCTGTCCAGCGCCTTCGTCCCGGTCGACGCGATGCCGGGCTGGTTCCGGCCGGTCGCCGAGTACCAGCCCTTCACCCCGGCCATCGAGACCCTGCGCGGCCTGCTGCTCGGCACGGAGATCGGCCACAACGGCTGGCTGGCCCTGGCCTGGTGTGCCGGCCTGGCGGTCCTCGGCCACCTGTGGTCGGCCAGGACCTTCGACCGCGACCCCAGGTGACCCGCCGGGCCCCGGCCCCACCCGCACGACCCGCACGACCCGCACGACCCGTACGACCCAGGACCCCCGAGGCGCGCTCGCTCGGGGGTCCTGGGTCGTACGGGTGGGGACAGGCCGGGGCCTCCGGTCAGCGGCCCAGCGCCGCCGCGCCCGCGCGGGCGAACTTCTCGTCCAGGTCGCCCGAGGGGGCACCCGCGACCCCGATGCCCGCGACCGGCGCGTTCCTCGCGGTGACCGGGACCCCGCCGGCCAGGAACAGAGTGCCCGGGATGTCCTTCAGGTTCGGCGCGGACTCCAGGCGCCCGGCCAGGTCGGAGGTGGGCGCGTTCCAGGAGACGGCGGTGTACGCCTTGCGCTCGGCCGACTCGTACGACTGCGGTCCGGCGCCGTCCCCGCGCAGGGTGACGACGGTGTTGCCGTTGCGGTCGACGACGGCGACGGTGACCTTCTGGTTCTCCCGCTCCGCGGCGTCCAGCGCGGCCTGCGCCGCCTTGGCCGCGGCGTCCACGGTGAGGTGCGTGGAGGTGGTCGTCGTACCGGACGAGAGGGCCGAGACGGCGGAGGCGGGCGCGGCGGCCGGGGCGGAGGCGTTGGCGGAGACCGCGCCGAAGGCGGTGGCGGCGACGGCGGCGAGCACGGTGGCGCCGGCGGCGACGCGGGCACGGCGGGAGAAGGTCTTCTTCGCGTGGGACATGGAGGCTCCTAGGACCGGCCGGGCGGCCTGCTGCGACCCGGCGCCTGCTGACCTCCACCCTCCGCCCGCGACCGGGCCCGCACGGTCACCGTTCCGGCTGCTCCGGACCGGCGCGACGGACGACCCGGGGGTCGTCCGATCGGTCGACCCCCGCCTCCCGGGCGGACGGCGACAATGAACGGGTCCGTCCGGTACGACCAGGTGGGAGGAGGTCCCGCGCATGACACAGCCGTACGCTCCGGAGCCCGACGATTCGGAGCCGCACCCTCCGGGTCACCCCGACCCGCACCCGGACCCCCGTGACCCCGACGCCCGGCGGCTGGGTGCCGTCCTGCACACGGCGTTCTTCCTCCTCCTCGGCGGCGCCCTGGCCCGCTTCCTCCTGCGCCACCCGGGCGAACCCCGCACCCCCTGGGTCATCGCCCTGTCGCTCACCCTGGCCGCGCTGCACGTGCTGGGCCCGGTGCTCGGCGACGGCCGCCCCCGCCACCCCCGGCCCTCACGGCGTCGGCTCGGTCTGCTCGGCCGGCTCGCCGCGGTCCTCGCCGTCTGGATGGTCCTCGTCGTCCTCGCGCCCAGTTTCGCCTGGTGCGCGGTGCCCCTCTTCTACACCGGCCTGCGCACCCTCCCGGCCCGCGCCGCCCTGGTCCTGGTCGCCGTCCTGACCGTCTTCGTGGTCGCGGCCCAGCTCCGCCTCGCCGCCGGCTTCGACCCGAACCTGCTGCTCGCCCCGCCCGCCGTGGCGGCCCTCGCCACCGCCGTCTTCCTGCACTCCGAACGGCAGGCGGCCCGGCAGCGCGCTCTCATAGACGACCTGGTCCGCACCCGCCGCGAACTCGCCGCCTCCGAACGCCGCGCCGGCACCCTCGCCGAACGCCAGCGGCTCTCCATGGAGATCCACGACACCCTCGCCCAGGGCCTGTCCAGCCAGCGCATGCTGCTGCAGGCCGCCGACCGGGTCTGGCGGAGCGACCCGGGCAAGGCCCGTGCCCACGTCCGTTCCGCCGCGTCCGTCGCCGAGCACAACCTCACCGAGGCCCGCCGCTTCGTCCACGACCTGGCCCCGGCCGACCTGGCCGGGGGCGGTTCCCTCCCGGCGGCCCTGCGGGCGCTGGCCGAGCGGGAGTCCGACGAGGCCCTCACCGTCCGCGTCCACGTCGACGGCCCGACCGACGCCCTCCCCGACCGGGTGCGGTCGGCGCTGCTGCGCATCGCCCAGGGCGCCCTGGCCAACGTACGCGAACACGCGGACGCCACCGGTGCGGCGCTGACCCTCACCGTCCTCGACGACGAGGCCCGCCTGGACGTCGGCGACGACGGCCGCGGCTTCCCCCCGGCCGCCCCTCCTCCCGGCGGCACCCGCGGCCACGGCCTGCCCGCGATGCGCGCCCGCCTCCGCCGGCTCGGCGGCACCCTGACGGTGGAGTCGGCGCCCGGCGAGGGCACGGTCGTCACCGCCGCCGTCCCCCTGGCACCCCCGGCGCCCCTGGACACCCCGGAGAACCCCTGATGAACGACCCCGTCCGCGTCCTCGTCTGCGACGACCACGCCGTCGTGCGCGCCGGTCTGCTCGCCCTGCTCGACAGCGCCCCCGGCATCGAGGTCGCCGGCGAGGCGGGCACCGGTGAGGAGGCCCTCGCCCTCGCCGCGCGGCTCGCCCCGGACGTCGTCCTGATGGACCTCTCCCTCGGCGCGGGCATCGACGGCGTCGAGACCACCCGCCGCCTCACCACGGCCCCCGGCCCCGGCCCCCGCGTCCTCGTCCTGACCACGTACGACACGGACGCCGACGTCACCCGCGCCATCGAGGCGGGCGCCACCGGCTACCTCCTCAAGGCCGAGCGCCCCGAGGAGCTGTTCGCCGCCGTGCACGCCGCCGCGCGGGGCCGTACGACCCTCTCCGAACCGGTCGCCGACCGGGTCATGGCCCGCCTGCGCAGCCCCCGCCCCGCCCTCACCGGCCGCGAACGCGACATCCTCGCCCAGCTCTCCCGCGGCCTCGGCAACCGCGAGATCGCCCGCGCCCTGTTCATCAGCGAGGCCACGGTGAAGACCCATCTGCGCCGCGTCTACGACAAGCTCGGCGTCGACACCCGCGCGGGCGCGGTCGCGGTGGCGAAGGAGCAGCGCCTGCTGCCGTGACGCGGCATCCGCGTGCTGTTCCCCCGCCGCTCTCCTTGCGCTCCTCTGGCGTTGGCCGGGCCTGGCTACTGTCCCCACGCCCGGTCCGGCACAGGAGAGGTACGTCCATGAGCACCCCGGCCCCTCGCACCTCCGTCCGGAAGCCCGCAGCCCCCTCCGTACCGCTGCGGCGGCCGGACCGGGACCGCGGCGGCGGCCCCTCTTCGCACCCGGCGCGGCGGGCCCTCCTGGACATGCAGTCGGCGGCCGGCAACCGGGCGGTGACCGCGGCGGTGCAGCGTGCCAGAGCCACGGCGGAGGGCACGGCCCAGGAGCAGGGGGCGCCCCCGGACACCACGACGGCCCCCGGGAACACCACCGCCACCGCCGAGACCGCCGCCGCGGAGAACACCACCGCCGCCCCGCAGGACGACACGGCGACCGCGCGGAAGAAGACGAGCGCCCGCGACCGCGTCACCGCCGTCTTCGACCGGACGAAGAAGAACGCCGAGACCATCGACACCTGGATCAAGGCGGTCCACGTCCCCGTCAACGCGGGCGTCTCCCAGGAGGCCGCCGCCACGGCCAACGAGGGACTGAAACACTCCGCCGCCGCCTCCGGCACCGGCGCCGCCTCGGGCAACCTCTTCACCGAGCTGGCCAACACCGGGCTCAGCGCCCTGGACGCGAGCGCGGCCAAGGCGGACGCCAGGAAGCACGGGAAGGGCGCGGCCTTCCACCGGGCCGACAAGAAGGCCGACACCAAGACGGCGGACGCCGCCGTCGGCGCCGTCAGCTCCACGAGCTACGGCTTCGCCCTCGTCAAGGAGCTGTTCAAGGCGGAGAAGTTCACGCAGGCCGCGACCATGGCCGAGGCGAGCGGTATCACCTCCGGCGTCTCCGGCGCCGTCAAGAGCGGCCGGGCCCTGTCCCGTATCGCCCTGACGACCCGCAAGTACCGCGACCTGAGACAACTCGACCTGCCCGCCCGGTCCGACGACCAGGAACTGAGCCGGCTGAAGCAGGCACGGGACACGGCCGTGCGGACCGCGGCCGAGGCGAGCCTCGCGGTGGAACTGCACTGGCGGCACGAGGGCGACGGCCAGGTGGAGCGCGTACTGGCGGCCATGGAGGCGGCCGAGAAGGCGAACCACGCCGTCGGAGAGGCGATCAGGGCCGTCCGGGCCGCGTACGACGCGAACACGCTGCACACGGTGCACGACTACGCGCTGGGCAAGCAGCACAACAAACTGGGCAAGCAGGCGCTCACCGCCCTGGGCGAGGGCACCAAGGTGGCGGGCGGTGTCGTGACGGCGGTCGCCGCCACCGCGGGCGGCGCGGCCCTGGCGAGCAACCCGGTCGGCTGGGGCCTGGCCGGCGGCGCGGCCCTCGTGGTCGGCAGCGTCACCGGCTGGCGGGCGGGCCGCGCGGGCGTGAAGCGCTACAACGCGGTCCGCCACCCGCACGACTACGTCGACCCGGGCGAGGTCCCGGCGAAGCCGGTCTCCCGCAAGGAGGCGTGGAAGGAGGCCGTGCACTTCACCAAGAAGGTGGTGAACGGCGAACGCGACCTCATGGCACGCCGGCTGTACCGGCTGGCGGCCGGCCCGGACATCCCGGGCAGCGGCGCCACTGAGGACCACATCCGGGAGGCGGCCCGGGAGTTCCTCGTCGCCCTCAAGGCCGGCCCGGACAACCAGAAGCTGTCCCCCGACGAGTGGAGGACGTCCCTGAACAACCCGGAGAAGACCGCCGACTGGATCAAGGAGATCGCGGAGCAGCTCTCCTCGGCGTGACCCGGACCGGCCCCGGTGAACCCGGGAATACGCCGAGGCCGGACCGGCGTTGCAGCCGTGTCCGAACGACCGGCCGGTGGGGGAGAGGGGCCACGCGGCGATGAGTCTCCGCCAGTTCGAGTACGCCCTGGCGGTGGCCGAAGCGGGCTCGGTCACCGCGGCGGCGGAGTCCCTGCACGTCGCCCAGCCGTCGGTCTCCCAGCAGATCCGCTCCCTGGAACGGGACCTCGGCGTCGTCCTGTTCGCCCGTACGCCGACCGGCCTGGTGCCCACCGCGGTCGGCCGCGCCTTCCTGCGCGACGCGGAGGTCGCCGTACGGGCGGCCCGCCGGGCGCGGGCGACGGCACGGGCCGGCGCCGAGGAACTGGACGGCGAACTCGTCGTCGCCGCGCAGATGGGCCTGGGCACCCGCCAGCTCCCGGGCGCGCTCAGCGCGTTGCGCCGCCGCTTCCCGCGCCTGGAGGTCACCGTCTTCGAGGAGGCGAACCCCGCCGAGCTGGAGCGGCTCGCCCGCCGGGGCGTGGTCGACCTCGGCCTGATGGCCGGCCCGTGCAAGGAGGACCTGTACACGGGCCACCACCTCGGTGACGAGGAGTTCGTGGTGGTGGCCGGCCCCGAGCACGCGCACCTCCTCGCCGAGGAGCGGGTCGGGCTGCGCGCGCTGGAGCGGGAGCCGTGGATCAGGTTCGACCACGACAGCGCGCTCGACGGGGTGCTCCGGGAGGTCCTGCGGGACAACGGCCTGGCCCCGGCGACCGTCGCCCGGGTGTCGCAGACGGCGACGGCGGTGCGCTGGGCGGCGCACGGGCTGGGGGTGACACTGGTGCCGACCTCCGCGGTGCTGCCCGGTTTCGAGCACCTCACCCGGCCCGTCTCGCCCGCCGTCACCCTGCCCACCGTCGCCGCCGTACGCCCCGACGCGGGGCCGGCCGAGACGGCGCTGCTGGAGTTCCTGCGGCAGGAGACCTGGCCGCACACCGGCTTCTCCGCGAGCGGGCCGGGGCGGCTGCTCACAACTGGGTGACGCCTCCGTCGACCACCAGCTCGGCGCCCGTGGTGTACGTGGCGTCGAAGGCCAGGAACGCCACCGCGCGGGCGATCTCCTCCGGCGTCCCGAAACGCCCCATGGGGTTCTCCGCGACCCGGTCCGCCTTGAACCGGGCGGCGGCCTCCGCGCCCATCGCGCCCTCCAGGATGCCCGTGTCCACGGGCCCGGGGCTGACCGCGTTGACCCGGACGCCGCGCGGCAGCAGCTCCCGGGAGAGACTGCGGGCCAGCGAGCGCAGCGCCGCCTTGCCGGCCGCGTAGACACTGGTCTCCGCCAGACCCATGACGTTCGCGACCGAGGTGGTCAGGACGACGCCGGCGCCGGGGGCCAGCAGCGGGGCGAGCTTCTGCACGGTGAAGAAGGCGCCCTTGACGTTGACCGCGAAGGACGCGTCGAACATCGCCTCGGTCGTCTCCTCGAAGGGCGACGCGCTGGTGACGCCCGCGTTGACGAACAGGGCGTCCACCGCGCCGAGTTCCGCCCGCACCCGCTCCGCCAGCACGTCCAGGTCGGCGAGCGAGGCCACATCCCCGCGGACCGCCGCCGCGCCCGCCCCCAGCCGCCGCAGGGCCGCGTCGAGCTTCTGCTCGTCCCGTCCGGTGATCACCACCCGGCTCCCGGCCCGCACCAGCAGTTCCGCCGTGGCGAAGCCGATCCCGCTGCCGCCCCCGGTGATCACGACCCGCTTGCCGTCGTACGCGCTCATGCGGGGAACTCACCGCCGTCCACCGTGAGGTTCCGCCCGGTGAGCCAGCTCGACCGGTCCGATACGAGGAACAGCACCGCGTCGGCGATGTCCTCGGGCCGGCCCTCGCGCCCCAGCGGCGGAGCGGTGACGTCCTGGCCCGGCCCTGCCTCCACCAGCTTCCCCCACTCCTCCCGCGTCGCCTCGCCACCGGGCGTGGCGGTCCGCCCGGGGGACACGGCGTTGACCCGCACCCCGAACGGGGCGAGTTCCAGGGCCAGTCCCCGGCTGTAGTTCTCCAGGGCCGCCTTGGCCGCCGTGTAGTGCAGGAACGGCGGCGCCGAGGTGGGTACGGCGGCGGAGGAGACGTGCACGACCGCGCCGGACCGCCGCTCCCGCATCCCCGGCGTCAGCAGCGCGTCCAGCCGCACGGACGCCAGGTAGTTCAGATCCAGCTGCTCCTGCCACGCCTCGTCGGTGATCTCCCACGCATGCCGGAACGGCCGCGCCCCACCCGCGTTGTCGACCAGCACATCCACCCCGCCGAGCCGCTCCAGCACGGCGTCGGCAAGGGCCTCCACCCCCTCCCGCGTCCGCAGATCCGCCGCGACGAACCCGACCCCGTCCGGCAGCCCTTCTGCCCCGCCCCGGGCACTGGCCACGACCTGCGCCCCCGCCTCCACCAGCCGCCGCACCACAGCGGCCCCGATCCCCCGGGTCCCCCCGGTCACCAGCGCCCGCTTCCCCACAAGCCCCCGCGCCCCTGTTTCCCCAGCCATTCTCAAGCCCTCCGATTTCTCTACTCACCGCCGTTCTCGACGGCCATTTCACGGTAGGCCGCCGAAATACCCCCAGGCAAAGACGAAAAGTGAGTAGGCCCTATAGGGGTTTCCTATAGAGGTTCCCTATGAAGACTGCTTACGAAGGTTTTCCTGCGGGTGTTTCCCGCGAGGCCGGGGCGAGGTCTCACACATCCAGGCGCAGCCAGGTGACGCCGGAGCCGGTACCGCTCGGTCGTCGACCAGGTCGTGCCGGTCGGGCGGGCGTGTACGACCTCGACGGACCGCTTGCGGTGAATCACGAGACACCCGAAGCGTCATCGAGGGCCGGTCGTCGTCGGCACCTGCGAAAGGGTCTTTCCTCACGCTGAATGCGCCTCCGTCCGGTGGCGACGCATTCTCACGTCGGCGTCGGAGAAGCCCGCACCAAGTAGGTGTCCTTCTCGGTGCCGAGACAGAGGGTGGGCGACTTGCCGTCCGGACTCTCCGGGTCCTGGCCGAGCTTGATCAGAGCCACCGCTGTCTCCTGGTCGTCGGGTACGTGGGCACGATCGTGTGCCGGGGCGGCGACAGGAACCAGCGACTTGCACGGACGTGCACCGGGGCTGCGGGAGAAGACCTCAGCACACGTCCTTCACCGAGCGGGAGAGGAAGTCCGCCCAGACGGAACGAGGAAAGGCGAGCCGCGCTCCACTTGAGGCCTTGGAGTCCCGGACCAGGACGGCGGTCGGGGTGGTGGCTATCTCGACGCAGTTCGAGCTGTCGCCGCTGTAGGAGGACTTGCGCCATTGGGTGCTGGTCATGGTCGCCCTTCTTACGTCGTTCGTGCGAGGTCGTGGATGAGGTCGCGTGACTCGGCGGCGTCCAGCGCGCAGGACTCCATGTGGTCCAACACAACCCGGTACTTGCTCAGTTGAGCCTCCGCGTCCAGGAAGCCGCAACCGCCGTGGTGAGTGTCCAACTGGACCGTGTCGAGTTGGGGCACGGCGCCCCGCACGTAGTCGAAGGACTGGCCGGTGCTGGGGTAGTGCTTCGCCCCGAACGGGATCACTCGCACGGTGACGTGCGGCAGTTCACCCATCTCCACCAGATGGTCGAGCTGTGCACGGGCGACAGCAGGGCCGCCGAAACCCATGCGGAGGGCGGACTCGTGAATGATCGCCGAGTACGGAGGAGGGGCGTCCCTGTACAGGATGCCCTGCCTCTTGATGCGATGGGTGAGGCGGTGCTCGATCTCGTACTGCCGCATGGCCGGGACCACGGCCCGGAACAGCGCACGCGCGTGGTCGGTCGTCTGCAGAAGCGCGGGGATGTGCATCGCGAGAGCCACGCGAAAGCCGGTGGCGTGATGCTCCAGCTCAGCGAGATCGACCAAGGCCGCAGGCAGATGCTCGCGGTACTCCTCCCACCAGCCGCGCGTCCGCCGACCGGTCATCGCGGCCAGGGCGGTGACCAGTTCCTCATCGGCGCAGTCATAGGCGGACGACATGGCCCGGACGCGATCCGCGCTGAGCGGGCTGCGTCCCGTCTCGATCATGCTCACCCGGCCCTGATTGACGCCGAGGTGCGCTGCGGCCTGGGTGACTGTGAATCCGGCTTGCTCACGGAGTTTGCGCAGCTCAGTACCGAGACGCCGCTGGCGGAGGGTGGGGTTGTTGACGGGCGGCAAGGCACCTCTCTCAGGTCGCGTTGCGGCGGATTCGTCACCCACACGAGGCAATTGCGGGTGCATCTCTCCAGCTTGGGAGATGAATCTCCCAAAGGGCCTCTAGGGTAGTACGCGTATCGCCCAACTCCCGCCCCCGCGAAGCGGATACGCACTGCCACCGCACAGCCCGGCCGTTGGGCAGGCATCTCTCTCCCCTCACCTCCCGGAGACACTCATGCGCACCGTATCCCCGCCCGGCACCTGGGCGTACGCCCTCCGGCTGCCGTACGACCCCAGAGCCGCACGTGTCGCACGGGTGACCGTGCGGGCCGCGCTCGACGGGCATGGGCGGCATGAACTGGTCGGCGGCGTGGAGCTGTGTGTCGGAGCTGGTGACCAATGCCTACCGGCACGCCGGCGGCGGCTGCTCGCTGCGGATCACGGCGCTGCGGGACGGGCGGGTCAGGGTCGGGGTGTGGGACGGCCACCCGCACGTCCCCGAGGCATTCAGGGAAGGGGCGCCCCTGCCCCCGGGGGACCCGCACGCACCCGGCGGACGCGGCCTGCACCTCGTACGGGAGTACGCGGAGGCGTGGGGCGCCTGGTCGTCGGGGGAGGCGCTGCCGGGGCGGCGCGGCGCCGGGAAGCTGCTGTGGTTCGAGGTGGGCGCCGCCCCGGGACCGGCGTGACACGGCACTCGGCCCCGCCGGGCCGGGGCTCGACGGGGCCGGAGAGAGGCGGCGGGCGCGTCAGACGTTGACGCCGAAGTCCTGGGCGATGCCGACCAGGCCCGAGGCGTAGCCCTGGCCGACCGCGCGGAACTTCCACTCCGCGCCGTTGCGGTACAGCTCGCCGAAGACCATGGCGGTCTCGGTGGCCGCGTCCTCCGACAGGTCGTAGCGGGCGATCTCCGCGCCGCCGGCCTGGTTGACGATGCGGATGTACGCGTTGCGGACCTGGCCGAAGTTCTGCGAGCGGTTCTCCGCGTCGTAGATCGAGACCGGGAAGACGATCTTGTCGATGTCGGCCGGGAGGGCCGCCAGGTTGACGTTGATCGCCTCGTCGTCGCCGGCGCCCTCGCCCGTGCGGTTGTCGCCGGTGTGGACGATGGACTGGTCCGGCGTCTCCTTGTTGTTGAAGAAGACGAAGTGGGCGTCCGAGTAGACCTTGCCCTGGGTGTTCACCGCGATCGCGGAGGCGTCCAGGTCGAAGTCGGTGCCCGTGGTGGTGCGGACGTCCCAGCCGAGGCCCACGGTGACGGCGGTCAGGCCCGGAGCCTCCTTGGTGAGCGAGACGTTGCCACCCTTGGACAGGCTTACAGCCATTGTTGGGAGTCCCTTCCCTCGTGTACGTACGGCAAGAAAGCTACAGCTACCCCCATGAACGACGAGGGGGGTACGCAAGGTTCCAGCTCCCTTTACTTTCTTTACCTCGGCTCGGATATTCGGGTGACGTGGGCGGCGGGAGCGCGGGAACATGGACCCCATGTCCCCCGTCTCCGGCCCCGGCCCGCACGTCGTCCGAGGCTCCGTCTCCCTCCCGGAGGCCGAGCTGATGTGGCGTTTCTCGCGGTCGTCCGGCCCCGGCGGACAGCACGTCAACACCAGCGACACCCAGGTCGAGCTGCGCTTCGACCTCGCCCGCACCGAGGCGCTGCCCGAGGTGTGGAAGCGGCGGGCGCTGGAGCGGCTGGCCGGCCGGCTGACCGACGGCGTCATCACCGTCCGCGCCTCCGAGCACCGCTCCCAGTGGCGCAACCGCGAGGCCGCCGCCGTACGCCTCGCCGCCCTGCTCGCGGAGGCCACCGCCCCGCCGCCCAGGCCGCGCCGCCCGACCCGCGTCCCGCGCGGGATCAACGAGCGCCGGCTGCGGGAGAAGAAGCAGCGCGGGCAGACCAAGCGGGGGCGTTCCCCCAAGGGCTGGGACTGACGGCGGGCCCGGTCAGCCCAACTGCCGGTACCGCCCCCGGAAGTACGTCAGCGGCCCGCCCTCCGCGCTCGGCACGGAAGCGGTCAGGACCCGGCCGATGACCAGCGTGTGGTCGCCGGCCGCCACCCGCTGCTCGGTGCGGCACTCCAGGGTGGCCAGCGCGCCGCCGACCAGCGGGGCGCCGGTCCGCGCGCCCGGGGAACAGGGGATGTCCTCGAAGAGGAGGCGGTCGCTGAGGCGGCCCTTCATCGCGAAGCGGCCGGCGATGTGCCGCTGGCTCTCCGACAGCACCGACACCGCCCACAGGGGCTGCTCGTCCAGCAGGTCGTCCATCCGGGAGCCCTCGCGCAGGCTCACCAGCACCAGGGGCGGGTCCAGGGAGACGGAGAGGAAGGCCGTGGCGGTCATGCCCACGTACTCCCCGGGCGGGGCGCCGGGGTCGTCCGGGTCCAGGGACGGCTCCTGGGCGGTCACCAGGACCACGCCCGAGGCCAGCCGGGACATGGCGGCACGGAACTCGTCGTTGCTCACCCCCTCAGCATGCACGGCCGTGGCGGAGGGGGAGGACGGGGTGGCGGGGCTGGTCTCGGACACGCCCTCACGCTAACGGCCGTCCGTCCGCTCCCGCATCGGGCTCCGGTCCCGGACGGGACCTAGGACCAGGGGCGGAGAAGCAACGTCACTATTTGCGTTCAGGAAGCGTAAGGGGAAAGTGCGGAAAGCCCGCCCAATTGTTCATCTTTCGCTGTGACTTGAGTCACAAGAGGTAGGAATTGTTGACCCTGTGTACCGAGTGGGCAGCGCGCTGTGATTCAGTGGCGGGGAAGCTGCAAGAGCATCATCGATACCCCATCGATGGATCATCGTGCACCATCCGGCAAAGGCGCCGAAGAGAACCCTTGATTCGCTGCGAGGTCTCGGGGGGAGGGCGAGCATGGAGACCGAGTCGGAGCCGTACGTCCGCCTTGCGTCCCTTCGGCAACTGCACCAGGCCATGGCCGACATGAACACGGCCCGCAGCCTGGCGGACACCCTGCAGACCGTCGCGGACGGCGTCGTCCACGCCCTCGGCTACGAGATGGCGGCCGTCAACCTCGTCCGCCCCGACGGCGACCTCGTCGTCGCCGCCTTCGCCGGGAACGCGGCCGCCGAGGCGCTCATCACCGGCCGCGTCGGCCCCCGCGCCTCCTGGGACCGCCGGCTGAACATGGGCGAGCGCTGGGGCGACCTGATCTTCATCCCGCACACCGAGGGCTGGGTCCTCGACGACGACGACGTGCCCCAGTGGTACACCGACGGGCCCGCGCCCCGCTTCGAGGACGAGTGGCACCCCTCGGACCGCCTCTTCGCCCCGATGTACGCCCCCGGCCCGCAGGGCGGCGGCACCAGCGGCGAGCTGATCGGCGTCCTCTCCGTGGACCGCCCGCGCAACGGCCGCCGTCCCGGCGCCTGGGGCCGCGAGGCTTTGCAGATGTACGCGTTCCAGGCGGCCATAGCGATCAGCAACGCCCGGCTCCGCTCCAACATGCAGCGCGCCCTGGTCCGCCTGGAACGCGAGCAGCAGGCCCTGCGCGCCAGCGAGGAGAGCTTCCGGCAGGCCTTCGAGTACGCCCCCTCCGGCATGGCCATCGCCGAGATGGGCGGCGACCAGCACGGCCGCATCCTGCGGTCCAACGACGCCCTGTGCCGGCTGCTCGGCCGGCCCGCCTCCGCGATGCGCCGCTACTCCTTCTCCGACCTCGTGCACGCCGAGGACATAGGCACCCTGCTGCGCACCTCCGCCGAGGGCGGCCGGGCCGAGCTGCGGCTGCGCCGCCGGGACGGCTCCTACGTCTGGGTCTCGCTGCGCAACAGCGTCGTCGCCGACGCCGCCGACGGGCCCCGCTTCCTGCTCACCCACGTCGAGGACATAGAGGAGCGCAAGCGCCGCGAGCTGGCCCTCGCCCACCGCGCCTCCCACGACTCCCTCACCGGCCTGCCGAACTCCGCCGAGCTGCGCTCCCGCCTCTCCGCCCGGCTCTGCACCCGCCCCCAGGCGGCGCACTCCGCGGTCGACGCCATGGACTCCGCCTACGGCGACACCCCGCACGGCGCCTACGCGGAGACCGCGCCCGGCGACCCCGTCTTCGACTCCGGCGGCCACTACTTCGACTTCCCGCCGCACCCGGCGCCGTACGAGACCCACGACCACCATGTGCACGCCGTGGCCCCCGAGGGCGACCGGGACGACGGCACCAAGGGGCTCGCGGTGCTCTTCTGCGACCTCGACGGCTTCAAGTCGATCAACGACCGGTTCGGGCACAACGCGGGCGACGCCGTCCTCATCGAGGTCGCCCGCAGGCTCTCCGGCGGCGTCCGCGACGGCGACACCGTGGCCCGGCTCGGCGGCGACGAGTTCGTCATCCTCGCCGACGGCCTCGGCCGGGCCGACGCGGCCGACCTCGCCGTACGGCTGCGCAACGAGATCGTGCAGCCGATCCGCGCCGAGGGACGGGCCGTCCGGGTGGGCGCCAGCTTCGGCATCGGATGGGCGCACTGCGGCATGACGGCCGACGAGGTCCTGAAGTCCGCGGACGAGCGGATGTACATCGAGAAACGATCTCGTCCCAAACAACATCGGCGGGCGGGATGATCCCCAGGTCAGCGAGTTGATGCGGTCCGCGTCACCCGTTCGGGTCATCGACACCGGGTAGGCTCGGCCTCTCACCACATGTACCGCACCCGCACCGCACCTGGTTAGGAGACCTAGGGATGACGCCCGGCAACAACGGCGCGAGCACGCCCGAGGACGACGACCCCTTCGGCTATCTGTACGCCGACGGGCAGGCCAACGGGGCCCAGCCGCCGTCCGGTGGTTACGGCTACCCGAACTCGGTCAACCGTGTGCGCCCGGTCGGTACCCGGCAGTACGGCGGGCCGGCCGCCGCCCCGCAGGCGGCCCCGCCGCAGCAGGGTGCCTACGGCCGGCCGAACGCGCCCTACGGCACCCAGGCCCCGCACTACGCCGCCCCGGAGACGCTCCCCGGCGGCGCCCCCGCCGGACCGCAGCAGCCGGGGCACGGCGGCGGGCGCGGGAGCCGCGGCGGGCGGCGCGGGCCGAACACCAAGGGGCTGCTGATCGGCGCGATCGCCGTGGTCGCCGCCGTCGTCATCGGCATCGGCATCGCCATGACCAGCAGCGGCTCGGACGACGACAAGACCGGCGACCGGGCGGGCGGGGCCTCCCCGACCACCTCCCAGTCGTCGGAGCCGTCCCCGTCGGCCAGCAGCAGCGCGCAGAACGACCCCGGTTCCGGCCTCCCCGCCGCCGACGCCGGCACCCTCGACCTCCAGGGCGGCGCCACCACGGCGTCCGACGTCGAGGGAGCCAAGTCCGCCGGCGGCGCCTACGTCACCGGCTTCAACGCGGTCGGCGCCAAGGTCACGTGGAACGTGGACGGCATCGCCGACTCCGGCACCTACCGGCTCTACGTGCGCTACGGCATCCCGGGCGTGGACGCCGACGCGACGGCGGTCGTCAACGGCAAGGCGAACGCCCAGCCCATCAACATGGCCAACTTCGGCAAGATGCCCGAGGGCGACTGGGAAAAGGGCTGGCAGACCACCTGGGTCAACGTCAACCTGAACAAGGGCACCAACGTCATCGAGATCGCCTGCAACCAGGGCAACCAGTGCAACGCGGTCCTCGACCAGGTGTGGCTGGAGCCGGAGAAGGGCCAGTAGGGCCGGCCCGGTCCGCCGGGCCCGCACGGCATCAGGCCGCGCTGCCGGCCTCCGGCAGCACCGTGACCCGGGCGAGCACTTCCTCGTACGCCGCCCGGTCGAACTCGCCCGCCACCGGGGCCAGGACCGTCGCCGCCGACAGGGCGACCGCGCGGGCCAGCCGGTCCGGCCAGGGCAGCCGCTCGGCCAGCCCCGACAGCAGCCCCGCGACCGCCGAGTCGCCCGCGCCGGTCGGGTTGCCGCGCACCCGGGCGGGCGGCGCGGCCCGCCAGCGGCCCTCCGCGGTCACCGCCAGCAGCCCCTCGGCCCCCAGGGACGCCACCACCGCCCGCGCCCCCCGCCGCCGGGCGTCCTGCGTGGCCCGCAGCGGCTCGTAGGAGCCGGTCAGCTCGGCCAGCTCGTCCGCGTTCGGCTTGATCAGGTCGGGCCGGGCGGCGACCGCCCGGCGCAGCGGCTCCCCGCTGGTGTCCAGCAGCACCGGCACCCCGGCGGCGCGCGCGGAGCGCACCAGCCCGGCGTAGGCGCCCACCGGCACGCCCGGCGGCAGGCTGCCGCACAGGGCGACCGCCGAGACGCCGGCGAGCAGATCCTCGTACGCCTCCTGGAAGGCGCGCCACTCGGCGGGCGAGATCAGCGGGCCCGGTTCGTTGAGCTGGGTGGTGTCGCCGGTGTGCTCGTCGACGACGGCGAGGGTGCGCCGGGTCGCGCCGGCCACCGGCAGCAGCGCGTCCACCAGCCGGGCCTGGCCGGCGAGCGCCGCCCGGACGGCGTGCCCGGTGCCGCCGCCCGCGAAGCCCGTGACCGTCACCTCGTGCCCGAGCGCCGCCAGCACCCGGGCCACGTTGACGCCCTTGCCGCCGGGGCGTTCCGTCACCTCGGTGACCCGGTGGGAGGCGTGCGGCTTCAGAGCCGGGACGCGATAGGTGAGGTCGAGAGCGGTGTTCAGCGTGACCGTGAGGATCACCGGGCCGGCCTCCCCCGAGTGCGTGCGTGCGTCCGTCCGTCCGTACCGGAGTGTTCCGCCGTGCTCCGGAGCTTCGATCATGCCAAACGGACGGCGGTCGGCCCAGCCCCGGGGCGGCCGGGACCCGCCCGACTCCGGGACGGATCAGTCCAGTCGCTGACCGGCCGCCCCGGGCTCGACCACCCACGCGCCGCGGCGCATCACGCCGACCACGTCGAACGCGGCGTCCAGCACCACCAGGTCCGCGTCCTTGCCCGGCTCCAGGGACCCCACCCGGTCGGCGAGGCCGAGCAGCCGCGCCGGGTTGGCGGAGATCGCGGCGACGACGTCCTCGACCGGCAGCCCGTCCACCGTCACCGCCCGCTTGAAGGCGCGGTCCAGGGTGAGCGTGGAACCGGCGATGGAGTCGCCCTCGACCAGCCGGGCCACCCCGTCGGTGACCTCCACCTCCAGCGGGCCCAGCAGGTACCGGCCGTCGCCGAAACCGGCCGCGTCCATCGCGTCCGTGATGAAGGCGACCCGGGCGGCGCCCGCGTGGTGGAAGGCGAGCCGGAGCGCGGCCGGGTGCAGGTGCGTACCGTCGTTGATCAGCTCGACCGTGACCCGCTCGTCCTCCAGCAGGGCGGTGATCGGACCAGGGGCCCGGTGGCCGATCGGCGGCATCGCGTTGAAGAGGTGGGTGGCGACGGTCGCGCCCGCGTCGATCGCCCGGAGCGTCTGCTCGTACGTGGCGTCCGTGTGCCCGACCGCCGCGATCACGCCGTGCTCGGCGAGCAGCCGTACGGAGTCCAGGCCGCCCGGCAGCTCGGTGGCGAGCGTCATCATCCTCGCGTGGCCGTGCGCGGCGTCGATCAGCTTGCGCACCTCCGCCGGGTCGGGGTCGCGCAGCAGCTGCTCGTCGTGGGCGCCCTTGCGGCACGGGGAGATGAACGGGCCCTCGAAGTGGATGCCGGCGATCTCTCCCTGCTGGGCCAGCTCGGCGAGCATCCCGGCGTGCCGGGCGAGGAAGTCCAGGTCGCCGGTGACGGCGGAGGCGACGACGGTGGTCGTGCCGTGGCGGCGGTGGGTCTCGACGCCCCGGAGGACGTCCTCGGCGGTGCCGCCGGCGAAGGAGGCTCCGCCGCCGCCGTGGTTGTGCAGGTCGACGAAGCCGGGGACGATCCAGTGGCCGGTCAGGTCGATGACCTGGGCGTGGCCGGGGGCGGTGGCGGCGATGCGGGTGCCGTCGACGGCCACCCGGCCGCCGGGGACGGTTCCGGTGGGGAGGACGACGTCGGCGCCGGACAGGAGGAGGGGTGCGCGGTCCGCCGCGGCGTGCGGCTCTGCTGTGGCTGGTCGCGCTCCGCGACGGAGTCGCGTGTCGGCGCTGCCCCGCGCCCCTGGGTCGGCTGCCATCACGACGTTTCCTCCGTACGGTCCGTTGGGTTCAGGAGATCCCAGGCCAGGAGTCCCGCGCCGAGACATCCGGCGGTGTCGCCCAGGGCGGCGGGGACGATGGACGGCTGGGTCTGGAAGGTGATCCGGCGTGCGACGGCCTCCCGGAGCGGTGTGAACAAGGTTTCCCCGGCTTCCGCCAGCCCGCCACCGATGATCAGCGTGCGGGGGTCCAGCAGGGTGAGGGCGGTGACCAGGCCGGCGGCCAGCGCGTCGACCGCCTCCCGCCAGACGCGTACGGCCGCCGGGTCCCCGGCCGCCACGGCCCCGGCGCAGTCCGCGGCGCCCGCCGCCGGGTCGCCCGAGGCCGCCGCCCACGCCTCGCCCACCGCGCTCGCGGAGGCGTACCGCTCCAGGCAGCCGCGCTGCCCGCACGGGCAGGGCACGCCGTCGGGGCGGACGACGACATGGCCGATCTCGCCCGCGAAGCCGTGCGCGCCGCCCTCGACCCGGCCGTCGATGCCGATGGCGCCCGCGATGCCGGTGCCGAGCGGGACGAAGAGGAAGCGGTCGGCGCCCCGGCCCGCCCCGATCCGGCCCTCGGCGAGCCCGCCGGTGCGCACGTCGTGGCCGAGGGCGACCGGGACGCCGCCCAGCCGCTCGCTCAGCAGGGCGCGCAGCGGCACGTCCCGCCAGCCCAGGTTGGCGGCGTAGACGGCGGTGCCGCGCGCGTCGTCCACGATGCCGGGGACGGCGACGCCGGCCGCGGCCGGGGCCGAGCCGAACCGCTCCGCGCCGAGCGCGGCCAGCTCGGCGGCGAAGTCCAGGATGCCGTCGACGACCGCCTCCGGGCCGCGCTCGCGGCCGGTGGGGCGGCGGGCCCGGTGCAGCGGCTCGCCGTCCGGCCCGGCCAGGGCGGCCTTCATCCCGGTGCCGCCCACGTCCAGGGCGATGACATGTCTCACGGGGACAGTGTGGCCCGATGACCCGCGAGAGGTCTAGTCCACTCGCGTGGTGTAGACCTTGATCCGTTAATCGGACGAAGGTCGGCGGAAAACGGTCGGCGGAGCGGGGAGCGAAGAGTGCGGCGGCGTGGAAAAGGGACGATCGCGGTGGTGTCCGCCCTGGGCATGGCGGCGGTCCTCGGCGGCTGCGGGATCGGCTCGGGCGGTTCGGACGGCGTGACCCTGCGCCTGGTCGCCGCCGACTACGGCGACAGCGAGTCCACCGGCTCGCAGCGGTACTGGGACGAGCTGGCCGAGTCGTACGAGTCCGGCCACCCCGACGTGGACGTCGAGGTCACCGTCTACTCGTGGAACGACGTCGACCGCAAGGTCCGCGAGATGGTCGACGCGGGCGACGCGCCCGACCTCGCCCAGATCGGCGCGTACGCCGACTACGCGGACGAGGGCCTCCTCTACCGGGCCGACGACCTGCTCTCCATCCCCACCCAGGCCGACTTCGTCCCCCAGCTCGCCGCCGCCGGCAGGGTCAACGGGGTGCAGTACGGCATGCCGTTCGCGGCGTCCACCCGCGTCCTCTTCTACAACAGGACCCTCTTCGCCGAGGCCGGCCTGTCCGCGCCCAGGAGCTGGGCCGACCTCGCCGCCGCCGCCGAGGCGCTGAAGGCCGACGGGGTGGCGTACCCGTACGCGCTGCCGCTCGGCCCCGAGGAGGCGCAGGCGGAGACCATGCAGTGGATGCTCAGCGGCGGAGGCGGCTACACCGACGCCACCGGCACCTACAGCATCGACTCGCCCGAGAACACCGCCGCCTTCACCTGGCTGAAGGAGAACCTGGTCGACAAGGACCTCACCGGACCCGTCCCGCCCGCGAAGCTGAACCGGGCCGACGCCTTCGCCGCGTTCGCCAAGGGCGAGGTCGGCATGCTCAACGGCCACCCGTCCCTGATGGCGATGGCCGAGAAGCAGGGCGTGAAGTACGGCATGGTGCCCACCCCCGGCGCCGACGGGCCGAGCGGCAGCACCCTCGGCGTCACCGACTGGATGACCGCGTTCAAGAAGAACGGCCACGCCGAGGAGGCCGGCGCCTTCCTCGACTTCGTCTACGACGACGAGAACGTCCTCGACTTCTCCCGCCGCTACGACCTGCTGCCGGTCACCGGATCCGCCTCCGAGACCATGGCCGCGGCCGAGGAGGACCAGGACCTGAAGCCCTTCCTCGACGAACTGCTGACCTCCGAGCTGTACCCGGTGGGCGAGACCTCCTGGGCGGCGGTCAGCGCGCAGATCAAGAAGGAGATCGGCAAGGCGGTCGCCCCCGGCGCCGATCCCGGGGCCGTGCTCCGGCTGCTCCAGACCGCGGCGAGCCGGGCCGACGACGCGAGCTAGGCCGGCGACGCGTGCCGGGCCCGAGCCGGCCGGCACCGGTTGTCGGTGCCCGGCGTTACCGTGCGGGCATGGACCAGGAACGACAGCCGCTGGGGGAGCGGGAGCTGCGCGTCCTCGCGCTGGAGCGCCGCGGCTTCCCCGGCCCCGGCGCGAAGGAACGCGCGATCCGCGAGGAACTCGGCCTCGCCCCCGTCCGCTACTACCAGCTCCTCAACGCCCTCCTGGACGACCCCCGGGCGCTGGCCGCGGACCCGGTGACGGTCAACCGGCTCCGCCGGGTCCGCGCGGCCCGCCGCACCGAGCGCTGAACCGCCCGGCCGATCACCGAGGCGTGCGGACGCCGCCTTGGGGATAGGTTCGCCGTATGGGCAGCCACACGGACGCACACACCTCTACGGACCCCCTGCCGACCCCCGCCACCGCGGCCGGGCGCGCGGGGCTCGACGCGCTGGTCGCCGACCCCGGCCGGGCGGTGATCGCGCTCGACTTCGACGGCACCCTCGCCGAGATCGTCCCCGACCCCGACCAGGCCCGAGCCCACCCGGACGCGGTGCCCGCGCTGGCCGCGCTCGCCCCGAAGGTCGCCTCCGTCGCGGTGATCACCGGCCGTCCGGCCGAGGTCGCCGTCCACCACGGAGGCTTCGCCGGCGTACCCGGCCTGGAACACCTCGTCGTCCTCGGGCACTACGGCGCCGAGCGCTGGGACGCGGCCACCGGCACCCTCTCCGCGCCCGCCCCGCACCCCGGCGTCGCCGCCGTCCGCGCCGAACTGCCCGCGCTGCTGGAGCGGGCCGGGGCGGAGGGCACCCGGGTCGAGGAGAAGGGCCGCTCGGTCGCGGTCCACACCCGCCGGGCCACCGACCCGCAGGCCGCCTTCGAGGCCCTGCGCGGCCCGCTCACCGGCCTCGCCGCCCGCCACGGGCTGATCGTGGAGCCGGGCCGCATGGTCCTGGAGCTGCGCCCGCCCGGCATGGACAAGGGCGTCGCCCTCCTCGACCACGCCCGCGGCCTCGGCGCCGGCACGGTCCTCTACGCCGGCGACGACCTCGGCGACCTGCCCGCCTACGACGCCGTCGACACGCTCCGCGCCGAGGGCACCCCCGGCCTGCTGGTGTGCAGCGGCAGCGACGAGGTGACGGAGCTGAAGCGCCGCGCCGACCTGGAGGTGCCCGGCCCGGCCGGAGTGGTCGCCCTCCTCGCGGCCCTCGCCCGCCGCCTGGCCTGAGACAAGGTCACGAGCAGTCGGCCCGTCTGTCACAGGCGCGTCCTGACGCCCCGCGCGAGGCAACCGGGCCGGCGCTCCCCGCTCTCCTGGAACACGAAGGCCCGCTCACCGGGCCCGCGACCCACAGGAGACACCATGTCCGCTCGCAGGACCCCGCTGCTCGCCCTCGCCGCCCTCGTCGCCGGCCTCACCCTCACGGCGTGCGGCAGCGGTGGCGGCGACGACAGCGCCGCTGCCTCCCAGGCCCCCGCGACCGCCTCGCAGACCGCCGCCGCGCCCTCCACCCCGGCCGCCCCCGCCTCGGACGCCGCCTCGGCCTCCGCGACGACCGGCGCCCCCGCCGAGGGCACCGCCGCGGACGGCGGCCCCGCCACCACGGACCCGGCCGCCCAGCCCGACGACCGCTGCACCAACCGCGTCGACTACGCCGGCGACCCCCGCTCCAACGCGGAGATCAACTCCATCGGCGACGACACCGGCACCTGCCCGGCCCCGCTGACGGGCACCTCGGCCAAGGGGGACACCAAGTGCACGGACCTGATCGACTACGCCGGCGACTCCCGCTCGAACGCGGAGATCAACTCGATCGGCGCCGACACCGGCTACTGCCCGGCCGTCCTGACGAAGTAGCGGGACGAGACAGCGGGACCAGACAGCGGGACGAGGCAGCGGGACGAAGCAGGAGGACAAGACAGCGGGACGGGGCCGGGGGACGACCGGGCTGCGGGACTCAGCCCCGCAGCGCCTCCAGCTGGTCCAGGAACCACCGGGCCGGGGGCAGCGCCGTCGCCGCCGCGGCCAGCCGCTTCGACCGCTCGGCCCGCTCCCCGTCCGGCAGGCTCAGCGCCTCGTGCAGCGCCTCGGCCGTCCCCGTCACGTCGTACGGGTTGACGACGAACGCGTCCTCGCCCAGCTCCTCGTACGCCCCCGCCTCCCGGGACAGCACCAGCGCGAACCCCGCGTCGGAGACGACCGGCACCTCCTTGGCGACCAGGTTCATCCCGTCCCTGATCGGGTTGACCAGCGCCACGTCGGCCAGCCGGTACGCCGCCAGCGACCGCGCGAAGTCGTCCTGGACGTGCAGCACGACCGGCGTCCAGCCCGCCGTGCCGAACTCCTCGTTGACCGACTCCGCGACCCGCCGCACCTCGGCCGTGTAGTCCCGGTAGACCTCCAGATCCTGCCGGGACGGGTAGGCGAACGCGACGTGCACCACCCGTTCGCGCCACTCCGGCCGGTCCGCCAGCAGCCGCCGGTAGGCCAGCAGCCCGCGCACGATGTTCTTCGACAGCTCGGTCCGGTCGACCCGCACCACGACCTTGCGGCCCTCGCCGATCTGCTCCCGCAGCGCCGCCATCCGTTCGTCCACGTCCGCCTCGCGCGACCGCTTCCGCAGGAAGTCCGCGTCCGCGCCCAGCCCGTGCACGCCGACGACCGTCTCCCCGAGCCCGCCCGCCAGCGCCTCGCAGCACGCGGTGAACGCGTCCGCCCAGCGCCGGGTGAGGAACCCGAGCCGGTCCGCGCCCAGCATCCCGCGCAGCACCTGCCCGGCGATGTCGTCCGGGAGCATCCGGAAGTACTCCACCGGCGCCCACGGCGTGTGCGAGAAGTGGCTGATCCGCACGTCCGGGCGCAGCTCGCGCAGCATCCCCGGCACCAGCGTCAGGTGGTAGTCCTGCACCAGCACGGCCGCGCCCTCGGCGGCCTCCTCGGCCAGCGCCTCGGCGAAGGCCCGGTTGAACGCCTCGTACGACGCCCACTGCCGGCGGAACTCCGCGTCGAAGACCGGCTCCAGCGGCGTCTGGTACAGCATGTGGTGGACGAACCACAGCACCGAGTTGGCGATCCCGTTGTACGCGTCCGCGTGCACGTCCGCCGGGACGTCCAGCATCCGCACGCCGTCCTCGCCGGCCCCGCGCCGCACCGCCTCCCGGTCGCCGTCGGACAGCGCCGAGCACACCCACAGCGCCCTCGCGTCCGGCCCGATCGCCGACAGCGCAGAGACCAGGCCGCCGCCGCCGCGTTTCGACCGCAGCGAACCGTCCTCCTGGATCTCGTACGAGACCGGTCCCCGATTGGAGGCGACCAGCACCTGGGCAGCACCGAACGACGAAGACGTGGAAGCCATACGCCTCAACCTAGCCCGGTCACGACCAGCTCAAACGTACGTTCACGCCACCTCGCGCCGGGCGTACTCGGCGATCTCCCGCATCGGCGGCCGCTCCTCGGTGTCCACCGAATAGGTGCGCGGCTCGAAGCCCGCCTCACCCCGCTCGAACTGGGTGAGCGCCGGCCGGATCAGATGCCCGCGGGCCAGCCGGAGCTGCGCGGTGCGGTAGATCGCGGCGGCCATCCGGCCCAGTGCCTGCCCGTCCTGGTGCCGGTGCCTGCGCACCCCCACGTCCACCTGGGCCAGCGCGTCCAGGCCCACCAGGTGCAGCGCGTCCACCAGCATGCCCAGCTCCACCCCGTACCCGACCGGGAACGGCAGCCGCTCCAGGAGCGACCGGCGGGCCGCGTACTCGCCGCCGAGCGGCTGCACGAACCCGGCCAGCTGCGGCCAGTGCATGTTCAGCAGCGGGCGGGCCATCAGCTCGGTGACCCGGCCGCCCTGCCCGGCCGCGCCCGCGAGCGGCCGGTCGTACATGGCCTTGACCAGGTGCACGTCCGGGTCGGTGAGCAGCGGGCCGACGATGCCGGTGACGAAGTCGGAGGAGAAGTCCTTCAGGTCGGCGTCGACGAAGGCCACGATGTCGCCGCTCGTCACCAGCAGCGACCGCCACAGCACCTCGCCCTTGCCGGGCACCGGTGCGATCCGCGGCAGGATCTCGTCCCGGTGCACGACCCGGGCGCCGGCCGCCGCGGCCACCTTCGCGGTGGCGTCCGTCGACCCGGAGTCGACCACCACGATCTCGTCGACCAGCGGCACCTGGCACATCAGGTCGTGGCGGAGGGCCGCGACGATGTCGCCGACCGTCTCCTCCTCGTTCAGCGCGGGCAGCACGACGCTGACCGACTGGCCGCCGCGCTGCTTCGCGGCCAGGATCTGGTGGAGCGGCCGGTCGGTCACGGACCAGGAGCGCGCGTTCAGCCACCGCTCGACTTCTTCCAGCACGGTCCCGGCTCCTCCCTGTACGGACCACGCACCGCTCGTGTGATCCATCTCGCGCATCGGACGACTATCTCAACTGTCCTGGCCTTCGGTTACAGTCTTGAACAACGCGGATGACCATCGCATGTCGGGGGTGGCCACCGCTGACAACCACATACAGCTCATCCAGAGGGGCAGAGGGACACGGCCCGATGAAGCCCCGGCAACCCTCCAGTCGGCACTCGTGAAGAAGCGGGGCTCCCGGCTCGGGAAGGTGCCAAATCCGTCTCACGACGAGATGCGTCGTGAGGAAGATGAGGAGAAAGGGCCTCGCCTCCATGGCTGTGCAGACTGCCGAAAGCACCACCTCTCCCGCTGCCGCTCCGGTCGATCTCGGTCCCGCCGCGGCGCTCTCCTGCCGGGAATGCGGCCACCGCGTGCCCCTCGGCCCGGTCTTCGCCTGCGAGGAGTGTTTCGGCCCGCTGGAGATCGCTTACGACTTCTCCGGATACGACACCGAGAAGCTCCGCGCGCGCATCGAGGCGGGCCCCGCGAACATCTGGCGGTACGCGCCGCTGCTCCCCGTCCCCGCCGACGTCGCGGACAAGCCCAACATCAACCCGGGCTGGACCAAGCTCGTCAAGGCCGACCGCCTCGCCGCCGAGCTGGGCGTCACCGGCGGCCTGTACGTCAAGGACGACTCCGGCAACCCGACGCACTCCTTCAAGGACCGTGTCGTCGCGCAGGCCCTGGAGGCCGCCCGCGCCTTCGGCTTCACCACCCTGTCCTGTTCCTCCACCGGCAACCTGGCCGGGGCCGTCGGCGCCGCCGCCGCCCGCGCCGGCCTGCGCTCGTGCGTGTTCATCCCGCACGACCTGGAGCAGGGCAAGGTCGTCATGGCCGCGGTCTACGGCGGCGAACTCGTCGGCATCGAGGGCAACTACGACGACGTCAACCGCTTCTGCTCCGAACTGATCGGCGACCCGGCCGGCGAGGGGTGGGGCTTCGTCAACGTCAACCTGCGCCCCTACTACGCCGAGGGCTCCAAGACCCTGGCGTACGAGATCTGCGAACAGCTCGGCTGGCGGCTGCCCGACCAGCTCGTCGTGCCCATCGCCTCCGGTTCCCAGCTCACGAAGATCGACAAGGGGCTCAGGGAACTGATCGAGCTGGGCCTGGTCGAGGACCGGCCGTACAAGATCTTCGGCGCCCAGGCGGAGGGCTGCTCTCCGGTGTCCACGGCGTTCAAGGCGGGGCACGACGTGGTCCGCCCGCAGAAGCCGGACACCATCGCCAAGTCCCTCGCGATCGGCAACCCGGCGGACGGCCCCTACGTCCTCGACATCGCCCGCCGCACCGGCGGCGCGGTGGAGGACGTGGACGACGAGCGGATCGTCGCCGCGATCAAGCTCCTCGCGCGCACCGAGGGGATCTTCGCGGAGACCGCGGGCGGGGTCACCGTCGGCGTGACGAAGAAGCTCATCGAGGCCGGCGTGCTCGACCCGGCCCTCACCACCGTCGTGCTCAACACCGGGGACGGCCTCAAGACGCTGGACGCGGTCGCGGGGACGGGGCTCACGGCGACGATCCGGCCGAACCTCGACTCCTTCCGCGAGGCGGGGCTGGCCTGACGGCCGCCGTCCCTCGTCCGCGGCCGGCGGTACCGGCCGCGCAGTTCCCCGCGCCCCTGGGCCGACCCACCGACCGGAGGTCAACGTCATGAGTGTCACCGTCCGCATCCCGACCATCCTGCGCACCTACACGGGCGGCAAGGCAGAAGTGAGCGCCGAGGGCGCGAACCTCGGTGAGGTCATCGCCGACCTGGAGAAGAACCACACCGGCATCTCCGCCCGCGTCCTGGACGACCAGGGCAAGCTCCGCCGTTTCGTCAACGTCTACGTCAATGACGACGACGTCCGTTTCGAGCAGGGCCTGGAGACCGCCACCCCCGACGGGGCCGGTGTCTCGATCATTCCCGCCGTCGCCGGCGGCTGACCCGGTCACGCACCGTCCCCGGAATTGCCCCCTCCGCAATAGAAGCGGAGGGGGCAATTCCATGTGGTTGAGCGCGGTACAGTTGGGGAACGCGCTGCCGATCGAGAGATCGGGAGCCCCCGAATTCCTGCCGCGCGCCCGACTAGATGTAGCCAAAGTGTGCGCACTCTTCGCGGCTTTTGTGACTTTTATGCGGCCCGACTTGCCCCGGAATCTGCTGAATTCATGCGATATTCCGGACCGCTCCCGTCCAGAATTCTCGTCCAATTGACCTGTTGCAGAGGGCAGTTGGACAGATACATTCGGCCGCGGTCGACGCGTTCCGGCGCACGCCCCCGCAACCTGGGGGGCGAGGTCTGACCCGGATCCGCGAAGTGCGGGTCTGTGCAAGGGCCAGTAATAGGGGAGTTAGGCATGGCTCAGGGCACCGTCAAGTGGTTCAACGCGGAGAAGGGGTACGGCTTCATCGCGGTCGACGGTGGTGCGGATGTTTTCGTCCACTACAGCGCGATTCAGATGGACGGCTACCGCACCCTTGAAGAAGGCCAGCGGGTCGAGTTCGAGATCTCGCAGGGCCAGAAGGGCCCGCAGGCCGACATGGTCCGCGTCACTGCCTGATCCGCGCGACCACCGCAGCGAACGGTCTTCGTCCGAAGGGCCCGCGTCTCAGGCGCGGGCCCTTCGGCATGCCCGGGAGCCGGTCCGGGGCGTGTTCGCCGGGGGCGGAGCGCGGACGCCGATCCGGGGGAGGCGCTTGCACTCGCAGGGGTCGAGTGCTAATCATTGGCGTTAGCACTCTGAAGGTGAGAGTGACAACGAAGGACCGGGTCGGTGAGGCCCGCAGGCCGGATGGGAAGGAACCACGAGGCCGGCGAGCCGTCCGTCGCGGGCGCGGGCGCGGTCCGAAGGAATCACCCCCAGTCCTGGAGGGACCACTTCACATGGCCAAGATCATCGCGTTCGACGAGGAGGCGCGGCGCGGCCTCGAGCGCGGCATGAACCAGCTCGCGGACGCCGTCAAGGTGACGCTCGGCCCCAAGGGCCGCAACGTCGTCCTCGAGAAGAAGTGGGGCGCGCCCACGATCACCAACGATGGTGTGTCCATCGCCAAGGAGATCGAGCTCGAGGACCCGTACGAGAAGATCGGCGCCGAGCTGGTCAAGGAAGTCGCCAAGAAGACGGACGACGTCGCCGGTGACGGTACGACCACCGCGACCGTCCTCGCCCAGGCCCTGGTCAAGGAGGGCCTGCGCAACGTAGCCGCCGGCGCCAACCCGATGGCCCTGAAGCGCGGTATCGAGAAGGCCGTCGAGGCCGTCTCCGCCGCCCTGCTGGAGCAGGCGAAGGACGTCGAGACCAAGGAGCAGATCGCCTCCACGGCCTCCATCTCCGCCGCCGACACCCAGATCGGCGAGCTGATCGCCGAGGCCATGGACAAGGTCGGCAAGGAAGGCGTCATCACCGTCGAGGAGTCCCAGACCTTCGGTCTGGAGCTGGAGCTCACCGAGGGTATGCGCTTCGACAAGGGCTACATCTCGGCGTACTTCGCCACCGACATGGAGCGTATGGAGGCCGTCCTCGACGACCCGTACATCCTGATCGCCAACTCCAAGATCTCCAACGTCAAGGACCTGCTCCCGCTCCTGGAGAAGGTCATGCAGTCGGGCAAGCCGCTGCTGATCATCGCCGAGGACGTCGAGGGCGAGGCCCTGTCGACCCTGGTCGTCAACAAGATCCGCGGCACCTTCAAGTCCGTCGCCGTCAAGGCCCCGGGCTTCGGCGACCGCCGCAAGGCCATGCTCGGCGACATCGCCATCCTCACGGGCGGCGAGGTCATCTCCGAGGAGGTCGGCCTCAAGCTGGAGAACGCGACCCTGGACCTCCTGGGCCGCGCCCGCAAGGTCGTCATCACCAAGGACGAGACCACCATCGTCGACGGCTCCGGCTCCGCCGACCAGGTCGCCGGCCGGGTCAACCAGATCCGCGCCGAGATCGAGAACAGCGACTCGGACTACGACCGCGAGAAGCTCCAGGAGCGCCTGGCCAAGCTCGCGGGCGGCGTCGCGGTCATCAAGGCCGGTGCCGCCACCGAGGTGGAGCTCAAGGAGCGCAAGCACCGCATCGAGGACGCCGTGCGCAACGCCAAGGCGGCCGTCGAGGAGGGCATCGTCGCCGGTGGTGGCGTGGCCCTGCTCCAGGCCTCCCAGGTCTTCGAGAAGCTGGAGCTGGACGGCGACGAGGCGACCGGCGCCAACGCCGTGAAGCTCGCGCTGGAGGCCCCGCTGAAGCAGATCGCCGTCAACGGCGGTCTCGAGGGCGGCGTCGTCGTGGAGAAGGTCCGCAACCTCACCGTCGGCCACGGCCTCAACGCCGCGACCGGTGAGTACGTCGACATGATCGCCGAGGGCATCATCGACCCGGCGAAGGTGACGCGCTCCGCGCTGCAGAACGCGGCCTCCATCGCCGCGCTCTTCCTCACCACCGAGGCCGTCATCGCCGACAAGCCGGAGAAGGCGGGCGCCGCGCCGGCCGGCGGCGGCATGCCGGGCGGTGACATGGACTTCTGATCGACCCCAGGGTCGATCGAGCGTCCGGTCGTTCGAGGGCGGTGCCCTCTGTCCTTCACGGGACAGGGGCACCGCCCTCGGCGTTTCCCGGCGACCGCCGGGCGGCCCCGGCGGTCACCGGGCACGGGCGGGGTGTGAGCTGGGTCATGGGCGCCGGGGCGGGCGGAATGCCGTGGGCGGGAGCCGTGTTACGCGGAGCGCACGATGAATGCGCGTGCACATACCGACCGGTACTTGCAGAACCGAGGAGCCCCCACGTGACCACCTCCCCCGATGTCGCCGCCCGCGCCGCCGAGATCCTCGCCCGTCCGGCCGCCCTCAACGGCCTGACCCTCCGCAACCGCATCGCGATGGCTCCGATGACCCGGATGTTCTCGCCCGGCGGCGTCCCGGGGGAGGACGTGCGGTCGTACTACGCCCGCCGCGCCGCCGCCGGCGTCGGACTGATCGTGACGGAGGGGACGTACGTCGGCCACCCCTCCGCCGGGCTGAGCGACCGGGTGCCCCGGTTCCACGGCGAGGAGCAGCTCGCGGGCTGGGCGAAGGTCGCCGAGGCGGTGCACGCCGGGGGCGGCGCGATCGTGCCGCAGCTCTGGCACATCGGGACGGTGCGCAAGGAGGGGCAGGCGCCGTACCCCGACGCCCCCTCCCACGGCCCCTCCGGCCTGCGCATCGGTGAGGACGAGCCGACCGCCACGCCGATGACGCGGCAGGACATCGACGACGTGGTCGCCGCGTTCGCGCAGGCCGCCGCCGACGCCGAGCGCATCGGGTTCGACGGCGTCGAGATCCACGGCGCCCACGGCTACCTCGTCGACCAGTTCCTGTGGTCCGGCACCAACCGCCGCACCGACGCCTACGGCGGCGACCCCGTCGCCCGTACGAAGTTCGCGGCGGAGATCGTCGCGGCCGTGCGCGAGCGGGTGTCGGCCGAGTTCCCCGTCATCTTCCGGTACTCGCAGTGGAAGCAGGACGCCTACGACGCCCGGCTCGCCGAGACCCCCCAGGAACTGGAGGCGATCCTCGCGCCGCTCGCCGCCGCCGGTGTCGACGCCTTCCACGCCTCCACCCGCCGCTACTGGCTGCCCGAGTTCGACGGCTCCGACCTCAACCTCGCCGGCTGGACCAAGAAGCTGACCGGCAAGCCCGTCATCACGGTCGGCTCGGTCGGCCTGGACGGCGAGTTCGGCCAGGCGTTCCTCGGCAAGGGTGCCGAACTGCGCGGCCTGGACGACCTCCTTGACCGCTTGGAGCGCGACGAGTTCGACCTCGTCGCCGTCGGCCGCGCCCTGCTCCAGGACCCGCACTGGGCCGAGAAGGTCCTCGCGGGCCGCTTCGACGAACTGGCGCCGTACGACGCCGCGTCGCTGAAGACCCTGAGCTGAGCCCGTTCCCCGGGCGGGCGTAAGGTCCGTGAGATCACCAACTGGCGTACGGCCGGCGGTATCCAGTGAGGAGTGATCGATGACGGACACAGAGGTGGGCGAGGTCGAGGTGCGCACCACCGGCGGCGCGGTGCGCGGCCGGCGGGAGGACGGTCTCACCGTCTTCCGGGGCATCCCCTTCGCCGCGCCGCCGGTCGGCGAGGCCCGGTTCGCCGCGCCCCGCCCGGCCCGGGCGTGGGACGGCGTCCGGGAGGCGTACGCCTTCGGCCCGCCGCCCCCGCAGGACCTGCTGGTCCCCGGCCCGGCGACCGGGTCGGGCGACGGCGACTGGCTGACGGCCAACGTCTGGACGCCCGACGCCGCCCCGGCCGCCCGCCGCCCGGTGATGGTGTGGATCTACGGCGGTGCCTACAAGCTCGGTCACGCCGGCAGCCCCGGTTACGACGCCCGCCGGATAGCGGACGACGGCGACCTGGTCGTCGTCACCTTCAACTACCGGGTCGGCATGGAGGGTTTCGCCCGTATCGAGGGCGCGCCCGCCAACCGGGGACTGCTCGACCAGGTGGCCGCGCTGGAGTGGGTCCGGGAGAACATCGCCGCCTTCGGCGGTGACCCGGATCAGGTCACCGTCTTCGGGGAGTCGGCGGGCGCCGGCTCGATCGCCGCGCTGCTCGCCATGGACCGGGCCCGCGGCCTCTTCCGGCGGGCGATCGCGCAGAGCGTGCCCGGCACGTTCTTCTCCGACCCGCTCGCCCGGGACATCGCCGCCGCCCTCGCCGCGGAGGCGGGACTGCGCCCGACCGTCGCCGACCTCGCGGCCGTCGCCCCGGACCGGCTGGTCGCGGCCGGGCAGACGCTGGCCGCGAAGATGCTCGGCCGCGCCGACCGCTGGGGGCAGGCCGCGCCCACGGTGACGCCGTACGCGCCCGTCGTGGACGGTGACGTCCTGCCCGAACTGCCGTGGCGGGCGGTGGCCGGCGGGGCGGCCCGGGACGTCGACCTGGTCGTCGGCCACAACCGCGACGAGTTCCGCCTGTTCACCGCCCTCGCCGGACAGCTCGGCCGGATCGGCGAGGACCGGGCGACGGCCGCGCTGCGGATGTACGCCCCCGGCGGCGAGGCCGCCTACCGGGCCGCCTTCCCCGACGCGTCCGCCGGCGAGCTGTACGAGAGGGTGCAGACGGACTGGCTGTTCGCCGTGCCGACGATGCGGCTGGGCGAGGCCCAGCTCACCGGCGGCGGCCGGGTCCACGCCTACGAGCTGACCTGGCCGGCCCCCGGCAACGGCGGCGGGCTCGGCGCCTGCCACGCCCTCGACGTGCCCCTGCTCTTCGGCACCTTCGGCGCGGACCTCGGCATCGTGCTCTTCGCCGGGACCGAGCCCGACGCGACGGCGCACGCGCTGTCCGCCCGGTTCCGCGCGTCCTGGACGGCGTTCGCCAGGACCGGCGACCCGGGCTGGCCGGCGTACGACACCGAGCGGCGGCTCGTGCAGGTCCTCGACACCGAGCCCGCCGTCGTCCCCTACCCGGAGGAGACCACCCGGCGCCTGTGGGAAGGGCACGAGATCACCGCGCTGCCGCTGCTCGGCCGGTCGGATCAGGGCATCGGCTCGACGTCCCTGCGGACCGGGGTGCCCCACACGCGCAGCACCTCGTAGTCCGTGAACTCGTGGACGAGGCGGTAGGCGAGCGCGGGGCGGGGACCGCGGCGCTGCGCCGCCAGGTACAGCTCGGCCTCGCGGCGGTCGCGGCGCGGGGTGCCGCACAGCTGCCACGCCCGGCCGTTCCACGCCTCCGGCAGCCAGCGCTGCTGGGGCTGGGGCCGGTCGTCCCGCACCCCGTACCGGGACTGCACCGGCTCGACGGGCCGGGGCCGGGCCGGGCCGCCGCCGTACTCGGCGCGGCGGGCGGACCGGCGCCGGGTCTCGCACAGCAGGCACAGGTCGGGCGCGGCCTCGTCCACCGGCCCGTTGGGGTGCTCGGGGCAGCGGGTGCTGGGGGCGGCCGTCGTGACGCTCTCCTCCAGCAGGTCCAGGGCGCGGCGCAGATCGCCCCGCATCTCGTGGACCTTGGCGTCGGGGGTGTCGGTGGACAGGGCCTCGCCGTGCTCACCGAGGAGACGCAGGGCGCGGCCCAGGGCGGTCAGCTGGGCGTGGTTCATGTCCTTCAGAATCGCACACCGCACCGGCGTCGCCCGGCCCGCGCACCCCGCCCAGCCCGCCGAAGAGGCAGGTCGCCGCGAAACCGACGACGTACCCCGTGAGCAGTCCGCCGCCGTAGACGGCCGCCGTCACCGCCAGGCCCCGGTCCCCGGCGAGCAGCGGGAACAGCGCCCAGCCGGACGGGCCGATGGCCGTGGCGCCGACCTCGGTGCCGAGCATCGCGAAGAGGCCGACGAACGCGCCGCCCGCCGCCCCGCCCACGCACGCCGTCAGGAAGGGACGGCCGAGGGGGAGGGAGACGCCGTAGATGAGGGGTTCGCCGACGCCGAGCAGGCCGGCCGGGAGGGCCGACCTGATGGTGGTGCGCAGGGAGGTGTCGTGGCGCAGCCGGACGTACACCGCGACCGCCGCGCCGACCTGGCCCGCGCCCGCCATGGCCAGCAGCGGCAGCAGGACGGTGTGGCCCTGCTGGTCGATGAGGGTGGTGTGCAGGGGGATCAGCGCCTGGTGCAGGCCCAGCATGACCAGGGGGAGGAAGAGGCCGCCGAGGAGCAGGCCGGCCAGGACGCCGGTGGTGGTCAGCAGCCAGGTCGCGGCCGTGCCGACGGCGGACGCCACCTCGCCGGCCGCGTACATCAGCACGTAGAGGGTGGCCAGGCCGGCGACGAGGACGGTCAGGGTGGGGGTGAGCAGGACGTCCAGGGTGCCGGGGAGGCGGGCCCGGCACCACTTCTCCACCTGGCAGCCGAGCAGCGCCGCCGCGAGCGCGCCGAGGACGCCGCCCTGGCCGGGGGCGAGCGGCGCGCCGAACGCGGTCACCTGGGCGACGCCCGGGTAGACGACGACGGTGGCGACCGCGCCGCCCAGGACCGGGGTGCCGCCGAACTCCTTGGCGGTGTTGTGCCCGACGAACACCGCGATCAGCGCCATGAAGGCGGCGGAGAGCGCCGTGAGCGCCGGGGTGAGGCCGGGCAGCAGGCGCAGATTGCGCAGCAGGCCGGCGACGCCCGCGAGGATGCCGCAGCCGATCAGGGCGGGGATGAGCGGGACGAAGACGTCCGCGACGCGGCGCAGGGCGGCTTTGAGGGGAGTGGCGTTGCGCCGCTTCTGGCGGGCCTTCAGCTCCGCGCCGCGCCGGGCGAGGGCGTCGGCGGAGCCGTCCCGCTCCGCGAGCAGCGCCTCGAACGCCTCTGTCACCCGCCCGACCGTCCCCGGCCCCAGCACCACCTGGTACGACGGGCCGTCCTCCACGACGCCGAGCACGCCGGGCAGGGACCGCAGGTCGGCGTCGTGGACCCGGGTCCGGTCGGCGAGGACCAGCCGGAGCCGGGTCACGCAGTGGGCGACGGAGACGACGTTGGCGGGGCCGCCGACCAGGGGGAGGAGGGCGGTGGCGGTGGCGCGGGGGTCGTTGTGCACCCCCCGAGCCTGCGGCTCACCGCTCCGTCGCGCCCAGCGCGGCGCGCAGCCGGCCGCCGGAGTCCTCCAGAAGGCGGGCAGCCGTCGGGCCGTCCACCCCCGCCAGCAGGATCAGCACCGCCTGCTTGACCTCCCCGCCGGCCGCGTCCAGCGCCCGCTCGATCTCCTCGTCGCCGGCGCCGGTCGCCTGGGCGACGATCCGCCGGGACCGGGCGCGCAGCTTCTCGTTGGAGGCGCGGACGTCGACCATCAGGTTCCCGTAGGTCTTGCCGAGCCGGATCATCGTGATCGTCGACAGCATGTTGAGGACGAGTTTCTGCGCCGTGCCGGCCTTCAGCCGGGTCGAGCCGGCGATCAGCTCGGGGCCGGTGACGACCTCGATGCCGTGCTCGGCGGCGGCGGCCAGCGCGCTGCCCTCGTTGCAGGCCAGTCCCACGGTGAGGGCGCCGCGCGCGCGGGCGTGCGTGACGGCGCCGACGGCGTACGGGGTGCGCCCCGAGGCGGAGACGCCGACCACGGTGTCGTCGGCGGTGAGGGCGAGCGCGTCCAGGTCGGCGCGGGCCAGCCCGGCGGAGTCCTCGGCGCCCTCGACGGAGGTCACCATGGCGTCCGGCCCGCCCGCGATCAGGCCGACGACCTGACCGGGCGCCGTGTTGAAGGTGGGCGGGCACTCGGAGGCGTCCAGCACGCCGAGCCGTCCGGCGGTACCGGCCCCGGCGTAGACCAGCCGGCCGCCGCGCCCCATCCGTACGGCGATGGCGTCGACGGCGGCGGCGATCTCGGGCAGCCGCGCGGCGACGGCGGCGGCGACCCCGGCGTCCTCCCCGTTCATGAGCCGGGCGATGTCGAGCGTCGCCAGCCGGTCGATCCCGGCGAACTCCGGCCGGAACGCCTCGGTGGCCAGCGCGTCGAGCTGGGAGCGGAGGTCAGGGGTGGAAGTCATGCAAGGCGGCCCTTCTCAACGTCGGTGTCGATGATGCCCTCGGGGGCGCGGGGCTGTCTCGCTGTGCGGCCGCGCCGCGTGGGCGTGTCCACCCGGCGGACCCGCGGCCGCCCCCGCCGGTCAAGCCCTGCGGCGCCCCGACCCATGCCGGTGGGCCAACGCCTCGTAGGAGGCCGACAGCGCCGGCCCCGCCGCCGCGTACGTCCGCTGCGCCACCCCCACGAACAGGCAGTCCACCACCAGCAACTGCCCCGTCCGGGAGGACATCGCCGCCGGCCGCAGCTCGCTCTCCCGCGCCGAGGACGTCGTCAGCACATGGTCGGCGTACTGCGTCACCGGCCCGTCCGGCCGCCCGGTGACCGCCACCGTCGTCGCCCCCCGCTCGAACGCCACCCGCAGCGGCTCGATGACGTCCCCGGTCGACCCGGAGTGGGTGATGGCGACGGCGACGTCCCCGGCGCGCAACTGCACCGCGTTGGTGACGGCGAGGTGCGGATCGGAGTGCGCGTGGGCTATCAGCCCGATGCGCAGCAGCTTCTGCGTGAGGTCCTGGGCGACCAGCCCCGACGCCCCGATGCCGTACACGTCGGTGCGCCGCGCGGCGGCCAGCGCGGTGACCGCCGCGCCGAGCTGGGCGGTGTCGAGACCGGCGGCCGTGTCCGCGAGGGTCTGCCGCTCGTCGTGGGCGAGTTTGGCGACGACGCCGGCGATCGGGTCGTCCACCGCGATGTCCGTGGTGATGGCGGGCGCCCGCCCGGACTGCTGGGCCGCGGCGAGCCCGGCGAGGGCGAGGCGCAGGTCCCGGTAGCCGGGGTAGCCGAGCAGCCGGGCGGTGCGGACGACGGTCGCCTCGCTGGTGCCGGTCAGCTCGGCGAGCCCGGTGACCGTGAGGGCGGCGCAGCCGGCCGGGTCCTGCGCGACGGCCTCCGCGACCCGCTGCATGGAGCGGGTCATGGACGGTGCCAGCGTGCGGACCTTGGCCGCGAGGGCGGCGGGCGCGGGCGGCGCGGTCCGCGGTCCGCCGAGCGGCACCCGGCTGGAAGTTTCCTTCACGTCGTCGGTCACCTGTGAAAGATATTTTCGGTCCGGTGTCCGGTCAAGAGTGCGCACAATGGGTGCATGGACACCGTCAGCCCCCTGGAACAGGCGTTGCACGCCGCGCGCGCCCTCGTCCTCGCCGATCTCGTCGCGGCGCACGTCGCCGAGGCGGACGTGGTCTCGCTGGTCGAGGAGTCGGTCGCGCAGCGCCGCTGGTGGGTGGAGCAGTGGCCGGACGGTGCCCCGTTCGTGGCGGGGCTGGTCGCGCAGGACGTGCAGGACGCGCTGCTGGAGCGGTACGGCCGCTGGCCGCTGTGCCCGGTGTGCGGCTCCGGCGGCCCGCACGCGCTGGACATCGCGCCGGAACTGGGCCCCGACCCGCACTGGGTCTGCTCCGAGGCGGGCGTGCGGGTCGCCGCCGTGGGCGCGCTGGGCACGGCCCTGGGCGGCGGTACGGCCACCTCATGAGCGTCTACGTCGATCCGCCGACCTGGCCCGGTCACGGGCGGATGTGGTCCCACCTGGTCAGCGACGTCTCCTACGACGAACTGCACGCCTTCGCCGACCGCCTGGACCTCCCCCGCCGCGCCTTCGACCGCGACCACTACGACCTCCCCGCGCACCGCTACGCGGACGCCGTACGGGCCGGCGCGCGCGAGGTGGGCAGCCGCGAGGTGGTGCGGCTGCTGCGCGCGGCGGGACTGCGCCGGCCCAAGCGCCGGGACCGGCCCGCCGGGGACCGGGAGCGGCCCGAGGGCCGGGAGCCGTCAGCGCCGTAGTTCGAAGGCGAGGGGCTGCCCGTCCGCCGAGCCGTCCGACACCTGCCGGAACCCGGCCCGCCCCACCACCGCCCGCGAGGCGAGGTTCTCCGCCTCGACCAGGGCGAGGACGCGGCTCACCCCGGGCTGCTCCAGCGCCCACGCCGACAGCGCGCGCAGCGCCTCCGTGGCGTAGCCGTGCCCGCGCGCCGCCGGTACGAGGTCGTAGCCGATCTCCACCCGGCCGTCCTCGTCCGGCGCGTCGTGGAAGCCCATCGCGCCGACCGCGAGCCCGTCCGCCCGGCGCACCAGCGCGTACGTCCCCCACTGCGGCCGGTGCGTGCCCGCCTCGTACGCCTTCGCCACCAGGCCCGCGCCCACCCGGGTGCCGTCGGCCGGGCCGTCGCCGGCCCAGTCGAGGCCGCCGTCGCCGCCGAGGGCGAGGTCGCTCGCTGCGGCCGGGGTGACGCCCTCCAGGGTGAGGCGCTCGGTGTCGAGGACGAGGTTGTTGCACCACTTCCACGCGGTCACCGGGGCCCGCCCCGGCAACTCGCCGCGACCGGTGGCCCACAGCAGGGTCGCCCAGGGGTCGGCGGCGGGCCGGACGTGCGGGAAGATCCGGGTCAGGACGTACGCGCACAGGTCGGCGGGCGGCGTGTACGCCACGTCCAGCGCCCGCGCCATGTCGTGGGTGTGCAGCAGCACCTCGGCGACGCCCATCGCGGCGAAGCCGTCCCGGTTCGCGCTGCGGAAGGGGTACGGATGGAAGGCGCGGACCTCGCGCGGCGTGGTCCGGACGGCGGCGGTGAGCAGGCCGCCCATCGCCTCGACGACCCGCAGCGTGCCGTCGTTGCCGGCGCCGTCCTCCAGGACCAGCTCGAACGGCACGTAGCTGTCGGCGGCCCGTCCGGTGAGCTGTCCGGCGTAGGCGACGAGACACTCGGCGACGTGCACCGCCGTGTCCCGGACGCTCCACTCCAGCCCGGCCGCCCGGGCCCCCTCCCAGTCCCGGTCCACCGCCGTCCGCAGCGCCGCCACGGCGCCCGCGACGGCCGACTCCACCTGTTCCCCGCCCTCGGTCCACATGGCGGGCAGGCTACGGCGCCGGGGGACCGTTGGGCGACAGCATTTCCAGCTCGCCGGTGAGGTTGTACCGGGCGGTCGCCTCCCAGGCGCGCCGCCCGTACGGCGTCCGGAACAGCCTCGGCAGCTCCAGGAGTCGGCGCAGGACCGCCGCCCGGCCGGCGCGGAAGGCGTCGTCGGGCACGAAGTGGTACTCCTGCCGGACGGCGGCCGTGTAGGCGGCGTACGCGGCGGGCGGCGCGGCGAGGATCGCGAGGTCGGCGTCGCACAGCACCTGCCCGTTGCGGTCGTCGGGGCCCGGGTCGTGCGAGACGGTGAGCCGGACCAGACGGGCCACCTCGGCGGTCGCCGCCGCCCCCACCCCGGCCTCCGGCAGCGCCCGTCCGGCGAGCCGCGCCGACCGCTCCTCGTTCTCCGACCGCTCCGGCAGGTAGACGGCGTCGTGGAACCAGGCGGCGAGACGGACCAGGTCCGGGTCGGCGGCGTGCTCCTCCAGCACGTCGATGTGGTCGAGGACCGCGGTGAGGTGCTCGACCGTGTGGTAGCGCCGCTGGGGTTCCCGCCAGCGGGCCAGCAGGTCGCCGGCGTACGGCGCGGGATCGGGACCGGCGGCGTCCGCGCCCCGGGCCCCGGTCAGGGCGCGGGCGAAGCGGTCGCGGAGGGTGTCGGGATCGGCCATGCGCCCATTCTCCCGCCACCGGACACGGCCTAGCGTGGAACCATGACGACACCTGCCGATGTGCACGACGTACGCGACCCCGGGCTGCCCGGCCGGCTGCTGGCCGCCGAACGGGACGCGCTGGTGCCGCTGCTGCGGTCCCGGGCCGACGAGGACTGGGCGCTGCCGGTGGCGGCGTGTCCCGGCTGGACCGTGCGGGACGTGCTGGCGCACTGCTCGGCGGCGCTGGCGAGGGTGGTGGAGAAGCGTTTCGAGGAGGGCGTCTTCTCGCCCGGGTCCAACGAGCGCGACATCGCCGAGCGGGCCGGCTGGACGCCCGCCCGGATCATCGACGAGCTGGAACGCGGTATGACGGACGCCGGCCCGGTGATCGCGCGGGCCGGCGGCGCGCTGGACCAGGTGGCGCTGGGGGAGTGGGTGCACGCGGGTGATGTGCGCGTCGCCCTGGGCGAGCCGGGGGCGTACGCCGGGAGCAGCCTGCCGGAGGCGCTGGCGCTGCTCGTCTCGGTCACCCGGGCGCTCGGCCACGTCCCGGTCCACGCCGACCTGGACGACGTGGACGAGCCGCTGAAACTGGGGGAGGCGGACGGCGCGCGCCCGCCGGGCCGCTTCATCGGCGACGCCGCCACCCTCGTACGGCTCTACGCCGGACGGTCGGTCGAGGGCCCCTACGAGCTGGCCGGAGTGGAGGAGCGGGAACTGGTCATCTTCGGGTGAGGCGGTCGGCGTACGCCGGGGGCGCGCGGCCCCGGGGCGCTAGTCTGTTCCGTGATTGGACTAGACCTGTAGCCGCGCCGGTGAAGGCCGGTGAACGCCGACGAATGGGGCCCCATGAGCAAGCGTGCAGTCCTGGAGGTGATCGCCCTCGACGTCGAGGACGCGGTCGCCGCCCGGGCCGGAGGCGCGGACCGCCTCGAACTGGTCACCGACATGGCGGCCGACGGGCTCACCCCCTCGGTCGCGACCGTCCGCGCGATCCGCGCCGCCGTCGACATCGACGTCCGCGTGATGCTGCGGCTCGCGGACGGGTTCGCCGCCGGGGACGTGGCCCGGCTGGTGCGGGTCGCGGGGGAGCTGCGGGAGGCGGGCGCGGACCAGTTCGTGCTGGGGTTCCTCGACGCGGACGGCGATGTCGACCTGGCGGCGGTGGAGCGGCTGGCGGCGGTGCTGGAAGGGTGCCGGTGGACGTTCCACCGGGCCATCGACCGGGCCGCCGACCGGGCCGCGCTGCGCAAGCGGCTAGCGGACTTCCCCGGCCTCGACACGTATCTGACGGCCGGGGCGGCCGGCGGGGTGGACGAGGGGCTGCCGGTGCTGGTCGCCGAGGGGCGGCGGCAGGGCGAGCCGGGGTACGAGCAGCAGCTCCTGGTCGGCGGCGGGCTGCGCCTGGAGCACGTGCCGAAGCTGCTGGACGCGGGCATCGACGGCTTCCACATCGGTGGCGCGGCGCGGCCCTCCGGGTGGGACGGGCCGGTCTCGGCGGACGCGGTCGCGCGCTGGCGGGCGGTGCTGGGGGACGCGGCCTAGGTGTGCTGTGCGGAGAGGTTGGTGACGCGGCCGGCTGGTGGGTGGCCGTCGATGCCGGTGCGGGGTCGGTGGTAGTTGTACCGGTCCGGCCAGTCGGGAAACGCGGCCTGGCGTTCGGCATCCGAGGTGCAGGGCCGGTGGTGGGCCCATTCGTCGGGCAGGGTGCGGTGGAAGCGTTCGGCCTTGCCGTTGGTCTGGGGTCGCCAGGGCCCGGTCCAGCGTGGCCGGTGCGGGCAGGCCATCGCGGACAAGGATGCGGTGCGCGGTGGAGGCGGCGATGCCGCACCGGGCGGCCGGCCGGACGGGGCCGATGCGGTGCTCGCGCCGCAGGCGCACCGCCTGCTGTGCGACCGTGTCGGGCGTCCGGCGCGGGCTGTGGTGGGGGCGGCTGGAGCGGTCGCGCATCCCGGCCGGGCCCAGTTGCCGGTAGCGGCCCGCCCAGCGGGCTGCGGTGGCGTGGCTGACCTGGAAGCGTTCCGCGGCCCGCCGCAGCGGCCGGCCGTCGTCCACGACGCACCGGGCCGGGCGAAGCCGCCCGGTCGGAGTCAGCGGGGCGCTGCGGTGGGACACGAGGGCCTCCTGCGGTCGGGTGCAGATGTCGCAGTCCACACCGACCCCAGAAGGCCCTCACCCGTTCAAGCACCCAGCACGCGTGTCACCAACGTCCCGGGAAGCACACCTAGTGCCCGAACGGCGTGGGCCCCCGGGCACACCGGGCCACCGGGGTGCCGACGCTAGGACAACTGCTCCGGCAACGGCTCCCCGTGCGTCACGATCAGCCCCGACACCGCCCTGGTCAGGCACACGTACAGCCGCCGCAGACCCGTCCGCTCGTCCGGTTCCCCGGCGACCACGGCCCCCGGCTCGTCGAGGACCACGTAGTCGTACTCCAGACCCTTGGCCAGCGACGCCGGGACCAGGGTCAGCCGTACCTCCCGCGTGGTCTCCGCACCCGGCGCGAGATGACCGATCCCGGCCTCCGTCAGCTCCCGCGCCAGCCCGGGCAGCCGGGCGTCCGCGCAGATCAGGCCCACCGACCCCTCCCGGCGCAGCAGTTCCGCGCAGGCCGTGACCGGATCGCCGGCGGCCCGGATCTCGAAGAAGCCGGGGTTCTCCCGGATCGACCGCACCGGCGTCAGCCCCGGCGCGATGTGCGGCAGCAGCCGGGAGGCGTAGGCGATCACGTCCGTCGGCACGCGGAAACCGGCGGTCAGCTCCTCGATCACCGCCCCCTCCTTGCCCAGGTGGGCCAGCGCCTCCGGCCAGCCGCGGGTCGCCCACGGGGTGGTGCCCTGCGCCAGGTCGCCGAGGACGGTCACGGACCCGGTCGTGCAGCGCCGGCCCACCGCCCGGTACTGCATGGGGGAGAGGTCCTGCGCCTCGTCCAGGACGACGTGCCCGAGGGACGGGGTGCGCTCGATCAGGTCGGCCGCCTCGTCGACGAGCACCGCGTCCGCCGCAGACCACCTGGCCGTCCGCACCGACCGGGCCGGCTTCGCCCACAGCACCGCCTTCTGCTCCTCCTCGGTGAGCAGCCCCGCGGCGTGCCCGGCGAGGAACTCCGGCTCCGACAGCAGCCGCAGCACCAGCCTGGCCGGGTCCACGGCCGGCCACACCGCCTTCACGCACGCCTTCACCGCCGCGCTCCGCGCGACCGCGTCCTGCACCCGGTCGTCCGGCGCCTCACCGGCCCGCTCCATCCGCACCAGCACGGCGTGCGCGATCCGCTGCGGCAGGGCCTCCCGGGCGGCGCCGTACCGGATGTCCCGGTCCAGCAACTCCCGTACCAGCTCCTCCACTTCGTACGCGGCCACCCGCCAGCGGCGTGAGCCGCGCACGACGACGACCGGTTCGGCGGGCATCGTGACGTGCGCGTACAGCGCCCGGCGCAGCACCTGGGCCATCCGCGCGTCGCCCTTGACCACGGCGGCCGTCGCGTCGTCCGTGCCGCGCACCTCGACGTGGGCCACCAGGTCGTCGACGGTGGCCTGCCGGACGGCCAGCTCGCCCAGCGCGGGCAGCACCTGCTCGATGTAGTGCAGGAAGGACCGGTTGGGCCCGATGACCAGGGTGCCGGTGCGGGCGAGCCGCTCGCGGTGGGCGTACAGCAGGTACGCCACCCGGTGCAGGCCCACGGCCGTCTTCCCGGTCCCGGGACCGCCCTGCACGCACACCGACCCGGCGAGCCCGGCGCGCACGATCTCGTCCTGCTCGGGCTGGATGGTCGCCACGATGTCCCGCATCGGGCCGACGCGGGGCCGCTCGATCTCCCGCTGGAGCAGCCTGCTGGTGGTGGCCTCCTCGGCGGGGTCGGAGAGCCGCTCGTCCTCGTACGCGGTGATGTCACCGCCGGTGTAGCCGAACCGGCGGCGCAGCGCGACGTCCTTCGGGTCCTTCCTGGTCGCCTGGTAGAAGGCCTGCGAGACCGGCGCCCGCCAGTCGATGACCATCGGGTCGCCGTCCGCGTCGTGCACGTGCCGCCGCCCCACGTAGAAGCGTTCTCCTTCCGCTCCCTCCGCCCGCTCGGCCCCCGGCGCGTGCAGGAAGTCGAGCCGGCCGAAGAACAGCGGGGTGTCGCTGAGGTCGGCCAGCGCCTTGACGCGGTCCTCGATCTGCTTCTCCAGCACGGCGGCGTTCACCCAGTTCGCGGTGACGTCGGAGATGTCGAGGGACTGGACGTCCTCCCGCATGGCCCGCAGCGCGGCCCGCGAGGCGGCCAGGTGGGCGCGTTCCCGGGAGAGGGGACCGGACGGGGAGTCGGACGGGGAGTCGGACCGGGGGTCGTCGTGGACGGACGTGGACAAGGGGGTGCCTCCGGCGGGCCTGGTACGGGCGACGGCGATGCCGTCCGGTTTCCGTCCGGACGGCGGCACTCCGCGGAGGGAGGCGGGCAAGAGCGGAGATTCTAGGCGAGGGACGGGCGGCCGAGCCACCGGATAAGCCGCTGCCCGCCGGATCTCCCGCCCGCGGAACGTCCCCCCGGGCCTCCGGGCGTCCCCCCGCCCGTCGCCGGGGCGTCACCCCTTAAGGGATCGGCTCCTCCGTCCTGAGGGGGACGGCTCCACCCGTGGGCTGAGCGGAGCGGGCCGTGGACTCGGCCCCCGGACCGATGACACCCGTATGTCCGCAATCGCACCATGGAGGCATGAGCGCAGCAACCCTCTCCCCCGCCCCCGCACCGGGCCGCGCGTCCGCTGCCCCGCACCCGGCCGCCGCCCGCCGGCTCACCACCGCCCTGCGCGCCGTCCGGGTCTTCGCGGGCGCGGCCTTCGACGTCGTGGTCCTCGGCGTGGACGAGGACGAGGCGGCCGGCGTCCGCCGCAGACGCTGAGCCGGCCCCGCCCGGACGCCCCGGCTCAGCCCTCGTCCGCCAGCACCTCGTCCGCGTCCATGATCCGGTACGCGTACCCCTGCTCGGCCAGGAAGCGCTGGCGGTGGGCGGCGAAGTCCTGGTCGAGGGTGTCACGGGCGACCACCGAGTAGAAGTGCGCCTGGTGGCCGTCGGCCTTGGGCCGCAGCACCCGGCCCAGGCGCTGCGCCTCCTCCTGCCGCGAGCCGAACGTCCCCGACACCTGCACGGCGACCGTCGCCTCCGGCAGGTCGATGGAGAAGTTGGCGACCTTCGACACCACCAGCACATTGATCTCGCCCTGCCGGAACGCCTCGAACAGCTTCTCCCGCTGCGCGTTCGACGTCTCGCCCTTGATGACGGGCGCGCCCAGGTGCTCGCCCAGCTCGTCGAGCTGGTCGATGTACTGCCCGATGACGAGGATCTGCTGCCCGGCGAAACGCCGCACGATCGCCTCGGTCACCTTCCGCTTGGTCGCGGTGGTCGCGCAGAAGCGGTACTTCTCCTCCGCCTCGGCGGTGGCGTACGCCAGCCGCTCCGACTCGGTCAGGTTGACCCGGACCTCCACGCAGTCGGCGGGCGCGATGTACCCCTGCGCCTCGATCTCCTTCCACGGCGCGTCGAACCGCTTCGGCCCGATGAGCGAGAACACGTCCGACTCGCGGCCGTCCTCCCGCACCAGCGTCGCGGTCAGCCCCAGCCGCCGCCGGGCCTGGAGGTCGGCGGTGAACTTGAAGACCGGCGCGGGCAGCAGGTGCACCTCGTCGTAGACGATCAGACCCCAGTCCCGGGAGTCGAACAGCTCCAGGTGCGGGTAGACGCCCTTCCGCCGGGTGGTCAGCACCTGGTACGTGGCGATGGTGACGGGCCGGATCTCCTTCTTCGTCCCGCTGTACTCGCCGATCTCGTCCTCGGTCAGCGAGGTGCGCTTGACCAGCTCGTGCTTCCACTGCCGGGCGGAGACCGTGTTGGTGACGAGGATCAGCGTCGTCGACTTGGCCTGCGCCATCGAACCGGCCCCGACCAGCGTCTTCCCCGCGCCACAGGGCAGGACGACGACGCCGGACCCGCCGTGCCAGAAGTTCTCCACCGCCTGCTTCTGGTACGGGCGCAGCGCCCAGCCGTCCTCGGCCAGCTCGATCGGGTGCGCCTCGCCGTCCACGTACCCGGCGAGGTCCTCGGCCGGCCAGCCCAGCTTCAGCAGCGTCTGCTTGATCTGCCCGCGCTCGGAGGGGTGCACGGCCACCGTGTCGGGATCGATGCGGTGGCCGACCAGCGGGGCGATCCGCTTCGACTTCAGCACCTCCTCCAGGACGGGCCGGTCGGTGGTGGTCAGCACCAGCCCGTGCGCCGGGTGCTTGCTCAGCGTCAGCCGGCCGTAGCGGTCCATCGTCTCGGCGATGTCGACGAGCAGCGCGTGCGGCACGGGATAGCGGCTGTACTGCACCAGCGCGTCCACGACCTGTTCGGCGTCGTGCCCGGCCGCCCGCGCGTTCCACAGCCCGAGCGGCGTCACCCGGTAGGTGTGGATGTGCTCCGGCGCCCGCTCCAGCTCGGCGAAGGGGGCGATGGCACGGCGGCAGTCGCCGGCCAGCTCATGGTCGACTTCCAGGAGCAGCGTCTTGTCGGACTGGACGATCAGCGGACCATTCACGGGCGGCACCCTCTCGCGTGCGTACGGCCGACGGCGGTGGGACGGATCGGCCAAACGTCCAGTGTGCCTGATCGCGGGGGTGGGACAGGCCGGTCCGGGCGTTCCGTGCGGCGTGAGTCCTACTGGATGTCTATTCATCCCAACGTGTGGTCCGACGTCCGCTTCCCCCGAATGGTCCTGGAAAATGGGCCACTGTGCCCACCGTGCAGAACACCCCGATGCCGACTCTCGGCTACGCCCTGTTCGCCACCCGCTGGCTTCAGGCCCCGCTGTACTTCGGACTGGTCGCCGCGCAGGGGGTGTACGTCTACAAGTTCTTCAACGAGCTGTGGGTGTTACTCCTGCGCTGTGTGAGCGGCCGGGCGACCGAGACCTACGTGATGCTCGCGGTGCTCAAGCTGGTCGACGTCGTCATGATCGCCAACCTGCTGATCATGGTCATCGTCGGCGGTTACGAGACCTTCGTCTCCCGCATCGGCCTCCAGGGCCACCGCGACCAGCCGGAATGGCTCAGTCACGTCAACTCCAACGTGCTGAAGGTGAAACTGGCCACCGCCATCGTGGGCATCTCCTCCGTGCACCTGCTCCAGATGTTCGTCGACGTGCACCACACCTCCCGGCACGCACTGCTGTGGGGCACGGTCATCCACATGGCGTTCATCGTCTCGGCGGCGATCCTCGCGTACATGTCGGGGCCGATGGCGCGCCGGGCCGAGCGCGCCCACCCGGCCGAGCGCGCCCACCCGGCCGAGCAGCCGTCGCCGGAGGCGCCCCGGGTGACCGCTCCCGCCGCCACCCCGTTCCCCGCCCAGCGGCAGGCCCTGGACGCCGGGCCGCCCGCGCGGGAGGCGGCGGGGGCGGAGGACCGGGTGCGGGAGGCCGGTTTCCCGATGCGCCGGCTGCTGGAGGAGTTCGACGAGAGCCATCCCCGCGTCTACGACCGGGAGACCGTCGCCCGGCTCGGCAAGCTGGACTTCGTCACCGCCCGGCAGAACGCGGTGTTCGTCGGCCCGCCCGGCACCGGCAAGACGCATCTCGCCGTCGGGCTCGGCGTGCGCGCCTGCCAGGCCGGGCACCGGGTGCTGTTCGCGACCGCCGCCGAGTGGGCCGCCCGGCTCGCCGGGGCCCGCGCGGCCGGCCGGCTCGCCGAGGAGCTGACCGACCTCGACGCCTGCTCCCTGCTGATCGTCGACGAGGTCGGCTACACCCCCCTCGACCCGGCGGCCACCGCCCTCCTCTTCCGGCTGGTCGCCCACCGTTACGAACGCGGCTCGCTGATCGTCACCGGGGACCGGCCGCCCGCCCGCTGGGACGAGGTCTTCGCCGGTCCCTCGGTCGCGGCGATGGTGGACCGCCTGGGCCACCACGCCGAGCTGGTCCGCGTCGACGGCGACAGCTACCGCACCCGCCGGGCTACCGCAGCGTGGGCAGAGCGAGGTTGTTGAGCAGCGGCCCCTCGACGCTGATCAGCTCCCCGTTGGCCGGGGCCGCGGCGGACGTGCCCGGCAGCGGGAGGGGCAGCGCGGCGGCCTCGGGGACGAGCACGCCGAACAGCGCGGCGGCGGTCACCAGGGCGGCGACGGAGACGGCGACGGCGGTACGGGCGGAGACGGGGCGTTCGGGACCCATGGCGGATATCCGGCCTTTCGCGTACGGCTGAGCGGACGGGAGACGGGAGACAGCGGGCGGGAGACGGGAGACAGCGGACGGGAGACGGGGGACACGGCGACGGGAGACGGCGGGGAGCGGGCCGGCCCCGGGGGGACGGCCGGCCCGCGTCACCGGGGCGGGCGGCTCAGAGGGTCAGGCCGCCGCCCAGATCGATGCCGATGGCGGCGGCCTCGGCGGTCAACGCCCCCAGCAGCGCGGCGGTGGTGGTCAGGACGGCGGCGAGTCGGCGAACGGCACGCATCGGGTACTCCCTTTCGTTCGGGTTCAGGACACCCCGTGGCTGCCCGGGGCCCGACGGCCCGATGCCGTTTATGAAGAAAGCTCCCCCCGGGGTGGGAACCACCCGGCGTGGCGTGCATGAACCGCCGCGTACGCCCGAAAGGGCGCAGGTCCGGGGAGAAACGGCCGCCCGCCGCGTAAAACCGTGGGTCAGTCCGTGTCGTCGGCGAGTTCGGCGACCCCGGTGATCCGGTGCAGCGCGAAGGTGCGGACCTCGTCCGCGGTGTGGTCGTACGCCGTCACGAAACCGCCCTCGACCCGGACCGGCGCGATCACCCGCTGGCTGGCCGCGCCGTCGGCGTTCACGTGGCCGATCCACACCGCCTCCCCGGTCAGCACGGCCGCCTGGAGGGTGGCGAGGGTCTCGGCGGCCCCCGACCGGGGCGGCTCACCGGCCGTGCCCGCCGCGCCCGCCGCCTCCGTCCGGTGCGGCGCGGTCGCGGCCAGGTCGCCGGCGCGGATGGCCCGGACCGCGGCCGTCAGCAGCGCGTCGTCCGGCACCGGCGGCCCGTCCGGGACCGGCTCGGGCGCCGTGCGCGGCGGGGTGCGGTGGGCGTCCGCGCGGGCGATCAGCACATCGCCGCCCGCCGACTCGGCGGCCGGCGCGAACCCCATGCCGCGCAGCCCCTCCAGCAGCGCCGCCGGGTCGGCCCGCGCGGCCAGCACGGTCGGCGCGAGGCGCCGCAGCCCGAGGCCGGCGGCCCGCTTGTCGGCGAGGATCTCGTCGAGCGTGGCGTCGTCGTCGCAGCGCACGTACGCCGAGGCCGCGCCGACCCGCAGCCGCCCGTGCCGCCGGGCCACGTCGTCGATCAGGTACGTCAGCGGCTGCGGCACCGGCGTGCGCGAGTACCGGGCGAGGAAGGCGTGCAGGTCGGCGGCGCTCTGCCCGGAGTCCAGGGCGCGGCGTACCGAACCGGGCGTGAACCGGTAGACGGTGGCGCCCCCCTTGGACTCGACGTCCGCGACCATGTCGAGCAGTTCGGCCAGCGGACGCCGCAGCGGCCCCGGCGCCACCGCCGTCAGGTCGGCCTGGAGCAGCACGTGGTCCAGCGGCTCGGGCAGCAGCGGCGCCAGCACCCGGGCCGCGGCGGCGGTGGCGACGGCCTGCTCGGCGGGCGGCAGCGGCTCCGGCGCGGGCGGCGTGCGGTGGTGCACGGGGAGCTTGTCACCGGGCCCGGAGACGGTCCCGTCCCCGGCCCCGTCCGCGGCCTCCCGCGCCGGCGCCCCGATCAGCGCCCGCCCCGGCGCGGCCAGCGCCCCGCGCCCGGTGACGCCCAGCAGGTCCGCCTCGGCCAGCGTCCAGCGGGCCAGCCGGAGCCGCAGGTCCTCGGCCGCGCCCTCGGCCCGCTCCTCCCGCCGCGCCCCGCGCAGCGGACGCTCCCAGCGCAGCCGGGCCAGCACCGACTCCGGGTCCGGCGCGGCCCCTTCCGGCAACCGCGCGAGCAGCGCCAGCACCCGGTGCCGTACCTCCGGCGCCGCCGACCGGTCCAGGCCCGCGCCCAGCGCCGACAGCGCCCGGTCCTTGGCGTCCCGCGAGCCGACCAGACCGCTGGTCCGGGTGGCGAGCAGCCACGCCTCGGCCAGCCGCGCCCAGCGCAGCTCCGGGGGCAGCTCCCGCCACTCGTCGTAGGCCGGGGTCGCCGCGTACCGCTCGTCGGCCTCGCCGTCGGAGGCCACCAGCCCGGCGGCGTAGGCCAGTTCGACCCAGAAGGCGGCCTCCGGCTCGGGCACGTCCAGGGCGACCGCCGTCCGCTTCAGGTCGCGCACGCTCAGCCCGCCGGCCCGCAGCACGGCCGGGCCGCCCTCGTCCCAGTCCTTCAGCAGTTCCTCGACGGTCCCGAGGGCCGCGAGCGCCTGCCCGGCGGCGGCGCCGTCCACCACCTGCGGACGGTAGGCCGCCCCGGCCGTCACCGGCGGCGGCAGCGGCTCCGGCGTCCGGTGCGCCCGCCCGGCGCGCAGATGCAGGGCGACCTCGCGGGGCAGGACGACCGTGCCGGGCGCGGTCGGCAGCAGCAGCCCCCGGTCAAGGAGCCAGCGCAGGTGCGCCGCCGGATCATGGGTGACCTGCCCGTACGGCGGCCCCCACACCAGCCGGTCCAGCACCTGGCGGGACTCCCCGGGCGCGTCGGCGAGCAGCTCCGCCATCCGGGCCCGGTCGGTGAACAGCCCGGTCAGCGCGTCCACCGCGGACACCGCGTCGTGCGTCGAGGGCAGCCCGACGGCGGCGAGGACCTCCTGCACCCGGCCCGGCGACATCCCCGCCGTGGCCTCCCGCACGGTCGGCCCGAGCCCGGTCGGCGACGGGTGCTGCGGCGAGGGCGCCAGCAGCTCCCGCGCCGTGCGCACCAGCCGCAGCCGGTCGTCGGCGCCCCACACCAGGGCCTGCGCCCGCAGCGCCCCGAGCGCCCGGGGGAGCGCGGCGGCGACGTCCGGGTCGCCGTCGTCCCCCGCCATCAGCCCGGACAGCTCCCCGTACGTCGCCGGATCGGCCGCCACCGCCAGTGCCTCGGCGGTCTGCAGCGCGAACCGGTCCAGCCGCTCCAGGGCGCGCACCACCGAGGCCCGGGTACCGGCCCGGGTGGCGAGCTGGGTGAGGTCGGTGGGGACGGGGGTGACGAGGTCGGGGCGGCTGCGCAGGAGGGCGGCCAGGGAGGCGTCGTCCCTGGCGCGGAGCGCCTCCGCGAGGGACCGGGGTGCCGCGGGCTTGTCCTCGGTGCTCATCCGCCCCACGGTAGCGGGTCGCCCCCCGCGCGTCCGCGCCGTTCCCGGCCCGCCACCGGGTGTTCTCCCGGCGGCGGGCCGCGCCCGGTGCCGGCGGCAGGCGGTACCGTCGTGCGACGGGAAGCACCAACGCACCGCCCCGGAGGGCTTCGTGGGGATCGAGAGCGACCAGGTCGTCTACGAGTATCTGAGCCGCGTCGGTGACGTGGCCCAGCAACGCCAGCTGCCGTCGGCCGCCCGGATGCGCCTCGTCGCCGACCTGCGCAACGAGATCGACAAGCGCCGGTCGAAGACGGTCGTCGACTCGCCCGCCGCGGTCCGCCGCATCCTGGACCGGCTCGGCAGCCCCGACGAGGTGGTCGAGGCGGCCGGCGGGAGCGCCCCGGCCGTGACGTGGGAGCCGCCGCCCGCCGTGCCGGTCCAGCCGGACGGGGAGAGCCCGCGGCCGGCGCCCGGGGAACGCCCCAAGGGGGAGCGCCCCAAGGGACTGCGCCGGGTCGTCCCGCGTCCCCGTCCCGCCGCCCCGCCGCCGCCCGTCGAGGCGCCGGCCCCGCCGCACCTCGCCCAGTCCCACGAGCTCGCGGACACCGCGGGCCCCCGGCCCGACTGGTGGCGCACGGAGGGCGGCCCGTTCGGGCGCGGCGACCAGGTCCCCGGCTTCGTCGGCGGCATCGAGATCCCGGACCTGCTCAAGCCGCCGCCCCCGCGCGAGAAGCCCCCGGCCGAACCGGTGAAGGCCGCGGCACCGGAGACGGCCGCCGTCCCGGGTACAGGGCGCCGCCGGCTGCCGCGCCTCTTCCCGCGGGGCGCCGGCCGGCCCGACACCCTGCTGCTGTGCGCCGCGGTCCTGCTGGCCGTCGGCGCGATCCTCGGCAACCTGCTGCCGCTGGCCCTCGGCTGGGTCCTCGCCTTCCTCTCCCGCCGGCTGACCCCCGTCCAGGCCAAGTGGGCCGTCCTCGGCCTGCCCGGCCTGACCGCGGCGGCCGGGGTGGTCTGGCTCTGGGGCCGTACGGACGGCCGCTGGGGCGACCCGATCACCGAGGGCCACATGAACGAGGCCGTCGCGGACACCTGGCCCTGGGTCCTGAGGGCGGCGGCGCTCGCCTCGGCGGCGTACCTGGTGTGGAGGGCCCGCCGCCGCGCCTGACGGACGGCGGCCGGCCGCACGCGGCCCGCGCTCACAATGGAGCGCATGAACACAGCCCCCACCGTCGGCTTCGACCTCGACATGACCCTCATCGACTCCCGCCCCGGCATCCACGCCTGCTACGTGGAACTCTCCGCCCGGACCGGCACCCACGTCGACGCCGACCTCGCGGTCACCCGCCTCGGCCCGCCCCTCGAACAGGAACTCGCCCACTGGTTCCCGGCGGAGCGGCTCGCCGCCACCGCCGCCCTGTACCGCGAGCTGTACCCGGCGCACGCCATCGCGCCCACCCCGGCCCTGGCCGGCGCGGCGGAGGCGATCGCGGCCGTACGCCGGGCCGGCGGCCGGGCGATCGTCGTCACCGCCAAGTACGAGCCCAACGCCAAGCTGCACCTGGAGCACCTCGGCATCGAACCGGACGCGGTCGTCGGCGACCTGTGGGCGGAGCAGAAGGCCGTCGCGCTGCGCGAGCACGGCGCCGACGTCTACGTCGGCGACCACCTGGGGGACATCCGGGGCGCCCGTGCCGCGGACGCGTACTCCGTCGCCGTGGCCACCGGCCCGTACACCGTCGGTGAACTCCGCGCGGCCGGCGCGGACACCGTGCTGGCCGACCTCACGGAGTTCCCCGGGTGGCTGGATTCCTACCGGGAGGGCTCCGCGGTCCGCGCCTGACGGCGGCCCGCCGCGATCGACCGCAGCACCCCCGCCCCGGCGATCAGGAAGCCGACGCCCATGAGCATGCTCAGCAGGAACATGTACGTCGGGAACGGCGTCGTGCCCAGGAACAGCGGGGCCACCGTGACGAGGGTGGCCACGGTGCCGATGAAGAAGACGATCACACCGGCCCGGATCAGCCGGTCACCCGGCGCGGCGGAATTCGTTCGGGTTTTGTCACGCACCCGACCAGGGTAGTTCCCGACCCGAAGGAACGACCGGGGGACGTCTTGTCACCGGCCTGAAGACCATTAGCCTGGGTACCGGCGGGTCCCGGACCCGCCCGAGTGCTATCAGGACCCGTTTCCGCAGCAGCCATCCGCAGTTTTCCGACGAGTACGAGGACGAGGACAGACGTGCCTACCGGCAAGGTCAAGTGGTTCAACAGCGAGAAGGGCTTCGGCTTTCTCTCCCGTGACGACGGCGGTGACGTCTTCGTCCATTCCTCGGTCCTCCCCGCCGGAGTCGAGACGCTGAAGCCGGGCCAGCGCGTGGAGTTCGGCGTGGTCGCCGGCCAGCGCGGTGACCAGGCGCTGTCCCTGACGCTGCTCGAACCGGCCCCGTCGGTCGCGGCGGCCCAGCGCAAGAAGCCGGACGAACTGGCCTCGATCGTGCAGGACCTGACGACCCTGCTGGAGAACATCACGCCGATGCTGGAGCGCGGCCGCTACCCGGAGAAGACGGCCGGGAAGAAGATCGCCGGCCTGCTGCGGGCGGTCGCGGACCAGCTCGACGTCTGAGCCGCGCGCCGGCTACGGGAAACGCAGCGCGTCGGGGCCGAGGGCCGGCACCAGTCCCTCGGCCGCCGCCCGGGTCAGCAGGCCGCGGATCGCCGCGTAGCCGTCCTCGCCGAGGCCGGCGGTGAACTCGTTGACGTACAGCCCGATGTGCTGGTCGGCGACGGCCGGGTCCATCTCCTGGGCGTGTTCCATGACGTACGGGCGGGATGCCTCCGGGTCGTCCCAGGCCGCGCGGACGGACGCGCGGATCGCGTCGGCCAGGGCGGTCAGCGTCTCCTCGCCCAGGGACCGCTTGGCGATGATCGCGCCCAGCGGGATCGGCAGCCCGGTCGTCGCCTCCCAGTGCTCGCCCATGTCGGCGAGCTTGTGCAGGCCGTAGTTCTGGTACGTGAAGCGCGCCTCGTGGATCACGAGCCCCGCGTCGACCTTCCCGTCCCGCACCGCCGGCATGATCTGGTGGAACGGCATCACGACGATCTCCCCGACCCCGCCGGGCACGGTGTCCGCCGCCCAGAGCCGGAACAGCAGGTACGCCGTCGACCTCTCGCTCGGCACCGCGACCGTCCGCCCGCGCAGATCGGCCCCGGCCTCCCGGGTGAGGACCAGCGGGCCGCAGCCCCGGCCCAGCGCGCCGCCGCAGGGCAGCAGCGCGTACTCGTCCAGGACGTACGGCAGCACGGCGTACGACACCTTCAGCACGTCCAGCTCGCCGCGCTCGGCCATGCCGTTGGTGAGGTCGATGTCGGCGAAGGTGACGTCGAGGGCGGGGGCGCCGGGGACCCGGCCGTGGGCGAGGGCGTCGAAGACGAAGGTGTCGTTGGGGCAGGGGGAGTACGCGATCTGCAAGGTGTCACTCATGGGGGTTCCAACTCTCCAGGGCGGGGGTGAGCTTCCCGAAGGCGTCCGTGAGGGCCGCGAGCGCGTCGCCGATGCGCCAGGCGGCCCGGTCGCGGGGGCCGACCGGGTTGGAGACCGCGCGCAGCTCCAGCACGGGCACGCCGTGCGCGGCGGCGGCCTCCGCGACGCCGAAGCCCTCCATGGCCTCGGCGAGGGCGCGGGGGTGGCGGGTCCGCAGGGCGTCCGCGCGGGCGGCGGTGCCGGTCACCGTGGAGCCGGTCAGGACGGTGCCGGGGCGGGCGCCCGTCGCCTCGGCGACCGTGCGCACCAGCGCGGCCGGCGGGCGGTGGGTGACCGTGCCGAAGCCCAGCTCGGTGACGGGCAGGAAGCCGTCGGCGGTCTCGGCGCCCAGGTCGGCGGCGGTGATCTCGTCGGCGACGACGAGCGAGCCGAGGGGCGCGTGGGGCGCGAAGCCGCCCGCGATGCCGGCCGAGACGACCAGGTCGTAGGGGTGCCCGTCGAGGGCGGCGGCGGTCAGCGCGGCGGCCGTGGAGGCGGCGGCGAGGGCGGGGCCGACACCCGCCGCGAGCAGGTCCCAGCCGGAGCCGTCCGGGCGGTGCAGCGTCACCCCCGGCCGGGGCAGCTGCCGCAGCGGTCCGGGAAACGCCCCGGCCACCGCGTCCCGTTCGGCGGGGACCGCGGTGGCCACGAGGACGTGCGGGGCGGGCGTGGTCAGTCGCCCTTCTTCAGCTCGAAGGCCCAGACACCGGTGAAGGTCTGGCCGCCCTCCTTGCCGTTGCCGGCCACCACGGCGACCTTCGTGGAGTCGCCCTGCGCGCCGTACTGGGCGTTGAAGAACACGCTGCCCGGGACCGTGCGGTAGGTCTTCTTGCTGTCCTCGGTCAGCGGCTGACCGTTCATCAGGATCGTCCAGCGCTTGTCGGCGACGTCCGGGTCCACTCCGAAACGCACCGTCTCGTCCGGGTCGACCGTGAGCGACTTGATGTCCTTGTCCTGGAGGCACTTGGTCAGGTCGGCGGTCTTCAGGGCTTCGTCGCCCTCGCCGCCACAGGTGGCCTCGGAACTGATCGAGTCGCCGCCGACGGTGATCGTCGACAGCGGCGTCGGCTTGTCGCAGGCCGACAGGACGAGCAGTCCGGCGGATACGGCGCCGGCGGCGGCGACGGCACGGCGGCGTCGCACAGCGCGGTGTCCATGAGCGGCTGCGCCGCGGGGCAACGTGGTCATGGGCGAAGGCTATCGGGCGCCCCCGGATCGCTCCCCACCTGGGTACGGCGTGCCGTGCTCACGACACCCCCGCCCGGTGGCCGCCGTGGCGGGCCGACCGGAACAGACCCCGTACGGTGCTCAGCCAGCCGGCCGCGATGATCGCGGCGCCGACCGACAGGCCGAGGGTGCCGTTCAGCGGCAGGGCGATGCCGACCGCGCCGCCCAGCACCCAGGACATCTGGAGCAGCGTCTCGGAGCGGGCGAAGGCGGAGGTGCGGACCAGCTCGGGCACGTCCCGCTGGATCAGCGCGTCCAGGGAGAGCTTGGCCAGCGCCTGCGCGAACCCGGCGATCGCCGCCAGACACGCCACCAGCACCGCGCCGAAGAACACGGCGGCCGTCACCGCCGCGCCCAGCACACAGGCCAGCACGGTCACGATGATGATCTCCGGCGCGCGGGAGCGCAGCCAGGCCCCGACCGCCGTGCCCAGCGCGTTGCCCGCGCCCGCCGCCACGCCGACGATCCCCAGGGAGACGGCGGCGCTCTGCCCGGTCATCGGGTGCTCGCGCAGCAGGAACGCCAGGAAGAAGATCAGGAACCCGGTCAGGCAGCGCACGGCGGCGTTGGCCGCGAGCGCGTGCGTGACCGCCGGGCCGACCGTGCGCAGCCCGGGGCGCCTGGCGGACCCGCGGTGCGGCCCGTGCAGATGGGCGCCGTCCGCGGCGAGCAGCGCGGTGGCCTCGCCCTTCGCGGAGTCCACCGTGCGGGGCAGCGTGAACGACAGGAACGTTCCGGCGACGAAGATCACGAAGGCGCCGTAGAGCGGCCAGCGCGGGCCGATCTGCTGGAGGCCCGCGCCGATCGGGGCGGCGGCGCCGGTGGCGAGCAGCCCGCCGAGGGTGACCCGGGAGTTCGCCTTCACCAGGGAGAAGGCCGGCGGCAGCAGCCGGGGCACGACGGCGCTCCTGACCACGCCGTACGCCTTCGAGGAGACCAGCACGCCGAGCGCCGCCGGGTACAGCTCGATGCCGCCGCTGATCACCGCCCCCGACAGCACCAGGGCGAGCAGCGCGCGGGCCGCCATCGCGGTGGCCATCGCCGCCCGCCGGCCGTGCGGGACGCGGTCCAGGAGCGGGCCGATCACCGGGGCGAGCAGGGTGAAGGGGGCCATGGTGATGGCGAGGTAGAGCGCGACCCGGCCACGCGCCTCGTCGGTCGGCACCGAGAAGAAGACCGTGGAGGCGAGGGCGACGGTGATCATGACGTCGCCGGCGCCGTTGACGCCGTGCAGCTCGATCAGCTTGCCCAGGCCCGACTCGCCGGCGCCGTGCGCGTGCGTCACCCGGCGGATGCCCCGGGCGGGCCCGGTCACCGGCAGGTGCAGCGCGCGGCCGACCGCGCGGAAACGCCCGGGACCGCGTCCCCGGGCCCGGTCTTTCAGTTCCGTCCGTTCCGTCCGTGCGGCTGCCACCCCGTCATAGTGCCCCGGGAGACGGGGGAGTAGAGCTGTCATCGGGCGGATGGAGCTGATCGGGTCGGGCGGGGCGGGGCCGGGAAGGGGCCGGGGCGGAGGCGGGCGGCGGCCGGGTGACGGCCGGGTCGCGGGCGGTTCGGGGCCGGGTCGCGGGCGGGAAACTCCCTCCGGTGTCCCCCGTCGGTGTAGGCCCAGCGCAGCCGAGCAGGTAGCGTGCGTAGCGCGTCGTGGCGAATGTTCTCGGCCGCGCGCCTCTCAGTCATCCCGCAGAATGGATGACGTAGGTGCGCCCGAGTGCGTCGGGCGCGGACGTCGACGCGGTCCCCGGGTCCGCTCCGTCCGTCCCCCGCCGGCAGTGGCGCACCCGTGAGACGGCGTATGGAGAGAAGCGATACCTGTGAGCGCAGCGACAACGCGAAGCCGCACCCCCGACCGCCTGTGCGCCGAGGCCGTCGACCTCGCCCGGTCCGCGGCCGAGGAGGCCGCCGCGCCTGGTGTGGTCGGAGAACACGCGGGACTGGTGTCCGAGGGTGACCGTGTTGTCACGCACTACTTCGAGTGCACCGAGCTGGGCTACCGGGGGTGGCGCTGGGCGGTGACGGTGGCGCGGGCCTCCCGCGCGAAGGTCGTCACCGTCGACGAGGCCGTGCTGCTGCCCGGCCCGGACGCCGTCCTCGCCCCCGAGTGGGTGCCGTGGAGCGAGCGGCTGCGCCCCGGCGACATGGGCCCCGGCGACCTGCTGCCCACCGACGCCGAGGACCTCCGGCTGGAGCCGGGCTGGTCCGGTGAGGACGAGCCACCGCCGAACTCCGCCGTCTCCGACCAGATGGCCGACCTGGTGGAGGCGGAGGACGCCGAGGTCACCGCCGGGCCGCCGGGCGAGCTGCCCCTCACCCCGCCGCGCGGCACGATCGCGGCCGTCGCCGACGAGCTGGGCCTGCGCCGGCCCCGGGTGCTGTCCCGGTACGGGCTGCACACCGCCGCCGACCGCTGGGAGGAGGCCTTCGGGCCGAAGACGCCGATGGCCCAGGCGGCGCCCGCGCCCTGCGTGTCCTGCGGCTTCCTGCTGCGGATCGGCGGCTCGCTCGGGCAGGCGTTCGGCGTCTGCGCCAACGAGTTCTCCCCGGCGGACGGGCGGGTCGTGTCCCTCGCCTACGGGTGCGGGGGGCACTCGGAGGCGGCGGTGATGCCGAAGCCGCCGCGGACGGCTCCGCCGGTGATCGACGAGACGCGGGTCGATCCGTTCCCGCTGCGGCCGGCGGCGGACTCCGGGTCCGTGCCGGTGGCCGAGGACGCCTCCACGGCCGAGCTGGGGCACGCGTAGGCGGTCTCGCGCCGGCGCGGGGGCTGCGCCCCCGGACCCCCGTCGGCCCGAACGGCCTCGTCCCCGAACGCCGGACGGGCCGGGCGTCGCCGCCCGGCATGAGTGCCGGCTCCGCGCGGTACCTTCGACCCCACGCCGTCCCGGGTCGATGAGGAGAGATGAACGTGAGCAAGTTCGTGCGGCCCGCCGCCGAGGGTGCCGACCCGTTCGGCACGGCACGGCTGCGGCGCGGGGTGCTGGACGCCTGGGCCACGAGCCCCGCCCGGTTCCGTGAGGACGCCAACGCCGAGGAGGACCTCGTCCTCGGCGGCTACCGCGACCGCCTCGTCGTGGAGCTGGCCCAGAACGCCGCCGACGCCGCCGCCCGGGCCGGTGTGCCGGGCCGGCTCCGGCTCACCCTGCGCGACGGCGTGCTGGTCGCCGCCAACACCGGCGCCCCGCTGGACGCGGCCGGCGTCGAGTCGCTCTCCACGCTGCGTGCCTCCGCCAAGCGGGACACCGCCGAGGGCGCCGTCGGCCGGTTCGGCGTCGGCTTCGCGGCCGTCCTCGCCGTCACCGACGAACCCGCGGTCGTCGGCCGGCACGGCGGCGTGCGCTGGTCCCTGGCCGAGTCCCGGGACCTGGCCGCCGACGTCGCCCGGCACTCCCCGGGCCTCGGCGACGAGATCCGCCGCCGGGACGGGCACGTGCCGCTGCTGCGGCTGCCGTTCCCGGCCGAGGGCACCGCGCCCGGCCCGTACGACACGGCCGTCATCCTCCCGCTGCGCGACACGGCCGCCGCCGACCTCGCCGAGCGGCTGCTGGCCGGCGTGGACGACGCCCTGCTGCTCGCCCTCCCGGGGTTGACGGAGGTCGTCGTCGAGGGCGCGGACGGCACCGTACGGACGCTCGGCCGCCGCACCGAGGACGGGCTGACCGTCGTGGCGGACAGCCGGGACGGCACCACCCGCTGGCGGACCGCCGCCGCGCACGGGCCGCTCACCCCCGACCTGCTCACCGGACGGCCGGTCGAGGAGCGGCTGCGTCCGCACTGGTCGGTCACCTGGGCCGTGCCCGTGGACGGCGAGGGCGCCCCCGTCCGGCCCCGGACCAGCCCCGTGCTGCACGCCCCGACGCCGAGCGACGAGCCGCTCGGCGTCCCGGCCCTGCTCATCGCCTCCTTCCCGCTGGACTCCACCCGCCGGCACGTCGCGCCCGGTCCGCTCACCGACTTCCTGGTGCAGCGCGCCGCGGACGCCTACGCCGGACTGCTCGCCGACTGGACACCGGTCACCGCCGGGATCATCGGCCTGGTCCCCGGCCCGCTCGGCAAGGGCGAGCTGGACGGCGCCCTGCGCCAGGCGGTCCTCGACCGGCTGCCGCGCACCGCCTTCCTGCCGCCCGCCGCCGCGCCGGGCGAGGACGACGACCCCGAGCTGCCCGCCGCGCTGCGGCCCCGGGACGCCGAGGTGGTCGAGGGGGCCGGCGCGGAGACCGTCCGGGTGCTGGCGGAGGTGCTGCCGACCCTGCTCCCGGCGGGCCTGGAGCGGCGCGTGGAGCTGCGCACGCTGGGCGTGGCCCGGCTGCCGCTGACCGACGCGATCGACCGGTTGGCCGGGCTGGAGAAGGAGCCCGGCTGGTGGCGGCGGCTCTACGACAGCCTGGCCGGCGTCGACCCCGACCGGCTCTCCGGGCTGCCGGTGCCGCTCGCCGACCGCCGTACGGTCATCGGGCCCCGGCAGATCCTGCTGCCCACCCCGGACGCCGCCGCCCTGGACGCGGAGGTGCTCGCCCGGCTCGGGCTGAAGGTCGCCCATCCGGACGCCGCCCATCCGCTGCTGGAGAAGCTCGGCGCCCTCCCGGCCACCGCGCGGGCCGTGCTCACCACGCCGCAGGTGCGGGCCGCCGTCGCCGCGTCCCTGGACGACGAGGGCGGCGCCAACTGGGAGGACGACACCCTCGACGCCGAGGAACTGGCCGACACCGTCCTCGGGCTGGTCCGCGACGCCGCCCTGGAGCCCGGCGAGGAGCCGTGGCTCGGCGCCCTTGCGCTGCCCGACGAGGACGGTGAGCTGTCCCCGGCCGGGGAACTGGTCTTCCCCGGCGGGCCGTTCGCCCGGGTCATGCGGGAGGACGAACTCGCCGCCGTCGACGCGGAACTCGCCGCCAAGTGGGGCCCGGACGTCCTCGCCGCCTGCGGGGTGCTGGTCACCTTCGCCCTGGTCCGGGCCACCGACGTCGTCCTCGACCCGGACGAACTGGAGCCCCGCGAGGGGGACTTCGCCGAACCCGACGACGCGGGGCTGCTCGACGCCGTCGACGTGTGGTGCGAGGACATCCTCGACCGCTTCCCGGACACGCCCGTCCCGCCGGTCGCCACCGAACTCGTCGCCGTCCGCGACCTGGACCTCGTGGACGACGACCACTGGCCCGAGGCCCTCGCCCTGCTCTCCCGCCCGCCGCTGCGCGACGCCCTCGTCCAGCCGGTGCGGATGCTGCTGCCCGACGGCACCCACGAGACCGTACGGCCGTACACCGCCTGGTGGCTGCGCGGGCACCCGGTGCTCGGCGGTCGCCGCCCCGCCGGGCTGCGCGCGGCCGGCGGCGACCCGCTGCTGCGCGGCCTGTACGACGAGGCCGACGCCGCCGGCTTCGACGACGAGCAGGTGCTGCGGGCGCTCGGCGTCCGCACCTCCGTCGCCGCCCTCCTCGACGAACCGGGCGGCGCCGCCGAGCTGCTGGACCGGCTAGCCGACCCGGACCGGCCCGTCACCGCCGCCCAGCTGCACGGGCTGTACGGGGCGCTGGCCGGCCTCGACCCCGAGCAGGTGACCCTGCCGGACGAGGTACGGGCCGTGGTCGACGGCGAGGTGCGGGTGGTGGACGCCGCCGACGCCGTGGTCGTGGACTCGCCCGACCTGCTGCCCTTCACCGGCGGGGTGCCGCTGCTGCCGGTGCGTCCGGCGCGCGCCGCGGAGCTGGCCGAACTGTTCCAGGTGCGGCGGCTGAGCGAGTCCGTCACCGGCCGCGTCGACTCCGAGGGCACCGAGCACGAGGTGCCGGAGCCGGTACGGGTGCTGCTGGGCGGCGGGACCCCCGCCTCCTACGTCGAGCACGAGGAACTCGTCGTGGACGGTGTGGAGATCGACTGGCGGCTCACCGACGACGGGGTGCCGCACGCCGCCACCCTGGAGGGCGTCGCCGCCGGCCTGGCCTGGGCGGCGGGCCAGTGGCCCCGCCGCTTCGAGGTCGCGGCCCTCCTGGAGGACCCCTCCCGCACGGAGGAACTGGCCCGCGACCGCTGGTTCGACTGACCCCGCCCGAAGCCGCCGTCACCTGTCCTTCACTTCCGTACAACCATTCGTTTCCCTCACGCATCTGATCACCTGAGTCAACAGACTCCCTGATCATTCGGGCCCCGGCGTGACGCGAGCCGTTGGGGGGCGACGACCGCCGGGGCCCCTTTCCCACGTGGGGATCGCATGCGTATACGCGTCACCGGTGCCGCCGTCCTCGGCGCACTGTCCCTGTCCGTCCTCGCCGTCCCGGCCGCGCAGGCCGACGAGCAGCAGAGCCTGACGTCGTGGCCGTCGGCGCACGGGTCCGCGGCGGGCAAGGCCGCGGACTTCGCCGCCACTGCCGACGACCGGCTGGGCGACACCAGGATCACCAGCGTCACCGTCAACGGCGGCAAGGACATCGTCGTCGGCATCACCAAGAAGAAGTCCTTCACCGTCACCGTGACGGCCAACGACCCGAGCGGCATCTACGACGGCTACGCCCAGCTCTGGCACGGGGCGAAGTCCAGCAGCGCCGACCAGGTGCTCGCCCCGGACGCCGACATGGGCACCTGCAAGGCGACCAGCGCCACCGCCGCCACCTGCAAGGTCACGATCGTCGCCGACCCCCTGACCAACATCTACGGCAACCTCCTCGCGGGCACCTGGAAGGTCTGGGCCGGTGCCATGGGCAACGACGGCGACTACGTCGTCAAGGACGCCTACAAGACCGCCAAGGTCCAGCGCGCCTCCAAGCTCACCGTCAACGCCGCGCCGGAGCCGGTGAAGAAGGGCAAGACCATCACGGTCACCGGCAAGCTCTCCCGCGCCAACTGGGACGACCTCAAGTACCACGGTTACACCGGCCAGCCGGTGAAGCTCCAGTACCGCAAGAAGACCTCGAAGACGTACACCACCGTCAAGACCGTCAAGACCGACTCGACGGGCAGCCTGAAGACCACGGTCAAGGCGAGCGCCGACGGCTACTTCCGCTACTCCTTCGCGGGCACCACGACCACCCCGGCCGTCACCAGCACGGCCGACTTCGTCGACGTGAAGTAACCCGCCCGGCGCCACCGGCAGTTCACCCTCGGGACGCCCAGGTGAACTGCCGGTGACGGATGCGCCAAGCCTTCACGGGACGTACAACCCGCCCCTCCCGCCACGGATCTGACCAGGTGAGTCACCAGACTCCACCGTCACCCTGTGGGGGAAACGAACACATGCGTATACGTGCCACCGTGGCCGCCGTCACCGGCGCCCTGGCCCTCTCCGCGCTCGTCGTGCCGGCCGTCGCGCAGGCCGCCGACGACACCCGTCCGTCCTTCGCGTCGACCGTCGGCGAGACGGCCGCCGACCTCAAGGCCGGCCTGAAGGGCGACGCGCCCACCGCCCGCGGCGGCGCCACCGCGAAGGCCGCCGCGTCCGCCGGCTTCTCCGTCTCCGGCGTGTCCGTCAACCACAACAAGGACGTCATCGTCGGCACGACCGGCAGCTACACCGTGCCGCTCACCTACACCCTGAACCACACCGGTGACCTCGGCGCCTACGGCACCGCCGCGGTGATCTACCACGGCACCTCGATCGACGACGCGACCTGGGGCTTCAGCTCCGACGACGCGGCCACCTGCGCCGAGGTCTCCGCGACCGCCCTGAAGTGCTCGACGACCGTCACCTTCCTGCCGGCCGAGCTGCTCAACATCGACGCCGGCACCTGGCGCGTCGGTGTCGTCGTGGTCACCGACGAGGAGGAGGTGACCCTGGAGAACGTCGGCACCCGCAAGGTGCTGCGCACCTCCAAGGTGACCGCCGACGCCGCCCCGGAGCCGGTCAAGAAGGGCGCGACCATCACCGTCACCGGCAAGCTGACCCGCGCCGACTGGGACACCAACACGTACGTCGGTTACGGCGGCCAGTCCGTGGTCCTCCAGTACCGTCCGAAGACCTCCGACACCTACACCAACGTCAAGGGCATCAAGTCCACCTCCACCGGCGCCCTGAAGACGACCGGCAAGGCGAGCGCCGGCGGCTACTACCGCTTCGTCTTCAACGGCTCCGCGACCGGCGGCAAGGCCACCGCCACGGGTGACTACGTCGGCGTGCAGTAACCACCGCGCGACCCCTACACGGGAAAGCGGCGGCCGACCCACCTCCACAGGATCTCCAGGGCGGCCGCCGCCACCGCCGCGATGCCGACCGCGGTCCACGGCATCGTCGTACCGACCAGTTTCAGCGCGAAGAAGTCCTGGAGCCACGGGACCGCCAGCACCACCAGGAAACCGGCGCCCATCGCCGTCACCAGGCCGATCCGCCACCAGGTGTAAGGGCGGGCGATGATCGCCAGAACCCACAGCGAGATCAGGAACAGCGTCAGCGTCGCGGCGCTGGTCTCCGCGTCCAGCGCGCCCGGACCGCTGTAGTGGTGCCGCGCCACGAGGTACGTCACGAAGGTCGCCGCCCCGGCCAGCACGCCGCCCGGGATCGCGTACCGCATCACCCGCCGCACGAAGTGGGGCCGGGCCCGCTCCCGGTTGGGGGCGAGGGCGAGGAAGAAGGCGGGGACGCCGATCGTCAGTGTGGACAGCAGGGTCAGGTGGCGGGGCAGGAACGGGTACTCCACCCGCGCGCACACCACCAGGATCGCCAGCAGCACCGAGTAGACCGTCTTGACCAGGAACAGCGTCGCGACGCGGGTGATGTTGCCGATGACCCGGCGGCCCTCGGCGACCACCGACGGCAGGGTGGCGAAGCTGTTGTCCAGCAGCACGATCTGCGCGACCGCCCGGGTCGCCTCCGAGCCGGAGCCCATCGCGACCCCGATGTCGGCGTCCTTCAGCGCGAGGACGTCGTTGACGCCGTCGCCGGTCATCGCCACCGTGTGCCCCCGCGACTGCAGGGCGCCGACCAGCTCCCGCTTCTGCCGCGGGGTGACCCGGCCGAAGACCGTGTGGTCGTCGATCACCGCGGCCATCTCGTCCCGCTCGGCGGGCAGCCGGCGCGCGTCCACCGCCCGGCCGTCGAGCCCGAGCTTGGCGGCGACCGCGCCCACCGAGACCGCGTTGTCGCCGGAGATGACCTTGGCGCTGACGTTCTGCCGGTCGAAGTAGCGCAGGGTGTCGGCCGCGTCGGCGCGCAGCCGCTGCTCCAGGACGACCAGGGCGACCGGCTCGGCGCCCTCGGCCGCCGCCGGACCGGCCGGGTCCCGCCCGTCCGCCGCACGGGCCAGCAGCAGCACCCTGAGCCCCCGCTCGTTGAGCCGGCCGGTCTCCGCGAGCGCCGGGTCCTCCTCGGCGAGCAGCACGTCCGGCGCGCCCAGCAGCCAGGTCCGGGCGGTGCCGTCGGCCTCCTCGAAGGCGGCGGCGCTGTACTTGCGGGCCGAGGAGAAGGGCAGCGTGGCGGTGGTGCGCCAGTCACCGGCACCGTCCGGCCAGGCGTCGATGACCGCCCTCAGGGAGGCGTTGGGGCGCGGATCGGCGGCGCCGAGGGCACCGAGCACCCGCCGTACGTACCTCTCGTCGGCGTCGTTCAGCACGCGCAGCTCGGTGACGTCCATGCCGCCCTCGGTCAGCGTGCCGGTCTTGTCCAGGCAGACCGTGTCCACGCGGGCCAGGCCCTCGATCGCGGGCAGCTCCTGGACCAGGCACTGCTTGCGGCCGAGCCGGATCACACCGATCGCGAAGGCGACCGAGGTGAGCAGCACCAGGCCCTCCGGGACCATCGGCACGATGCCGCCGACGGTCCGGGCGACGGCGTCCTTCAGGTCGTTGTCCTCGCCGACGAGCTGGCTGAGGATCAGGCCGATCGCGGTCGGCACCATCATCCACGTGACGTACTTGAGGATGGTGGAGATCCCGGAGCGCAGCTCGGAGTGGACCAGCGTGAAGCGGGACGCCTCCTCGGCGAGCTGCGCGGCGTAGGCCTCCCGGCCGACCTTGAGCGCCCGGTACGCCCCGCCGCCGGCGACCACGAAACTGCCGGACATCACCGGGTCGCCGGGCCGTTTCACCACCGGGTCGGCCTCGCCGGTGAGCAGTGACTCGTCCACCTCCAGGCCGTCCGCCTCGACGCACTCGCCGTCGACGACGACCTTGTCCCCGGGCCCGAACTCGATCACGTCGTCCAGCACGATCTCGGAGGTGCCGACCGGGGTGGCGCGCCCGTCGCGCCGTACGGGCGGGCGGGCCTCGCCGATCAGGGCGAGGGAGTCCAGGGTCTTCTTCGCCCGCCACTCCTGGACGATGCCGATGCCGGTGTTGGCGAGGATCACGAAGCCGAACAGGCTGTCCTGGATCGGCGCCACGATCAGCATGATCACCCAGAGCACGCCGATGATCGCGTTGAACCGGGTGAAGACGTTGGCCCGGACGATGTCGAGCACCGACCGGCTGCTGCGCACCGGCACGTCGTTGACCTCGCCCCGGGCCACCCGCTCGGCCACCTCGGCGGAGGTCAGCCCCGCCGTCGGCCGGGGCAGCGGCACCGGGTGCACGGGGTCGAGTTCGGAGCCCGCGTCGATGTGCGTCATGCGTTCGACGGTACGTGCGGACCCGGCGCTTCACACGGTGGGCGGGCGGAAGATCCGACCTGGGGAGGAGGGCCCGTAGGGGATGTGCTGCCCTTGGAGCGGTCAGGCGGGCCTCGTCTGCCGGGCGGCGGCGTCGCGCTTGATGGCGGCGTCGCGCTTGCGGACGTACCAGACGCCGATCAGGCCCAGTCCGCCGCCGGCCAGGCAGGTCCACACCCACCAGGTGTGCCCGTGGTCGTCGAACCAGCCGTAGAAGGGCAGCTGGACCAGGAAGAGGACGAACCAGATGACGGTCCCGCCGGTGATGGTGGCGACCACGGGGCCTTCCAGGGGCTCCGGCGCCTCGTGCTTCGGTGTCCACTTCGCCATGCGCACAGCTTACGAGGCGCCGCACGGCCGGCACGCGGCGCCGGACGATCAGCTTGTGGCGCGCGGGTCTACGCGCGGAGATAGCTTTATCTCCTTCATATGTTCATACTGAACTCGTTTGCCCTTGACCACTTTCATTCGTAGAAAACACCAAATGGGCCGTGGGGGAGTCCTTTGGTGATGAGGTCCGCAATGTCCACCTCGGCCACCGCCCAGGTCCCGGCGCCCGAGCCGTCCGAGGGCCGCGCCCCGCAGGGCGCCCTCGACCGCTACTTCAAGATCTCCGAGCGCGGCAGCACCCTCGCCCGCGAGGTCCGCGGCGGTTTCGCCACCTTCTTCGCGATGGCCTACATCGTCGTGCTGAACCCGATCATCCTGGGCAGCGCGAAGGACATGTACGGCCATCAGCTGGACAACGGCCAGCTGGTCACCGCGACCGCCCTCACCGCGGCGTTCACCACGCTGCTCATGGGCGTCATCGGCAATGTGCCGATCGCGCTCGCGGCGGGCCTCGGCGTGAACTCCGTCGTCGCCCTCCAGCTCGCCCCGCGGATGTCCTGGCCGGACGCCATGGGCATGGTCGTGCTGGCCGGTTTCGTGGTGATGCTGCTGGTCGCCACCGGGCTGCGCGAGCGCGTGATGTCCGCCGTGCCGCACGGGCTGCGCAAGGCCATCTCCATCGGCATCGGCCTGTTCGTGATGATCGTCGGCCTGGTCGACTCCGGGTTCGTCACCCGGATGCCGGACGCCGCGCAGACCACCGTGCCGCTCCAGCTCGGTACCGGCGGCCACCTGAACGGCTGGCCGGTACTGATCTTCGTGCTCGGCGTGCTGCTCACGCTGGCGCTGATCGTGCGCAGGACGCCCGGCGCCATCCTGATCTCGATCGTCGTGATGACGGTCGTCGCGGTGATCGTCAACCTCGTCGCGGACATCCCGTCCTGGGGCCTGACCACGCCCGAGTGGCCCGGCAACCCCGTCTCCACCCCGGACTTCGGGCTGGTCGGGCAGGTCAGCCTGTTCGGCGGATTCGAGAAGGTCGGCGTGCTGACCGGCGTGCTGTTCGTCTTCACCGTGCTGCTGTCGTGCTTCTTCGACGCGATGGGCACGATCATGGGCGTCAGCGACGAGGCCAAGCTGACCGACGCCCAGGGCCAGATGCCGGGCATCAACAAGGTCCTGATGATCGACGGCATCGCCGTCGCGGCGGGCGGCGCCAGCTCCTCCTCGGCCACCACCGCGTTCGTGGAGTCCACGGCCGGCGTCGGCGAGGGCGCCCGCACCGGCTTCGCCAACGTCGTCACCGGTCTGCTCTTCGCCGTGGGCCTCTTCCTCACCCCGATCGCCACGATGGTGCCGTCCCAGGCGGCCACGCCCGCGCTGATCGCGGTCGGCTTCCTGATCCTGGCCGGCTCGATCAAGCAGATCGACTGGGCGGACTACACGATCGCCGTCCCGGCCTTCGTGACGATGCTGATGATGCCCTTCACGTACTCGATCACCAACGGCATCGGCATGGGCTTCGTCACCTTCTCGCTGCTGCGGCTGGCCGCCGGCCGGGGCCGCGAGGTGCCGGTGGCGATGTACGTGGTCTCGGCGGTCTTCGCCTTCTACTACCTGATGCCGGCCCTGGGCCTGACGTGAGCCCTCACGTGACCCCGTAGAACCTCTCGGTCTCTTCCACGGCGGACTGGAACCGCTCGTCGAAGTCATCACGGATGAGCGTCCGGACGACATAGTCCTGGACGCTCATCCCTCTTTTGGCCGCACGGTCCCGGAGCCGTTCGAGCAGCTCCCCGTCCATCCGCAGGCTGAGCACACTGGTCCCCATGGCCACGAGCGTCACCCCGGTGCGCCGGGTGACGCACGGTTTTCCGCAGCCTGCTCACTCGTACGAGTGACAGAAGGGGCACCGTGGCGCGGGAGTGGCCAGGGAGTGGCCAGGGTCACGGACGCGCGGGGCACCCCGGGTGTTCCTTCGTAAGACTAATGAGTTACGCTAAGGACATGCCGGACCTCAGCCATGGCGACGACGCCGCCGCCGTGAACTCCTTGCGCTCCGCCGTGATGCGGCTGTCCCGTCGGCTCAAGCACCAGCGGGTCGACGAGTCGCTCAGCCCCACCGAGATGTCGGTGCTCGGCACGCTGTCCAACTGCGGCAGCGCCACCCCGGGTGAGCTGGCCCGCAAGGAGCACGTCCAGCCGCCCTCGATGACCCGCATCGTGGCGCTGCTGGAGGCCAAGGGGCTGGTCGGCCTGGAGCCGCACCCCGAGGACCGGCGGCAGAAGGTCGTGACGCAGACCGAGCAGGCCGTGGTGATGCTCGAGGAGAGCCGCCGCAAGCGGAACGCGTTCCTGGCCACGCTGGTCGAGACGCTCGACGAGGACGAGTGGGCGAAGCTGCGTGCCGCCGCCCCCGTGCTGGAGAAGCTCGCACACCTGTAAGCGGCATGGACGAGGAGGCGAACCCTTTTGAGTACGGGACCCGGAGCACACTCCGCCCCCGCACCTGACACCCACGACGACCCGCCCACCCCCAAGACCTCGATGTTCGCCTCCCTGAGGGTCAGGAACTACCGCCTGTTCTTCCTGGGCCAGGTCGTCTCCAACATCGGCACCTGGATGCAGCGCATCGCCCAGGACTGGCTGGTCCTGAGCCTCACCGGCTCCTCGGCGGCGGTCGGCATCACCACCGCCCTGCAGTTCCTCCCGATGCTCCTCTTCGGCCTCTACGGCGGTGTCCTCGTCGACCGCCTGCGCAAGCGCCCCACGCTGCTGGTCACCCAGTCGGCGATGGCCCTGACCGCGCTGGCCCTCGCCGCCCTCACGCTGACCGGGCACGTCCAGGTCTGGCACGTGTACGTCGCCGCGTTCGTCATGGGTCTCGCGACCGTCGTCGACAACCCGGCCCGGCAGTCCTTCGTCTCCGAACTGGTCGGCCGCGACCAGCTCCAGAACGCGGTCAGCCTGAACTCGGCGAACTTCCAGTCCGCCCGCCTGGTCGGCCCCGCCGTCGCGGGTCTGCTGATCACCGGCATGGGCACCGGCTGGGCGTTCCTCCTCAACGGCGTCTCGTTCGTCGCCCCGCTCACCGGGCTGCTGCTGATGCGGGCCCGCGAGCTGCGCGTGGTCGAGCGCGCCCCGCGCGGCAAGGGCCAGCTGCGGGAGGGCCTGCGCTACGTCGCCGGCCGCCCGGACCTGATCTGGACCATCGTCCTGGTCGGCTTCATCGGCACCTTCGGCTTCAACTTCCCGGTGTTCCTGTCGGCCTTCGCCGACGACGTCTTCGACTCCGGGGCGGGCGCGTACAGCCTGTTCAACACCCTGATGGCGGTCGGTTCGCTGGCCGGCGCGCTGCTCGCCGCCCGGCGCGGCACGGCCCGGATGCGGGTCCTGATCGCCGCCGCGCTCGCCTTCGGCGCCGTGGAGGTGGTGGCCGCCGTCGCCCCCGGCCTGTGGCTGTTCGCCCTGCTCATGGTGCCGATCGGCGTGTTCAGCATGACGGTGAACGTCACCGCCAACACCAGCATCCAGATGTCCACCGACCCGGCCATGCGGGGCCGCGTGATGTCCCTGTACATGATGGTGTTCCTGGGCGGCTCGCCGGTCGGCGCCCCGATCGTCGGCTGGGTCACGGACACCTACGGCGCCCGCGTCGGCTTCGCCGCGGGCGGCACGGTGGCCTTCCTGGCGGCGGCGGTGACCGGCGTGATCCTGGCCCGGCTGGGCAACCTGCGCCTGGCGGTCGGCTGGCACCACGGCCACCCCCAGGTCCGCTTCGTGCCGCGCGAACGCCGGGAGGAACTGGCCCCGGCGGCGTAGCCCTCCGGGTCAGTCGCGGGGGAAGCCGTCGGTCTTCAGCGCGAGGCCGACGGGGGTGTCGGTAAGGTCGATGTCCTCCCCGAACCCGAAGCTGACGGTCGCGTGGTAGGCGCCGTCCTTGGGCAGCGTGTGCAGATGCCACTCGCCGGTGTACGGGTCGACGATCAGGTAGACCGGTACGCCGGCGGTGGCGTATGTGTCCTTCTTGGGGCCGTAGTCGTTGGCGGCGGTCTTGCTGGAGATGACTTCGGCTACGAATTCGACGTCTTCGTGGCGCCAGCGGCCCTTGTCGTCCTTCTCCGCGCCTTCCCCGAGGGCCACCACGTCGGAGGCGAATCCGTTGAGATGCCCCGGGTAGTCCATGCGCACGTCGGACTTGACGCGCTTGCGCGGATAGTTCGTGCGCAGTTGGTCGTAGATGTCCGCGATGATGTCCCAGTGGGTGTCCCGCTGCGGCGTCATGAAGATGTGACCCCCGACGATCTCGGCCTTGTAACCCTCGGGGACGGGCAACTTCTCGAGCCACTCGAACAGGACGTCCAACGTCAGCTCGACGCTCTCCTCGGCCATCTCGATCCTGTCTGCAAGGACGGTCATCGTGGCGCTCCTCCCCGGCCACCGTTCGATAACGGGCAGCCGCGCAGTACAACGATACGCACGGTGACCAGGACACGCCGGGCAGACTGAGGGCATGAGACTCTTCGCCGCCGTGCTGCCGCCCGAGGACGTGGTCGCGGAGCTGGCCGTCGAGGTGGAGCGGCTGCGGGAGCTGCCCGGGGCGGAGCGGCTGCGGTGGACCGGCCGGCCCGGCTGGCACTTCACGCTCGCCTTCTACGGCGAGGTGGACGACGCCCTCGTACCGGAGCTGTCGGAGCGGCTGGCGCGGGCGGCGCGCCGGACGGAGCCGTTCGCGCTGGCGCTGCGCGGGGGCGGGCAGTTCGGTCGGGGCCGGGCGCTGTGGGCGGGCGCGGACGGCGAGCCGCGGGCCCTGCGGCTGCTGGCGGACCGGGCGGAGGCGGCCGGCCGCAAGGCGGGCGTGGCGAGCGGCGGGCACCGCCGGTACACCCCGCACCTGACCGTGGCCCGCGGCCGGGAGGCGTACGACGTCCGTCCCTACCTGGAGCTGCTCGACGGCTTCACCGGCCGGACATGGACCGTGACCGGGCTGGCCCTCGTCCGCAGCGACCTCCCGGCGTCCGGGGTGCCCGGCGAACAGCCCCGGTACGAGACGGTCGCCCGCCACCCGCTCGGCGGCGCCGGTTAGGCTCGGTGCCGTGGACCCGAAAACCCGGAACCGGATCATGGCCGGTGTGCTTGTGCTGATGCTCGTGGTGGTGGCGGTGGCGGCGGCGCTCGGAAACTAGCCTCCCGTACGCCGCCGCCCCGCCCCTGTCACCAGGCGAAGGCCTCCGGCGCGGGGCCCGGGCCGGGGAAGATCTCGTCGAGCCCGGTCAGCAGCTCCTCGGACAGCTCCAGCTCGACGGCGCGCAGCGCGGACGCCAGCTGGTCGGCGGTGCGGGGGCCGACGATCGGGCCGGTCACGCCGGGCCGGGTGAGCAGCCAGGCCAGCGCGGCCTCGCCGGGCTCGATGCCGTGCTTGTCGAGCAGGTCCTCGTACGCCTGGACGCGGGCCCGGGAGGCCGGGTCGGCGAGGGTGTCGGCGGCCCGGCCGCTCGCCCGGCGCCCACCGGTCGCCTGCTTGCGCAGGACGCCGCCCAGCAGACCGCCGTTCAGCGGCGACCAGGGGATGACGCCGAGGCCGTACTCCTGCGCGGCCGGGATGACCTCCATCTCGGCGCGGCGCTCGGCGAGGTTGTACAGGCACTGCTCGCTGACCAGGCCGATGGTGCCGCCGCGGCGGGCGGCGGCCTCGTTGGCCTGGGCGATCTTGTAGCCGGGGAAGTTGGACGAGCCGACGTAGAGGATCTTGCCCTGCTGGATCAGGACGTCGATCGCCTGCCAGATCTCGTCGAACGGGGTGTCGCGGTCGATGTGGTGGAACTGGTACAGGTCGATGCGGTCGGTCCTGAGCCGCTTGAGGCTGGCGTCGACGGCCCGCCGGATGTTCACGGCGGAGAGCTTGTCGTGGTTGGGCCACGCGGGGCCGTCGGGGCCCATGTTGCCGTAGACCTTGGTGGCGAGGACGGTCCTGTCGCGCCGGTCGCCGCCCTTGGCGAACCAGTTGCCGATGATCTCCTCGGTGCGGCCCTTGTTCTCGCCCCAGCCGTAGACGTTGGCGGTGTCGAAGAAGTTGATGCCCGCGTCCAGCGCGGCGTCCATGATGAGGTGGCTGTCGGCCTCGTCGGTCTGCGGGCCGAAGTTCATCGTCCCGAGGACGAGCCGGCTGACCTTGAGTCCCGTGCGTCCGAGCTGCGTGTACTTCATGGTCACCCAGCCAACGACGTGGAGTGCGCTCCAGGCAAGCGGGCGGGGCGCGTCAGTCGCGGGGGAAGCCGGCGGTGCTCAGGGTGAGGCCGAGGACGGTGCCGGTGAGGTCCAGGTCGTGGCCGAAGCCGACCGTGGTCTCCGTGACGTACTCGCCGTCCTTCGGCCGGGTGTAGACGTGGCACCTGCCCTGGCAGGGGTCGGCGACGAGGCAGACGGGGACCTCGGCGACCGCGTACGCGGTCTTCTTCGGGCCGTAGTCGTCGGCCGCGGTGGCCTGGGAGACCACCTCGGCGACGAACTCGACGTCCTGGTACCGCCAGTGTCCCGTCTCGTCCTTCTCGGCGCCGTCGCGGAGCTTGGCGACGTCGGGGCAGAAGCCGTTCCCGTGGCCGGGGAAGTCGATGCGGACATCGGAGAAGAGGTGGATGTCCATGCCGAACCTGTCTTCGACGGCCCGGACGATCCGGCGGATGATGTGCCACTGCGTGTCCCGCTGCGGCGTCATGTAGATGCTGCCCCCGACGATCTCGACCCTGAATCCTTCGGGGACGGGCATCTTCTCAAGCCGCTCGAACCAGTCGTCGAGGCTCTCGGTGCTGACGTCGGCCATGGCGATCCTGTCGTCCGCGACGGTCATCGTGGCGCTGCTCCCGGTGGCTCCTGGGACGGAGCCGCCGCGCGGTACAACGATACGCACGGTGACCGGGTCACGGACGGTCTCGCGGGGCACTGAGCCCGGGGGCGTACGGCCCGCCGAGCCCCCACCCCTGCTCCATCGCCTCCGCGAACGCCGCCGCGATCTTCCGTTCGCCGCTCGGGCCGGGGTGGGTGCCGTCGTACGTGTCGGTGGCGAGGTCGTACGTGGGCGGGACGGAGGCCAGGAGGAGTGGGGAGCGGGGTTCGTCGAGGTCGGCGGCGGCCTTGGCGAGCAGGTCGTTGAAGAGGGCGACCTGCGCGCCGAAGTCCGGGTCCTGCCGGGCCCGTATGTTCGGGATCACCGGCAGCAGGACCATGCGGACGCGGGGCCGGGCGGCGCGCGCCCCGGCGACGAAGCGGTGGACGTTCTCCGCGGTCTGTTCGGCGTTCGTGTAGAAGCCGAGGTCGATCAGGCCGAGGGCGACGAGGAGCACGTCCGCGCGGTGGGCGCGGACCGCCTCGCCGATCAGCGGCGCCATGTGCAGCCAGCCCTCGCCCCAGCCGGCGAGGTGGGCGCGGGGGAAGTCCGGGTCGGCGTAGGCGAGGGAGACGGGCGCGTCGGCGGCCTTGTCGTACAGGGTCTCGCGCGGGCCGACGAAGGTGAACGGGCCGTCGTACGCCGTGCGCAGGTGCTGCCACAGCCGATGGCGCCAGGTGTGGTCACCGGCGCTCCCGATCGTCTGGGAGTCCCCGACGGGCATGAACCTGAGCATCCGTCCATCATGGACGATCGCCCGGACGCCGGTGGTGTGAGCCCGGCCACCGCCCCCGCGGCGCGGGCGGCTGTCACGAACACCCGTCCGGGATGGCAGGCTTGGGCGCATGCGCCGATCCCTCGCCCTTCTCGCCGCGACCCTTCTCACGGGTGTGTGCGCCGCGCCCGCCCTCGCCGTCGACGGGGACGAGGGGTTCACCATCACGGACCCCCGGATCACCGAGTCCAGCGGCCTCGCGGCCTCCCGCCTCCATCCCGGCGTCTACTGGACCCACAACGACCAGGACAACGGCCCGTACCTCTACGCCGTCGACGGCGCGACCGGCAGGACGGTCGCCCGTGTCTCCCTCGCCGGGATCGGCACGCCCCGGGACGTCGAGGCGATCTCCATCGGCCCGGACAACCGGATCTACGTCGGTGACATCGGGGACAACCTCGGCGGCACCTGGCCGTACGTGTGGATCTACGAGCTGCCCGAGCCGGCGGAACTGAAGGACCAGACGGTCGAGGCGAAGCAGTACGTCGTCAAGTACGACGACGGGCCGCGCGACGCCGAGTCGATGGTCGTCCACCCGAAGACGGGCCGGGTCTACATCATCGACAAGCAGGAGGACGGCGGGCACCTGTACGAGGGCCCGGCGGAGCTGTCCACGTCCGGCGCGAACGTCTTCAAGCGCTCGGCGGCCGTCGACCTGTGGGCCACGGACGCGGCGTTCTCCCCCGACGGCGAGCAGCTCACCGTACGCGGCTACCTCGGTGGCCTGTACTACGACTGGAACGACGGGAAGCCCGCCCGCAAGGGCCGGATCAGTGTGCCCCTGGGCCAGGGCGAGTCCGTCACCTACACGGTCGATGGCAAGAAGCTGCTGCTCGGCATGGAGGGCGCGAACAGCGCGGTGAAGGCGCAGGACGCGCCGGGCGGGGAGCCGTCCGCGGCGGCCTCCGGGGGCGGCGGCGCGGCGGCGGCCTCGGAGGACTCGGACGGGACCACGCTGAAGGTCGGGGGCGCGGCGGCGGTACTGGTGGTGCTGGCGGGGCTGTTCGGGCTGCGCCGGATGGGCCGGCGGTCGTGACGGCAGGGGCAGGCGAGCGTGCGCCGCACCCGGTGCGGGGAGCAGGTGACCAGGGCCAGGGAGAGGAACGCGGGGCGTTCCAGGTAGAAGCCCGGTGACACGTCGCCGCCGGTGGCCGGCCGCTCGACGGCCGTGGTGACGTGCGCGGCCGGGCGGGCCGGTTCGAACCTCGGCATCCTGCCGCTCGACGGCCCGCTGCCGCTGGCGATGGGCAACCCGTTCAATCTGATGGACGACCGCTTGGTCGTGGTGGAGGACTGGCACGCCGAACCGTGGCTGGACGACGCGGAAACGATCGCTCTGTACCGGCGGGGGGACACCTTCGCCGAGTCCGCCGTCTTCGGCGCGGACGCGCGGCAGGTGATCGCGCGGGTGCGGTGGAGTATCAGGGTCTGAGGACGTAGGGGCGTACGACGTCGTCGGCCGGCAGGGCGGGCGGCCGAGCACGTTCCGGCTGAGGCCGGTTCGTCCCGTCCTCCGGGTACGGCAGGTACCGGCCGGCCGCGCGGGAGCGCTTGTGCCAGCGGCGCCAGCGGGCGTCGTAGGGAGTCGGCAGCCGCCATACGTACGGGTCCGGGGTGCGGACCTCCCCGCCGGGGTTCTGGACAGGCGTTTCACGGAACCGGCGGAACACTGGTCTCCCACCTCGCCCATACGCACTTGGTGTACCGCTCCTGACGGCATCCCCAGGAGTCGGCCAGCGCCGCCACGAGGGCGAGTCCCCGGCCGCCCTCCTCGTCGGGGGCGGAGTCGTGGAGGCGGGGGAGCCGGTCGCGGTCGGGGTCGGAGACCTCCAGGAGCAACTCCGTCCCGTGGAGGGCGAGTATCACGCGGACCTGGGCGTGGGAGACCCGGCAGTGGGTCACGGCGTTGGTGACGAGTTCGTTGGCCAGCAGCGTGACGAGGTCGGCCTGCTCCCCGGCGACACCCCAGTCGGCGAGGGCCTTGCGCAGGCGGTGGCGGGCGGTTGACACGTGGTGCCGGTGTTTGGGGATGCGGAAGGTTTCCGTTGCGGGCATGGGAAGTATTTGACACCGGCAAAATCCCAACCGAGGAATGTATGCAGAGATCTCACTCGATCGTGTCATCCGAGACCGAAGCGGACGGAACGCGTGGCAAGGTGGCGGGCGGAGAGGGGAGGTCCGCATGCCCGCAGGTGGACGGCCGACGGTGCGCAGCAGGCGGCTCGGTACGGCGTTGAGGCAGTACCGACAGGCCGCCAAGCTGGACCAGCCGCAGGCGGCCGAGGTGATCGCGTCGAGCCAGGCGAGGATCAGCCGTATCGAGAGCGGGCACGCCACACCGCGCGTCATCGAGGTGCGGCTGTTGCTCGACGCCTACGGGGTTTCCGATGCCAAGACGCGTGACAAGTTGGAAGACCTGGCCAAGTATTCGAAGAAGCGGGGCTGGTGGCTGGAGCACGCGGACAGCCTGCGGCCGGACTATCTCGACCACATCGCGCTCGAAGACGACGCCAGTCACATCAGACAGTGGCAGTCCGTGCTGGTCCCGGGGCTGCTGCAAACGCCGGCCTACGCCGAGCTGATCATCACCGAGGGACCCAGTGAACTGTCCTCCGAGCGGATCGCGGAACTGGTGAAGGTGCGCAGTCGGCGGCAGGAAAGGATCACCGAGGGAGGGATCGAGTACACCGCCGTACTGTGGGAAGCGGTCATCACCTATCCCTTGCTGACCAACGCCGTGCACCGCGAACAATTGGCCGCGCTGCTCGAAGCGTCGCAGCGGTCGAACGTCACCCTCCAGATCCTGCCGTTCAGTTCTGGCACACTGGCGGCCGGCACCTCCGCCTTCGCCGCGTTCAGCTTCGACCCCGAGTCGGAGGTCGAGGTGGTCACGATGGACGACCTGATGAGTACGACGATCCTCGAAGACCCCGACGACCTGGCCGTGCACGTGAAGACGTTCGCACTCCTGCAAGCGGCCGCGTTGTCACCGGCGGAGAGCGCGGAACTCATCCGGAGCAAGCTGCGATCGATCGGGGAAGACGCTTCATGACCGACATAACAGGCCCGTTCCGCAAGTCCTCCTACTCCAACCAGGAGGGCGAATGCGTCGAGGTCGCCGAGACGGCCTGCCTCGGCCGAGCCGTCCGCGACAGCAAGCAGCACGCGGACGGCCCGCTCCTCATCGTCTCCCGGGAGAGCTGGGCCGCCTTCCTGCGGCAGATCCGGTGATGCGGAAGGGGCGCCCGGCGACGATTCGCCGGGCGCCCCTTCACTCGCGTACGCCGAGAAGTCAGAGCTTCTCGATGACGTAGTCGACGCACTTCGTCAGGGCCTCGACATCGGCGGGGTCGACGGCCGGGAACATCGCGACGCGGAGCTGGTTGCGGCCCAGCTTGCGGTACGGCTCCGTGTCGACGATGCCGTTGGCGCGCAGGGCCTTGGCGACGGCCGACGCGTCGATGTCGTCGGAGAAGTCGATCGTGCCGATGACCTGGGAGCGCTTGGCCGGGTCGGAGACGAACGGGGTGGCGTACTTGGATTCGTCGGCCCAGGTGTAGAGGCGGGTCGAGGAGTCCTTCGTACGGGCCGTGGACCAGTCCAGGCCGCCCTGGGAGTTCAGCCACTCCAACTGCTCGTTCAGGAGGAACAGGGTGGCCAGGGCCGGGGTGTTGTACGTCTGGTTCTTGCGGGAGTTGTCGATCGCGGTGGGGAGCGAGAAGAACTCCGGGATGTGGCGGCCGGAGGCGTGGACGCGCTCGGCGCGCTCGATCGCCGCCGGGGAGAAGACGCCGATCCACAGGCCGCCGTCGGAGGCGAAGGACTTCTGCGGGGCGAAGTAGTAGACGTCGGTCTGCGCGATGTCCACCGGGAGGCCGCCGGCGCCGGAGGTGGCGTCGACCAGCACCAGGGCGTTCTCGTCGGCGCCGGGCACGCGCCGGATCGGCATCGCGACGCCGGTCGACGTCTCGTTGTGGGTGTACGCGTAGACGTCGACGCCGGACTCCGCGCGCGGGTCCGGGTGGGTGCCCGGGTCGGAGGAGACGACCGTGGGCTCGGCCAGCCAGGGGGCCAGCCTGGCCGCCTTGGCGAACTTCGAGCTGAACTCGCCGAAGGCCAGGTGCTGCGACTTGTTCTCGATCAGGCCGTGGGTCGCGATGTCCCAGAACGCGGTGGAGCCGCCGTTGCCGAGCACCACCTCGTAGCCCTCGGGCAGCCGGAACAGTTCGCCGATGCCCTCGCGGACCTTGCCGACGAGGTTCTTCACCGGGGCCTGGCGGTGGGACGTGCCCATGAGGGAGGTGCCGGTGGCGGCGAGGGCGTCCAGCGCCTCCGTCCGCACCTTGGAGGGACCCGCGCCGAAACGTCCGTCCGCGGGCTTGATGTCAGAGGGAATCCGGATCTCAGCCACGTGGCCGAGGGTATCCGTTACGGGAAACCTGGGCGAAACGTCGTCCGTCCGGTGAGACGGCCGGGAGGCGGTCAGGGGTGGGCGCCGCCGAGGGCGGGCGTCGGGGTGAAGGTGACCGGGAGGGCGGTGAAGCCGCGCATCCACGGGGACTCGCGGCGGCGCAGGGACTCCGCAGGCACGGCCAGGTCGATGTCGGGGAGCCGGTCCAGGATCACCTCGATGCCGGTGCGGGAGATGACCTCCGCGATCTCCTGCGCCGGGAACGGGCAGCGGTGCTCCCCGTGGCTGAAGGCGAAGTGCGCGTTGTTGCCGCCGGTCAGGGAGGCGCCGTCGGTCCGGACCTGGGGGTCGGAGTTGGCGCCCTGGAGGCCCAGGATCAGCAGGTCACCGGCGTCGATACGGCGTCCGCCCAGGGTCGTGTCGCGGGTGGCGTAGCGGCCCGGCATGTTCTGGGTGGGGGCCTGCTCCCACAGCACCTCGTTCATCGCCTCCGGGACGCTGCTGCGGCCGCCGAACATCGACGCGGCGAAGCGGTGGTCGGTGAGCATCAGGTGCAGCGAGGTGCCGATCCAGTCGGCGGTGGGCTGGTGGCCCGCCGACATCAGGATCATCAGGTCCTGGACGATCTCCTCTTCGGTGAACTCGCCGCGCGCCGCCAGCATGCGGGAGACCACGTCGTCGGCCGGTTCCGCCGCGCGCTGCGCGACCAGCGCCTGGCAGGAGTCGTGCAGGTGCTTCTGGCCGGCCAGCGCCCGGTCACCCGCGTTGATCATGTCGGTCATCGACGTGACCAGGGCGGTGCCCTCCTCGTCCGTCCATCCGTAGATGCGGGCCAGGACGCGGACCGGGAGCAGCATGGCGTACTCGTCGATCAGGTCGGCGGTGCCCCGGCCGCAGAAGGTGTCGATCAGCTCGTCCGCGAAGTGCTCGGAGTCGGCGCGCAGCACCGCCGGGTCGACGCCGTCCAGCGCGTCGCTCAGCAGGCCGGAGCGGCGGCGGTGGCGTTCGCCGACGGTGTAGAGGATGGAGGGCTGGCCGCGGTTGACGACCGGGCGCAGCGGCCAGTCGTCGGGGATGTTGTCCCACTGGTTCCACAGCTCGGAGTCCCGGCTGAACAGCTCCGGGTCGCCGGTGACCTGGTGCAGCTCGCGGTAGCCGATCACCAGCCAGGCGGGGATGCCGCCGTCGAGCAGCACCGGCGCCACCGGGCCGTGCTTGCGCCGCATCGCCCGGTACAGCTCGGCCGGTTCCTCGTGCGAACCGGGTCCGCGGAGGTGAAGGGGGCTCACACCAGCTCCTGGGTGGGTCGTGCGGGATCGGCGGCGCCGGCGGCGTACCGGGCGTAGACGTGTTCCACCAGCGTGATCAGGACTTCCTTGGCGGACTCGCGCGAGCGCGCGTCACAGCGCAGCAGCGGGACGTGCGGGTCCAGGTCGAGGGCCTCGCGGATCTGGGCCGGGGCGAAGTCGGGGCCGCCGAAGTCGTTGAGGGCGACGACGAAGGGCGTGCCGTGCCGCTCCAGGCGGTCGATGGCGTACCAGGAGTCGTCGATCCGCCGGGTGTCGACCAGGACGACCGCGCCCAGGGTGCCCTGGAAGAGCCGGTCCCACAGGAACCAGAAACGTTCCTGCCCTGGGGCGCCGAAGAGGTACAGCACGTTGCGCGCGTCGAGCGTGATGCGGCCGAAGTCGAAGGCGACCGTGGTGGTGGTCTTGGCGTGCACCCCGGTCAGGTCGTCGACGGCGGCGCCGGCCTGGGTCATCGTCTCCTCGGTGTTGAGGGGACGGATCTCGCTGACCGACCGGACCATGGTCGTCTTGCCGACGCCGAAGCCGCCCACGATCACGATCTTGAGGCCGTTGTCGGCGGAGGCGCCGAGCGGCGCGCTCGCTCTAGAGGTTGCGGAGTCCAACGAGCACCTGCTCCAAGATTTCGGGATCGGGAAGGGCTTCCTGGCGCGGATGGCGGGCGCTGACGCGGCCCGCGTCGAGGAGGTCGGTCAGCAGGATCTTGGTGATGCCGACCGGCAGCCGCAGTTCGGCGGCGATCTCCACGACCGCGGTGGGCCGTTCGGTCATGCGCAGGATCGCGGCGTGCTCCGACTGCATGCCGGGGACCGGGTCGCACTCGGCGACGACGAGGGTCACCAGGTCGAACGGGCTGTCCGCGCCCGCCCGGCTGCGTCCGCCGGTCAGGGTGTAGAGGCGGTCGGGGGCGTCGTCCCGTCCCGGCCTGCCGCCGGCACCGTTCATGACGTACGGGGCGTACGGGGCCGGGCGGTCAGGTGCTCGCCGAGCTGCTCGACGAGTTCGCTCATGTTGTGGCCGACGAGGCCCGCGTCGGCGTCCTCGGCGGTGACCACGGCCAGGTGGGCGCCCTCGCCGGCCTCCACGATGAACAGCACCCCGCCGTAGAACTCGGCCATCGCCGACCGGACGCCACCGGTGCCGTCACCGAACTCCACGGAGGCGCCGTGCGACAGGGACTGGATGCCGGCCGCGATCGCGGCGAGCTGGTCGGCCTGGTCGGCGGTCAACTCCGGGGTACGGCACAGTTTCAGGCCGTCACGGGAGAGCACGAGCGCGTGCCGCGCGCCGGGGGTGCGCTGCAGCAGGCCCTCGATCAGCCACGTGAGCTTGTCGTCCGCGGTCGTCGTGCCGGTCATGTGGTGGTGTCGCCTTCCGGGAGGGATGCGGGTGCGGATGCGGATGCGGATGCGGGATCGGGGTCGGATACGGGTTCCGTGGTCGTCGGACCCACGGTGGTCGCTCCGGCGGTCGACGCGTCCGCGGCCGGCGGACCGGTGGTGCCGCGGACGGCCTGCTGGAAGGTGCCGAAGCGGGCGACGCGCGCCTTCGTCTCCTCGCGGGTGGGCGGGGTGCGCGGCGCGGTGGCGGACGGCGCCTGCCGGGTGCGTTCGGCTTCGGCGAGGGTCCGGCCGCGGCGGCGCTTCGGCAGCCCGTGCGGGAGGGTGGAGAGCGGTTCGGGGCCGTGCTCCGGCTCCGGTTCCGCGGGGCGCGCCACGGCGTCCGGGGCCGGGTGCCGCGCCGGGGAGGGGGTCTCGTGCCGCCGGGGGAGCTGCCGTACCGGAGCCGCCGCGGGTACGGCAGCCGGCGTACGGGTCCGGGCGGCCGGTTCCGGTCCGTCCTCGGCGCCGGGGCCCGGGAGCGCGCCCGGCGACACGAGGATGTCCTGCGGTACGAGCATCAGCACGCCGGTGCCGCCCCGGGCCGACGGACGGAACGACACCTTCAGGCCGTACCGCTGCGCCAGCCGCCCCACCACGGCCAGGCCGAGCCGGGTGCCGGTCAGGCCGCCGAGCCCGGCGGTGCGGCCGGAGACCGCGTTCTCGGCGCGGCGCAGCTGGGTCTCGCCCATGACGAGGCCCGCGTCCTCGACGGAGACGATCGCGCCGGCCGGGACCTCCTCGACGTAGACGTGGACCTCCGCGGTCGGCGGGGAGAAGTTCGCGGCGTTGTCCAGGATCTCGGCCAGCGCGTGCATGACGGCCTCGGCGGCGTGCCCGGCGACGGCGGTGTCGCTGGTGGAGTGCAGGCGGACGCGCTGGTAACCGCTGATCCGGCCCATGGCGCCGCGCAGGATGGACTCCATGGCGATCGGGCGGGCCCAGCGGCGGCCCGACCGGGCCCCCGCCAGCACGGCGACGGAGTCGGCGAGCCGACCCGCCTGGGCGGTGCGGTGGTCGAGGTGGAGGAGGTCGGTCAGCACCTCCTCGTCGGCGTGCTTCTCCTCCATCGCGCGCAGGTCCGCCAGGGTCGCGGTGGCCAGGGCCTGGAGGCGTCCGGCGACGTTGGCGGTGGCGGAGACGGCGGCGGCGCGGCGGGACTCGGCCTCCCGCAGCTTGCGGGTGAGCCGGGCGACGTCACCGGTCAGCCGCTCGCGCTCGGCGGTGTGTTCCGCCACGCGCCGGGTCCGCTCGGCCTCGTACTCCTCGGTGAGCCGCGCCCGCTCCGCCGCGTGCTCCTCGGTGAGCCGGGCCTCCCGGGTGCCGTACTCCTCGGTGAGCCGGGCGAGTTCGGCGGCGTGGGCGTCCGTGAGCCGGGCGTGTTCCTGGGCCAGGTCGGCCGCGGCGCGGGCGCGCTCCCGGTCGAGTTCGCCGGTGAGCCGGGCGCGTTCCTGCCGCGCCTCCTCGGCGGTCCGGACGCGTTCCTGGAGCAGCCGGCCCACCTCCTGGTTCGCGGACTCCAGCCGGCGGCGGGCGGTCCGGGCCGACCGGAGGCCGTGCGCGGCCACGGTGACCGCCACGCTCAGCAGCAGCCCGGCGGCACCCGCTCCCAGCCCGAGGGGCGTGCGCACGGAGTCGGGGGCGACGAGGACCGCGCCGGTGACCGCGAGGCCGGCCAGTACCGCGGTGACCAGGAAGACGGGCAGCAGCCCGGATATGGCGGGGCGTTCGCCGGAGGATTTGGCGGAGGTCATCAGTCGGTCTCTCGGTCGCGGTACGACGATGCGGCGATGCGGTGCTGTGCGGTGCGAGGGGGTGTGGCTGTGCGGCGGAGTGCGGTGCCGCGGTGGGGTGCGACGGGGTGTGGTGACGGTGTGGGCGGTGGCGTGGGGGAGTTGTGGGGATTCTGTGGTCGATTTTCGGCAGCCTTCTCCGGCGCGGGCCGACACCATTGGCTACCTGACCGTCACTATAAGAGACTTCACGATCGCGTTGGGCACATTAATGTCACGTTCTTAGCATCAGATCACAGGAACAACTACGGCAAAGGTGCCGACGGCGAACGCGGCGCTCCCGATGGCCCGAACCCGACGCCGCCCACCGGGGCATGCTGAGGGCATGACGGATGTGCCAGAGGCCCGGCCCGAGGTGCGGGACGCGCTGCGCGCGGCCGTGCGCGGCGAGGTCTCCTTCGGACCGACCGCCCGCGCCCTGACGACCATGGACGCGTCCAACTACCGCCGCGTCCCCCTGGGGGTGGTCGCCCCGCGCGACGCCGACGACGTGGCGGCGGCCCTGGAGGTGTGCCGCACGCACGGCGTGCCGGTCGTGGCACGCGGCGGCGGCACCTCGACCGCGGGCCAGGCGACCGGCACCGGGGTGGTCCTCGACTTCACCCGGCACATGAACCGGCTGCTCGCCCTCGACCCCGGGGCCCGTACCGCCGTGGTCCAGCCCGGCCTGGTCCTGGACCGGCTCCAGGACGCCGCCGCCCCGCACGGCCTGCGGTTCGGCCCCGACCCCTCCACCCACAGCCGCTGCACCCTCGGCGGGATGATCGGCAACAACTCCTGCGGCGCGCACTCGGTGGCCTGGGGGACGACCGCCGACAACGTCGCCGCCCTGACCGTCCTCACCGCGCGCGGCGAGCGGCTGCGCCCCGGACCCCGGTGGGCCGGTGCGCCGGCCGGCCTGCGCGCGCTGGTGGACGGGGAACTGGCGCGGCTGCGCACCGGCTTCCCCGACCTGCCCCGCCGCATCTCCGGATACGCGCTGGACGCCCTGCTGCCCGAGCGGGGCGCGGACGTCGCCCGTTCCTTCTGCGGTTCCGAGGGCACCCTGGGCGTGCTGACCGAGGCCGTCGTCCGGCTGGTCGAGGCGCCGCCCGCGCGGGCGCTGGCCGTGCTCGGGTACGGCGACGAGAGCGCGGCGGCCGACGCGGCGGCCGGGCTGCTGCCGCTCGGGCCGCTGACGGTGGAGGGGATGGCCGCCGACCTGGTGCCCGACCCGGCCGGGCTGCCGCGCGGCGGGGCCTGGCTGTTCGTGGAGACCGGCGGCGCCACCCCGGCCGAGGCCCGCGCGCGGGCCGAGGCGGTCGTCCGGGCCGCCGACGCGCTGGACGCGCGGGTGGTGACCGACCCGGCCGGGCAGCGGGCGCTGTGGCGGGTCCGGGAGGACGCGGCCGGTACGGCCACCCGGATGCCCGGGGGTACCTCCCGGACGGAGTCCGGGGGAGGCACCGAGGCGTGGCCCGGCTGGGAGGACTGCGCGGTCCCGCCCGCCCGGCTCGGCGCCTATCTGCGGGAGTTCCGGGCGCTGCTGGCCGCCCACGGCCTGCGCGGCACGCCGTACGGGCACTTCGGGGACGGCTGCATCCACGTCCGTATCGACTTCGACCTGCTGACCGGTCCGGGCGTCGCCCGCTTCCGCCGCTTCTCCGAGGAACTCGCGGACCTGGTCGTCGCGCACGGCGGTTCGCTCTCCGGCGAGCACGGCGACGGACAGGCCCGCGCCGAACTCCTGCCGCGCATGTACGGCCCCGCGACCGTCGGCCTCTTCGCCCGCGCCAAGGCCCTCTGGGACCCCGACGACCTCCTCAACCCCGGTGTGCTGGTCCGCCCCGCGCCCCTCGACACCGGCCTCCGGTTCGCCGTCCTGCCCCGCGAACCGGTCGACGTCGTCTTCGGATACCCCGCCGACGGCGGCGACTTCACGGCGGCGGTACGGCGCTGCGTCGGGGTCGCCAAGTGCCGTACGGCGCCGGCGGCCGGCGCGTCCGTGATGTGCCCGTCGTTCCGCGCGACCGGCGAGGAGGAGCACTCGACGCGGGGCCGGGCGCGGCTGCTGCACGAGATGCTCGCCGGGGACGTGATCACCGGCGGCTGGCGGTCCACGGAGGTCCGCGACGCCCTCGACCTGTGCCTGTCCTGCAAGGGCTGCCGGTCGGACTGCCCGGTCGGGGTGGACATGGCCACGTACAAGGCGGAGTTCCTGCACCACCACTACGCGGGCCGGCGCCGCCCCGCCGCGCACCACACCCTGGGCCGGCTGCCGGAGTGGCTGCGCTGGGTGGCGCGCACCCGGACCCCCGCCCTGCTCAACTCGCTCGCGGCGGTACGGCCGTTGGCGGCGGTGGCCAAACGGCTCGGCGGCATCGCGCCCGAGCGGGCGATCCCCCGCCTGGCGACGGAACCGTTCACCCGGTGGTGGCGCCGGCGCCGGCCGGCGCCGGCGGGCGGGGGCGCCACGGTCGTCCTGTGGCCCGACACCTTCACCGAGCACCTCTCACCGTCCGTGGGCCGGGCGGCCGTGCGCGTCCTGGAGGCGGCGGGCCTGCGGGTCGCGCTCCCCCCGACGCTGCGGCCGGTGCGCGGCGCGGTCGGCGACGCCCGCACCCGGTCGCCCGCGACCCTGCTCACGGCCCTGCTCGGCGCCTCGCGCGGCCGGGTCTGCTGCGGACTGACGTACGTCTCCACCGGCCGGCTCGACCTGGCCCGTACGGTGCTGCGCCGCACGCTCGACCTGATGGAGCCGGTGCTCGCGACGGCCGCCCCGGTCGTCGTCCTGGAGCCGAGCTGCGCGGCGGCCCTCCGCGGCGACCTGCCCGAGCTGCTGCCCGACGACCCGCGGGCCGCCGCCCTCGCGGACCGCGTCCTCACCTTCGCCGAGACCCTGGAGCGCCACGCCCCCGACTGGACGCCGCCCGTCCTGGACCGCCCGGTCACCGGGCAGACCCACTGCCACCAGCACGCGGTCCTCGGCGACGGGCCCGACCGCCGGCTGCGCGCCGCCGCGGGCCTCACCGGCGAACCGGTCGGCGGCTGCTGCGGACTGGCCGGCAACTTCGGTTTCGAGCCGGGACACCAGGAGGTGTCGGTGGCGTGCGCGGAGGAACAGCTCCTGCCCGCCGTGCGCGAGGCGCCGGACGGGGCGGTGGTCCTGGCGGACGGCTTCTCCTGCCGGACGCAGCTGGAGCAGCTGGCGGGGGTGCGGGGGCGGCACCTGGCGGAGGTGCTGGCGGAGGCGCTGGAGGTGGAACAGGGCGGCTGAACACGTCTCCCCGGCTCCGCCGCCCGCGTTGCCCCTCAGCAGACCGTCTCGCCCCGCACCAGCGGACCGCACACCGGCTGGATCTCCTCCGGCAGCTCCTCCGGGCGGCACCAGCGGGCCTCCAGGATCTCGAACGGGTCCAGGCGCAGCTCCCCGCCGAGCAGCCGGGCCTCGTAGGCCACCTCCAGACGGGTGCGGAAGCCGCTGTTCAGCATGACCAGCCGCCCCGGCTCCACGTCGAGGCCGGTCTCCTCCCGGACCTCGCGGACGACGGTCCGCCGGAAGTCCTCGCCTTGGTGCGCGAACCCGCTCGGCAGGCCCCACTGGCGGCCGGGCGGCCACATCCGGTGCCGCAGCAGCAGCACCCGTCCCTCGGCGTCGCGCACGACACCGGTGACACCGACCACGAACTTGGGGTTGAGCAGCCACACCAGGCGGCTCTGCACCGGGCGCAGGGCGCGCCACAGACGGGCGAGGAATCGGCTCACGGGGCCTCCGGGCAAGGGGTGCGGCGGACCGGGAGTGCCGCCGCCCGGACGGTACCCCGCGCGGGCGGCCGGTCCGCACCGTGGAAGTCCGTTGACAGCCGCCTCCCGGGCCAGGACAGTTGCATGGCGGGGTGACACTGCTGACCGAGTCCACTTCCATGGACCAGCGGTACAGTGAAATGAACACAGCCCCTGCCTGGATTCCGTCACCGTCCCGGAGTACCCGTGAGCACCCCCAGCGCCGCCCCCGGCACCTCGACCCCGGCCGCCGTCCCCGCCCCGGCCGGCGCGCCCCACCCCGCCGGCACCCCCGGCCGCCGGGGGGCCTTCGGACCGGTCGGCCTGGTCCTCGCCGGCGGGCTGTCGGTGCAGTTCGGCGGAGCGCTGGCGGTGACGCTGATGCCCCGGGCGGGCGCGCTCGGCATCGTCACGCTGCGGCTGGCCGTCGCCGCCGTGGTGCTGCTGCTGGTCTGCCGGCCCCGGCTGCGCGGCCACTCGCGCGCCGACTGGGGCACGGTGGTCACCTTCGGTGTCGCCATGGCGGGCATGAACGGCCTCTTCTACCAGGCCCTCGACCGCATCCCGATCGGCGCCGCGGTCACCCTGGAGGTCCTCGGCCCGCTCGCGCTCTCCGTCGCCACCTCGCGCCGCGCGGTCAACCTCGTCTGGGCCGCGCTCGCCCTGGGCGGGGTCTTCCTGCTCGGCGGCGGCGGCTTCGACGGCCTCGACCCGGCCGGCGCGGCCTTCGCGCTGGCGGCGGGCGGGATGTGGGCGGCGTACATCGTCTTCAGCGCCCGCACCGGCCGCCGCTTCCCGCAGGCCGACGGCCTGGCGCTGGCCATGGGCGTGGGCGCGGTGCTCTTCCTGCCCCTCGGCGTCGTCGAGTCGGGGACGAAACTGCTCGACCCGGTGACGCTCGGCCTCGGCGCCGCGGTCGCCCTGCTCTCCTCCGTCCTGCCCTACACCCTCGAACTCCTCGCCCTGCGCCGCCTGCCCGCCGCCACCTTCGCCGTCCTGATGAGCCTGGAGCCGGCCATCGCCGCCCTCGCCGGCTTCCTCGTCCTGCACCAGTCCCTGACCCCCGCCCAGTGCGCCGCCATCGCCCTCGTCGTCGCGGCGAGCATGGGGGCGGTACGGACCCAGGTGGGCCGGCGTGCACGGGCGTCGTGACCCGGACGGCGGTCCCTGGCCGTGGAAGGTCGTCGTCGACTCGACCGTGACCCGCCCGGTCCGCACCCGGTTCACCGGCGCGGTCTCGTCGGCGTGGCCGAAGGAGACGCCGACGAGCGGCTTGCCCCCGGTGACGCCCAGCTCGGCGCGGACGGTGTCGGCGTAGAAGCTCAGCAGCCCCTGCGGGCAGCTGTCCACGCCGTACGCGGTCATGGCCAGGAGCAGGGTCTGCAGATAGGCGCCGGCATCCGCGGCCAGCCGCGCCGTGCCGTCACCCTGGACGAGGAGGAACGCCGCGTGCGGGGCGCCGTAGAAGTCCAGGCTCTCCGCGTCGTGGGCCGCGCATCCTGGCCGCCGCCGCCCGGCTGTTCGTGGCCCGGGGCATCAACGCGACCGGCATGGAGCAGGTCGCGGAGGAGGCGCCGGTCTCCAAGCGGACGCTGTACGCCCACTTCCGCACCAAGAACGAGCTGGTGATCGCCCACCTCCAGGGCCTCGCCCGGTCGGGGGCGACGCTGGAGGGCGTCCTGGCCCGGGAGGACGTCCCCGCGCGCGAGCGGCTCCGCCGGCTGTTCGAGCAGCCGGCGCGGGACGCGGCCCCGGTGCGCGGATGCCCGTTCATCGACGCCGCCGCGGAGTTCCCCGACCCGGAGAGCGCGGTGCACTCCTACGCCCGGGAGCAGAAGCTGCGCATGGTGGACCTGATCGCCGCCCTGCCGGCGGAGCTGGGCTGCCGCGAACCCCTCGCCCTCGCCGAACAACTGGCCACCCTCGCGGACGGGGCGGCCGGCCGCGCCATGGTGCTGGACGACCCGGACTACGGCCGGCACGCGCGGGCGGCGGCGGACATCCTCCTCGACCACGCCCTGCCGGGGGACGGCCGGGTCTGACCTGGAAGGCGCCCGGGGGATGGGCGCCCCTCGGCCCAATTCATGCAAGCACGCTTGATTGTTTTCCGGGTCGCTGCCATGCTCTCGCCCACGCCCGCACAGTGGAGCCGGCCGCCGCGCGAGACCGGCCGTCGCGCTGCCCGCACGACCCCCGCACCACCCCGTACGCCGCCGCGCCCGAGGGGAGTGTCCCGTGTCCGACCCGACGCCCGTGATCGACGATCTGCGCGAGGAGAGCGAGGAGCTCGACGCGCTGGTCGGCCGGCTGCGGCCCGAGCAGTGGGCGCTCCCCACCCCCGCCCCGGGGTGGACCGTCGCCCACCAGATCGCGCACCTGACCTGGACCGATCGCGGCGCCCTGGTGGCCGTGACCGACCCGGACGGCTTCCGCGCCCTGGTGGAGAAGGCCCTCGCCGCACCCACCGGCTTCGTCGACGACGGCGCGGAGGAGGGCGCCGTGCTGCCGCCCGCCGCCCTCCTCGACCGCTGGCGCCGGGGCCGTACCGCGCTCGCCGCGGCGCTCCGGGCCGCCCCGCCCGGCACGCGGTTCCCCTGGTACGGGCCGCCCATGGCCGCCGCGTCCATGGCGACGGCCCGCCTGATGGAGACCTGGGCCCACGGCCTCGACATCGCCGACGCGCTCGGCGCGCGGCCCGAGCCCACCGGCCGGCTCCGGCACATCGCCCGGCTCGGCGTCCGCACCCGCGACCACGCCTTCCGCACCCGCGGCCTCACCCCGCCCGCCGAGGAGTTCCGCGTCGAACTCACCGGCCCGCACGGCGAGCTGTGGGCGTTCGGACCCGAGGACGCGCCGCAGCGCGTGACCGGCCCCGGCGCCGACTTCTGCCTGCTGGTCACCCGCCGCGCCCACCGCGCCGACCTCGCCCTGCGCGCGGACGGGGCGGACGCCGGCCGCTGGCTGGACATCGCCCAGGCCTTCGCCGGACCGCCCGGACCGGGCCGCCGCCCGAAGGGGGAGGACGCCCGGTGACCCCGCTGCGGATCGGCAACGCCTCCGGCTTCTACGGCGACCGCTTCGACGCCCTGCGCGAGATGCTGACCGGCGGCCCGCTGGACGTCCTCACCGGGGACTACCTCGCCGAACTGACCATGCTCATCCTGGGCCGGGACCGGCTGAAGGACCCCGGCGCCGGATACGCCCGTACCTTCCTGCGGCAGCTGGAGGAGTGCCTCGGCCTCGCCCACGAGCGGGGCGTCAGGATCGTCACCAACGCCGGCGGGCTCAACCCGGCCGGACTCGCCGCCGCCGTACGCGAACTGGCCGGCCGGCTCGGCGTCCCGGTCCGGGTCGCGCACGTCGAGGGTGACGACCTCAAGGCCCGGTACCCCGACACCCTCGCCGCCCACGCCTACCTCGGCGGGGCCGGGATCGCCGCGTGCCTGCGGGCGGGCGCGGACATCGTGGTCACCGGGCGGGTGACGGACGCCGCGCTGGTCACCGGGCCGGCAGCCGCCCACTTCGGCTGGGCACCGGACGCCTACGACCGGCTCGCCGGCGCGGTCGTCGCCGGGCACGTGCTGGAGTGCGGGGCGCAGGCCACCGGCGGGAACTACGCCTTCTTCCGGGACGGCGACGTACGGCACCCCGGCTTCCCGCTCGCCGAACTCCACGCCGACGGCACCTGCGTCATCACCAAGCACGACGGCACCGGCGGTTTCGTCGACACCGGCACGGTCACCGCCCAGCTCCTGTACGAGACCGGCGGCGCCCGGTACGCCGGGCCGGACGTCACCGCCCGGCTGGACACCGTCACCCTCACCCAGGACGGCCCCGACCGGGTCAGGATCGACGGCGTGCGCGGCGAGGCCCCGCCGCCCACCCTCAAGGTCGGCCTCAACCGCCTCGGCGGCTTCCGCAACGAGGTCGTCCTCGTCCTCACCGGCCTCGACATCGAGGCCAAGGCCGCCCTGGTCCGCGAGCAACTGGCCCCGGCGGTGGGCAAGGTCGCCGACGCCCGCTGGGAACTGGTCCGCACCGACCGGCCCGACGCCCCCACCGAGGAGACGGCCAGCGCCCTGCTGCGGCTCGTCGTCCGGGACGCCGACCAGCGGGCGGTCGGCCGCGAACTGACCGGTGCCGCCGTCGGGCTCGCCCTCGCCGGCTACCCCGGCTTCCACCTGCTCGCGCCCCCGGGCAAGGGCGCCCCCTACGGGATCTTCGAGGCCGCGTACGTCCCCCACGACGTCGTGGACCATACGGCGGTCCTCCCCGACGGCCGCCGCGTCCCCGTGCCGCCGCCCCCGGACACCGCCGCCCTCACCGCCGTACCGGAACCGCCCCTGCCCGACCCGCTGCCGCCGGGGCCGGTGCGGCGCGCGCCGCTCGGGCTCGTCGCCGGGGCCCGCAGCGGCGACAAGGGCGGCGACGCCAACGTGGGCGTGTGGGCGCGCACCGGGGACGCCTGGCGCTGGCTGGCGCACGCGCTGACCGCCGACCGGTTCCGGGAGCTGATCCCCGAGAGCCGCCCGCTGCGCGTCACCCGGCACGTGCTGCCGAACCTGCGCGCCCTGAACTTCACCGTCGAGGGCCTCCTCGGCGAGGGCGTCGCCGCGCAGGCCCGTTTCGACCCGCAGGCCAAGGCGCTCGGCGAATGGCTGCGCGCCCGCCACCTGGACATACCGGAGGTACTCCTGTGACGGTCCTGTCCTCCGCCCTCGACCCGGACGAACCCGGCCACCGCGCGAACCGCGAGGCGATGCTCGCCAGGCTCGCCGCGCTGGACACCGAGCACGCCAAGGCCCTCGCGGGCGGCGGCGCGAAGTACGTCGAACGGCACCGGGGGCGCGGCAAGCTCCTCGCCCGTGAGCGCGTCGAACTGCTCCTCGACCCGGACACGCCCTTCCTGGAACTGTCCCCGCTGGCCGCCTGGGGGAGCGAGTACGCCGTCGGCGCCTCCCTCGTCACCGGCATCGGCACGGTCGAGGGCGTGGAGTGCCTGATCACCGCCAACGACCCGACCGTGCGCGGCGGCGCGTCCAACCCCTGGTCGCTGAAGAAGGCCCTGCGCGCCAACGACATCGCCCTCGCCAACCGGCTCCCCTGCGTCAGCCTGGTCGAGTCGGGCGGCGCCGACCTGCCGTCCCAGAAGGAGATCTTCATCCCGGGCGGCGCGATCTTCCGCGACCTCACCCGGCTGTCGGCGGCCGGCATCCCCACGGTCGCCGTCGTCTTCGGCAACTCCACGGCCGGCGGCGCGTACGTCCCCGGCATGTCCGACCACGTGATCATGGTCAAGGAGCGGGCGAAGGTGTTCCTCGGCGGGCCGCCGCTGGTGAAGATGGCCACCGGCGAGGAGAGCGACGACGAGTCCCTCGGCGGCGCCGGGATGCACGCCCGGGTCTCCGGCCTCGCCGACCACTTCGCCGTGGACGAGCCCGACGCCCTGCGCCAGGCCCGCCGGGTCGTCGCCCGCCTCAACCACCGCAAGGCGCACCCCGATCCGGGACCGGCCGAGCCACCGAAGTACGACCCGGAGGACCTGCTCGGCATCGTCCCCGAGGACCTGAGGACGCCCTTCGACCCGCGCGAGGTCATCGCCCGGATCGTCGACGCCTCCGACTTCGACGAGTTCAAGCCGCTGTACGGCACCAGCCTCACCACCGGCTGGGCCACCCTGCACGGCTATCCCCTCGGCATCCTTGCCAACGCCCGGGGCGTCCTCTTCTCCGAGGAGTCGCATAAGGCCGCCCAGTTCATCCAGCTCGCCAACCAGCGCGACATCCCGCTGCTCTTCCTGCACAACACCACCGGCTACATGGTCGGCAAGGAGTACGAGCAGGGCGGCATCATCAAACACGGCGCGATGATGATCAACGCGGTCTCCAACTCCCGCGTCCCGCACCTCTCCGTCCTCCTCGGCGCCTCCTATGGCGCCGGCCACTACGGCATGTGCGGCCGCGCCTACGACCCCCGTTTCCTCTTCGCCTGGCCGAGCGCCAAGTCCGCCGTCATGGGCCCGCAGCAGCTCGCCGGGGTGCTGTCCATCGTCGCCCGGCAGTCGGCGACGGCGAAGGGACAGCCGTACGACGACGAGGCGGACGCCGCGCTGCGCGCCATGGTGGAGCAGCAGATCGAGTCCGAGTCCCTGCCGATGTTCCTGTCCGGGCGGCTGTACGACGACGGCGTCATCGACCCGCGCGACACCCGCACCGTCCTCGGCCTCTGCCTGTCCGCCGTGCACACCGCCCCCTACGAGGGCGCGCGCGGCGGCTTCGGCGTCTTCCGGATGTGAGGGGATCACCGTGATCAGCACCGTCCTCGTCGCCAACCGGGGCGAGATCGCCTGCCGGATCTTCCGCACCTGCCGCGCGCAGGGCATCCGCACGGTCGCCGTCCACTCCGACGCCGACGCCACCGCCCTGCACACCCGCCTGGCCGACGCGGCGGTACGGCTGCCCGGCTCGGCGTCCACCGACACCTACCTGCGCGGCGACCTGATCGTGGAGGCCGCCCTCGCCGCCGGCGCCGACGCCGTCCACCCCGGTTACGGCTTCCTCTCCGAGAACGCCGCCTTCGCCCGCGCCGTCACCGACGCCGGCCTGACCTGGATCGGGCCGCCGCCGGAGGCGATCGAGGCGATGGCGTCCAAGACCCGCGCCAAGAAACTCATGGGCGCCGAACCCCTCCACGAGGTCACCGAGGCCGACCTGCCGGTCCTGGTGAAGGCGGCGGCCGGCGGCGGCGGACGCGGCATGCGGATCGTGCGCCGCCTCGCCGACCTCGACGCCGAACTGGCCGCCGCCCGCGCGGAGGCCGCGAGCGCCTTCGGCGACGGCGAGGTCTTCGTCGAGCCGTACGTCGAGCACGGCCGCCACGTCGAGGTGCAGCTCCTCGCCGACACCCACGGCACGGTGTGGACGCTCGGCACCCGCGACTGCTCCCTCCAGCGCCGCCACCAGAAGGTGATCGAGGAGGCCCCGGCGCCGGGCCTCACCGACACCCTGACCCGCGAGCTGTACGAGCGGTCGGTGCGCGCCGCGCGCGCCGTCGACTACACGGGCGCCGGCACCGTCGAGTTCCTCGTGGCCCCCGACGGCACGGCGCACTTCCTGGAGATGAACACCCGCCTCCAGGTCGAACACCCGGTCACGGAGGCCGTCTTCGGCGTCGACCTGGTCGCCCTCCAGCTCCGCGTCGCCGAGGGCCACCCCCTCGGCCCCACCCCGCCCGACCCGCACGGGCACGCCGTCGAGGCCCGCCTGTACGCCGAGGACCCGGCCGCCGGCTGGGCCCCGCAGACCGGCCGCCTGCACCGCCTCGCCGTCCCGGACGGCATCCGTCTGGACACCGGGTACACCGACGGCGACGACATCGGCGTCCACTACGACCCGATGCTGGCCAAGCTCGTCGCCCACGCCCCGACCCGCGCCGAGGCCGTCCGCCGCCTCGCCGGCGCCCTGGAACGCGCGGCCGTCCACGGGCCCGTCACCAACCGCGACCTCCTCCTGCGCTCCCTGCGCCACGAGGAGTTCACCTCCGCCCGCGTGGACACCGGCTTCTACGACCGTCACCTGCCCGCGCTCACCACCCCCGCCCCCGACCCCCTCGCCCCGCTGGCCGCCGCCCTCGCCGACGCGGCCGGCCGCTCCCGCTTCGGCGGTGCCTGGCGCAACGTGCCCTCCGGCCCGCAGGTCAAGCGGTACGCGCTGCCCGGCGGCGAGGAGACCGAGGTCCGCTACCACCACACCCGCACCGGCCCGCGCGCCGACGGCGTCCACGTGGTGCACACCGCCCCCGGCCTCGTCGTCCTGGAGACGGACGGCGTCCGCCGCCGCTACGAGGTGGCGTCCTACGGCGACGAGATCCACGTCGGCACCACCCGCCTCACCGCCCTGCCCCGCTTCCCCGACCCCGTCCCCCAGCACGCCCCCGGCTCCCTCCTGGCCCCCATGCCCGGCACGGTCGTCCGCGTGGCGGAGGGCCTGACGGAGGGAGCCCGGGTGACGGCGGGCCAGCCCCTGCTCTGGCTGGAGGCCATGAAGATGGAACACCGGATCACCGCCCCGGCCACCGGCACACTGACCTCGCTGCACGCCGTGACGGGACAGCAGGTGACGGTGGGCTCTCTCCTGGCGGTGGTGACAGGTAGTCAGGGGCGCGAGGAACCGCGCGCCGTCAGGGGCGCGAGGAACCGCGCGCCAAGCCACGACGAAGGAGCCGTCACATGATCACCACGGAGACCCCCGAACACACCGCCCTCCGGCAGGCCGTAGCGGCCCTGGGCAACCGACACGGCCGCGACCACGACCGCGAGGCGCTCTGGCGCGAAGCCGGCAAACTCGGCTACCTGGGCGTCAACCTCCCCGAACAGTACGGAGGCGGCGGCCGCGGAATAACAGAACTCTCCATCGTCCTCGAAGAACTCGGCGCGGCCGGCTGCCCCCTGCTCATGCTGGTCGTCTCCCCGGCGATCTGCGGCACGGTGATCGCCCGCTTCGGCACGGAGGAACAGAAACGCCGCTGGCTGCCCGGCCTCGCCGACGGCACCCGCACCATGGCCTTCGGCATCACCGAACCCGACGCCGGTTCCAACAGCCACCGCATCACCACCACCGCCCGCCGCGACGGCACCGACTGGCTCCTCACCGGCCGCAAGGTCTTCATCAGCGGCGTCGACATAGCCGACGCCACCCTCGTCGTCGGTCGCACCGAGGACGCCCGAACCGGCAGGCTCAAGCCCTGCCTCTTCATCGTCCCCAGGGACGCCCCCGGCTTCGAGCGCCGCCGGATCGACATGGAACTGCACGCCGAGGAGAAGCAGTTCGAGCTGACCCTCGACGACGTACGCCTTCCCGCCGGGGCCCTGGTCGGCGACGAGGACGCCGGCCTCCTCCAGCTCTTCGCCGGCCTCAACCCCGAACGCGTCATGACCGCCGCCTTCGGCATCGGCATGGGCCGCTACGCCCTCGCCCGCGCCGTCGAGTACGCCCGCGAACGCACCGTCTGGAAGACGCCCATCGGCGCCCACCAGGCCATCGCCCACCCCCTCGCGCAGGCCCACATCGACCTCGAACTGGCCCGCCTGATGATGCGCGAGGCGGCCCGCCTGTACGACGCCGGGGACGACGCCGGCGCAGGGGAGGCCGCCAACATGGCCAAGTACGCGGCCGGCGAGGCCTGTGTCAGGGCCGTCGACCAGGCCGTGCACACCCTCGGCGGCAACGGCCTGACCCGCGAGTTCGGCCTGGCCTCCCTGATCACCGCCGCCCGGGTGTCCCGGATCGCCCCGGTCAGCCGGGAGATGATCCTCAACTACGTCTCCCACCAGACCCTCGGCCTTCCCAAGTCGTACTGACGCCCTGGAGGAACCGTGTTCCGCAGCGAGTACGCAGACGTCCCACCGGTCGACCTCCCCATCCACGAGGCCGTCCTCGCCCGGGCCGCCGAGTTCGGCGACACCCCGGCCCTGATCGACGGCACCGACGGCACCACCCTCAGCTACACGCAGGTCGACCGCTTCCACCGCCGGGTCGCCGCCGCGTTCGCCGAGGCCGGTGTCCGCAAGGGCGACGTCGTCGCCCTGCACAGCCCCAACACCGTCGCCTTCCCGATCGCCTTCTACGCCGCCACCCGCGCCGGCGCCTCGGTCACCACCGCGCACCCGCTGGCCACGGAGGAGGAGTTCGCCAAGCAGCTCGCGGACTGCTCGGCCCGCTGGATCGTCACCGTCTCCCCGTTCCTCGACACCGCCCGCCGGGCGGCCGGGCGGGCGGGCGGCCACGTACGGGAGATCTTCGTCTGCGACAGCGCGCCCGGCCACCGCTCCCTCGCCGACCTGCTCGCCTGCACCGCCCCCGAGCCGGCCGTCCCGATCGACCCGGCCGAGGACGTCGCCGCCCTCCCGTACTCCTCGGGCACCACCGGCACCCCCAAGGGCGTGATGCTCACCCACCGCCAGATCGCCACCAACCTGGCCCAGCTCCACCCCGCCGTACCGGCCGGCCCCGGCGACCGCGTCCTGGCGGTCCTGCCCTTCTTCCACATCTACGGTCTGACCGCCCTCATGAACGCCCCGCTCCGCCTCGGCGCCACGGTCGTCGTCCTGCCCCGCTTCGACCTCGAACAGTTCCTCGCCGCCGTTCAGACCCACCGCGTCACCGACCTCTACGTCGCCCCGCCGATCGTCCTCGCCCTCGCCAAGCACCCCCTGGTCGCCGACTACGACCTCTCCTCCCTCCAGCGTGTGATCAGCGCCGCCGCCCCACTGGACGCGGGCCTGGCCGCCGCCTGCTCCCGCCGGCTCGGCCTGCCGCCCGTGGGACAGGCGTACGGCATGACCGAACTCTCGCCGGGCACCCACGTCGTCCCCCGCGACGCGATGGCCGACGCCCCGCCCGGCACGGTCGGCAAGCTCATCGCCGGCACCGAGATGCGCATCGTCTCCCTGGACGACCCCGGCACCGACCTCGGCCCCGGCGCCCCGGGCGAGATCCTCATCCGCGGCCCCCAGGTGATGAAGGGCTACCTGGGCCGCCCCGACGCCACCGCCGCGATGATCGACGCCGAAGGGTGGCTGCACACCGGGGACGTCGGTCATGTCGACCGGCACGGCTGGCTGTTCGTCGTCGACCGGGTCAAGGAGCTGATCAAGTACAAGGGCTTCCAGGTCGCCCCCGCCGAACTGGAGGCCCTCCTCCTCACCCACCCGGGCATCGCCGACGCGGCCGTCACCGGCACGTACGACGACGACGGCGATGAGGTCCCGCACGCCCACGTCGTCCGCGGCCCGGACGCGCCCGGCCTGACCGGGAGCGAGGTCATGAGGTACGTCGCCGAGCGCGTCACCCCCCACAAGCGCGTCCGCCGGGTCACCTTCATCGACGGCGTCCCCCGGGCCGCCTCCGGCAAGATCCTCCGCCGGGAACTGCGGGAGCGCGCATGAGCGCCGTCACCACCGCCCACGACCGGGGCGTCACCACCCTCGCCCTGGACTCCCCGGGCAACCGCAACGCCCTCTCCGCCGCCCTGGTCCGCGACCTCGCCGCCGCCCTGGCGGACTGCGGCGCGGACCCCGCCGTACGCGCCGTCGTCCTCACCCACACCGGCACCACCTTCAGCGCCGGCGCGGACCTGAGGCAGCCACCGGACCCGGCCGCGTTCACCGCGCTGCTGCGGCAGGTCGTGGAGCTGCCCAAGCCGGTCGTGGCCCGGATCACCGGCCATGTCCGGGCCGGCGGCCTCGGCCTCGCCGGCGCCTGTGACATCGCGGTGGGCGGCCCGGGCGCCTCCTTCGCCTTCACCGAGGTGCGGATCGGGGTGGCGCCCGCGGTGATCACGATGCCGCTGCTGCCCCGCCTCGACCCCCGGGCCGCCGCCCGCTACTGCCTCACCGGCGAACGCTTCGACGCCGCCGAGGCCGCCCGCATCGGCCTGCTGACCGCGGCGGGCGACGACGTGGACGCCGTCCTCGCACCGGTCCTCGACGGGCTGCGCCGGGCCTCCCCGCAGGCCCTGGCGGAGACGAAACGGCTGCTCACGGCTATCGTGCTGGAAACCTTCGACCGGGACGCCGACGCGCTGACCGCGCTGTCGGCACGGCTGTTCGCCTCCGCCGACGCCGGTGAGGGGATGACGGCCTTCCTCGAACGACGGGATCCCGCATGGGTGCTGTGACCGCGACCGGCGCCGACCGCGCCCCCAAGCAGGACCGCAGCCGGGCCACCCGGCAGCGGCTGCTGGCCGCCGCCGTGGCCTGCCTCGCCGAACACGGCTGGGCGGGCTCCACCGTCTCCGTGGTCGCCCTGCGCGCCGGGGTCTCCCGGGGCGCCGCCCAGCACCACTTCCCCACCCGCGAGGACCTGTTCACCGCAGCCGTCGAGTACGTCGCCGAGGAACGCTCCCTCGCCCTGCGCGCCCTCTTCCCCGAGGGCGCCGGCGACCGGCGTGCCGTGGTCGCCGCCCTCGTCGACCTCTACACCGGCCCCCTCTTCCGGGCCGCCCTGCACCTGTGGGTCGCCGCCTCCGACGAGGAGCAACTGCGCGGCCGGGTCACCGAACTGGAGGCCCGGGTCGGCCGCGAGACCCACCGCATCGCCGTCGCCCTCCTCGCCGCCGACGAGTCCCGCCCCGGCGTCCGCGAGACCGTGCAGGGCCTGCTCGACATGGCCCGCGGCCTGGGCCTGGCCAACCTGCTCACCGACGACACCCCCCGCCGGGAGCGGGTCGTCGCCCAGTGGGGGGCGCTGCTGGACGCGGCGCTCGGCGACCCCGCGGACCCCGTCAGGGACTGAGCCGCTCCACCCGCCAGCCGCCGGCGCCGTCCGCCGTGTACCGCAGCCGGTCGTGCAGCCGGTTCTCCCGGCCCTGCCAGAACTCCACCGACTCCGGCACCACCCGGAAACCGCCCCAGTGCGGCGGCACCGGCACCTGCTCGCCCTCGGGATGGCGGGCCGCCAGTTCGGCGTAGGCGGTGTCGAGGTCCGCGCGGGAGCCCACCACCGAGGACTGGGTACTGGCCCACGCCCCGAGCTGCGAGCCGTGCGGCCGGGTACGGAAGTACGCGGCCGTCTCGTCCCGCCCGGTGCGGGCCGCCGTCCCCGTGACGATCACCTGGCGGGCCATCGGATGCCAGGGGAACAGCAGCGCCACATGGGGATTGGCGGCGAGGTCGCGGGCCTTGCGGGAGCCGTAGTTGGTGTAGAAGACGAAGCCCCGCCCGTCGAAGTGCTTCAGCAGCACGGTACGGGAGCTGGGCCGGCCCTCGGCGTCGGCGGTCGAGACCACCATGGCGTTCGGCTCGAAGAGGCCGCCGTCCGTCGCCGCCTGCTGGAACCAGCGGGCGAACTGCTCGACGGGGGTGGCGGCCAGCTCGGACTCGGAGAGCCCCTCCGCCCGGTACTGCTTGCGCATCGAGGCGAGATCGAAGGGGACGGCGTCTGCGTCGGTCACGCGGCCATCCTGCCGCATCCCGCACCTCCGTACGGTGTCCTTCGTCACGCCGTGGCACCCAGTGCCGCAGCCCCTCCCCGCGGGTGGCACTCAGGGATATCGTGCCGCGTACGGGCAGCACCGGGAGGGGCACCGGGGCGCCAAGACCATGACCACCATCACGATCACGAGGAGCCGCCTGATGTCCGACTTCGTACCCGGGCTAGAGGGAGTCGTCGCGTTCGAGACGGAGATCGCCGAACCCGACAAGGAGGGCGGCGCGCTCCGCTACCGCGGCGTCGACATCGAGGACCTGGTCGGGCACGTCTCCTTCGGCAACGTCTGGGGGCTGCTCGTCGACGGTGCCTTCAACCCCGGGCTGCCGCCCGCCGAGCCGTTCCCCATCCCGGTCCACTCCGGTGACATCCGCGTCGACGTCCAGTCGGCCCTCGCCATGCTGGCGCCGGTCTGGGGCCTGAAACCCCTCCTCGACATCGACGCCGGACAGGCCCGCGCCGACCTCGCCCGCGCCGCCGTCATGGCCCTGTCCTACGTCGCCCAGTCGGCCCGCGGCCAGGGGCTGCCGATGGTCCCGCAGCGCGAGATCGACAAGGCGGAGACGGTCGTCGAACGCTTCATGATCCGCTGGCGCGGCGAGCCCGACCCCAAGCACGTCAAGGCCGTCGACGCCTACTGGACCTCCGCCGCCGAGCACGGCATGAACGCCTCCACCTTCACCGCCCGCGTCATCGCCTCCACCGGCGCCGACGTCGCCGCCGCCCTCTCCGGGGCCGTCGGCGCCATGTCCGGCCCGCTGCACGGCGGCGCCCCCTCCCGCGTCCTCGGCATGATCGAGGAGATCGAGCGCACCGGCGACGCCGAGGCGTACGTCAAGCGGGCCCTGGACCGGGGTGAACGCCTGATGGGCTTCGGCCACCGCGTCTACCGCGCCGAGGACCCCCGCGCCCGCGTCCTGCGCCGCACCGCCCGTGAACTGGGCGCCCCCCGTTTCGAGGTCGCCGAGGCCCTGGAGAAGGCGGCCCTCGCGGAACTCCACGCCCGCCGGCCGGACCGGGTGCTCGCCACCAACGTCGAGTTCTGGGCGGCCATCGTCCTGGACTTCGCCGAGGTCCCGGCGCACATGTTCACGTCGATGTTCACCTGCGCCCGCACGGCCGGCTGGTCCGCGCACATCCTGGAGCAGAAGCGCACCGGCCGCCTGGTCCGCCCCTCCGCCCGCTACACGGGCCCCGGCTCCCGCGACCCCCGCGAGATCGAGGGCTACGCGTCCCTGTAGGCCCGTGGGTCCGTGGGCCACGGGACCCGCACACGCAGACGACCCGCGAGTCTGGTTCCTCCGGGGAGGAGCCGGCCGGACGTACCGGCGACTCGCGGGTCGGGTGACTGCTCGGGATTGGGCCGGCTGCGCGCCTCTGTCACGCGCTGGTCCGGCACCGCACTCGGTGTGGTGACGGGCCGCTAGCCCGCAGCCACCTCACGCGTCCGGTTTCCATACATCTGCCGAACCACCTCCCTTCTCGTGTGCACCACACCTTAGGAAGCGGCCGGCGGGCGCTCAACTCTTTTTTTCCGGGGCGCCGGGAATCGGTGTCCGCCGTACAACGATTCCCGCGAATATTGCGGGAACCAGGTGTGCCGTCAGTCACGTTCGAGTTGAATGAAGGGGAACAGGGGAACCGACGAGCCGTACGGCGGACGCAGCCTGCAGGGGGTTCAGGTGAGTGCTTCGCGGCGCAGTGGGGCGACCGACGAACGGGGCGCCGACGGGCCGGAGCAGCCCGACCGGGAGGGCGCGGACCTGCTCGCCGCCCTGCTGGACGGGATGGACGCGGCCCTGTGCGCGTTCGACGCGGACGGGGTCGTCACCCACTGGAACCGGGAGGCCGAGCGCATCCTCGGCTGGACGGCCGCCGAGGCGGTGGGCCGCAAGGGGTTCGCCGGCTGGGCGGTGCGCAGCGCGGACGCCGAGGAGATCGAGGGCCGGCTGCTGGCGGCGATGCGCGCGCCGGGCCGGCAGGTGCACGAGTTCGCGCTGCTGACCAAGGACGGCGGCCGGGTGCTGGTCCGTACCCAGTCCGCGGCCGTGCGCGGCCCGGACGGCGAGCCGGCCGGGCTGTACTGCGCGTTCAGCGAGGTGCACACCCAGATCGACCTGGAGCGCTCGATCGCCCTGAGCGAGTCCCTGTTCGAGGAGGCCAGCTGGGGCGTGGTGCTGGTCGACGCCGATCTCCGGCCGGCCGTCGTCAACGCGCACGCCGCGCGGGCGCTGGGCACCGGGCGCACCTCCGTCCTGGGCCGGCCCCTGGGCGACCTGCTCTCCCAGGGCGTGGAGGAGCTGGAGAGCGCGCTGACCCACGTTCTCGCGGAGGGCGCCCCGCGCGCCCCCGCCGACATCTGGGTGAGCGTGCGCACCCCCGACGGCGAGCGGCGCCGCTGCTGGAGCAGCGGGTTCCTGCGGCTGGCCTCCCCGCTGGCGGAGGAGCCGGTGCCGCTGGGCGTCGGCTGGCTCTTCCTCGACGTCACCGAGGCCCGGCAGGCCGAGCAGGAGGCGTCGCAGCTGAGGTTCCGCTCCCAGCAGCTGCACCGGGCGGCGCGGGCGGCCGCCGAGTGCGAGGACCCGGCGGAGGCGGCCACCGTCCAGCTCGACTTCGCGCTGGCCGGGTTCGCCGACCACGCGCTGATCGACCGGGTGGCGGGCGGCCCGGTCGGCGACCCGGACGGCACCGAGGACGCCGCCCCCGTGCGGCTGGTCCGGCTGGCGGCCACGCCCTCCGGCGCGCCGGGGCCGAGCCTGCGCTCCGGCGTGGCCGGGCTGCCGGTCCGCTACGACCAGGGGCATCCGGCGGTGCAGTGCGTGGAGCGGGCCGGGTCGGTGCGGGCGAGCGCCGGGACCATGGCGGCCGACCGGGCGCGGGCCTGGGCGCGGGCCCGGCAGTGGCCGGACGACACGGTGCACGGGCTCTGCGCGGCCCTGCGCAGCCGGGGGCGCACCCTCGGCGTCGTCACGTTCCTGCGGGGCGCCGGCCGGAGCGCGTTCGAGCGGGCGGACGCGGCGCACGCGGAGGACGTCGCCCTGCGGATAGCGGCGGCCCTGGACCTGGCCGACGCGGCGGGGGAGTGAGGGCCGGGGCGCGGACGCCGCTCAGCGGCGGTAGAAGATCCGGTCGCCGTACTGCTCCAGGACCCGGCGGTTCCACTCGTGGCCGCCGTCCACGTTGCCGGAGCGCAGCAGCGGCGGTTCGGTGCCCCGGTCGGCGAGGACCGCGGCGGTCGTGGCCAGCACGGCCTGGAGGAGGGCGGCGGTGACGACCGTGGAGGCGGGGGCGAAGGGCGCGGGCACGGTGTCCAGGGTGAGTTCCGCGTCCCCGACCGCGATCTTCGAGTCCAGTACGAGGTCGCAGTGGTCCTTCAGGAACGTGCCCGAGCCGTGCCGCGACCGGGTCCCGGTGGCGTAGGCGACCGAGGTCACGCCGATCACCCGGACCCCGCGGGCGCGGGCGGTCAGGGCCATCTCCACGGGCAGCGCGTTGCGCCCCGACAGGGAGACGATCACCAGGGCGTCGCCCGCGCGCAGCGGCGAGGAGTCCAGCACGGCGGTGGCCAGGCCGTCCACGCGCTCCAGGGCGGAGCCGAGGGTGGCGGGCATCACGTCGACGCCGACCACACCGGGCACGGTGAGCAGGTTCATCAGGGCGAGGCCGCCCGCCCGGTAGACGACGTCCTGCGCGGCGAGCGAGGAGTGGCCCGCGCCGAACGCGAACAGCCGGCCGCCCTCCTCGACGGTGTCCGCGAGCAGCGTGCCGGCCGCCTCGACGGCCGCCTCCTCCTCGTCGCGGACGCGGTGCAGCAGGTCGATCGCCGCGTCGAGGAACTGGCCGGCCGGCTTGCGGTCGCTCATGCGGAGCCCCTTCGCTGTCGCTGAGTTGTCGCTGAGTTGTCGCTGAGTTGTCGCTGAGGTGTCGCTGGGTCGTGCGCGGGGTGGCGCGCCCGCGCGCTGTGCCGCGCCTCACGGTGCGGTCCGGACCAGCGCGGTGTCAACACGGCGGCGGGTCCGGCGGCGAGGGACCAGGCGGTACCCTCGGACACCCCACCCGGCCCTTCTCCTCGGCGCGGCACGGTTGTCGGCGGTATGCGTCAGAATTGACGGCAGGGCCAGCGCACGCGCCGGAGCGCCGTCGAGCCTCCGGGAAGATCTCATCAAGGGGCATGTATGTCCGGACTGATCGACACCACGGAGATGTATCTCCGCACCATCCTCGAGCTGGAGGAGGAAGGTGTGGTCCCCATGCGCGCCCGGATCGCGGAGCGGCTCGACCAGAGCGGTCCGACGGTCAGCCAGACGGTGGCGCGGATGGAGCGCGACGGCCTGGTGTCCGTCGCCAGCGACCGGCACCTGGAGCTGACCGACGAGGGCCGTCGGCTGGCCACGCGCGTGATGCGCAAGCACCGGCTCGCGGAGTGCCTCCTCGTCGACGTGATCGGTCTGGAGTGGGAGCAGGTGCACGCCGAGGCGTGCCGCTGGGAGCACGTGATGAGCGAGGCGGTGGAGCGCCGCGTCCTGGAGCTGCTGCGCCACCCCACCGAGTCGCCGTACGGCAACCCCATCCCCGGCCTGGAGGAGCTGGGCGAGACCGACACCGCCGACCCGTTCCTCGACACCGGCCTGGTCGCGCTCTCCGAGCTGGACCCGGGCGCCGAGGGCAAGTCGGTCATCGTGCGCCGCATCGGCGAGCCGATCCAGACGGACGCGCAGCTGATGTACACGCTGCGCCGGGCGGGCGTGCAGCCCGGCTCGGTGGTGAGCGTGACGGAGTCCGCGGGCGGGGTGCTGGTGGGCAGCGGGGGAGAGGCGGCCGAGCTGGAGGCGGACGTCGCCTCCCACGTGTTCGTCGCCAAGCGCTGACCCCGGCCGGCCCCTGGCGGTGTTGCGCCGCCGTTTCCGTCCCGTCGCCTGCCTGATTCCATCCGCCCGAAGGGCAGCGTCCGCCCGGTTCGCGTGCGAGGCTGTCCCGCGTGAGGCATATGACGACGGCCCGGTGCCGCGTCGGGGGTGGAGCGGGGGAGGCGGACGCGGTGGCCGTCCGGCCCCTTCCGGAGAGGGGGAGGCAGTGCCGCGCGGACGACAGAGGGCCCCGGCGCCGTGCGGCGCCGGGGCCTGCCCTCCCCTGTGCTGACCCGGAGCCCCGAGCTCTCAGGGTCATCCCCTCGGACCGTTTTCCCCGAGCGGCCCGCCTCCTGCTGAAGATCTCCCCTCGACGGCGGCGGCCAATCCCCGGCGGGTGTCACTCGAACGAGGGGTATTCCCCGGCAGGACGGTTTTTTCGAATGAGTATTCGATAATCTTCGCTACTCTGCGGTGACAGGGAGTACCACCAGCACGGCAGGCAGTTCAGGTCCAGATCAGGTCCGAGCGGATCTTGGGGGTGCCAGGACCATGGCGCGGCGTATCGACGTGACCGGGGCGGGCGGCGTACGCCTCGCGGCCTGGGAGTTCGGCGACCCTCCCAAGACCGGGGACCAGGGGTCCGCCGGGCCCGGTGGACCGGGGGACCCGGACGGGGCGGGGCGGCCGGGGGTCCTGCTGCTGCACGGCCTGATGGGCCGCGCCTCGCACTGGGCGGCCACCGCGCGCTGGCTCTCCGGCCGGCACCGCGCCGTCGCCCTCGACCAGCGCGGTCACGGCCGCAGCGAGAAGCCGCCGGAGGACGCCCACACCCGCGAGGCGTACATCGAGGACGTCGGGGCCGCGCTGGACCGGCTCGGCCTCGCCCCGGCCGTCCTCATCGGCCACGGCATGGGCGCGCTGACCGCCTGGCAGTTCGCCGCGCGCCACCCCGAGCTGGTCCGCGGCCTGGTCGTCTGCGACATGCGGGCGTCCGCGCTCGGCGGCGCCTCCCAGCAGGACTGGGCCGAGTGGTTCCGGTCCTGGCCGGTGCCGTTCGCCACGCTCGCCGACGTCCGCAAGTGGTTCGGCGAGGACGACCCCTGGGTGGAGCGGCCGAACCCGGCCCGCGGCGCCTTCTACGCCGAGGTGATGGCGGAGGCCGCGGACGGCTGGCGCCCGGTCTTCGACCCGGAGCAGATGCTCGGCGCCCGCGCCACCTGGGTGCGGGACGCCCACTGGGACGAGCTGGCCCAGGTGCGCTGCCCCACCCTGGTCGTCCGCGGCCTGGACGGCGAGCTGGGCCGCGCCGAGGCCCAGGAGATGGTCCGGGTCCTGCCGCGGGGCCGGTACGCGGAGGTCCCCGACGCCGGCCACCTGGTCCACTACGACCAGCCGGAGGTCTGGCGCGCGGTGGTCGAGCCCTTCCTCGACGGTCTCCCCGAAGCCTGACGACGCCCCGTCCGGAAGGAGCGCCTCCGGGTCGCGCGGCAGCGCCCCGGAGGGGTCCGCTGCCTCAGGGGCGCGGGGCTGTGTCGATAGGCGGCTCCGCCGCGTGGGCGCGACCCGTCACCGGCGATCCGCACCCGCCCCCCGGCAGAACCTCGTAGACACGTGGGCGCAGACGCTACCGAGTCCTCCCGCACGCATAGGCCACCGCCGGGATCAACTCCTCCACGTCCGGCAGCCACCGGTTGGCCGGCGTCGGCCGGCGGGCCCACTGCACCGCCCCCCGCACCCCGTACCGCGTGGGCGGCGCCGCCACCCACTCCCCTTCCCCCAGCACCGCCAGGTCCAGCGACACCGGCGACCACCCCAGCCGCCGCACCAGCTCCGGCACCTTCGCCGCGGCCCCCGGCAGGACGAAGAACCGCATCCGCCGGTCCGGCGCGGACGTCACCGGCCCCAGCGTCAGCCCCGTCCGCTCCATCCGGGCCAGCGCCAGGCACCCGGCCGTCTCCGGCACGTCGAGCGCGTCGAACGTACGCCCCGTGGGCAGCAGGATCGCGGCCCTCGGCTGCTTCTGCCACATCCGGCGGGCCACCGTCGCGCTGCCCGTCGCCTGGCTCGCCCAGTCGGCACGCGCCGGGTGCGCGCCGGGGAGGGCGCACGCGGGGTCCTCGCAGGAGCAGCGCTGCTCCCCGCCGACCGCTTCCAGCCAGGTGCCGGGGACCACGTCCCAGTGCCGCTCCTCGGCGTAGCGAACGGCGGTCTCCAGCAGCGACGCGCCGCGCTGCCGGGGAATCTGTGCGGTCTCGGTGCCCGGGATCGTCTCTTCCACGTGGAACTCAACTCCCGTGCCCACCCCGGGTTACGGCCGGTGCGCGCGCGGGAGGGGAGCACCGGTCCCGGGGCCGGGCGCATGGGTGCATGTCCGGGGGCGCGCGAGAGGAACCGCGGCGGGAGCCGGGTAACCAGGCAGGGGGACACGGCGAGCGTGCCGTTATCCGGCAAACCTCGCAAGCCTCGCATTGTCCGCATGCCAGTGGGGCATTGATCTTCACGGCCGGTTTCTTTCGGCAGAAGACACGTCAACTCGGTGCACGGGCAGGCACCCGAGCCATGAAGCAGGGGGTACGCCATGGCCGCAAGGCCTCTCGTCGCGCGGCAGCCGAACGAACGGCTGCAGGCGCTCATCCAGGAAGCGGGCTGCTCCAACGCGGGGCTCGCCCGCCGGGTCAACATGTGCGGCGCCGAGCACGGTCTCGACCTGCGGTACGACAAGACGTCGGTGGCGCGCTGGCTGCGCGGACAGCAGCCGCGGGGCCGGGCGCCGGCGATCATCGCGGAGGCGCTGGGCCGCAAGCTCGGCCGGACGGTCACGATCGACGAGATCGGCATGGCCAACGGCAAGAACCTCGCGTCCGGCGTCGGCCTCCAGTTCTCCCCGACGGTCCTGGGCGCCATCGAGCAGGTCTGCGAGCTGTGGCGCAGCGACGTGGGCCGGCGGGACTTCCTGTCCGGCTCCTCGGTCGCGGCGTCCGCGCTGGTCGAGCCGAGCCGGGACTGGCTGATCTCCGCGCCCGACGCGCAGGTCTCGCGCGCCGCAGGGCCCCGGGTCGGCCAGTCCGACGTGGCGGCGGTGCGGGCGATGACCCAGGCCCTGGTCGACCTGGACCACCAGTACGGCAGCGGGCACGTCCGGCCGGTCGTCGTGCACTACCTCAACAGCGTGGTCTCCGGGCTGCTCGCCGGGTCCTACCGGGAGGCGGTCGGCCGGGACCTGTTCGGGGCCGTCGCCCGGCTGACCGAACTGGCCGGGTACATGGCCGTCGACACCGGCCAGCCCGGACTCGCCCAGCGGTACTACATCCAGGCGCTGCGCCTCGCGCAGGCGGCCGGCGACCGCGGCTACGGCGGTTACGTGCTCGCCGCGTCCATGAGCCACCTCGCCGCGCAGCTCGGAAATCCCCGGGAGATCGCGCAGTTGGCGCGCGCGGCGCAGGAGGGCGCACGGGGGCGCGTCACCCCGCGCGCGGAGTCGATGTTCCACGCCGCCGAGGCCCGCGGGCACGCCCTGCTCGGCGATGTGCGGGCGGCCCAGGAGGCCGCCGGGCGGGCGACGGCCGCGCTGGAGGCGGCGGACGCGGACGCCGGGGACGACCCGGAGTGGATCGCCCACTTCGACGGGGCCTACCTGGCCGACGAGTTGGCGCACTGCCACCGCGACCTCGGGCAGCCGGAGGCGGCGGCGCGGTACGCCGAGGAGTCCCTGGCCGGGCACCCGCCGACCCGGGCCCGCCGCCGGGCGATCGGCTACGTGCTGCTGGCCAGCGCCCAGGTGCAGCGCCGCGAGATCGAGGAGGCGTGCAGCACGGGCATGAAGGCGGTGGAACTCCTCGGCACCCTGCGCTCCAACCGGGGCGCCGAGTACCTGGAGGACCTCCAGCAGCGCCTGGAGCCGTACCGCGAGGAGTCGGTGGTACGGGAGTTCGGCGCCCGCGTCGACCTCCAGGCGGCTGCCTGACCGACGCCCCGGCGGACCTGGCCGGCGACCCGGGCGGATGGGGACATCCGCCCGGGCCGCGGGTGAACACCCGGGAAAGCAGGGGGAGGTGGGGGAGCGGAAAAGTCAACGGGACGCTGTGGCCCGGTTCTGTTACCGCCGTCACAGGGGAAAAGGTCAGGTCCCGTGCGGCGTGGCAGCGGGTTCGGGGGACCCGGTAGCGTGAGCCGACGATTCCGAAGGTCCCCCATGCGTAGGAGCCCCGGTGACACAGAGTGGACAGGGCGAGGAGCCCTCGGCGCGCCCGGCGCGCGAAGGCATCGTGCTGCCCTCCGACGGCGGCGAGCCCCTGTTGCCGGGCATGACGGGCGCGACCGCCGGTCCGCCGTCCGGCCCGCCCGCCCCGCCCCCCGCCGCCCCCGCCGGCGGCCAGTCCTGGAACGAGGCGTGGGGGCCCGGCGGCCCGCAGCCGGGCCCCGACGTCCCCTGGGACACCCCCGGACAGCACCCGCGGCAGCCCGCCCCCGACGCCTGGTCCCCGGCCCCGGCCGGTCCGGGCCCGCTGCCCCCGGAGGGCGCCCGGCCCCCGGCGTACGGCGGTCAGCCGCAGCCCTACGGCGGCCAGGACCCTGCGTACGGCGGTCAGCCGCAGCCCTACGGCGGTCAGCCCCCGGCGTACGGCGCCCAGCAGCCCCCGTACCCCCAGCAGGGCGGTGCGGCGCCGCTGCCGCCCGCGCAGGAGCAGGCCACCCAGTACCTGCCGCCCGTGCCGGCTCCGGCCGACGAGGGCGCGACGCAGTACCTCCCGCACATACCCCCCGCGCCCGCCGACGAGGGCGCCACCCAGTACCTGCCGCCGGTCGCGCCCGGCGCGCTGCCGCCCGAGCAGCCCCCGCCGCACCAGTCCGAGGAGACCCGCTCGCTCGGCGTGGTCAAGCCCGGCGGCCCGCGGGGCGCCGGCCCCGTGCCGACCCCCGCCGCGCACCCCGACGCGCAGGCCACGCAGTACATCCCGCCCGTGCCCGGCGGCGCGGAGCGCCAGCCGCCCGCCGAGTTCGACAACCTCTTCCGCGGCGCCCCGGCCGGTGACGGCCCGGCCGGCTCCACCCAGCAGATGCCGATGCCCGGCACCCCCCAGCCCCCCGGCCCCGGCGCCCCCTACGGATACGCCCCGCAGGACCCGGGCGGCGGCGGGCGGCGCGGCGGCGGGGGCCGGCGCACCGGTTCCCGGCTGCCGCTGCTGGCGGCCGTCGGCGTCGGCATCGCCGTCGTCGGGATCGGCGCCGGCGCGCTGCTGGCCGGCGGGGACGGCGACGACGAGGCGAAGAAGCAGCCCGTCTCCGCCACCGCCCCGGCCACCGAGGGCTCCGCCTCCGCGTCGCCCTCCGCCGACCCGGCCCGGGAGCAGGCCGTCGCGCTGGACGCGCTGCTCGCCGACAGCGGCGACAGCCGGCAGTCGGTGATCGACGCCGTGGCCTCCGTGAAGTCCTGCGACAACCTCGGCCAGGCGGCCCAGAGCCTGCGCGACGCGGCGAAGCAGCGCACCGAACTGGTCACCCGGCTCTCCCGGCTCTCCGTGGACCGGCTGCCGGACAACGCCGCGCTCACCGCCGCCCTCACCAAGGCGTGGCAGGCGTCGGCGTCCGCCGACAACCACTACGCGGCCTGGGCGGACCAGGCGGCCGGCAAGAAGGGCTGCAAGAAGGGCCAGGCCCGCACCACCGCGCAGACCCAGGCCGGCAACAAGGAGAGCGGCGTCGCCAGCACCGAGAAGGCCAGGGCCGCCGAGCTGTGGAACGTGATCGCCAAGAAGTGGGGCCTGACCGAACGGACCCCGGTCCAGCTGTGACCGGCGGCCCGCCGGCCTCAGCTCACCTCGGCGGCCCGCAGCGTGTCGGTGGTGTCCAGGAAGCCCTTCCTGGCCGCCACCAGGCGGCCCTCCCGGACCACCTGGAGGGTGACGTCGGTGTTGACCAGCCGCGGGAAGCCGACGGCGGCCAGCTCCGACTGGAAGGTCCACTTCAGCGTCGGGGTGAGCCCGCCGGTGCCGACCTCCAGGCCGTCGTCCAGGGCGCCGCTGACGGTGTCGGCGGTCACCGGGCCGTCGCCGAGCGAGGCGACGACCTTCTTCAGCACGGTGTACGCGATCCAGGTGGTCTGCACCCCGGCGTCCGCCGCGTCGACGCGGTTGTCGCCGAACGCCTTCTCCTTGAGGACCTTCTTCATCGGGCCCCACCGCGGGTCCGTCGACACCGGGTACCAGCTGGTGACGTACGACCCCTCGTACGGGCTCGACGCCCCGCCGGTGGCGTTGACCGTGGACTGGTCGACGCTGCCCAGCACGGTCGCGGTGCGCACCTCGGGCCAGGCGTCGCGGGCCCGCCGGAAGGAGTCCATGAAGGTGCTGGTCCGGTCGCCGAGCACGGGAACCACGCACCCCTCGGCCGTCGCGTCGGCGGTCGCGCTCCGCAGCGCCCGGTCCGCCTGGCCGCCGTACTCGGTGGCGTCCTCCGCCGCCCGCTGGTCGGTGGCGTCCGGGTGTCCGCCCGCGGTGAGGCCGGAGTCCAGCAGCGGCGGCAGCTGGTCGCCGGCGATGGTGTCCGGGCGGACCATGGCGACCGCCCCGCAGGCGCCGGCGAGCGCGGTGCCGAGGCCGGCCAGCAGCGCGGGCTGCCCGCCGTTGACCGGGTAGGACAGCGGGCTGGTGAACTCCCTGGTGGTGATGCCGTAACCGCCGATGTACGGGATGCCGGCGCCCTCCAGGACGGGGAGGAAGGAGTCGGCGTGCTGGCTGTAGGAGCCGACGACCGCGACGACGTTCTCCTTGACCGCGCGCCGGGCGCACTTGGCGGCGGTCACGCCGTCGTTGTGGTCGTTGCAGGTGAGCACCTTCAGCCTGCGCCCCGACAGGCCGCCGTGGCCGTTGACCCAGCGGGCGTAGGCGAGGGCGAGGGCAGGCATGCCGGGTCTGTTGGTGGCGCCGGTGTCCTGGGGCGCCCAGGTCATGACGGTGACGGTGTCGTCCGCGGTGCCCCCGGCGACCCCGGGGACCACCCCGCAGCCGACGGCGAGCGACGCGCCCGCCGCCACGGTCGCCAGGGTCGAGGAGATCTTCCTGATACGTCGCCTGCCGGTCATGAAACCGCACGATTCCCCCACAGGACTAACCTGGGGGCGCCCTCCGTTCAACGCCCGGTGACCCCGGGGTGAATTGCGGGGGCCTGTGAGACGAGCACCGAGAGGAACGTACGATCGATGACCGTGCAAGGTCCGGAGAACTCTTCCCGTCGCGGCCGTCGCTCCTCCACCATGGGCGGCATGCCTCTCAACGACATGCCGTGGTGGCGCTGGCGCAGCAACGTGCGGTCGGCGCTGCACATGCTCTCCGACCCCGCCTTCCAGCGGGACGTCTGGCTGGCCGGCACGGACGGCTACGGCGACGTCACGGACGCGGTGTACCGGCTGGTGGAGGACACCTGGCTGGACCACTGGTCGGCGGAGAAGTACGTCGGCACGATCTTCCGCGACTCGCAGGAGGCGGCGCTCGTCGACACCGCGGTGCTGCGGGTGCTGCGGATCATGCACCAGGTCGGCCCGGACGCGCCGGTCTCCGCCTACCTCCAGTACCCCGACTGGCCCGAGGCGGTACGGGCCGCCCGGGACGCGCACGTACGGCTGGCGACGAGCGACGGGGAGGACCCGGACACGGCGCCGCGCAGCCTTGAGGTGCTGAGCCTGCTGACCCGGTCCGCGTAGCGGAACGCCGCTCGGCCCGGGGGGCCGGGTGTGGGACCCTGTCCGGCATGAACGAGCAGTCCTCCCGAGCCGCGGCCGTCCCGGCCGACCAGTACGTCCTCACCCTCTCCTGCCCGGACAAGCAGGGCATCGTGCACGCGGTGTCCAGCTACCTGTTCATGACCGGCTGCAACATCGAGGACAGCCAGCAGTTCGGTGATCACGACACGGGCCTGTTCTTCATGCGCGTCCACTTCTCGGCGGATGCTCCGGTCACCGTGGACAAGCTGCGGGCCAGCTTCGCGGCGATCGGCGACTCCTTCCACATGGACTGGCAGATCCACCGGGCCGACGAGAGGATGCGCGTCGTCCTCATGGTCAGCAGGTTCGGGCACTGCCTGAACGACCTGCTCTTCCGCGCCCGCATCGGCGCGCTGCCGGTGGAGATCGCGGCGGTGGTCTCCAACCACACCGACTTCGCCGAGCTGGCCGCCTCCTACGGTGTCCCCTTCCACCACATCCCGGTGACCAAGGACACCAAGGCGGAGGCGGAGGCGCGGCTGCTGGAGCTGGTGCGGGAGGCGGATGTCGAGCTGGTCGTCCTCGCCCGGTACATGCAGGTCCTCTCCGACGACCTGTGTAAGCGGCTGAGCGGGCGGATCATCAACATCCACCACTCGTTCCTGCCGAGCTTCAAGGGGGCGAAGCCCTACCACCAGGCGCATGCGCGGGGCGTGAAGCTGATCGGCGCGACGGCGCACTACGTGACGGCGGATCTCGACGAGGGGCCGATCATCGAGCAGGAGGTCGAGCGGGTCGGGCACGACGTCACGCCGGACCAGCTGGTGGCGATCGGGCGGGACGTGGAGTGCCAGGCGCTGGCGCGGGCCGTGAAGTGGCACGCGGAGCGCCGGATTCTGCTGAACGGGCGGCGGACGGTCGTGTTCGCCTGAGGGTCCGGGGGGCGGTGCGTGGGCGGCCACGGCACCACCCGCGGTCGCCCGGCGACGGAAAGGGCCCTTACATCCGGCTCAGGCTCGCCGTGGCGAACAGGACGTCCCTGATGGCCTGCCGGTCCCCGGACCGCCCCGCCGCCGCTTCCTCCGGCGGTACCCGGCCAGCCGCCAGCCGGCAGAACTCCACGTCGTCCAGGGCGATGTACGCGACCTCGTGCTCGGGGGAGCCCACCGCCGCCGGGGAGTCCAGCGGGATCAGCCACTGCCCGCCGCCGGAGCCCTCGATCTCCAGCCGCAGACTGCGCCCCGGCGTCCCCGCCGCGACCAGGTGCCGCGGCGCGTCCGACGCGGCCTTCCCCGCCCGGCGGCGTTCCGCGAGCGCGGCCGGCAGCAGCCGGGCGGTGAGGTCGACCATGCGGTGGAGATGGCGCGCGGCGGGCGGGTGGTAGGGGTAGGCCACCGCCTCCGCGATGTCCTCCGCGTGCATCCAGCACTCGAAGGCCCGGTCCACCATCGCGTCCCGCAGCGGCAGGGCGAAGTCGCCGTACGACACCGGCATCCGGCCCCCGCCCGCGTCCCGCCCGGCGTCGCCACCGCCGGTGAACGCCGTGGTCCGCACCAGCGCGTGGGTCTGCGCCCGCCACGGCGCCCGGACCGCGCGGGTCGGCGGGAGGTGCGAGGACCGCCAGTACGCCTCGGTGCGCCCGGCCGGTCCCGGCTCCCCGGCGGGCACCTCACCGAGCGGGTCGGCCAGGCCCAGGGCCACCGCGACCAGGCCGTCGACCGCCAGGAGGTGCGCGAGGGTCCCGGCGACGGTGGTGCGGCGGCCGGCCGTCCCGCCGTCCGCGAACCAGCGCAGCCGCACCGGGGCGTGCCAGTCGGCGTCCCCGATGTCCTGGAGCAGGGCGTCCAGCCGGGCGGTCTCGGCGTCGTACGGCATGGTCCACTCGGGGACCGGGATGCGCGGCGGGCGCCGGGCGAGGCAGTCGTCCAGGACGCGGGTGCGCAGGGACGGGTCCGGGTCGAGGGTCTCCGGGGGCCGGAGCAGGCCGACCGCCGTGCGCAGCCGACGGGCCTCCTCCGCGCAGGCCCCGCACTCGCCGAGGTGCCGGTCGACGGCCGCCGACTCCTCCGCCGAGCAGGCGGCCAGCGCCCACGCGCCGAGCAGGGACTTCAGCACGGGGTGCGCCAGCACCAGCGGCGCGGCGGGCGGCGGCGGGCCGCCGTCCTCCACGGGGGCGCGCGGCAGCGGTATCCGGGCCCGGCGCGCGTCCGTGCCGCCGGCCGCGCCGGCCGGCGGCGTCTCCGGGCGGGCCGGGTCCTCCGGCGCGCTGCCCGGCCCGGCCTCCCGGTCACCGTCGCCCGTGCCGTCGCGGTGCCCCGGTCCGTCGCCGTACGCCCGGTCGTCGTACGCCCGGTCGTCGTACCCCTCGTCGTCGTACGCCCCGGACGGGTCCGCGCCGCCGCTCATGCGGCACCTCCGTAACCGGGCGGGTCCTCGGGTGCGCCGGGGGCCGCGACGTCGTGGGCGGTGGAGAGCAGTTGCAGGCCCAGGCGGAGCCGCCGGCGGGTTTCCTCCTCGGTGATGCCGAGGTCGGCGGCGGTCTGGCGGTAGTCGCGGCGCTGGAAGCAGGCCCGCTCCAGCGCGGAGCGCAGCGGTGCGGGCATGGACTGCACGATGTAGTCGGCGCGGGCGGCGACCGAGGCGCGGCGCACCCGGCGTTCGAGGTCCTCCGCGGTGCCGGGGCCGCCGCGCTCCAGGGCGGCCGTCTCCGTGGCGCGCAGCCGCCGCACGGCCAGCCGGTGCGTGAGCCCGGCGAGCCAGGTGCGCATCGGACCCTGCCGGGGGTCGTAGGCGTCCGGGTGCTCCCAGACGTGGGTGAAGACCTCGCGGGTGACGCGGTCGGCGGCGCTCTGGTCGTCCAGGACCCGGTGGGCGAGGCCGTGCACCAGGGCGGCGAACCGGTCGTACAGCTCGCCGAGGGCGGCGGCCTCGCCGCGGGCGAGCCGCTGCTGCATCGCGCGGTCCCAGCGCGGCGGTGTGTTCCTCGTCGCCATGCGACCCCCTCCACCCCCTGCTCGTGCCCGGCGTGCGGCCGGTCCGTCCGGTGTCCAGCCTGCGGCCCCCGCCGTCCCGAATGTAGTCCGCACCTATGACGACGCACGCCCCTTTGTGGCAATGCGCGCCCCCCGGGGTGAACCGGGTGGTACAGGGCGCCCACGCGGTGAGGGCACCCACTGTCCCGGCGGCGGCCCCCACCGCCTGACCGGACAAGACCGGATAAGAGCGGAGGGGATCGAATGGGATCGGAGGGGGTTGTTTCAAGCCCCTTCTGATCGGTGCCCGTTTTCCGGCAGGCGTTTGCGGGAACGGCCGGTGGGCAGGCGCGCGCCCAAGAAGCGTAGGCAGAGCATCCGTTTCGGTGCCGATCCGTTGCGACGAGCGAAGGGCATGGTGGTGGCGTTCAACGTGACCGGGGAGGAGCGGGGTGGCTGGACCGTGGTCCAGGTGTCGGGCGAGCTGGATCTCGTGTCCTCGCCCGCGCTGCGCCAGCGGGTGCACGACGCCGTGGCCGAAGGCCGCCACAGCCTGGTCCTCGACCTCTCCGACGTGCTGTTCTGCGATTCCAGTGGCGTGGGCGTGCTGATCGCCGCCCGGCGCCTCATACGGTCCTGCCAGGGCCGGCTGCGGCTGATCCTGCCCGCCCAGGGCGCGGTCGACGGCTCCCACGTCAACCGGGTCCTCGCCGCGCTGGGCGTGCGCCGCCTCTTCGACGTCCACCCCGACCTCGCCTCGGCCACCGGCGACGAACCCCGCCCGCTGTCCGCGTAGGACCCACCCGCGCGCCGCACCCGCCCGCGCCCCGCACCCACACGCGCCCCGCACCCACACGCGCCCCGCACCCACACGCGCCCCGCACCCGCCCGCGCCCCACACGCCGCGCGCCGCGCGTCATCGTTCTGTCACATCGTTGTACCGGTATTCGCCCGGTCTTGGTGCGGACGTCACTTTCCGCGCCAGGGCGCCCGCCGCCGTCGTACGCTCCCTGCGAGACATCCCCCACCCGACGTAAGGCGGCCAGAGAACAGATGGTCAGCGAAGAGATGGTCAGCGGCGAGGACGGACGCGGGATCGCCGACCGGTTCGCCACCTTCGACCTGAACGGCAACGGCTGCATCGACCGCGAGGACTTCAGCGAGGCGGCCAAGGCGCTGCTCGCGGAGTTCGCCGTCGCGGCCCGCTCCGACAAGGGGCAGGCGCTGTACGGCGGTGCCGAGGCGTTCTGGCAGGGCATGGCCGGCATCGCCGACCGGGACGGCGACCAGCGCATCACCCGCCAGGAGTTCGTCACCGGCGCGGTCAAGCGCCTGCGGGACACCCCGGACCGGTTCGCCGAGATCGCCCGTCCCTTCCTGCACGCGGCGCTGGCCGTCGCCGACGCCGACGGCGATGGGGCGGTGACGGTCGAGGAGACCGTACGGCTGCTCACCGCCCTCGGCGTTCCCCCGGAGACCGCCCGCCCGGTCGCGGCGAGCCTCGACGCGGACGGGGACGGGAAGGTCGGCGAGGAGGACGTCGTCCCCGCCTTCGCCCACTACTTCACGGTGGCGGAGCAGGCGGGGGAGTAGTGGGGGAGCGGGTGGCGGCGTAGGGGAGTCGCACAGTATCCCGTACGGGTACTCCTTCCCGTTGGAATATGCCCGAAGCGCTTGTTGGTGTGACGGCGGGTCAACCATGCTGTCGCACCATGCAGAAGGCGCAGCTGGAGATCCGGCCCGACCCCGCCGAGGTCGGGCGGGCCCGGAAATGGGCCCGTGCACGGCTCGCGGCGTCGGGGGCGCGGGACGACGAGGCCCTCGCCGACGCGCTCGTTCTGCTCGTCTCCGAACTGGTCACCAACGCGGTCGTGCACACCGGCCGTCCGGCCGTGCTCCGGCTCGCCCTGCCCGGCGCGGAGGCCGACGGGTCCGCCGTCCGGCTGGAGGTGGCCGACGCCTGCGGGCACGCGCCGGTGTACCGGTGCGCGGACGGCGAGGCGACCGGCGGCCGGGGGCTGGCCCTGGTCGACGGGCTGGCCGACCGCTGGGGCTGGACGCGGGACGAGGCCGGCAAGCGCATCTGGTGCGAGCTGGACCGCCGTGCCGCGCCGGCCGCACCCGCCGGCGCGGCCGACCGGGCCGGGACGGTACCGGTCGGGGGCGGCCGGGCGTACGAGGCGGTGTAGCGGCGTGCGGGAGCGGGGCGCCGCGCGGGCTGCCGGCCCCGTGACCCGGGGCTCCCGGCCGTGCGCCCGGCCGTGCTCCCGTGCGCGGCCGGTGCGGAACGGGGCACAAGGGACGAAAAGCCCACCCGGGCGTTGACGGTGGGTGACCCCGCGCTCACCCTGATGTACAGCGATTCGCCGTGAGGGGACGGCGAGGGTCCGTGACGGGAGCCCTCGCCGAGTGTGGGTCGCGGCGCGACGGCACTCCCCGCACGGCTTCGGCGCCGGGGTGGAGTGCCGGGGCCGGACGGCGGCGAGCGGCGCCGTTCTCGGGGTGCCGGTGCCGCCCCGCCGTCCGGTCGGCCGTCAAGAGTTGTCCACAGGCTGGGGAAAACTCTGAAGGGCTCGGCACGCACACGATCCAGGACGCCGGAACGCTTCCGGAAAACCCCTGGGACGCCCCCGCCCCCGCCCCTACCGTCCTCCTATGACCTACCGCGACGTGGCCTCCCGGCCGGTGCTGATCTGGGCCGGCACCGCGTTCGCCGCCCGCATACCGGTGGCCATGGCGCCGCTGGCCCTGGTCTTCCTGGTCCGGGACGGGCCCGGTGGCTACTCCCTGGGCGCCGCCCTCGCCGCGGTGTACGTGCTCGGCGAGATCGCCGGCGCCCCGCTGCTCGGACTGCGGCTGAACCCCGACCGGGCCCGCCGGCACCTCGCGGCCGGCCTGCTCACCGGCGCCGCCGGCTTCGCGGCCCTCGGCCTGCTGCCCGGCGCCCCCGCCGGAGCGCTCGCCGCGTTCGCCTTCCTCGCCGGGGCCGCCCCGGCCGCGGCGACCGGCGGACTGCGCACCCTGCTCACCGAGCTGGTCCCGGAACGGGCCGTCACCCAGGCGCTGTCCGTCGAGTCGATGCTGGGGTCCGTGGTGTGGTCCGTCTCCCCGGCGGCGGTCACCGGCCTCGCCCTGGGCGTCGCCCCGCCCGTCCCCCTCCTCCTCGCGGCCGGTTCGATGGCGGTGTCCGCCGCGGGGCTGTGGGCGCTGCCCGCCCGCTGGGGCGGTGCGGGCACGGCCGCCGCCGGGACGGCACGCCCCCCGGTGCCGCGGGTGCTGGCCGCCGCCTGGCCGGTGTACGTCACCGGCGCCGCCGGCCTCACCCTGCTGGGCCTCGCCGAGATCGTGCTGCCCGCCCTGCTGGAACAGCGCGGCGCCGGTGCCGGCTGGTCCGGCCCGCTGCTCACCGGCCTGGCGGTCGGGGCGGGCGCCGGTGCCTTCCTGTACGGACTGCGGTCCTGGCCGGGCCTGCCCCGCACCCGCGGCCTGGCGCTGCTGTGCGGCATGTCGGCCTGTGTGGCCGGGGTCGCGCTGGCCCCCGGCACGCCCTGGATCGCGGCGGGGCTCGCCCTGGGCGGCGTACTCCAGTCCGGTGCGCTGCTCACCCGCAACCTGGCCCTGCGCGAGGCGCTGCCCCCGGAGGCGCTCGCCGCCGGGTACTCGGTGATGTACGCCGCCGCGGGCGCGGGCTACGCGGTGACCGGCGGCCTCGCCGGGCTGCTGCTCGGCGTGGCCGCCCCCTCCACCGCCATCCTGGCCGGCGTCGCGCTGACCCTCGCCCTCGCCCTCGTCGGCTGGTGGGGCGAGGTCCGGCGGGCCGCCCGCTCAGCCGGTGGCGACGGCGCCGCGCGGCGCCCCGGCCGGCCCGCTGCGGAAGGCCCGCCGGTACGCGGTGGGGGCGACCCCGAGCGTCGCCTGTAGGTGCTGGCGCATCGACTGGGCCGTGCCGAACCCCGCCTGCCGGGCCACCTGGTCCACGGAGAGGTCGGTGGACTCCAGCAGGTGCCGGGCCCGTTCCACCCGCTGCAGGGTCAGCCACTGGCCGGGGCTGATCCCGACCTCCTCGCGGAACCGCCGGGTGAAGGTCCGTACCGACATGGCCTCCCGTTCCGCCAGGTCCCGCAATCGGAGGGGCTCGTGGAGGCGGTCGAGCGCCCAGGCGCGGGCGCCGGTGGTGGACGCCTGCTGCGGGTCGGGCACCGGCCGCTCGATGAACTGGGCCTGACCGCCGTCCCGGTACGGCGGCACCACCGTGCGCCGGGCCACGTCGCTCGCGACGGCCGCGCCGTGGTCCCGGCGGACCAGGTGCAGGCACAGGTCGATGCCGGCCGCGACCCCCGCCGAGGTCAGCACGTCGCCGTCGTCCACGAAGAGCACGTCCGCGTCGACCCGGACCCGGGGGAAGAGCCGCTGGAAGTGCTCGGCCGAGGCCCAGTGGGTGGTCGCCGGACGGCCGTCGAGCAGTCCGGCGGCGGCGAGCACGTAGCCGCCGGTGCAGATGGCGACCAGCCGGGTGCCGGGCCGGACCAGGGCCAGGGCCGCGGCGAGCTCCGGGGTCAGCACGCCCTCCTCGTGCACGGGACCCAGCTCGTAGGAGGCGGGCACGACGACCGTGTCGGCGGTGGCCAGCGCCTGTGGGCCGTGCTCCACCAGGACCGCGAAGTCGGCGTCGGTGGCGACCGGGCCGGGCGGCCGGACCGAGCAGGTGACGACCTCGTAGAGCGGACGGCGCCCGGCGTCCCGGGCCATGCCGAAGATGCGCTGCGGGATGCCCAGCTCGAACGGGATCAGACCGTCCAGGGCGAGGACGACGACGCGGTGCGGGCGGGGTTCCCGGTCGGACGGCATGGCCCGATCCTAGCGAACCATGTCCTCCGGGCCACTCGCTGCGGACCGGCCCGGTGACACAAGCTCCATGACGTGACCCAGACAAGCGAAACGGCGGCCGCCGCCCGGCCCGTCCGGCAGCCCCGGCGCCGGGTGCACCGCGCCTGGTTCGTCGCCGCCGTCACCTTCGTGACGATCATCGGCGCCGCCGCCTTCCGCGCCGTGCCCGGCATCCTCATCGACCCGCTGCACGCGGAGTTCGGCTGGTCGCGCGGCACGATCGGCGCCGCCGTCTCCGTCAACCTCGCGCTCTACGGCCTCACCGCGCCCTTCGCCGCCGCCCTGATGGACCGCTTCGGCATCCGGCGGGTGGTCGCCGCCGCCCTCACCCTGATCGCGCTCGGCTCCGGGCTGACCGTCTGGATGCAGTCGGCGTGGCAGCTGATGCTCTGCTGGGGCCTGCTGGTCGGCCTCGGCTCGGGCTCGATGGCCCTCGCCTTCGCGGCGACCGTCACCAACCGCTGGTTCGCCACCCGGCGCGGCCTGGTCAGCGGCATCCTCACCGCCGCCTCCGCCTCCGGCCAGCTGATCTTCCTGCCGCTGGTGTCCTGGATCGTGGAGAGGTACGACTGGCGCCCGGCCGCCGTCACCGTCGCGCTCGCCGCCCTCGCGGTCGTCCCCTTCGTCTGGCTGCTGCTCCACGACCACCCGGCCGACCTCGGACAGAAGCCGTACGGCGCCACGGAGTTCGTCCCCGGGCCCGCCCCCGTCACCGGCGCCGCGCGGCGCACCCTGGACGTCCTCGCCACCGCCGCGCGCACCGGTACCTTCTGGCTGCTGGCCGGCACCTTCGCGATCTGCGGCGCCTCCACCAACGGCCTGGTCCAGACGCACTTCGTGCCCGCCGCGCACGACCACGGCATGCCGGTCACCGCCGCCGCCTCGCTGCTCGCCGTCATCGGCGTCTTCGACGTGGTCGGCACGATCGCCTCCGGCTGGTTCACCGACCGCTTCGAGCCGCGCCGCCTGCTCGCCGTCTACTACGCCCTGCGCGGCGTCTCCCTCCTCTTCCTCCCCATGCTCCTCGCGCCGGCCGTGCGCCCGCCGATGGTCTTCTTCATCGTCTTCTACGGCCTCGACTGGGTCGCCACCGTCCCGCCCACCCTCGCCCTGTGCCGCGAGCGGTTCGGCGACGACAGCGCGATCGTCTTCGGCTGGGTCCTCGCCTCCCACCAGGTCGGCGCCGCGCTGGTCGCCTTCCTCGGCGGCGTCGCCCGCGACGTCTTCGGTTCCTACGACGTCGTCTGGTACGCCTCCGGGGCGCTGTGCGCGGCGGCGGCGCTGATGGCCCTGGTGATCAGGCGGCGCCCGGTGCCGGCGCTCTGACGGGCCGGCCGTACGCTTCCCCCGTGACGTGGGGGGACACGGTCCGGCGGATTCGCTCGGCCTGGACGTACGAGGAGACGCGGACGGCCGCCGCGTGCAGCGCGGCGCAGTGGCCGGCCGCGTGGCTGGCCTGGTGGGTGCTGACGCGGAGCGTCCAGGACGACTACGGCATCGGGTACGGCGGTGCGTTCGGCCTCATCTGCCTGCTGCTGTTCGCCCCGCTGTACCTGCCGGTCCTCGGCCTGCTGCACACGCTGCTGCACATCGCGCCGGCCGCCGTCCTCGCCCGTACGGCACCGGCCCGCCGGCTGCCCGGCCCCGCGTGGGCCCGGCACCTGGCCGCGGTGGCGCTGCTCGGCGCGGTGTGGGCGGTCCCGGTGGCCTGGGCGGCGGGGTCGGGCTTCTGGAGTACGGCCCTGTCGTGCGCGCTGCTCGGCGCGGCGCCGGCGCTGGCCGCGGGGTACGCCCGCCGGGGCCGCCGTACGGAGTCCGACCTGCCGGGCTGGGGATGCTGGGGGGTGTGGTTCCGGGCCGGGGCCGGCGGGTTCCTGCTGTTCGCCGGGGCCTTCGGCGGTCTCGCGCTGGCCGCCCGGTCCGGGCTGGTCCCGGAGTACGAGCCTCCGGTGCTCTCCGCCGCCCAGGTCACCGGGGTCTGGCGAAGCGGGGACGGCGCCGTGCTGCGGCTCGACGCGGACGGCGGGGCCGAGCCGGTCCGGCTGCCGATGAAGGTCACCGACCGCACCGACCGGTCGATCCCCGTCTGCGCCGGCGCCGGCACCTGGTCCCTGCGCCGGGACGGCCCCTACGGCGAGGAGCGGGCCGGCGTCCTGGTCCGCCCCGGCGCGTCCGGCTCCTGCGACCAGGACACGTACTGGACCATCGGCGGCACCGAGGACGCCCCCGAACTCTTCGTCCTCCTGGGCGACCCCGACGCCGGCGACCTGCTGGTCCTGACCCGGGATCAGGGCAGCCGGGCGGCCCGGCTGCCCTGACGGCGGTCGACCGCGCGCGCGATGCGCACCGCGTCGCGGGCGAGTTCCCGGAGCATCCCGCTGATGGGGTTGGTGAAGCCGGTGAAGTACAGGCCGGGGGCGTCCTTCGGGGTGCGGGCACCCCGGACGACCGGACGGCCGCGCGCGTCCAGCACGCCCAGGTGGCCGACGAGCCCGGTCAGGCCGCGCTCGTACCCGGTGGCGGCGATCACCGTGTCCGGGGCGACGCGGTCGCCGTCCGCGAGGACCACCTTGCCGCCCTCGAAGCCCTCCACGGCGGCGACCACCTCCACCCGGCCCCGGCGCACCGCGTCGATCAGACCGACGTCCTGCACCGGGACGGCCCCCTGCCGCACCCGGCTGTACAGGCCGGTGTCCGGGCGGGGCAGGCCCCGCGCCGACAGGTCGGGGACGCTCACCCGGGCCAGCGGCCGGGCCAGCCGGTCGACGAGCCGCACGGGCAGCCGGCGGACCAGGACCGCCGTGTACTGGGCGGCCCACCCGGCGGTCGAGCGGCGCACCAGGTGCGGCGGGGTGCGCACCGCCAGCCGGACCCGCGCGGCACCGCCCTCGACCAGGTCGACGGCTATCTCGGCACCGGTGTTGCCGACCCCAACGACGAGGACGTCCCGGCCCGCGTGGGGCGCGGCGGAGCGGTACTCGCAGGCGTGCAGGAACGTTCCGGTGTAGCTGTCCCGGCCGGGCCAGTCCGGGACCCGGGGGGTGTGGTTGTAGCCGGTGGCCACCACCACGGCGGCGCCGGTCAGTTCGCGGCCCCCGGAGGCGCGCAGCAGCCAGCCGTCGCCGTCGGGGGCGGGCTCGACGCGGTGCACCTCGACGCCCGTGACCACCTCCAGACGGTGGTGCTCGGCGTACTTCTCCAGGTAGCGCACGACGTCGTCCCGGGCCGGCCAGCGCCCGAACCGGCGCGGCATCGGCAGGCCCGGCAGGGACGACAGACGTCGGGTGGTGTGCAGTCGCAACCGGTCGTAGTGGCGGCGCCAGGACGCGCCGACCTGGTCGGACCGCTCCAGCACGACGGCGCGCACGCCCCGGGCGCGCAGGGCGTACGCGGCGGCGAGCCCGCCCGGTCCGCCGCCGATGACGTAGACCGGGCGCCGCGCTGGGGAATCGGTGAGGTCGGGGGAGTCGGCCATGCGGCGAGCGTAATCACCGCCCGCCGCCCGCGGGACCGGCTAGGCCGACTTGTGACCGGCCGTCTTCGCGACCCACTCGATGAAGTCGCCGGCGTCCTCGTTGGCCCCGTGCCCGGCGTCCCAGTAGTAGCGGTGGCTGACGTCGTCGCCCAACTGGTGGGCGGCGG
>NZ_BNDX01000009.1:0-180134 GCF_020521275.1 Streptomyces daghestanicus | reverse complement strand
CCCGCGCGCCCGCGTCACGCCGCCGTGGGAAGTTCCTCACCGGGCACGGGGACGGGGACGAGGTCGGGCGCGACGGGGGCGACGGGAGCGTCGGGTGCCGGTTCGGCGGCCGGCAGCAGGAGTTCCTCGTACCGCCCGAGCGCCAGGACCACGCCGAGCATGAGGACCGGGATGAGCACAGCGAGCAGCACCGCCATGGTCCTGCCGTCCTTCCGGAGGAGGGTGGGCGCGGGGGGGCAAGGAGCCGGGTTCCCGCTGCCCGGGGAGCAAACCGGCGGCACGCGGCCGGAGCGGAGCGGCCCGGGACGAAACGGGCCGGAACCGGCGGACGTAATCCGTGTCGCCCCGCGCTGGCCGGGTACGCGGTGGCCACCCTGAAGGATCTGGAGGGAGACATGCAGCGAGGCAGCGACCGGCTGAGCGCCCACGCGACGACGAGATGAAGCACAGAACTGCAGGGCCTGCTGCGGTCCGGACACCCCCCCGCACCGAGGAGTGGCACGACCCCGAGCCGATCGCCGAGGACGACCCGGAGGTGGGCGGTACGGCCCGGTGACGCCGAGCCGCGCGCCGTCCTCGGGCTGGAGTCCGCTCCGGCTGGAGCTGGCCCGGAACCTGACCCGCGGGGCCTTCCCCGCCGGTCCCCGGGAACTGGCCCGGGGGCTGCGGCGCGGCCACGCGCCCGACGCCCTGGTCGAGGCGGGTCGAGGGGACTGCCGCACGAGGCGCACTACACCACCGTCCAGGAGCTGGCCGAAGGCCCTCACCGGGCCGCCCGGCTCCGCCGGGGCGTGACCGCCGCGCCATGACCGGGCGGACGGGCACGTACGTGAAGGACGTGATGACCCCGGGCGTGGTCGCCGTACGGCCGGACGCCTCGCTGGCCGAGGCGGCGCGGCTGATGCGGGACCAGGGCATCGGCGATGTCGTGGTGGCCGACGGGCAGCGCGTGGTCGGGGTGCTCACCGACCGGGACATCACGGTGCGGGCGGTGGCCGAGGGCATCGACCCGCTCACGGTGGGGCGCCGGCGCCGTGTGCTCCCGCGACCCGCTGGTTGGTCGCCCCGGACCTGCCGGCCGCGGACGCGCTCTCGCTGATGCGGGAGCGGGCGGTGAGCCGGCTGCCGGTCGTGGAGGCAGGGCCTGCCGGTCGGCCTGGTGAGCCTCGGCGACCTGATGCGGGCCGGGGCCGGAGATGTGACACAGAACAAGAACGAAAGGACGAGGAACCCGCATGCGTATCGCGTTTCTGACCGCGCCCGAGGGCGTGGAGCAGGTCGAGCTGACCGAGCCGTGGCAGGCGGCGAAGGACGCCGGGCACGAGCCGGTGCTGGTGTCGACGCAGTCCGGCGAGATCCAGGCCTTCAACCACCTGGACAAGGCGGACACCTTCCCCGTGGACGAGGTGACCGGCGAGACCTCCGCCGACTCCTTCGGCGGTCTGGTGCTGCCCGGCGGCGTGGCCAACCCGGACTTCCTGCGCATGGACGAGCGGGCGGTCGCCTTCGTGAAGGACTTCTTCACCCAGGGGCGACCGGTCGCGGCGATCTGCCACGCCCCGTGGACGCTGGTCGAGGCGGACGTCCTGCGCGGCCGGACGCTGACCTCCTGGCCGAGCCTGCGCACGGACATCCGCAACGCGGGCGGCACCTGGGTGGACGAGCAGGTCAAGGTCTGCGACGGCGGGCCCAGCACGCTGGTCACCAGCCGCAAGCCGGCGACCTGAAGGCGTTCTGCGAGACCTTCCTGGCGGAGTTCGCCAAGGCCCGGCGGCTGAGCCAGGACCGGCCCGGAACCGGGAGGGCGGTGCGCGGACCCGCGTGGTCCGGGCACCGCCCCTCCCGTCACGTGGCGGGTGTTCCGGGCGTGGCCGCCTCCCCGCCCACCCGCTCCCGGGCGCCCTCGCGGGTGCGGCCCGCGGCGACCGGGCGGCGCGGGTTGCGGCGCAGCCATTCGCCCTCCAGCTGCGCCATCCGCTCGTTGTGGGCCCGCAGCGCGTCGTCCGAGCCGTGGAGCAGGGTGTCGTGGCGCGTGCGGTGGATGGTCTCCAGCTCCTTCATGAGCTGCTGGTCGTCCAGGCGGCCCGGGTCCACTCCGGTCATGGCGCCGTCCCGCGTGTCGTGTTCGTTCATGCGGTCCGGGTACCCGCCCGTGAACCACCACCCCCGAGCGGTATCCGGGAGGTACTCATGGATCTCGCCTTTCTGCACCCCCTCTACGAACGCCAGGGCCCCTGGGCCTCCGTGTACGTCGATCTGTCCCGGCACGCCGAGGACACCGCGCACGCCCGTGGGCTGACGGCCGCCGAGGTCGACCGGGAACTGGAGCGGCAGGGCGCCGACGAGGCGACCCGCCGGGCCGTGCGGGAGGGCATGGAGAGCCTGCGGCACGCCACCGACCCGCACGGACGGGCGCTGTTCGCGCACGGCGGCCAGGTCGTCCTGGACACCCCGCTGGCCCGCCCCCCCGCGGGCCGGCACCACCGCGCACTGGGCGCCGCTGCCGCGGGTGTCGCCGCTGCTGGAACTGGCCGGCGAGGACGCGGTGTGCGTGGTGGCGTACATCGACCGCAAGGGCGCCGACTTCGAGCTGCGCTCCGCGCTGGGCGAGGCGGACGCGGGCGGGGTGACCGGCCGGCAGTGGCCGGTGCACCGCACCAGCTCCGCCGACTGGTCCGAGCGGCACTTCCAGCTCCGGGTGGAGAACACCTGGGAGCACAACGCCGCGGAGATCGCCGACGCGCTCGCCGTGTGCCAGGAGGAGACCGGCGCCGACCTGCTGATCCTGGTCGGGGACGGCCGCGAGTGCCGCGCCGTGCACGAGCGGATGCCGGCCCGGCTGAAGGACCGGGTCGTGCAGGCCGCGCACGGCACCGGCAGCCGGCTCCTCGACGAGGAGGTGCGGCGGCTGCGCGAGGAGCACGTCACGGCGCGCGCCCAGCGGGACCTGGACCGGTTCCTGTCCGCCCGCGCCCCGGACGGCGAGGGCCGGGCCGCCGCGGCGGAGGGCGTGCCGGCGCTGGTGGAGGCCGCGCGGGAGCACCGTATCGACGAACTGCTGGTCATCCCGGACGGGCCGGACACCCACCGCGAGGTGTGGATCGGTGAGGACGCCGACCAGCTCGCGGTGCGGCGCACCGAGCTGAAGACGCTCGGCGAGCAGAACTCCTGGGCCGCCCGCGCCGACGACGCGCTGCTGCGCTCGGCCGTGATGACCGGCGCCCCGGCGATCTCGGTGCTGCCGGCGCTGCCGGACACGGAGGACCGCCAGGACACGCCGGTCGGCGGCCTCGGCGCGCTGCTGCGCTGGAGGTGAGTCAGCGCGCCCGCTCGACGCGGCGCTCGTCCCAGACCGGCTCCGGTGTCTCCCGGACCCGGCCGTCGCTGCCGAAGACCAGGTAGCGGTCGAAGGAGCGGGCGAACCAGCGGTCGTGGGTGACCGCGAGGACCGTGCCGTCGAAGGATTCCAGGCCCTCCTGGAGCGCCTCGGCGGACTCCAGGTCGAGGTTGTCGGTGGGCTCGTCCAGGAGCAGGGCGGTGGACGCCCCGCACCTCCAGCAGGAGGATCTGGAACCGGGCCTGCTGGCCGCCGGAGAGCCGGTCGAAGGTCTGCTCGGCCTGGCCGGTCAGCTCGTAGCGGCGCAGCCGGGACATGGCGGCGCCCCGGTCCTGGGCGTGCTCCTCCCAGAGGATGTCCAGGAGGGTCCGGCCGAGCAGTTCGGGGTGGGCGTGGGTCTGCGCGAAGTGCCCGGCGACGACCCGCGCCCCGAGCTTGACGTGCCCGGTGTGCGGCACGTCCTCGCCGGCCAGCAGGCGCAGGAAGTGGGACTTGCCGGAGCCGTTGGAGCCGAGGACGGCGACCCGTTCGCCGTAGAAGACCTCCAGGTCGAAGGGTTTCATCAGGCCGGTCAGTTCCAGCTTTTCGCAGGTGACGGCGCGTACGCCGGTACGGCCGCCCTTGAGGCGCATCGTGATGTCCTGCTCACGCGGCGGCTCGGGCGGCGGTCCGGCCTCCTCGAACTTGCGCAGCCGGGTCTGCGCGGCGTGGTAGCGGGAGGCCATCTCGTGGCTGACCGAGGCGGCCTGCCGCAGGTTGACGACCAGCCTCTTCAGCTGGGCGTGCTTCTCGTCCCAGCGGCGGCGCAGTTCCTCGAAGCGGGCGAAGCGCTCGCGGCGGGCGTCGTGGTACGTGGCGAAGGAGCCGCCGTGCACCCAGGCGTCGGCGCCGGCCGGGCCCGGCTCCAGGGAGACGATCCGCTCGGCGGCGCGGGCCAGCAGCTCCCGGTCGTGGGAGACGAACAGGACGGTCTTGCGGGTCTCCGCGAGCCGCTGCTCCAGCCAGCGCTTGCCGGGGACGTCGAGGTAGTTGTCCGGCTCGTCCAGCAAGAGCACCTGGTCGGTGCCACGCAGCAGCGCCTCCAGGACGAGGCGTTTCTGCTCGCCGCCGGAGAGGGTGCTCGCCCGCCGCCACTGCGCCTTCTCGTACGGCACGCCCAGCGCGGCGGTGGTGCACATGTCCCACAGCGTCTCCGCCTCGTAGCCGCGCGCCTCCGCCCAGTCGGAGAGGGCCTGCGCGTACCGCATCTGCGCGGCCTCGTCGTCGACGGTCATGACGGCGTGCTCGGCGGCGTCGACCGCGCGGGCGGCGTCCCGGATGCGCGGCGGGGCGACGGAGACGAGCAGGTCGCGGACGGTCGTGTCGTCCCGTACGGAGCCGACGAACTGGCGCATCACGCCGAGTCCGCCGCTGACGGTGACGGTGCCCTCGTGCGGCTTCAGCTCGCCGGAGAGCAGCCGCAGCAGAGTGGTCTTGCCCGCGCCGTTGGGGCCGACGAGGGCGACGACGGCGCCCTCCCCCACCCGGAAGGAGACGTCGCCGAGGAGCGTCCTCCCGTCGGGCAGGTGGTACTCCAGGTGCGCTGCTTCGAGGTGGCCCATGGGGGTGATTGTCCCTGGTGCAGCCCCCGGTCGGGCAACCGCATTTCCGGGGCGGCAGGAAAGGCCGCCCGAAGGGTAGGCGGGAGGCATGAGCCCCGACGTAGACCTCACCGTCCCGCTGCCCGGACCGCATCCGCTGCGCAAGGGTTTCCTGGATCTCGACCACCGGCTGTTCGCGGCGGTCGCCGCCCGGCACTGGCCCGGCGGCGACCGGGTGCTGCCCCGGCTCAGCCGCAGCGCCAACCACGGGGCGCTCTGGTTCGCCGCCGCCGCGGCGGTGGCCGCGTCCCGCACGCCCCGGGCCCGGCGGGCCGCCGTCCGCGGCATCGCCTCGCTGGGCGTGGCCTCGCTCACCATCAACACCGTCGGCAAGCGCTCGGTGCGCCGCGCCCGGCCGGTCCTGGACCCGGTACCGCTGGTGCGGCAGCTGAAACGGCAGCCGATCACGACCTCGTTCCCGTCCGGGCACGCCGCCTCGGCCGCCGCCTTCGCCACCGGCGTGGCGCTGGAGTCCCCCGCGTGGGGCGCGGCCGTGGCGCCGGTGGCCGCGGCGGTCGCCCTCTCCCGGGTCTACACCGGCGTCCACTTCCCGAGCGACGTGCTGGCCGGGGCGGCACTCGGCGCGGGGGCGGCGTTCGCGGTCAGAGGTCTGGTGCCCACCCGGGCCCAGCTCACACCGCCGGCCCGGCCGGTAGCCCAGGTGCCCGCGCTGTCCGGCGGCGAGGGCCTGGTGATGGTCGCCAACCTGGGCTCGGGCACCTCGGAGCGGGTGCGGGCGCTGTGCGACGCGCTGCCGCTGGCCGAGGTGATCGAGGCGGAGCCGGCCGAGGTCCCCGCCGAGCTGGAGAAGGCCGCCGGCCGCGCCCGGGTGCTCGGCGTGTGCGGCGGCGACGGCACGGTGAACGCGGCGGCCGGGGTCGCCCTGCGGCACGGGCTGCCGCTGGCGGTGCTGCCCGGCGGCACCCTCAACCACTTCGCCTACGACCTGGGTGTCGAGGACGTCCGGGCGCTGTCCCGGGCGCTGGAGCAGGGCGAGGGCGTGCGGGTGGACGTGGGCCGGTTCACCTCGGGCGGGCTGAGCGGCATCTTCCTCAACACCTTCAGCCTGGGGGTGTACCCGGAGCTGGTGCGGGAGCGGGAGCGCTGGTCGCACCGGATCGGCGGCTGGCCGGCCGGGCTGCTGGCGGCGGTGCGGGTGCTGCGCGCCGACCGGCATCCGCTCCGCGCCGAGGTGGGGGGCCGTACCCGGCCGCTGTGGATGCTGTTCGCGGGCAACGGCACCTACCACCGCATGGGGCTGGCGCCGGGCCGGCGGCTCGACCTGGCGGACGGGCGGCTCGACGTCCGGGTGGTGCACGGCGGCAGCCGGCCCGCGCTGCGGCTGCTGTCGGCGGCCTTCGCCGGACCGCTGACCCGCTCCCCCGCGCACGCGGCGGTGCAGGTGCCGAGGCTGCGGCTGAAGGGCGTCGCGCCGGGCACGCTGCTCGCCTACGACGGCGAGGTCACCGAGACCGAGGGTGATGTGACGGTGGAGAAGCTCCCCGAGGCGCTGACGGTGTACCGCCCGCTGCCTGGTGACTGATGGCCCGTCATACCACATAGAGAGACTCATGTCTCATGATGCGGGCGACGGGCGTACGGTGAGCCGGTCGGACGCCGTCGGGCGTCGCAGAGGGGATCGATGATGCCGAGGCCGCAGGAGACCGCCGTCTATCCGCACGGACACCACGAGTCCGTGCTCCGCTCGCACACCTGGCGGACCGCCGCCAACTCCGCCGGGTACCTGCTCGGTTCGCTGAAGCCGCACATGCGCGTCCTCGACGTCGGCTGCGGTCCGGGCACCATCACCGCCGACCTCGCGGCCCTGGTCCCGGACGGCCGTGTCACCGGGGTCGACCGCGCCCCGGAGATCCTGGACACCGCGCGCGCGACGGCCGCCGGGCGGGGTCTGGCCAACGTCGACTTCGCGGTGGCGGACGTGCACGCCCTGGACTTCCCCGACGACACCTTCTGCGTGGTCCACGCCCACCAGGTGCTCCAGCACGTCGGCGACCCGGTGGCGGCGCTGCGCGAAATGAAGCGGGTCACCAGGCCCGCCGGGTTCGTCGCGGTGCGGGACGCCGACTACGGCGCCATGACCTGGTACCCGGCGTCGGCCGGCCTGGACGCCTGGCTGGAGCTGTACCGGCGGGTGGCGCGGGCGAGCGGCGGTGAGCCGGACGCGGGGCGCCGGCTGAAGGCGTGGGCGCTGGCGGCGGGCTTCACCGACATCAGCGCCACCTCCAGCACCTGGACGTTCACCACCGCCGAGGAGCGGGCCTGGTGGAGCGGTCTGTGGGCGGACCGCACGGTGGCGTCCTCCTACGCGGAGCTGGCCACCGGCGGCGGCCACGCGAGCGAGGACGAGCTGGCGGCCGCGGCGACGGCCTGGCGGGACTGGGGGAAGCGGCCCGAGGGGTGGTTCGGTGTACTGCACGGAGAAATTCTGTGCAGAAAGGAAGCCTGATCCGATAAATCCGGGACACCAGTACGTCAGGAGGTAACGACATCATGGTTCCGCTTCTGCTCGTACTGCTTCTCGCGCTTATCCTTTTCGGCGCCGGATTCGCCTTGAAGGTGCTCTGGTGGGTCGCCCTGGTCGTGCTGGTCCTGTGGCTGCTGGGATTCCTGGTCCGCGGGACGACGGCCGGAGGCGGCAGGGGTCGCTGGTACCGGTGGTGACCGGCGGCCACAGAAGAAGATGAAGGGCTGCTGCCCCGGGAGGCTCACTCCCGGGGCAGCAGCGGTCCCAGCGGCCCGAGGTCCAGATTGAGGTCCTCGGGCCGCAGTCCGTACCGCTCCCGCAGCTCGGTCATGCGGTCGTCGAGCAGCATCAGGGTGAGCCCGATGCGCTCCTCCTGGTCCTCGGAGAGGTCGCCCTGGTCGAAGCGGCGCAGCGCCTGGCGCTCCATGAGCTGGCGCAACAGCTCGACCACGGTCAGCACCAGCTTGACCAGGTCGCGCTCGACGGTGTCCGGCTCGAACTCGATCCGGCCGTGCCGCTCGCTCACGTCAGTCCTCCCAGGGCGACGGAACATCGGCGTTGACCGAGCTGATCAACGCGTTCAGGTCGATGCGGACCAGGTCCACGTCGGCGATGCGCAGGGTGATGTCGCCGGTGAGGACGACCCCGCCGGCCAGCAGCCGGTCGAGCAGGTCGACCAGGGCGATCTCCCGGCGTTCCACGACGGTCATGCGGCACCCTCCTCGGGATTTTCCCCGGCGAAGGAATAGGCGGCCCATGGCCCGGTGAGTTCGACGCGAATTCCCGGGACGTCGTCCTTGGTGCGGTCGACGAGTTCCACGAATTCCTCGGAAAGGTCCCGCCGCACCAGATAGGCGGCGTTGAGCACATTGCGTCCGGTGGCGCCGGAGAGGGCGGGATTCTGCGGGGCGTGCAGCCGGGCGTCGTCGGCGCGGTCGGCCAGCGTCCCGTGGAGCCGGCCGGCGAACTCCTCGGCCCGCTGCCACAGTTCCTCGCCCGCGCGGGTCCGCGCGCGCCGCCGCAGCAGGTACTCACGGCCCGAGGCGGGCTTCCCGGCCGGCTCCCGCCCGCCCCGCCCGTCCTGCCCCGCGGACTCCTCCACGTACACCTTGACGCCCCACTCCACCCGGCCGTCCAGCCGGTCGAGGGTGCGCAGGAAGTCTCCCTCGCGTTCCTCCATCATCACGCGGACGCCGCTGTCGTCCCGGAAGACCGTGGCCATCCGGAGCGGCAGCGGCGTGGTGACGGCGGTGAGCGCGTCGATCACCTGCTGGTGGGCGCGGGCGGTCGCCGCCAGCCAGTCCAGGTCCTCCAGGCGTTCCTTGAGCGACTCCTCGGTGAAGTCGGCCTCGGGGACATGGCTGACGACGGCGACCAGCCCGCGGTGGCGCAGTGTTCGCGGCGGATCGCCCGCCACCCCGGTGAGCTGCGACTGCAGGGCCGCGCCGAAGGGACGGCAGACGGCGTAGACGTACCGCAGTCCGGTCATGGCGACTCGTCCTCCCTCCGGGCGCGGCCCGCACCCCGCTCCAGCGGGGTGCGGGCCGATTCCAGCTCTGCCAGCCGCTCGCGCAGCTCCCGGTTCTCCCGGGCGAGTTCCTTGTGCTTGGCGTTCGAGGAGAGCGCGGGGTCGCTCTCCCACCAGTCGATGCCCATTTCTTTCGCCTTGTCGACGGAGGCGACGATGAGCCGCAGCTTGATGGTGAGCAGCTCGATGTCGAGCAGGTTGATGCGGATGTCGCCGGCGATGACGACGCCCTTGTCCAGCACCCGCTCCAGGATGTCGGCGAGGTTGGCGCCCTGCCCCTGGCCGAAGGGTTCGGGCATACGGCTGGCAGTCGTCATCGACGGCCCCCGTGCTCGGCGTACTCGTCGTCCTCCGCACGGTACGCGTCGTCCCCGTCGCCCTTGCCCTCGGCCACCTCGTCCTCGTCCTCGGCCTCGGTGTCGTACTCGTCCTCGGGCACGTCCTCTTCGTACGCGTCCTCGGGCTCGTCCTCGGGCTCCTCCTCCGCCTCGGCCCCGGTCTCCTCGTCGTACTCCTCCCGGGGCTCCTCCTCGTAGCCGTCCTCCTCCGCTTCCTCCTCGTCGTAGACCTCCGCGTCGGCGTCCTCGGTCCCGTCGTCCTCCTGCCGGTCGTCCTCCTGCTCCCGGCCGTCCGGCTCGGCGTCCGTGTCCGTCTCCGACTCCGCGGCCTCTTCCTCCGCGACCGCGTCCTCGTGGCTGCGGACGACCTCACCGTCGCGGATCTCCCCGCGCCAGCCGTCGTCCGCCTCGCCCTTGAGGGTGATGAAACGGACGTAGTTCTTGAGGTCGAGCCGCAGCCGGCGGCCCTGGGCGCGCCAGATGTTGCCGGTCTTCTCGAACAGGCCCTTGGGGTAGTACTCGACGACCACGATGACCCGGGTCAGGCTCGGCGCCAGCTCGTGGAAGGAGACGACGCCCTTGGTGGTGCCCTTGGCGCCCTCCGAGGTCCAGGAGATCCGGTCGTCCGGCACCTGTTCGGTGGTCTTCGCCTTCCAGCTGCGGTTGGACCAGAAGACCTTCAGCTGCCAGTCGGAGCTGGTGTCGTCGGCGCGGTTCGCGCTCTTGACGCCCTTGGCGAAGGTGCTGAAGTCCTGGTACTGCGTCCACTGGTCGTAGGCGGTGCGCAAGGGCACGCCGACGTCGGCGTACTCGATGATGACGGTCGGCTTCTGGCCCGAGCCGCCCTTGCGCCGCCCCTTGCCGCCACCGAGGTTCTTGAAGGCGCCGACCACGTTGTCCTTCAGCCGGCCGGCGCCCAGTTCCACCGCGGTGCGCATCGGGCCCTTGCCCTCGGCGATCTTGCGGCCGCCCTCCAGGGCGAGCTTGGCGAAGCCGGGGCTGTTGCCGTCGGCGATGTCGTTCAGCTTGACCGTGGTCTCGCCGAGCTTGCGGCCGACGCCGACCAGCATGCGCTGGGCCTGGGCGGCGAGGTACTGCTGCACCTCTTCCTTGAGCCGGTCGGCGGCCTCGCTGCGGGCCACGTCGGCGAGCGGGTTGTGCTTGGCCGCGCCACCCGCCTTGGAGGCCGCCGAACCCAGGGTGTCGCTCATCGCTCACCGCCTCCCTTCGGCGATCCGCCGCGGGCCGTCCGCCGGGCCGCCTGCGTCGTCTTCTCCGCCGTCTTGCGGGCGGGCGCCGCCTTCTTGCCGGCGGTCTTCTTCGCGGCGGTCTTCCTGGCGGCCGTCTTCCCTGCCGCGCCCTCGCCGGCCGGGGCCTTCTTCGCCGGCGCCTTCTTCGCCGTACGGGCGCGGCGCGGGGCGGCGTCCCGCTCGGGCTCGTCCCGGTCGTCCCGGTCGTCGTCCGCGTCGTCGGACGCGTCCTCGTCGTACCCGTCGCGGTCGTCCCGGTCGTCCCGGTCGTCCTCGCCGGTGCCCGGCACCCGGGAGGCGGCCCCCGAGAGCTGGTCGCGGACCTGGGAGGTCCGGTCCTGCAGCCGGCTGGCGAGACCGTCGAGCTGCCGCTCGACCATGGCTCCCGTGGCCGCCTTGCCCACTCCGCGCAGGTCCTGCCGGAGCTGGTCGCCTATCTCCTTGAACTGCGGGTTGTTCTGCAGCTGGGTGGAGACCAGGTCGGCGATGCCGCGCGGGGTGAGGTTCATCCGCTTGCCGGCCACCGCCGTCCCCACGGCGATCGCCAGTTTCAGTTTCTTGGTGCGGCCCAGGAAATAGCCGGCCCCTACCGCTAGGCCGAGTCCCACTCGATTCATGGTGTCGTCCCGTTGCCCGTTCCCGCGCTGTGGCGCGAAGCTTCCTCAAGCCGGTCCAGGAGGGCGTCCTCCTGGACGTCGAACTCCTCCTCCGTGATCTCGCCGGCCTCCAACCGCTCCTCCAGCCGGGACAGTTCGGCCCGTACGGTGGCCGGGTCGTAGTAGATCCGCTCGGCCTCCTGGAGTACCTGTCTGACGGCCCAGGCGCTGCCGCGCACCGGGGCGAACGGCAGCAGCAGCACCTCTGAGATCAGGCCCATTTCCCTCACTCCGCTCCGGTGTCGGCCCCGCCGCCCGCCGCGGTGCCCGCGGGCTCGGCGGGGCCGGGCTCCACGAAGCTGTACGGCGGCAGCGGGCCGTTGATCCGCACCTCCAGGTGCGGCAGGTCCCGGCGGGCGCGTTCCACGGCCGCCAGGAAGGTCTCGGCCTGTTCCCGGTCGACCAGGAACGACACGTTGGCCAGCCAGCCGGTGGACTCGGGGCCGACGCTGACCGCGTCCGCCTCCGGTTCCAGGAGCCGCTGGAGGGCCGCGGCGTCCTCGGCCTCCCGGGCCTGGACGGCCGCGGCGACCATCTCGCCGAGCTGGATCTTGCTCTCGTAGCTTCCGCCGCCCTGCTGCCGGTTGGACTCGGCCAGCGCGCGGATCTCCGCGTTCTCGGCCATCACGTGGTGGAGGACGGCCTCCTCCACGTGGTTGGCCTTGATGTTGTACTCGACCCGGTTGTCCAGGGCGCGCAGCCGCTCCTTGTAGTGGTCGGCGCGCTCGGCGAGGACCCCGGTGACCGCCTTGTCGTCGGGGGCGACGCTGCCGAACCGCATGGGCAGCACGCAGCCGGCCGTGCCCGCCTCGGCGAGGACGTTCTGGTGGGCGAGCAGGTCCTTGCGCTTGGGGCGCAGGTTCTCCGGGGCGTCGCTGACGACGACCGCGAGGTCGCCCTCGGTCAGCACCCGCACCGGCAGCTCGCCGACGCCGGTGAGGCCGTCCGGGAGCGCGGCGGGCGCGCTCGCGGTGATGCCGTAGACGTACGTGCTCACTCCTGCTCCTCCTTACGGCGCGAGGACGTCGACCTGCGGGCGCGCGGCCGGGACTCCGGCTCGCCCTCGCGGGCCTGCTTGAAGGCGTCGGAGATGGTCTCGGCGGCGCCGGACAGCGCGCCCTTGGACTTGCCGCGGGCGCCGGACTCGGTCATCGTGCCGACCAGGTCGGGCAGGCCCGGGTCCTTGCGCGGCCCCGACTCCAGGTCGAGGCGGTTGCACGCCTCGGCGAAGCGCAGGTAGGTGTCGACGCTGGCGACGACCACGCGCACGTCGATCTTGAGGATCTCGATGCCGACCAGCGACACGCGAACGAACGCGTCGATGACGAGACCCCTGTCAAGGACAAGCTCAAGCACGTCGTAGAGGCCGCTGCTGCCGCCTCCGCCGCCGGTCTGCTGTGCCGGTACGACACTCATGCCGGGTGATCCCTCCTTGTGTCTGCGGGTGTGTGGATAGGGGTCCGGGCGGGCCGCTCAGCGGCCCCCGGACCGGCGTCCGTCGGAGCGTCCGCGCTCGTAGCGGCGGACCCGGCGGTAGCCGGTGAGCATTCCCTCGGAGTCCAGCTCCACCTGGTAGCTCGCCATCAGGCTCATGGTGTCCGGCACCCGTTCCAGTTCGAGCACCTCGACCTCCAAGGCCCAGCCGTCCTCCGTCTGCTCGAAGGACGAGACGGACTCGGCGGTCATGCCGGTCAACTCCGCGAGCTGGGCGCGCGCTTCGCGCAGCACCTCCATCGGGCGGGGCCGGCGTGACTCCTGGGAAGAATGCGACTCCTGGGACTTCTGGGTTTTCTGTGAACTCTGTGAACTTTCTTGCTCGGGTTGCGAATCGGACGTGTTCTTCGTGTTCGACATGGCCACCTCCCCCTCCGTGTGGCCGCAAGCGTGTTCGCCAAACCTCCACGAGCACATCCGTCTGTTTCCCGCAACCCGGAGCAGGTCAGACGGGCCGCCCGGAGAGCGCCGCCAGCCGGCGCCGGGCCGGACCCAGGGCCCGGGGGCGGCTCAGGAGGCCCTCCCACGGATCGGTGCGGGCCTGCTCGACGGCGTCCGCGACGGTCCAGCGGCGGGCGTGCAGGGCGGGGTCGTCGAGCTGTTCCCAGGCGAACGGGGCGGCGACGGGGGCGCCGGGCGCGGCGCGCACGGTCCAGGGCGCGACGGCGGTCTGCGCGTAGCCGTTGCGCTGCACGTCGAGGTAGAGCCGGTCCCCCCGGTCCTTCTTGCGGGCGGCGGTGGTGAACCGGCCGGGGTGGGCGGCGGCGAGGGTCCCGGCGACGTGGTGGGCGAAGTCCCGCACCTCGTCGAAGTCCGGCCCCCGGCGCAGCGGCACGACGACGTGCAGGCCCCGGGAGCCGGTGGTCATCGGCGCCGACGGCAGCCGCAGGGAGTCCAGCAGCTCGCCCAGGAGCCGGGCGGCCTCGCGGACGGTCTCGAAGTCGTCGGTGCCCGGGTCGAGGTCGAAGACCATCCGGTCGGGCCGGTCCGGCCGGTCGGCGCGGGAGAGCCAGCGGTGCAGGGTGAGCGCGGCCTGGTCGACGAGGTACAGCAGGGTGGCGGTGTCGTCGCAGACCGTGTGGCGGACCGTGCCGCCCTCCTTGGGCAGCTCGACGCGGCGCACCCAGTCCGGGTAGTGGTCCGGCGTGTTCTTCTGCATGAACGCCCCGGAGCCGTCGATGCCGTCCGGCCGGCGTTCCAGCATCAGCGGGCGGCCCCGCAGCTGCGGCAGCAGGTGCGGGGCGACGCACCGGTAGTAGTCGACCAGGTCGCCCTTGGTGAGCCGGGGCTGCCCCTCCCGCGCCGGGAAGAGGACCTTGTCCGGCCGGTGCACCTCGACGGTGCGCCGGCCGGCCCGCACGGTGCGTGCGGCGCCCGGGCTCACGGCACCATCGCCTGCTCCACCAGCAGCCGGCCGGTGGCCGCGATCGCCTCGGCGTCGATGCCGGCCGCGTGCAGTTGCTCGTCCGGGGCGGCCGAGCCCGGCATGGTGCGCACCGCGAGCCGGACCAGCCGGGGCACGGGCGAGCCGTCGGCGAAGGCATCCGCGACGGCGTCGCCGAGGCCGCCCTCGGGGTGGTGGTCCTCGACGGTGACCAGGCAGCCGGTCTCCTCGGCGGCGCGGCGCAGGGTGTCCCGGTCGACGGGCTTGACCGAGTACAGGTCGATCACCCGGACCGCGATGCCCTCCGCGGCCAGGGCGTCGGCGGCGGCCAGCGCCTCCGGCACGGTGACACCCGCCGCGACGAGGGTGAGCCGGTCGTCGGCGCCGGCGGTGCGCAGCACCTTGCTGCCTCCGACCGGGAACTCCTCGTCGGGGCCGTAGATCACCTCGCTGCCGCCGCGGGAGGTGCGCAGATAGCGGATGCCCTCCAGGCCGGCCGCCCCGGCGACCAGGCGCGCGGTCTGGTTCGCGTCGCACGGGTAGAGGACGGTCGAGCCGTGCACGGCCCGCATCATCGCGAGGTCCTCCAGGCCCATCTGGCTGGGTCCGTCCTGACCGATGGCGCTGCCCGCGTGGGAGCCGTTGAGGACGATCCCGGAGCCGCTGACGGCGGCCATCCGGATGAAGTCGTGGGCGCGGGTGAGGAACGCGGCGAAGGTGGAGGCGTACGGCAGCCTGCCGCGCGCCGCCATGCCGACGGCGGTGGCGACGAGCTGCTGCTCGGCGATGTAGCACTCGAAGTACCGGTCGGGGTGCTCCTCGGCGAAGAGTCCCGCGCGGGTGGAGTCGCCCACCTCGCCGTCGAGGACGACGACGTCCTCGCGGGCGGTGCCGAGCGCGGTCAGCGCCTGTCCGAAGGCGTCGCGGGTGGCCGCCTTCTCGCCCTTCTCCCAGCGCGGCAGCTCCAGCGGCCGGCCACCGTCCGCGGGCGGTGCCTGCGCGGACCGCGTGACCGGTTCCTGCACGTGGACGGTGAGGCGGCGCGGCCCGCCCAGTTCGGCGACGGCCTCGTCGGCGTCCTTGACCGGCTTGCCGTGCAGCCCTTCCAGGTCCTCGGTGGCGGTGACGCCCTTGCCCTTGAGCGTGCGGGCGATGATCGCGGTGGGCTGGCCCCGGGTGGAGAGCGCCTCGCCGTAGGCGCGGTCGACGGCGTCCACGTCGTGGCCGTCGATCTCGATGGTGTGCCAGTCGAAGGCCCGGAAGCGGCGCGCGTAGGCGTCGAGGTCGTGCCCGTGCCGGGTGGGGCCGCGCTGGCCGAGCCGGTTGACGTCGACGACGACGGTCAGGTTGTCGAGCCGCTCGTACCCGGCGTGCTCGGCCGCCTCCCAGACCGACCCCTCGGCCAGCTCGCTGTCCCCGCACATCACCCACACGCGGTAGCCGGTGCGGTCCAGGCGGGCGCCGGCCAGGGCGATGCCGACGCCGACGGGCAGTCCCTGGCCGAGCGAGCCGGTGGCGGTCTCCACCCAGGGCAGCCGCCGCGGCGTGGGGTGGCCCTCCAGGCGGCTGCCCAGCTTGCGGAAGGTGCGCAGCTCCTCGTCGTCGAGGACGCCGGCCGCCTTGTAGGCCGCGTAGAGGAGGGGGGAGGCGTGTCCCTTGGAGAGGACGAAGCGGTCGTTGCCGGGGTGGGCGGGGCGCTCGAAGTCGTAGCGGAGGTGGTGGGCCAGGAGTACGGCCATCAGGTCGGCTGCGGACATCGAGGACGTGGGGTGTCCCGACCCGGCCGCGTCGGCGGCCCGGATGCTGTCGACACGCAACTGCTGTCCCAGTTCGACGAGTTCCTCGGTGTTCATGTGTCTCCTTCCGCGGGGTCGTCGGGATGGTCGGGGCCGTCGGTACGCCGGACGGGGCCGGGAGCGACGCCGGGACCGGAGGCGACGCCGGGACCGGGCGGGGGCCGGCCCGGCGGGGGCTCGACGGCACGGCCGGACCGCGCGCCGCCGGGCCGCGCCTCGCCGGAGCGGCGTACGGCGGCTCCTCCGCCCTGCTTCCGCGCGCGCTCCCCGGCATGACTCTTCGGGGGCTCTCCGCCGAGGTTCTCCGCGGGCTCCCCACCGGGGTGGCTCTTCGCGGGCTCCCCGCCCGGCCGGACCCGCGCGGGCTCCGTGCCCGGCCGGGCCCTGGCGGGCTCGGCCGCCGGCCCGCCCGTCTCCTCCGTTCCGGTCACCGCGTGCCCCTCACTGGTCGGCCCCCTCGCGGCACCCGGCCCCCGCTCCCCGTGGTCCGCCCCGGGCCGTCGTCTGCGCATGGCGCCTTTCGCGTCCCCCTGACCAGGGCACCCAAACGTGTCCGCACCAGGCTCGGCGCCGGTTTCCGGCCCCGCGGGCGGGTACCCGGCGCCGGATCGGACACCCCGCCCCCGAAAGGCCCGCCCATGCCCGAGTACGGCTACTTCCTCTCCTGCGAGCAGTACGGTCCGGCCGAGCTGATCGAACAGGCCCGGATGGCCGAGCAGGCCGGTTTCCGGGCGCTGTGGATCTCCGACCACTACCACCCCTGGAACGACGCCCAGGGCCAGAGCCCGTTCGTGTGGTCGGTGATCGGCGCCCTGTCCGAGGCGGTGTCGCTGCCGATCGAGACGGCGGTGACCTGCCCGACCGTGCGGATGCACCCGGCGGTGGTGGCGCAGGCCGCGGCGACCAGCGCGGTGCTGACCGGGGGCCGGTTCCGGCTCGGGGTGGGCACCGGCGAGGCGCTCAACGAGCACATCGTCGGAGGTCCCTGGCCGCCCGCGCACATCCGGCTGGAGATGCTGGAGGAGGCGGTCCAGGTGATGCGCCGGCTGTTCTCGGGCGAGGAGGTCAACCACCACGGCACGCACTACACGGTCGAGAACGCCCGCCTGTACACGGTGCCGGACGAGCCGGTCCCGATCGACGTCTCCGGTTTCGGCCCCGCGGCCACCCGGCTCGCCTCCCGCGTCGGCGACGGCTACATCACGATGATGCCGGACGCGTCCATGGTGGAGCGGTACCGCGAGGGCGGCGGTGCCGGGAAGCCGGTCAGCGGCGGTACGAAGGTCTGCTACGACACCGACGCGGACGCGGCGGTCAGGACGGCGCACCGGCTGTGGGCCAATGAGCTGCTCCCCGGCGAACTGGGCCAGGTGCTGCCCTCGCCCAAGCACTTCGAGCAGGCGCAGACGCTGGTCACCGAGGACATGGTCCGCGCGAACCGGGTGTGCGGCGCCGACGCGGACGCGCACGTCACCGAGCTGGCGAAGTTCGCGGACGCCGGGTTCGACCGGGTCTACGTCAACCAGATCGGCCCCGACGTCCGCGGTTTCTTCGACTTCTACCGCACCGAGGTGCTGCCGCGGTTGTGAGCGCGGCCCGCCGTCACCGGTCCCGCGTCATGCCGGGACCGGTGCCGGTGTCGTCGCGGCGCGTCCCGGGCGCGGTGCGCGGCACCGGCGGGACCCGCGTGCCGAGCCCGGCGGGGCCCGTACCGTCCTGCGGGCGCGCCTCGCCGCCGGCCGCGCGCACCGGGGCGGCCCCGGGCCCGGACGGCTTCGCCGCGCGGCGCAGCGCGAACGCGGTGACGGCGAGCAGCACGGCCGTGATCAGCGCCGCCGCCCAGCCGGGCAGCCCGACGGCCAGCGCCAGCCCCACGGCGAGCGCCACGGCCGCGCCCGCGTAGAGCGCGGCTGCGCCGGACGCCGCGTACAGCGCGGCCCTGCGGCGCTGCTTGCGGGTCTGTTCGCGCAGTTCCTCACGGATGGTCTCGCGGGCCACCTGGGCCAGTTCGTCGACCAGGTGCTTGTCCAGATGCTCCAGATGCTCCAAGCGGTCCATGCCGTCCGGGTACCCCCGGCCGGGCGGTCCATGGGCGGACCACCGTCCGCGCCAACTAGGCTTTTCCGCATGGAGATTCTCGGCGCCACGCTGCGCATCTACGTCGACGACCTGGACAAGGCGATCCCCTTCTACGAGGGACTGGCCGGCGGGCGGGCCCTGCGGTTCGAACGCGGCGGCGTCCAGGTGGCGGCGGTCGGCTGCTTCCTGCTGATGAGCGGGCCGGAGGCGCAGCTGGAGGTGTTGCGCAAGGTGGTCGCCACGATCGCCGTGACGGATGTGGAGGAGACGGCTCGGGTCGTCCGCGAGCTGGGCGGCGAGGTCATCGCCGGTCCCGTCCCGACGCCCGCGGGCCGCAATCTGATCGCCCGTCACCCGGACGGCGCGGTGTACGAGTACGCCGACCGCCGGGCCTGAGCACCGGCCGGCGTCACCCGGAGGTCACCGTCTCCGCGGTGATCGCCCACCGCTCGTGGTCCCGCCAGTCCCCGTCGACGTAGAGCATCTTCGGGGAGAAGCCCTCCAGCCGGAAGCCGCAGGCGCGGGCCAGGGCGATCGAGGCGGCGTTGCCCGGCTGGACGTTGATCTCCAGCCGGTGCAGCCGCAGCGGTCCGAAGGCGTACCGCACGACGAGGCCGAGGCCCTCGCGCATCAGCCCCCGGCCCGCCGCGTGCGCGAAGGCGCCGTAGCCGAGGGCGCCGCTGAGGAAGCCGCCCTCGACGATGTTGTTGATGTTGATGAACCCGGCGAGGGCCCCGGCCGCGGGGCCGTCCTTCTCGCACACCAGGAACCCGGCCTTGGTGGGGTCCTCGATCAGCCGGCCCACGTACCGGGCGTACGCCGGGGCGCTGTCCGGCGGGAAGAGCCACGGATGGTGCAGGTCCTTGCTCTCCCGGGCCCGGGCGGTGAACTCCGGCCCGTCCTCCGGGGTGAAGTGCCGGATGCCCACGCGGGGGCCCTCGGCGAGGTAGCGGGGTGCGGGGTGCGGCATGCGGTCACCTTACGCCGCGGCCGGCGCGGCGCCTCCCGTGGCGGTCAGCGCAGCGCCGGTTCGTCCAGGGTCAGCGTCCCGGCGTCCGCGTCGAGTTCGGCGCTCACGCCGAAGGGGACGGTCAGGGCGCCCGCGCAGTGCCCGAAGCCGAACTCCTCGGCGACGGGCACGCCGAGGCCGCCGAGCCGGTCGGCGAGGAGCGCGCGGACCCGGTCCGGGGTCCCGCAGTCCTCCCAGGAGCCGAGCAGCACGCCGCGCACGCCGTCCAGCCAGCCGGCCCGCAGGAGCTGGGTGAGGCAGCGGTCCAGGCGGTACGTCTCCTCCCCCACGTCCTCCAGGCACAGCAGCCCGCCGCGCGCGCCGGGCCGGGCGTGCGGGGTGCCCAGGTCGGCGGCGAGCAGGGAGAGGCAGCCGCCGAGGGTGACGCCCCGGGCCCGGCCCGGGACCAGCGCCGCGCCGCCGGAGGTGAGCGTGCGGACCGTCTCCGGCGCGAACAGGGTGGCCTTCAGATGCTCCTGGGCGCGGGCGTTCTTCAGGAAGTCGACGCCGGCCGCCATCGGCCCGTGCAGGGTGACCAGGCCGAGCCGGACGGCGAACGCCTCGTGCAGCGCGGTGATGTCGCTGAAGCCGACGAGGACCTTGGGGCCGGCGGCGCGCAGCGCGTCCCAGTCGAGCAGGTCCACCACGCGCTGGGCGCCGTAGCCGCCGCGGGCGCACAGGACCGCGTCGACGGCCGGGTCGCACCAGGCCGCCTGGAGGTCGGCGGCCCGGTCGGCGTCGGTGCCGGCGAGGTAGCCGAAGGTGCCGTGCCGGTCCAGGGCGTGCGCCGCGACCACCGGGTCGAGGTCCCAGCCGCGCAGCACGTCGAGGCCCGCCTGCAACCGCTCCTCGGGGACGGGGCCGCTGGGCGCGACGACGGCCACCCGGGCGCCGGGGGCGAGGCGTCGGGGCCGGGTCAGGTCGTTCACTCGGTCAGCTCCAGGGTGGGGACGCCGGGCGTGTCGAGTCCGAACACCTGGGCGTACAGGGAGAGTTCGGCCTCCAGGGCGCGCACCATGGTCTCCGCCCGGCGGAAGCCGTGCCCCTCGCCCTCGAAGGCCAGGTAGGCGTGCGGGACCCGGCGGCCCGCCATCCGGGCGAGGAACCGTTCGCACTGCGCGGGCGGGCAGATCACGTCGTCCAGGCCCTGGAGCAGCAGGAACGGCGCGGTGATCCGGTCGGCGTGCTCGGCGGGCGAGCGTTCCGCGTACCGGGCGGGGACCTCGTCGTAGGGGCCGATCAGGGAGTCCAGGTACCGGGACTCGAAGTCGTGGGTCTCCCCGGCGCCCCAGCCGGTGAGGTCGAGGACGGGGTAGAGGACCGTGCCGCAGGCGTACACGTCGGTGCCGGCGAGGGAGGCGGCGGCGGTCCAGCCGCCCGCGCTGCCGCCGCGCACCGCGAGCCGGGCGCGGTCGGCGGTGCCCTCGTCGGCGAGGGCGAGGGCGACGGCCGCGCAGTCCTCGACGTCGACCACGCCCCACTGCCCGCGCAGCCGCTCGCGGTAGGCGCGGCCGTGGCCGGTGGAGCCGCCGTAGTCGACCTCGGCGACGCCGATGCCCCGGGAGGTGAAGTAGGCGATCTCCAGGTCGAGGACGAGCGGGGACCGGCTGGTGGGTCCGCCGTGCGCCCGGATGACGTACGGGGGCAGTTCGCCGGCGGGGGCGGCGCAGTCCGGGTGGTGCGGCGGGTAGACGTGCGCGTGGATGTCCCGTCCGTCCGGTCCGGTGAAGGTGCGGATCTGCGGCTCGGGGTAGTAGGCGGGGTCGACGGCGTCGTCGTGGGCGGCGCCGATCACCCGGGCCCGGCCGGTGCGGGTGTCCAGCTCGACCACCTCGTGGGCGCTGCGCGGGCTGGCGCCGACGGCGGCGATCCGCTCCCCGTAGGCGGCGATCCCGGCGGCGAACTCGGTCCACGGGCCGGCCGCGTCGACGACCTCGCCGGTCTCGGGGTCGAGGACGCCGAGAGCGCCGGCGCCGCGGCCGTGCACGACGGCGACCAGGCCGTTGTCCAGCGGGGCGAACCAGCGCAGGCCCAGCTTCCACAGCGGCCCGCCGAACTCCTCCTCGCGGGGGCAGAGCGGCCGGCCGTCCCGGTACAGGTTCCACCAGCCGGTGCGGTCGGAGACGTGCAGCAGCCGGCCGTCGCGGTCCCAGTCGGCCTGCGCGATCGACTCCTCGGGGCCGCCCGCGACCGTGCGGGGCGGTCCGAACACGCCGTCGTCGCCGACTTCGGCGACCAGCAGCTCGGTGCCGTCCCAGGGCATCCGCGGGTGGTCCCAGGCCAGCCAGGCCGCGCGCCGGCCGTCCGGGGCGAGCCGGGGACCCGTGACGAACCGGTGCCGCTCGCCGGTGAGTTCGCGCACCGCGCCCCGGTCCCCGGCCGCCGAGCCGTCCAGCGGTACGGCCGCCAGGACCCGGCGTACGTCGGTGGGTCCCCCGCCGGTGAACTCCTCCAGGACGCACCAGACCTCGCCGCGCGCGGGCAGCGGCTGCGGCTCGGCCCAGCGCAGGCCGCCGCCGACCGCCGAGACCGGCGTGAGCGGGACGGGTTCGCCGCCCGGCCGCCAGCGGTACAGCCGCTGGTCGGCGAAGTGCACGAACACCACCAGCGGCCCGTCCCCGTCGACGGTCGCCGCCCAGGGCCGGCCGCCGTACTCGATGACCCGGCTGCGCACGTTCCACGGCGCGGGCAGCAGGGCCTCCTCACCGCCGTCCGCGCGCCGCCGCACCAGGGTGCGCCGGCCGCCCTCGGCGGGCCGGGGCGCGGTCCACCACACCTCGTCACCGACGAAGGCCACGTCGTCGGGCCGCCCGTCGTGCGCGGCGGCGAGCGCCGCGTCGATCGGCGAGGGCCACGCTCCGTACGCCAGGGTCCGCACTGTCTCCCCCATCCGCCGTCAGGCCGTCCGCAGGAACCGGTCGAGCACCCGCACCCCGAAGTGCAGGGCGTCCACGGGGACCCGTTCGTCCACCCCGTGGAAGAGGGCCTGGTAGTCGTAGCCCTCGGGCAGCCGCAGCGGGGTGAAGCCGTAGCCGGTGATCCCCAGCCGCGAGAACTGCTTGGCGTCCGTGCCGCCCGACATGCAGTACGGCACCACGTGGCCCTCCGGCGCGAACGCCTCGACGGCGGCCCGCATCCGCGCGTACGTCGGCGAGTCGAGGGGTGCCTGGAGCGCGACCTCGCGGTGGTCGAACTCCCAGTCGACGTCCGGGCCGGTGAGCCGGTCCAGGGTGGTCCGGAATTCCTCCTCACCGCCCGGCAGAAAGCGTCCGTCGATGTACGCGGTCGCCTCGCCGGGGATGACGTTGAGCTTGTATCCGGCGTCCAGCATGGTCGGATTGGCGCTGTTGCGGACGGTCGCCTCCACCAGCCTGGCGGCGGGTCCGAGTTTCTCCAGGAGGGCGTCGACGTCGTCGAGGTCGGGGTCGATGCCGTAGAGCGCGGCGAGTGCGGTGAGGGCGGCGCGGACGGTGGGGGTCGGGCGCGGCGGCCAGGTGTGTTCCCCGATGCGGGTGACGGCGGCGGCGAGCCGGGTGACCGCGTTCTCCCGGTTGACCTTGGAGCCGTGGCCCGCCCGGCCGCGCGCGGTGAGCTTCAGCCAGCCGGTGCCCCGCTCGCCCGCCGCGATCGGGTAGAGCTGCCGGCCGGTGCCGTCGTGGAAGGTGAACGCCCCGGACTCGCTGATCCCCTCGGTGCAGCCCTCGAACAGCCCGGGGTGCCGGTCGGCGAGGAACCCGGAGCCGTCCTCGGCGCTGGCCTCCTCGTCGGCGGTGAAGGCGATCACCACGTCCCGCCGGGGCCGGACGCCCTGGCGGGCCCAGCCGCGGACGACGGCGAGGATCATCGCGTCCATGTTCTTCATGTCGACCGCGCCGCGCCCCCAGACGACACCGTCGCGGACCTCCCCGGAGAAGGGGTGCACGCTCCAGTCGGCGGCCTCGGCGGGGACGACGTCGAGGTGACCGTGGAGCAGCAGGGCGTCCGCCGACGGGTCGGTGCCCGGCACCCGTGCCACCACGTTGGTGCGGCCCTCGGTGCGCTCCAGCAGGACCGGTTCGAGACCGGCCTCGGCGAGGCGGGCGGCGGCGTACTCGGCGGCGGGGCGCTCCCGGCAGTCGCCGCCGCCCCGGTTGGTGGTGTCGATGCGGATCAGCTCGGAGGTGAAGCGGACGACCTCGTCGAGTGCCTGTCCGTCAGCCATAGGTCTCCTCCACGGCGGCCGAGGCGATCGTGGTGACCGCCTTGAAGGTCCTGATGCCCTCGTACATGGTGCCGGAGGTGTACGCCACCTTCCGCTCCCCGGTGCGCTCGACGCCGGGCACCACGGTCGAGGCCGCCGCCAGGTGCTCGGCGTCGAACTCGACGGCGACGGTGAACGGACCGCCGGGCACCGGTTCGTACCGCACCGCCAGCGCCGCCGCCTCCTTGGCCGCGGCCCGGATCCCGGCGGCGGTCCGGGCGGGCGTGCGGCACACGGCCGCGTACCGCGAGACGTGGTCCTTGACGGCGACCTTCAGCGCCTCGGGCGCGTAGCCGAGGGCGTCCTCGCAGGCCACGTCGTCACCGGTGACCAGCACCACGGGGACGCCGTACTCGGCGACGACGTGGGCGTTGAGCAGGCCCTCGCTGGCCCGTACGCCGTTCAGCCAGACGCCGGTGATCTGGTTGGCGAGGTAGGTGTGGGCGAGGACGCCCTCCGTGCCGGCGCCCGCGTGGTAGCCGACGAAGGCGACGCCGTCCACGTCGCCGTACTGGACGCCCTCCACCATGGAGAGGGCCTTGTGCCGTCCGGTGAGCATCTGGGCGCGCTCGTCCAGGTCTTCGAGGAGCAGGTTGCGCATGGTCCAGTGCGCCTCGTTGACCAGGACCTCGTCGGCGCCGCCGTCGTAGAAGCCCCGTACGGCGGCGTCGACGTCCGAGGTGAACATCGACCGGCACCGCTCCCACTGCGGCGTCCCCGGCAGCACGTCGGCCGGCCAGGTCACGCCGGTGGCGCCCTCCATGTCGGCGCTGATCAGGATCTTCATGGTCCGTCACGTTACGCGCCGCGGGAGGAACCGACCAGCGAGCGCGGACACCCGCCTGGACCCCGCGCGGGCGTTCGGGGGCCGGTGGCGCTCGGGCGCGGTGGACGCGGTCCACCAGGAGGCCGACGACCAGCGGGGTGCGCGGGCCGGAGCCGAGGAGGACCCCGTCCTCCAGGGCGACGACGCGGCGGTCGGCGCCGGCCGCACCCGCTCCGGCGACCGCACCCGGGGCGTGAGGGTCCCGGTGAGCGTCACCGGCCAGGGCCCGGTGGACACCGGCCCCGCCCCGGCCCGAGCGCCACCACCACCCCCGGCAGCGGCGGCACGGCACCCCCGGCCGGCGGCAGCCTCGCGTCCACCGGCGTCACCGTGCCGGGGACCGCCGCGCTCGCGGTCGCCGGCCGGGTCCTGTACCGCCGCGCCCGCCCCGCGGCGGCTGCCCCCCGGTCCGGTCCGCCGCCGGGAGCGCGGCCGGCGGACCGGCCGTACGTCAGCCCGCCGGCCCGACGACCAGCCAGATCGACGGCAGCTCGATCCGGGTGCCGTCGGGCCGGTACTCCGTGGTGACGAGCGGCAGTTCCCCCTGCCGGAGCACCTCCAGACCGGCCGCCCGCACATGGTCCGGCACCGCGTCGTCCACGAGGGTGCCGGGCGCCATGCCGTGCCGCAGGACCGGCTCCAGCTTCGGCGGCGGCCCCCCGGGGTCCTCGGCGAGACCGGCCAGGACCGGCACCGCCGCCTCGGCCGGCTCGACCAGGAAGGCCCGGCCCCGCCTGCCGAGCAGCGCGGCGAGCGCGTCGGCCACCTGCTGCCGGTCGTCGGGCGCCGTCTGGTGCAGGACGCCCCGCAGGTAGACGTTGGCGTCCCCGAGTTCGGCGTGCAGGCTCTGCACCTCGCCCTTGTCGGTGATGTCCAGTTGCCGGTAGGCGGCCCGCCCGGCGGGGTCGGCGCGGCGGGCCCGGTCGAGCGCGGCGGCGGACAGGTCGGCGCCGACGACCCGGGCGAACCGGTAGGCGAGGTAGCGGGTCTGGGTGCCGTTGCCGCAGCCGAGGTCCACCATCGGCAGGCCGGGGTCGGTCAGGTGCGGTTCGAAGAGGGCCAGATGACGGCCGGCGGTCAGCGCCGGTTCCGCGTCCCAGAACACCGCGTGCGGCGCTTCGGGGGCCTCCCGCCAGAACCCCTCCCAGGCGTCCCGGTACTGTCTCGTCACGCTCATGCCCGACCCCCCAGGGTGCGACGGTCCGGCCCGTCGCGAGTGACGGGCCAGTACGGTCTACCGCGCGCCGGCCCGCCCCACAAGCGGCCCACCGGTACCTTCACGCCCCCTCCGAGGGCCTTCACCGCCGGGCGGGACGGGCGGGGCCAGTTCGGCCCGGACGGTCTTGCCGGTCGCCGTGCGGCTGGTGCCCCACTCGCGGGCGAGGGTGCCCACCACCAGCAGTCCGCGCCCGGACGCGGCTTCGGGCCCGGCGTCCGGCAGGGTGGGCGGTCCGTGGTCGTCGTCCGCCTCGCACAGCAGGGTGTCACCGCGCACCAGCCGCGGCACGACGGGGCGGCGGGCATGCCGTACGGCGGTGGTGACCAGCTCGCTGACCAGCAGCTCCGCCGGGTCCACGAGCCGGCCCGGGTCCCAGGCGCGGAGCCGTTCGCGGACCACGGCGCGGGCCCGGCGGACCCGGGCCGGTCCGCCGCCGAGCCGCCACTCGGCGGCGGCGTCGGGACCCAGCCCTTCGCGCCGGGCCATCAGCAGCGCCGCGTCGTCCTCGCGCCCGCCGCGCGTGGCGAGCGTACGGGCGATGGTGTCGCAGGCGTCGTCCGTGGAGGCCGCCGGGTGCGCGGCGGACGCGCGGCGCGTGGCCAGTCCGACGCCGATGTCCTCGGCGCGCACCCGCACCGGTCCGTCGGTGCACATCACCAGCCGGTCACCGGCGGACGCCGGCACCCGCACCGCCTCGAACGCCACCCCGCCGACACCGATCGGTGCACCGGTGGGCAGGTCCATCAGCTCGCCGCGCCCGTCCGCGGCGCGGCCCAGGACGGGTGGACGTGCCCGGCGCCGGCGAGGCGCAGCTCACCGGCGACCGGGGCGTAGACGGCGTACAGGCAGGTGGCGAGGTAGGTGTCGCCGAGCCGCTGGGCGAGGTCGTCGAGGCCCCTCAGCAGGTGCGCGGGCGGCAGGTCGAGAGCGGCCATGGTCTGGACGGCGGTGCGCAGCCGGCCCGTCGTCGCCGCCGAGTTCAGGCGGTGGCCCACGACGTCGCCGACGACGAACGCGGTGCGGGCCCCGGGCAGTCTCACCGCGTCGAACCGGTCGCCGCCGACCCGGCCGGGCAGCGTGCCGCGGAGGCAGCGGGTGGCGATGCCGCAGCCCGTCAGCCGGGCCGATATGTGCGCCAGCATGCTGTCCTGGAGCGTCTCGGCGGCGTCTCCCGACGGGTGTGCCTGCGCGCGTTGTCGAGGACGAGCCCGGCGCGGGCGGCCAGTTCGGCGCCGGTGGCCCGGTCCATGTCGTCGAAGACGGCCCGTTCCGGACGGCGCAGCAGGATCATGAAGCCGAGCACGGCCCGGCGGGCCTTGAGCGGCACCACCAGCATGGACCGGCCGGTGATCAGCGGCCGGATGTCCCGCTTCTCGCACTGCGCGGCGACGGCGTGCCCCGCCTCCTCGGTGATCCGGGGCACCAGGACGGGTTCGCCGGTGGTCATGCACTGGAAGAAGGGGGTGTGCGCCGGGAAGGGCATGGCCTCGCCTACGGGTACGACGTCGTCCCAGCGGCCGGGTTCGCCGGTGTGCTCCAGGGCCACCCGGTGCCACAGCGTGGTGGTGTCGGGCACGCCGTCCGGGAACCCCTCCCCGGCCACCACCTGTTCCCGCAGGTAGGTGCCGGCGACGTCGGTGAAGCGGGGGACGAGGGCCCGGCCGACCTCGGCGACGGTCTCCGTCAGGTCGAGGGAGGTGCCGGTCCGGTCGCTGACCTCGTTGAGGAACTCCAGCCGCTCCCGGACGGCGGCGTACTCCAGGTCCGGCGCCTCGTCGGGCGGTGGTCCGTCGCGGCGCGGCCCGCCCGGGGGCGGCTCCCCGTGTGCCGCGCGCCGCCGCACGGCCCGCCGGCACACCCCCCGGTCGGGGAAGACCGGCACCCGGTGGTCCTGACTGAACTCCAGCACGGGACAGCCCAGTTCGAGGATCCGGGCGACCATGCGGGCGCTCTCGCCGACGCTCATGCCGGGCAGGATCTCGGGGAGCCGCCGGGCCAGCTCCTCGGCGCCGGGGAAGTCGGCGCGCGGCGCGAATCCGGGGGCGATCCGCTCCGGTACGGCCGCCTTGCCGGGGTCGGCCGGGGGCAGCGCGCCCGCGTCGGCCGCCAGCACCAGCAGCCGTTCCCTGCCGGGCCCCAACAGGGGGTACGCCCACCACAGGACGTCCACGCGGTCACCGCCGGTGACGGTGAGCCGGGCGCGGCCGGAGGCCGGGCGGGAGAGCCGCCCGCCGGGGGAGGATTCCAGGTCCGGGCCGAGGCCGTCATGGGCGGCGTACGGGCCGGACGGGGAGAGGTCGTCCGCGTCGGGCAGGGCGCCGGAGACGGGCAGCAGGTCGAGGGCGGGGCGGCCGAGGGCCTCCTCCTCGGGGAGGGCGAACAGGCGGCGCGCGCCCCGGCTCCAGTGGGAGACCAGCCCGTCGCGGTCCACCACGGCCACGGCCAGCGGGATGCGGCCGGGCGCGGGCTGCTCGGTGCCACGGTCCATGGCGTCAGGCCCTCTCTCCCCCGCGGCTCGGCAAGATCTGTGCCGCCCTCACCACCGTAGGGGCGAAGCCGGACGGGATGTGCGGGGAACGGGAAATCGGCGGCATTCGAACACCACCGGCGCACGCCGCGCGCGCCGGTGGTACGTCCCCGTCGGTCAGTCCTCGTGACCGAGCTGGAGGTCGCGTTCGGTCCGGCCGCCGCCGGCCACCTGGAGCACGGTGGCGACCGGCGGGTAGCCGGCGGCGATGACGGTGTACTCGCCGGAGGAGAGGTCGACGAAGCGGAAGGTGCCGTCGGCTCCGGTGGTGAGCGTGTCGACGACGTTCCCGGCGGCGTCCAGCAGGGTGACCCGGGCGTCCTCCACGGGCCGTCCGCCGCCGGCCCGGACGGTGCCCTTGAGCACGGCGCCACCCGCGAGTTCGATGTCCTGCCGGGTCTCGCGGGACGCCTGGACGGTGACGGGGAGGGCGGCCGGACGGAACGCGGGGGCGCTGCCGGCCAGGGTGTACTCGCCGGCGACGAGTTCGGTGATGACGTAGCCGCCCTCGCGTCCGCTGCGGGTGCTGGCGACGACCTCGCCGTGGACGTTGGTGAGGGTCACGGTGGCGTCCCGGACGGGGGTGCCGTCGGCGGTGGTGACCAGGCCGGCGAGGCGTCCGGCGCCGCCGAGCACGACGTCGAGCTCGACGGGGCGCTCGCCGACGGTGACGGAGACGGCCTGCGGCTGGTGGCCGCCGGCGGCGGCGATCAGGACGTAGGCGCCGGTCCCGGGGGTGGCCAGGGCGTACCGTCCGTCGCCGCCGCTGGCGCCGCGTCCGATCTGCTGTCCGCCGGCGTCGATGAGGGTGAGCGCCGCGCGGGGCACGACGGTGCCGTCGGGGTGCTGCACCGTGCCGCAGACCGGGACGCCGCCGGGGTACGGCGTGCGGGCGGGCGGGACGGGGGCCGGGGCCCGGCCGGTCTCCGTCTCGGTCACGGGCGCGTTGTGGGACACGAGGGGTTTCTCCTTGAGGAAGAAGGCGAGCAACAGGCCGAGCACGAGCACCGGCACGAGATACAGGAAGATGCGCGGCATGGCGTCGGCGTACGCCTGGATATAGGCGTCGCGCAGCGCGGGCGGCAGGGAGTGGACGAGCTGCGGGGTGATGGCGTCGGCCGGGGGCAGTCCGGAGCCGGCGGAGGCGGGCAGCCGCTCGGCGAGGGCGTCGGTGAGCCGGTCCGCGAAGAGGGTGCCGAAGATCGCCGCGCCGACGCTCCCGCCGATCTGCCGGAAGTAGTTGTTGGCGCTGGTGGCGGTGCCCAGGTCGGCGGGTCGCACCGAGTTCTGCACGGCGAGGACCAGGACGGGCATCACCATCCCGATGCCGGCGCCGAGGACGAACATCCAGACGCTGTACTGCGCGCGGGGCGTGTCCGCGTCGAGGCGGGAGAGCAGCCACATGCCGACGACGGACAGGGCGCTGCCGAGGATCGGGTGGATTTTGTAGTGGCCGGTGCGGGTGATGAGCTGTCCGGAGACCACCGAGGCTCCGACGATGCCGCCCATCATGGGCAGCATCAGCAGTCCGGACTCGGTGGCGGAGGCGCCGTCGACCATCTGGAGGAAGGTCGGCAGGTAGCTGGCGGCGCCGAACAGGGCGACGCCGACGACGAGTCCGACCAGGCCGGTGACGTTGAAGACGGAGTCGCGGAACAGACGCAGCGGGATGAGGGGTTCGGCGGCGAAGCGCTCGGCGACGAGGAAGAGCAGGGCGGCCGCGACCGCGCCGGCGCCGAGCCCGAGGATGGTCTTCGAGCCCCAGTCGTACTCGACGCCGCCCCAGGTGGTCAGCAGCACCGCGCAGGTGGAGGCGGCGGCGAGCAGCAGCGCGCCGAGGATGTCGAGGCGGGCCCGGACGCGCGGCTTGGGCAGTTTCAGGACGAGGGCGACGACGGCCATGGTGACCAGGCCGAAGGGGACGTTGATGTAGAAGCACCAGCGCCAGGAGAGGTGGTCGGTGAAGTAGCCGCCGAGCAGCGGTCCGGCGACGGACGCGAGGCCGAAGGCGGCGCCGATCAGGCCCATGAACCGGCCGCGTTCGCGGGGCGGCACGATGTCCGCGATGATCGCCTGCACGCCGATCATCAGACCGCCCGCGCCGACGCCCTGGACCGCGCGGTAGGCGATGAGCTGATCCATGGTCCCGGCCCGGCCGGCCAGCGCGGAGCCGACGACGAAGACCAGGATGGCGAACTGGAAGACGCCCTTGCGGCCGAAGAGGTCGCCGAGCTTGCCGTAGATCGGCAGGCCGACGGTGGAGGTGAGCAGGTAGGCGGTGATCGCCCAGGACATCTTGTCCAGGCCGTGCAGCTCACCGACGATCTTCGGGAGCGCGGTGGCGACGATCATCTGCTCCAGCGCGGCGAGCAGCAGCGCGAGCATCAGCCCGATGAAGACCAGCCGGACCCGGCGCGGGCTCAGCGCGGGGGCCGGCTCGGGGTCGGTCGCCGGCGGTTCCGGCGGCGCGACGACGGCCGGCTCGTCCTGCACCAGAGTGATCCCACCCACGTACCGTTCCCCTTTGCCACAGTTTGTCGCCTGAGCACACCATCTCGCTCAGGCGACAACTGCGAAGTACCGCACGGGGTTACGGCGTCCGGCCAGGACGAGCGCGGTTCACTCGAACCGGTGAGGCGGTCCGCCAACGGCCGCCTCACTCAAGGCCCTTGACTACTTCTCGACCTCGGCGGCGAGCCTGGCCAGCTCGGCGTCGTAGATCCGGGCGAGGCCCTTGGGGGCGAAGGTCTTCTCGAAGAAGCCGCCGATGCCCCCGGCGCCGTTCCACACCGTGGTGACCACGACGCGCGCCTTGCCGTCCCCGGCCGGGGTGACCCGCCAGGTGGTGACCATGGAGGAGTTGCGGTCCTTCTCGACCAGCTCGCCGTCGGAGGGTTCGGTCACCTCCAGCAGGCAGTCGCGGACGCGCTTGCTGGTGGCCTGGAGCTTCCAGTGGACGAGGGTGCCCTCGCCGTCACCGCCCTCCCGGACCTCGTACTCGCTGAACTGCTCGGGGAGCAGCTTCGCGCGGGTGCCGCTGTAGTCGGCGAGCGCGTCGAACACCGTCTCCGCGTCGGCGGCGACGATCCGCTCCGTCGTGGCCTCGACCTGCGCCATCGGATACCTCCAGGGCCTGGATCTACGGGGTCGGGGCAAGCCAACCACCCCGCCGCCCGGCCACCAAATCCGGGGGCGCCGGGCGGCCCGGCGGGGCGGCCGGCGGGCAGGCCCGCACGATCAAGGGAACGTATGTTCTATTCTGTGGCGCAGTACTACCGAGGAGGCGCCATGCGCTGGGAGAACCTCTCCGAGCCCGGTCACACACGGGCGTCCGACGCCGCGCTGTTCGACGCGGACGCGGTCACCGTCCGCACCTTCGACACGCCGGAGTTCGCCGGGATCACCTTCCACGAGGTGCGGGCCCGCTCGATCGTGAACCGGGTGCCGGGCGCCTCGCGGATGCCGTTCGAATGGACGGTGAACCCCTACCGGGGCTGCACCCACGCGTGCGTCTACTGTTTCGCGCGCAAGACGCACAGCTATCTGGACCTGGACACGGGCCTCGGCTTCGACAGCCAGATCGTGGTGAAGGTCAACGCGCCCGAGCTGCTGCGCCGCAGGCTGTCCTCGCCCGGCTGGCACGGCGAGCACATCGCGATGGGCACCAACGTCGACTGCTACCAGCGGGCGGAGGGCCGCTACCGGCTGATGCCGGGCATCATCGACGCCCTCACCGAGCACGCGAACCCCTTCTCGATCCTGACCAAGGGCACGCTGATCCTGCGCGACCTGGACGCGCTGGCCCGGGCGGCCCGGGTGACGGACGTCGGCATCTCGGTCTCGGTGGGCTTCACCGACCCCGCGCTGTGGCGCACCGTGGAGCCGGGCACGCCCGCGCCGGAGCGGCGGCTCGACGTCGTCCGGGCGCTCGGCGAGCGCGGCATCGGCTGCGGGGTGCTGATGGCACCGGTGATCCCCTTCCTCGGCGACGACCCGGCCCAGCTGCGGGCGACGGTGCGCGCGATCGCCGCCGCCGGGGCCACCTCCGTCACGCCGCTGGTGCTGCACCTGCGGCCCGGCGCGCGGGAGTGGTTCATGTCCTGGCTGGCCGCGCACCACCCGCACCTGGTACGCCGGTACGAGCGGCTGTACGCCGAGGGGGCCTACGCCCCGAAGTGGTACCAGCGCCGGATCACCCGCCAGGTCCACGACCTGGCGCGGGAGTACGGCATCGGCCCGGCCCGCGCGGGCGCCTCCCGGCGGACACCAGAACCGGCTCCCGCGGTGGAACCCGGGCCGACCCAGCTCACGCTGCTGTAAGAGCGCCACCGGGATCGTTCGAGGGCAAGAAGCGACCCAATCGGGTCACGTACCGACCGGGTACGTTCGTTCGGGAGTGCCGGCCGGGACGATGCGGCGTGGGCCACGGTCTGCGCGGCCCCCCGCCCCTCGCCCCTGGGAGGACTCCATGAGTCATCGCGCAGCCGTGCTGTGCGCCACCGCCGCGCTCCTGGCCGGGTCCCTCACCGCAGCTCCCGCCGCGACGGCCGGGGACGCCGCTCCCGCCGCGCCGCCCGTCTGGGAGAAGTGCGGCACGAGCGACCACCCGACGCTCCAGTGCGCGTCGGTCTCCGTGCCGCTGGACCACGGCCGCCCGGCGGGCGGGACGATCACGCTGGCACTCTCCCGCGTGCCGCACACCGCCCGCTCGTACCAGGGTCCGCTGCTGGTCAACCCGGGCGGGCCGGGGGGCAGCGGCCGGACGCTGGCCGGTTTCGTGGCGTCCTCGCTGCCGAAGGAGGTGGCCGCGCGGTACGACGTCATCGGCTTCGACCCGCGCGGGGTGGGCGCGAGCGAGCCCGCCCTGGACTGCCGGCCCGGCCACTTCGCCCCGGTGCGGCCCGACCCCCTGCCGGACACACCGGCGGCGGAGAAGGCGAACCTGGCGCGCGCGAGGTCCTTCGCCGACGCCTGCGGCGGGAAGTACGCGCGCATGCTGCCGTATCTGGACACGGTCAGCGCCGCGCGGGACCTGGACGTGATCCGCGCGGCCCTGGGTGCCGAGCGGATCAGCTACTTCGGCTACTCCTACGGCACGTACCTCGGCGCGGTCTACGCCCGGCTCCACCCGGAACGGGTGCGGCGCCTGGTGCTGGACTCCGTGGTCGACCCCGACGAGGTCTGGTACGAGGCCAACCTCCGCCAGGACCTGGCCTTCGACGACCGCCACCGCGCGTTCCTCGCCTGGGTCGCCGCGCACGACACCGCCTACCACCTGGGGACCGACCCGGGGCGGGTCGAGGAGCGCTGGTACGCGATGCGCACGGCGCTGGCGAGGGAGCCGGCGGGCGGCACGGTGGGCGCCGCCGAACTGGAGGACACCTTTCTGCCGGGCGCCTACTACAACGGCTACTGGCCCTATCTGGCGGAGGCGTTCGCGGCGTACGCCGAGGACGGCGAGAGCGGCCCGCTGGTGGAGGCCTACGAGGACTTCGGCGCCGTGGACGCCGAGGGCGACAACGGGTACAGCGTCTACACCTCGGTGCAGTGCCGCGACGCGGGCTGGCCCCGGGACTGGGAGAGGTGGCGGAAGGACAACTGGGCGGTGTACGCGAAGGCGCCCTTCATGACCTGGAACAACGCCTGGTACAACGCGCCCTGCGCGTTCTGGCCGACCGGTTCCCGGCGCCCGGTGGACGTGGCCAACGCCGGGCTGCCGCCGGCCCTGCTGTTCCAGGCCACCGGGGACGCCGCCACCCCGTACGAGGGTGCCGTCACCACGCGCCGCCTCCTGCGCGGCGCCCGCCTGGTCGTCGAGGAGGGCGGCGGCAACCACGGCGTCACGCTGAGCGGCAACGCCTGCCTCGACGCCCATCTCGCGGCGTACCTGACCGACGGCACGGTGCCCCGCGGCGACGGCGGCGGGGCCGACGCGGTCTGCCCGGCCCTCCCCGATCCCGAACCGCTGACCTCGAAGGCGGCGTCCTCGTCCGCCCGCGGCTCGGCCCTGCACGGCCTGCTCGGCTTCCGCCGCTGAGCCCGCGGGGGCGGGCCGCCGACGTGCTGGAACCGACGTACTCCGTCACGGACACGGCCCCCGTGCCGGCACTTGGCGCGTCCCGTGCCGCCCACCTGCCCGACGACCGTCGTCCCGCCTCCTCCGCGGTCCAGGTCGCCGCCCTGGCGCGTCCGGAGTTCCTGACGGAGGTCGGGGCTCCGGCGGTCGTGGCCGGCCGACCGCTCACCCCCGCGCGGGCAGGCGTCTCAGGGCGCGGGCCGCCGCCTCGGCCAGCGCCGGGTGGGCGAGGGCGTCGGTGAGGACGTCCCTCGCGCGGGGGTCGGCCAGGGTGCCGAGGCCCTCGACGCAGGCGAGTGCCACGCGGCGGTAGGGGTCGTGCGGGCGCAGGCGCCGCCGGAGGGTGGTGACGAGCGCGGGGACCGACTCCGGGGCGCGCAGCGCGGTGAGCAGCCGGACCGGGTGCAGGGCGTAGGCGACGCGCAGTTCGTTGGTGGCGAGGGCGGCGGCGGCGCGGGCGGTGCGGGGGTCGCCGAGCCGGGCGAGGGCGTACGCGGCGGTGGCGCAGCGCGGCGGGTCACGGTGGTTGAGCAGCAGTACCAGGGTCTCGAAGGCCCGCCGGTCCCCCGCGAGTCCCAGCCGGAACGCGGCCAGTTCGCGGGCCCACAGCGGCTGTCCGGGCCGGGTGAGCACCTCGGCCAGCTCGTCGTGGTCCTCGGCCGCCACGAGACGGCGGAACGCCGGCGAGTCCCCCGCCTCCGCCCGTGAACGCTCCGTGAGGGCGCGCAACTCTTCGTCCATGCACCCGAGGTTAGGACCGTGCCCGGCGCGGTGGGACGTACATCACCAACACGGGGGGCTGGCGCGCTCGTTACCCGCCGGTTAAGCTCATTCGAGCGAGTGACCCACTCGTGTTCCTCTCGCGGCGGTCTGGTGACGCGGCCGGCGCGGGAGCCGTGCGACCCGGCCCCGGGGACAGGGCCGGTCGGTTCCACCGGGCGTGTGCGCCAGTGAGCCCGGCACCCCCCGCGCTTCGCACCGTGCGCGTCCGGGCTCCGGCCCGCGCGCGTCCCGCACCTCACCTTCCGCGCGCGCCCGTGCGCCGCCGCCGGCGGCCGGGCGCGTTCTCCGCCGTCACCCTCCTGGAGTCCCGCGATGGCCGCTCCCCGCTCCGCCTCTTCCCTGTCCCCGCTCCGGACCGTCGCCGTGGTCGGCCTCGGCACCATGGGCACCGGCATCACCGACGTGCTGGCCCGGGCCGGCCGCACGGTCGTCGGCATCGACATCAGCCAGGCGCAGGCCGCCCGTGCCCTCGCCGCGCTGGAGACCTCCACCGCCCGGGCCGTCGCCCGCGGCCGGCTGACCGAGGCCGAGCGTGCCGACGTGCTCGCCCGGGTCCGGGTCTCCACCGACCTCGGCGACGCGGCCGGCGCCGACCTGGTGATCGAGGTGACACCGGAGTCGTACGAGGTCAAGCAGCGGGTCTTCCGTGAGCTGGACGGCGTCGTGCGGCCGGACACGATCCTGGCGACCGGCACCAACGCGCTGTCCGTGACCCGGCTGGCCGCCGACTCCGCCCGTCCCGAGCGGGTGCTGGGCCTGCACTTCTTCAACCCGGCTCCGGCGATGAAGCTGGTCGAGGTCGTCTCCTCGGTGCTGACCGCGCCGGCCGCCGTCGCGGCGGTCACCGATCTCGCCCTGGACCTCGGCAAGGAGCCCGTCGCGGTCGGCGACCGGCCCGGTTTCGTCGCCGACGGGCTGCTGTTCGGCTACCTCAACCAGGCGGCGGCGATGTACGAGGCGCGCTACGCCTCCCGCGAGGACATCGACGCCGCGATGCGGCTGGGCTGCGGCCTGCCCATGGGCCCGCTCGCCCTGCTCGACCTGATCGGCATCGACACCGCGCGCACCGTCCTGGAGGCCATGTACGCCGCCTCCCACGACCGGCTGCACGCCCCCGCGCCGGTCCTGCGGCAGCTCAGCGAGGCGGGCCTGACCGGCCGCAAGGCCGGCCGCGGCTTCTACACCTACGACGGTCCGGGCGGCGCGACCGTCGTCCCGGACCCGCTCACCCCGCGGGAGGACACCACCGCCGTCCCCGGCCGTCCCGTCCGCGCGGTCGGCGTCGCCGGGTCCGGCACCATGGCCTCCGGCATCGCGGAGGTCTTCGCCAAGGCCGGGTACGAGGTCGTGCTCGCCGCCCGCAGCGCGGCGAAGGCCGAGGCCGCGAAGGCCCGGATCGCCAAGTCCCTGGCCCGTTCCGTCGACAAGGGCCGGCTGACCGCCGAGGCCGCCGCCCGCACCCTGGACCTGGTCACCCCGACCGGCGCCTACGACGACTTCGCCGACGTCGACCTGGCGGTGGAGGCGGTCGCGGAGGACCTGGAGGTCAAGCGGCAGCTGTTCGCCGCCCTGGACAAGGTCTGCAAGCCCGGCGCGGTCCTCGCCACCACCACCTCCTCCCTGCCCGTCGTCGCCTGCGCCCGTGCCACCTCGCGCCCCCAGGACGTGATCGGCATGCACTTCTTCAATCCGGCGCCCGCGATGAAGCTGGTCGAGGTGGTGCGGACGGTGCTGACCGCGGACGACGTGCACGCCACCGTCCGGGAGGTGTGCGGGAAGATCCGCAAGCACGCCGTGGACTGCGGCGACCGGGCCGGGTTCATCGTGAACGCGCTGCTGTTCCCGTACCTCAACAACGCGGTGAAGATGGTGCAGGAGCACTACGCGACCCTGGACGACATCGACGCCGCGATGAAGCTGGGCGGCGGCTACCCGATGGGCCCCTTCGAGCTGCTCGACGTGGTCGGGCTGGATGTGTCGCTGGCCATCGAGAGGGTGCTGCACCAGGAGTTCCGCGACCCGGGGCTGGCCCCCGCGCCCCTGCTGGAGCACCTGGTGGCCGCGGGCTGCCTCGGCCGCAAGTCGGGCCGCGGCTTCCGCGAACATGCCCGGCGCTGAGCCCCGCCCCGACGGCTGGTTCCCGCCCCGCGAGGACTGGGGCGGGCTGCTGGACCCGGCGGACGCTCCCCCGCCCCGCGGGGCGGGGGACGCCCCGGTCCCGCGCACCGAGCTGGGCACATGCAGTACGTTCATGTTCATGTCCCAGCCCGCCAAGTCCACACGTACCCCAGCCGCGTCCGACGCGCCGGAGAGCGCCGCCGGTGGCCGAGCCGCCGCCCAGCGGCTGAAAATGCGCCGGGAACTGGCGGCCGCCGCGATGGAACTCTTCGCGACGAAGGGCTACGAGGCCACCACCGTCGACGAGATCGCGGCGGCGGCCGGGGTCGCCCGCCGCACCTTCTTCCGCCACTTCCGCTCCAAGGAAGAGGCGATCTTCCCCGACCACGACGACACCCTGGTCCGCGCGGAGGCGGTGCTCAACGCGGCCCCCGCGCACGAGCACCCGCTGGACACGGTGTGCCGGGGCATCAAGGAGGTCATGAAGATGTACGCGGCCCACCCGGACATCTCGGTGGCCCGCTACAAGCTCACCCGCGAGGTGCCCACCCTGCGCGAGGCGGAGATCGCGTCGGTGGCCCGCTACGAGCGCCTGTTCACCCGCTATCTCCTGGGCCACTTCGACGAGCACGTCCACGCCGACGACGCCAACGACGACCCGCTGCTGGCGGAGGTCGCCGCCTCCGCCGTGGTCACCGCCCACAACCACGTGCTGCGGCGCTGGCTGCGGGCGGCCGGGCAGGGCGACCTGGAGGCCCAGCTCGACCACGCCTTCGCCATCGTCCGCAAGACCTTCGGCACGGGCATCGGCGCCGGCCGCACCGCTCCGCCCGCGGCCACGGCCTCCGCCGAGGGCGAGGTGCTGGTGACGGTCGCCCGCACCGACGCCCCGCTGGACGAGGTCATGCGCGCCATCGAGCAGGCGCTCAAGGAACGCTGACGCCGCCTCCCCCTCTCCTCTGTGACAACGGCCACCTCCGGGTGGCCGTTTTTTCCGTATCCGCCCCCGGAACGATCGATCATCGCTCATCTGATACGGAAACTTTTCATCTGAGATCAATTTCTGGCACCCAGTGCCTTGCGGGGTGACACGCCGTGCCATACGTTGAAGTGGTCCGGGCAGTCCCCGCAGGGCGTCGCCCCGCGTCCCGGACGCCTGCGTCACAGGCATACTTCCGCGCCACAAGCGCTGCCACGCCCCTCCCCCCGACCCTCAGCAGCAGCACCGCACCGCCGGAGGCAACACCGTGACCGTGAAGGACATCCTGGACGCGATCCAGTCGCCCGAGACGACCCCGGCCGACTTCGCCGCCCTCCCGCTCCCCGAGTCGTACCGCGCGATCACCGTGCACAAGGACGAGACGGAGATGTTCGCGGGCCTCGACACCCGCGACAAGGACCCCCGCAAGTCGATCCACCTGGACGAGGTGCCGGTGCCCGAGCTGGGCCCCGGTGAGGCCCTGGTCGCCGTGATGGCCTCCTCGGTCAACTACAACTCGGTGTGGACCTCGATCTTCGAGCCGCTCTCCACCTTCGGGTTCCTGGAGCGCTACGGCCGCACCAACGACCTGGCCAAGCGCCACGACCTGCCGTACCACATCATCGGCTCCGACCTCGCCGGCGTCGTCCTGCGCACCGGACCGGGCGTCAACTCCTGGAAGCCGGGCGACGAGGTGGTCGCCCACTGCCTGTCCGTCGAGCTGGAGTCGTCCGACGGGCACAACGACACGATGCTCGACCCGGAGCAGCGCATCTGGGGGTTCGAGACCAACTTCGGCGGTCTCGCCGAGATAGCCCTGGTGAAGTCCAACCAGCTGATGCCCAAGCCGGACCACCTCAGCTGGGAGGAGGCCGCCGCGCCGGGCCTGGTCAACTCCACGGCGTACCGCCAGCTGGTCTCCCGCAACGGCGCCCAGATGAAGCAGGGCGACAACGTGCTGATCTGGGGCGCGAGCGGCGGACTCGGCTCGTACGCCACCCAGTTCGCGCTGGCCGGCGGGGCCACCCCGATCTGCGTCGTCTCCAGCGAGAAGAAGGCCGAGATCTGCCGCCGGATGGGCGCCGAGCTGATCATCGACCGCTCGGCCGAGGACTACCGCTTCTGGCGGGACGAGCACGCCCAGGACCCGCGCGAGTGGAAGCGGTTCGGCAAGCGCATCCGCGAGCTGACCGGCGGCGAGGACGTCGACATCGTCTTCGAGCACCCCGGCCGCGAGACCTTCGGCGCCTCCGTCTACGTCACCCGCAAGGGCGGCACGATCGTCACCTGCGCTTCCACCTCCGGCTACGAGCACACCTACGACAACCGCTACCTGTGGATGTCCCTGAAGCGCATCATCGGCTCCCACTTCGCCAACTACCGCGAGGCGTGGGAGGCCAACCGCCTCATCGCCAAGGGCAAGATCCACCCCACCCTCTCCAAGGTGTACGCCCTCCAGGACACCGGCCAGGCGGCGTACGACGTCCACCGCAACCTGCACCAGGGCAAGGTCGGTGTGCTGTGCCTGGCCCCCGAGGAGGGCCTCGGCGTGCGCGACCCCGAGACACGCGACCGGCACATCGACGCCATCAACCGCTTCCGGAACGTCTGAGGGTTCGCAGATGACAGAGCGTCAGACCGCGCCGTCGGCGCGGAAGGAAAGGGACCGGCCGTGGCTCATGCGGACCTACGCCGGCCACTCCACCGCCGAGGCGTCCAACGAGCTGTACCGGCGCAACCTCGCCAAGGGGCAGACGGGTCTGTCGGTGGCGTTCGACCTGCCGACGCAGACCGGCTACGACCCGGACCACGTCCTCGCCCGCGGCGAGGTCGGCCGGGTCGGGGTGCCGGTCGCCCACCTCGGTGACATGCGCCGGCTGCTCCAGGACATCCCGCTGGAGCAGATGAACACCTCCATGACCATCAACGCCACCGCCATGTGGCTGCTGGCGCTCTACCAGGTCGTCGCCGAGGAGCAGGGCGCGGACCTCACCCGGCTCCAGGGCACGACGCAGAACGACATCGTCAAGGAGTACCTGTCCCGGGGGACGCACGTCTTCCCCCCGGGCCCCTCCCTGCGCCTGACCACGGACCTGATCGCGTACACGGTCACCCACCTGCCCAGGTGGAACCCGATCAACATCTGCAGCTACCACCTCCAGGAGGCCGGCGCCACGCCGGTGCAGGAGATCGCCTACGCGATGTCCACCGCGATCGCCGTCCTGGACGCCGTCCGCGACAGCGGCCAGGTGCCGCAGGAGCGGATGGGCGACGTGGTCGGCCGGATCTCCTTCTTCGTCAACGCGGGCGTCCGCTTCGTCGAGGAGATGTGCAAGATGCGCGCCTTCGGCCGCATCTGGGACCGGGTCACCCGCGAGCGGTACGGCATCGAGAACCCCAAGCACCGCCGTTTCCGCTACGGCGTCCAGGTCAACTCGCTCGGCCTGACCGAGGCCCAGCCGGAGAACAACGTCCAGCGGATCGTGCTGGAGATGCTGGCCGTCACCCTCTCCAAGGACGCCCGCGCGCGGGCCGTGCAGCTGCCCGCCTGGAACGAGGCGCTGGGGCTCCCCCGCCCCTGGGACCAGCAGTGGTCGCTGCGCATCCAGCAGGTGCTGGCCTACGAGAGCGATCTGCTGGAGTACGGCGACCTGTTCGAGGGGTCGACGGTGGTCGAGGCGAAGGTGGCCGAGCTGGTCGAGCGGGCCGGCGCCGAGATGGACCGCATCGAGGAGATGGGCGGCGCCATGGCCGCCGTGGAGTCCGGCTACCTGAAGTCCCAGCTCGTCGCCTCGCACGCCGCCCGCCGGGCCCGTATCGAGTCCGGCGAGGAGAAGATCATCGGCGTCAACGCCTTCGAGTCCACCGAGCCCAGCCCGCTCACCGCCGACCTGGACACCGCCATCCAGACGGTCGACCCGGAGGTGGAGGAGAGGGTCGTCGCCGCGGTCCGGGAGTGGCGGGAGACCCGCTGGCAGCCGCCGTTCAACCACCCGCGGTGCAGCTCGGCGCTGGACCGGCTGAAGGAGGCGGCGCGCGGCACCGGCAACCTCATGGAGGCCACCCTGGAGTGCGCCCGCTGCGGGGTCACCACCGGCGAGTGGGCCGGGGCGCTGCGCGAGGTGTTCGGCGAGTTCCGGGCACCCACCGGGGTGTCCTCCGCGCCGGTGGCGGTCCCCGCCGAGGAGGGCTCCGCGCTCGCGGACGTCCGCCGCCGGGTCGAGGTGACCGCCCGTGACCTGGGCGTCGGCAAGCTGCGGTTCCTGGTCGGCAAGCCGGGCCTGGACGGCCACTCCAACGGCGCCGAGCAGATCGCCGTACGGGCGCGGGACGCCGGCTTCGAGGTGGTGTACCAGGGCATCAGGCTGACCCCGGAGCAGATCGTGGACGCGGCGCTGGCCGAGGACGTGCACGCGGTCGGGCTGTCCATCCTCTCCGGGTCGCACGCGCGGCTCGTCCCCGACGTGCTGGACCGGCTGCGTGTGGCCGGTGCCACAGAGGTGCCGGTGATCGCCGGTGGCATCATCCCCAGCAGTGACGCCGCGGCGCTGCGCGCAGCCGGAGTGGCCGCGGTCTTCACCCCGAAGGACTTCGACATCACCGGCATCATCGGCCGGATCGTGGACGAGATCCGGCTCGCGAACAAGCTCGACCCCCTGGAGGTCCCCGCATGACAACCGTCGACCGTCTCCGTCCCCGGCGCTCGTGCCTCGCGGTCCCCGGCTCCAACCCGCGCTTCCTGGAGAAGGCCCAGGGCCTCCCGGCGGACCAGGTCTTCCTCGACCTGGAGGACGCCTGCGCGCCGCTGGCCAAGCCCGAGGCCCGGCACACCATCGTCAAGTTCCTCAACGAGGGCGACTGGACCGGCAAGACCCGCGTCGTGCGCGTCAACGACTGGACGACCGAGTGGACGTACCGGGACGTCGTCACGGTGGTCGAGGGCGCGGGCCCGAACCTGGACTGCATCATGCTGCCGAAGGTGCAGGACGCCCGGCAGGTCGTCGCCCTGGACCTGCTGCTGACGCAGATCGAGAAGACGATGGGCTTCGAGGTCGGCAGGATCGGCATCGAGGCGCAGATCGAGAACGCCCGCGGGCTGAACAACGTCAACGAGATCGCCGAGGCCAGCCCCCGGATCGAGACCATCATCTTCGGCCCGGCCGACTTCATGGCGTCCATCAACATGAAGTCACTGGTCGTCGGCGAGCAGCCGCCCGGCTACGGCGCGGACGCCTACCACTACATCCTGATGAAGATCCTGATGGCCGCCCGCGCCAACGACCTCCAGGCGATCGACGGCCCCTACCTCCAGATCAAGAACGTGGACGGCTTCCGCGAGGTCGCCGGCCGCGCCGCCGCCCTCGGCTTCGACGGCAAGTGGGTGCTCCACCCGGGCCAGGTGGAGGCGGCCAACGAGGTGTTCTCCCCCTCCCAGGAGGACTACGACCACGCCGAGCTGATCCTGGACGCGTACGCCTACTACACGTCCGAGGCGGGCGGCAGGAAGGGCTCGGCGATGCTCGGCGACGAGATGATCGACGAGGCCAGCCGCAAGATGGCGCTGGTCATCTCGGGCAAGGGCCGCGCCGCCGGCATGAAGCGCACCTCGGCGTTCGAGATCCCGGAGGACTGAGGGCCATGCAGTTCGGACGCACCTACGAGGAGTTCGAGGTCGGCGCGGTCTACAAGCACTGGCCCGGCAAGACGGTCACCGAGTACGACGACCATCTCTTCTGCCTCCTCACCATGAACCACCACCCGCTCCACCTGGACGCCAACTACGCCGGGAGCACGACCGACTTCGGCAAGAACGTGGTGGTGGGCAACTACATCTACTCCCTGCTGCTGGGCATGTCGGTGCCGGACGTCTCGGGGAAGGCCATCGCCAACCTGGAGATCGAGTCGCTCAGGCACGTGGCACCGACCTTCCACGGCGACACGGTCTACGGCCAGACCACCGTGCTGGACAAGTGGCCCTCGAAGTCCAAGGACGACCGCGGGATCGTGTACGTGGAGACCAAGGGCTACAAGCAGGACGGCACGCTGGTGTGCGTCTTCCGCCGCAAGGTGATGGTGCCCACCGAGACCTACATCACGGCGCGCGGCGGCGAGCAGCCGGGCCGCCCCGAGCTTCAGGAGGGCTGACCCGATGGCACGCCTCGCCCAGACCCACGGCCTCACCGACGTCCAGAAGGAGATCCTCGCCACCGTCCGGGACTTCGTGGACAAGGAGATCATCCCGGTCGCCACCGAGCTGGAGCACCGCGACGAGTACCCGCAGGCCATCGTCGACGGCCTGCGGGAGCTGGGCCTGTTCGGGCTGATGATCCCCGAGGAGTACGGCGGCCTGGGCGAGTCGCTGCTGACGTACGCGCTGTGCGTGGAGGAGATCGCCCGCGGCTGGATGTCCGTCTCCGGCATCATCAACACGCACTTCATCGTGGCGTACATGCTCAAGCAGCACGGCACCCAGGAGCAGAAGGACCACTTCCTGCCCCGGATGGCCGCCGGTGACGTCCGCGGCGCCTTCTCGATGTCGGAGCCGGCGCTCGGCTCGGACGTGTCGGCGATCACCTCCAAGGCGGTCCGGGACGGTGACGAGTACGTCCTGACCGGCCAGAAGATGTGGCTGACCAACGGCGGCACCTCCTCCCTGGTGGCCGTGCTCGTCCGGAGTGACGAGGGTCACCCGGAGGGCACCGCCCCGCACAGGTCGATGACGACCTTCCTGGTGGAGAAGGAACCCGGATTCGGTGAGGTCCGGCCCGGTCTGACCATCCCCGGGAAGATCGACAAGATGGGCTACAAGGGCGTCGACACCACCGAGCTGATCATGGACGGAGTGCGCATTCCGGCCGATCGGGTGCTCGGCGGCACCACCGGCCGGGGTTTTTACCAAATGATGGACGGCGTCGAGGTGGGCCGGGTGAACGTCGCGGCCCGGGGCTGCGGCGTCGCCCAGCGCGCCTTCGAGCTGGGGGTCCGGTACGCCCAGCAGCGGCACACCTTCGGCAAGCCGATCGCCCAGCATCAGGCCATTCAGTTCAAGCTGGCCGAGATGGCTACCAAGGTGGAGGCCGCGCATGCGATGATGGTGAACGCTGCACGCAAAAAGGACTCGGGCGAACGAAACGACCTTGAGGCGGGGATGGCCAAGTACCTCGCGTCGGAGTACTGCAAAGAGGTCGTGGAGGACGCCTTCCGGATCCACGGCGGGTACGGCTTCTCCAAGGAGTACGAGATCGAGCGCCTCTACCGGGAGGCGCCGATGCTGCTGATCGGTGAAGGCACCGCCGAGATCCAGAAAATGATCATCGGCCGCAGACTGCTCGAGGACTATCGATTCCAGGGCTAGATGTCCGGATACGGGGTGTTTTCTTGGAGAAGAAGATCACACCCCGTAGGCGTGTCCCGGCCTCCGACTCGGCTTCCTGGCTTACCCAGTTGTCGGTGAGAGCCGCTACGATCGCGAGAAAGCCGCCGTCCCCCGTTTCCGAAGCGCGGCATCATCCGCTACGAAGGTCATCCATGCCCCACAGCCAAACCTCTGCACCTCGCGACAGCCTCGCCGGCGTACGCCTCGCGCGCGGAGCATCGCCGTGGCTCCTGCCCACTGTCGCGACCGCGGCCGTCAGCCTGGTCCGCGCCCGCCGCTCGGGCGTCGCCAAGGCCGTCGCCGTCCCCGCCACCGCGCTCGCGGCGGGGATGCTGTGGTTCTTCCGCGACCCCGAGCGTGAGATCACCCGGGCCCGGGTCGTCTCGCCCGCCGACGGCGTGGTGCAGAGCATCATGCCGTGGAAGGACGGCCGCACCCGCGTCGCCATCTTCATGAGCCCGCTCAACGTGCACGTCAACCGCGCCCCGCTGGCCGGTGCCGTGACCTCCGTCGAGCACGTGCCCGGTGGCTTCGTTCCCGCCTTCAACAAGGAGAGCGAGAACAACGAGCGCGTCGTCTGGCACTTCGACACCGAGCTCGGCGACATCGAGATGATCCAGATCGCCGGCGCGGTCGCCCGCCGCATCGTCCCCTATGTGCCACAGGGCACCAAGGTCGAGCAGGGTGAGCGGATCGGTCTGATCCGGTTCGGCTCGCGCGTCGACCTCTATCTGCCGGAGGGTGTGGAGGTGGCGGTCGAGGTCGGTCAGAAGACCGTGGCTGGGGTGACTCGCATTGACCGTGATTGATCCGGATACCAAGGCCGGCTGGGTGCCGGAGGCCGCCGACGAGGTCGACGAGGTGTTCGAAGAGGAGGAGATGCCGCTCTCGCTGCGCCTGTCGATAGCGGACACCCTCACCCTCGGCAACGCCACGTGCGGGTTCATGGCGGTGTACTTCACCACCACCGGCATCCTCATCCCGCACCTCCAGGGCAGCCAGGAGACCGGCATGGCGCGGCACAGCGCCGCGACCGCCGTGATCCTGATGCTGTGCGCGGCGGTCTTCGACCTGTTCGACGGCCTGGTCGCGCGCAAGCTGCGGTCCTCGCCGATGGGCGCGGAGCTGGACAACCTCTCCGACCTGATCAGCTTCGGCCTGGCACCGGCGTACTTCGTCCTCGTCTACGGCATGGTCGCGGACGACGCGCACCAGCGGCTGGCGGCGGTCGGGGCGATCGTGGTGCTGCTGGCGGTGGTGCTGCGGCTGGCGAGATTCTCGTGCGTGACGGTGAAGGACGGCACCTTCCAGGGCATGCCGTCGCCGTTCGGGGCACTGACGGTCGTGTCGATCGTGCTGCTGGAGCTGCCGTTCGTGGCGACGGTGCTTGCGATCGTCGGGACGGCCTGGCTGATGGTGAGCCGGGTGGAGTACCCGAAGCCGCGGGGGCGTCTCGCGGTGGCGATGCTGTCGTGGATCGTGCTGTCGATGGGTCTGCTGGCCGGCTGGGCGTTCGACGCGCCGAGCGGACAGCTGCTGCTCCAGACGGGCTGCGCGTTGCAGCTGGTCATGGGCGCGGTGATTCCGCTGTTCGCGACGGCTCGGCGGGTGAACAACTTCCGGGACAATCGGCGGGAGGCGCGGGCAGCGCAATTGCCGTAGCGGCGCGGAGGTTTTTTGGGGGCCTTGGACCGGGGGTCGGTTCGAGGCCCCTTTTCCGTTGCCCGGCGCCACTGCCGAGTCCGCGTTTCCCGCCCACCCGCCTGTGACGGTCGGCTGGAAGCGTGCCGTCACAGGCGGGTGGGTGGGTGGGCGGAGGGCCGGGGGTCAGCTCAGGAAGTCGCGGGCTATGCGCTCCGCGACCCTCTCCAGGATCGGCCCGGCATCCGCGATGCACGTCGCCACGTCCGGCTCGACGTCCGTCAGGGGGTACGCCCGCCGGATGCCCGCCCGTCCCAGCGCCTCGGGCGCCAGCGCCAGCCGGCCGCACACCGCGACGACCTCGCGCCCCGCGGCCCGGGCCGCCGCCGCGACCCCCGCCGGTGCCTTCCCGTGCAGCGTCTGCGCGTCCAGCGAGCCCTCGCCGGTGATCACCAGGTCCGCCCGCTCCAGCGCCGGCGCGAAGCCCAGCACGTCCAGCATGACCTCGATGCCGGGCCGGAACCCGGCCCCCAGCAGCAGCGCCCCGAATCCGATGCCGCCCGCAGCGCCCGCCCCCGGCGCCCCCGCGTACTCGGCGGCCCGCGGGCCCACGGCCTCCTCCAGGACCTTCGCGAAGTGCGCGAGGCCCGCGTCCAGCGTCGCCACGTCGTCCGGCGAGGCACCCTTCTGCGGCCCGTAGACCGCGGCGGCGCCCTTCGGGCCGGTCAGCGGATTGTCGACGTCACTGGCGAGGACCAGCTCCACTGAGGCGAGCCGGGGGTCCAGGCCGGACAGGTCGGCGGAGGCCAGCTCGCCGAGCCCGCCGCCGCCCGGCGTCACCGGCTCCCCGCCCGCGTCCAGGAACCGCGCGCCCAGCGCCGACAGCATGCCCGCGCCGCCGTCCGTGGTGGCACTGCCGCCGACCCCGAACACGAGGGTGCGGGCCCCCGCGTCCAGCGCGGCCCGCAGCAGTTCCCCGGAGCCGTACGTGGACGCCGTCAGCGGGGCGAAGACACCGGCCGGCAGCCGCTGCAACCCGCTGGCCTCGGCCATCTCCACGACCGCGGTGCCGTCGCGCAGCGCGAACGCCGCCGTCACCTCCGCGCCCAGCGGCCCGGCGACCCGTACCTCCCGGCGTTCGAACCCGGCCGCGACCGCCGCGGCGACCGTGCCGTCCCCGCCGTCGGCCACCGGCAGCGCCTCGACCCGCACGCCGGGGACGACGCGGCGCAGCCCCGCCGTCACCCGCTCGGCGACCTCGACGGCCGTCAGCGACCCCTTGAACTTGTCCGCGGCGACGAGGACCCGCCGGTTCCCGTCCACAGCAGCGTCAGCCACCCTGCACTCCCCTTGCTCTCGGGCCTTGCGCACGTCAGCGCACGTCAAGGCAGTCGCGCCGCAGTGACCTTAACCGGCCCGTGCCCTCCCCGTCATGCCCCCGGCCGCTACCCTGCGGGGGATGACCACCATGGATTACGCCACGTACATCGCCGGTCTCCCCCGCGTCCTGGCCGGTGCCGCCGCCCTGTTCCGGGACGCCGGGGGACGGGTCCTGCTCGTCGAGCCCAACTACCGCGAGGGCTGGGCGCTGCCCGGCGGGACCGTCGAGTCCGACGAGGGGGAGACGCCCCGGGAGGGCGCGCGCCGGGAGACGGCCGAGGAGATCGGCCTCGACGTCACCCTGGGCCGGCTGCTCGCGGTGGACTGGGTGCACGGGACGGACCGGCCGCCGATCGTGGCGTACCTGTACGACGGCGGGGTCCTCACCGAGGACGACCTCAAGGCGATCCGGCTCCAGGAGGAGGAGCTGCTGTCCTGGCGGCTGGTGCCCCGGGAGGAGCTGTCCGCGCATCTGCTCGGCGCCACGCTCGGCCGGGTGCTGGCGGCGCTGGACGTCCTCGCGGACGGCTCGGGCACGGCGGAGCTGGAGAACGGCCGCCGGGTCGACCGCTGACGGGCCGGGCGGCGGGGCCGCCGTAAACCCGGTGCGGGAGGCCGCCGGGTGGCCCACAATCCTCGGCATGACCTCAGCGATACGCCACACGACCATCGACAGTACCGACGCCTACCGTCTCGGCCTCTTCTGGTCCGAGGTGCTCGGGCAGCCCTTGCAGCCGGAGGATCTCCCAGGTGATCCGGAGGTCCTGATCGCGGGTGCCGGGCTGCTGTTCGTGACGGTGCCCGAGCCCAAGACGGCCAAGAACCGCGTGCACCTCGACCTCCAGCCCCAGGACCGCACCCGGGACGAGGAGGTCGAGCGGCTGCTCGCCCTGGGCGCCCGGCTGGTCGACGACCGCCGCAACCCCGACGGGACCGGCTGGGCCGTGCTCGCCGACCCCGAGGGCAACGAGTTCTGCGTGGAGCGCAGCGAGGCGGAGCGCGCCGCCACGGCCTAGCCGAGTCCGCCATGGCTGGGCTCGGTGGAGCGGTGGTGCGCCGAGCTCACGCGTCCACCGCTCCGTCCAGGCACTCGAACGCGTGATCCGTTCCTGGCGCGCCGCGTCCGCTAGTAGGGCCTCGGCGTGTACGCGGCGGTGGGGGTCTTCGACCCGGGGTTGTCGATGACGGCCACCGTGGCCACCGCGCCGACGGCGAGGGCCGCCGCGACGAGACCGCCGATGAGGGCGCCGAGCTTCCGGCGAGTGGTGCGCATGTCCGTGTCCTTTCGTCAGGGGTCCCGGGAGGGCGCTCCGGGCGGTCTCAGTCTCACGCTCCGCGGCGCGGCGCGGGGCGCTCCGGGCGGCCCCGCTGCCCGAAGTACCGGACGAACCGCCCGTTCACCCGTTCACCCATGTCCGGACGTGCCCGACACGCCTCGGCGAGTGATCCGGTGGAAGGACCGTGCACCCGCGCGACCACCGCCGTCTGTCTCGCCGTCCTCGGTGTGGAGTGCGTGACGCGGCCTCTCAGGCCCGGCCGGCGACGAATCTCCGGCTCAGGCCGCTAGAAGAGGGCCGCCGGTTCCGGTCCGCCGCGTTCGAGGTCGAGGAGCCGGCGCTTGCGGTCGAGGCCGCCGCCGTAGCCGGTGAGCCCGCCGCTCGCGCCGATGACCCGGTGGCAGGGGACGATGACGCCGACCGGGTTGCGGCCGTTGGCGAGGCCGACGGCCCGGGAGGCGGCGGGGTTGCCGAGGGCGGCGGCCAGTTCGCCGTAGGTGCGGGTCTCGCCGTAGGGGATGGTCCGCAGGTGGTCCCAGACGGTGCGCTGGAAGGGTGTGCCGTGCAGGCGCAGGGGCACGGTGAACTCCTTCAGGGTCCCCGCGAAGTAGGACTCCAGCTGGTCGAGGACGGCGCCGAACGGGGTGGCGTCGCGGACGCCGAAGGTCTCCTCGGGCGGGCGGTGGCGCTGGCCGGTCATGTAGAGGCCGCACAGGACGCCGTCGTCGGCGACCAGGGTGAGGGGGCCGTAGGGGCTGTCGGTGACGGTGTGCTGTTTCATGCCGGCTCCTCAGACGGGCAGGACGTTGATGGGGTGGTCGTCGGTCGCCCACAGGTACTGGACGGCGTACGCCCGCCAGGGCCGCCAGCGGTCCGCGCGGGCGGTGAGCGCGGCGGGGGTCGAGGGCAGGCCGAGGGCCTGGGCGGCGCGGCGGACGCCGAGGTCGGTGGGGAGGAAGGCGTCGGGGTCGCCGAGGGCGCGCAGGGCGATGACGTCGGCGGTCCAGGGGCCGAAGCCGGGCAGGGCGAGGAGCCGTGCCCGGGTGGCCGGCCAGTCGCTGTCGACGCCGAGGGTGAGGGTGCCGCCGGCGAGGTGGCGGACGAGGGTGGTGAGGGTCGCGCGTCGGGTGCGGGGCATGGCGAGGGTGGCGGGGTCGACGTCCGCGAGCGCCTCCGGGACGGGGAAGAGGTGGGTCAGGCCCCCCTCGGGGTCGTCGACCGGGTCGCCGTGGGCGGTGACCAGGCGGGCGGCGTGGGTGCGGGCGGCGGCCGTGGAGACCTGCTGGCCGAGGACGGCGCGGACGGCGAACTCGGCCTCGTCGACGGTGCGCGGCACGCGGCGGCCGGGTGCCTTGTCGACCAGGGGGGCGAGGACCGGGTCGGTGCGCAGCTGGCCGTCGACGGCGGCCGGGTCGGCGTCCAGGTCGAGCAGCCGGCGGCAGCGGCTGATGGCGACGGGCAGGTCGCGCAGGTCGGTGAGGGTGAGGCGGCAGGCGATGTGGCCGGGGGCGGGGGTCAGCGCGGCGATGCCGTGGCCGTGCGGGAGGCGGAGGGTGCGGCGGTAGGCACCGTCCCGCCATTCCTCGACGCCGGGGACGGCGGTCGCGGCGAGATGACCGAAGACGTTGTCCGGGGTGAACGGGGTGCGGAACGGCAGGCGCAGGGTGAGGGCGCCGCCCGCGCCCCGGCCGGTGCCGGGCCCGGGGGCGCGGGCGCGCAGTTCGCCGGGGGTGAGGGCGTAGACCTCGCGGACGGTGTCGTTGAAGGTGCGGATCGAGGCGAACCCGGCGGCGAAGGCGATCTCGGCCATCGGCAGTGCCGTCGTCTCGATCAGCAGGCGGGCGGTCTGGGCGCGCTGGGCGCGGGCCAGGGCGAGGGGGCCCGCGCCCAGCTCGGCGAGGAGTTCGCGTTCGATCTGCCGGGTGCTGTAGCCGAGCCGGGCGGCGAGGCCGGGCACGCCCTCGCGGTCGACCACCCCGTCCGCGATCAGCCGCATGGCGCGGGCGGTGAGGTCGGCGCGCCGGTTCCACTCCGGTGAGCCGGGGGCGGCGTCGGGGCGGCAGCGTTTGCAGGCCCGGAAGCCGGCCTGCTGGCAGGCGGCCGCGCTCGGCAGGAAGGTCATGTTCTCCGGCTTCGGCGGCACCACCGGGCAGCTCGGTCGGCAGTAGATGCCGGTCGTCAGGACGGCCGTGTAGAACCAGCCGTCGAACCGCGCGTCCTTGGACCGCACGGCGCGGACACAGCGCTCGGTGTCGGTGTGCATTCCCCTTCGCATGGGTCCAGCATCACGCACCGCGCCCGGCCGTTCTGGCGGGAATCCGACATCGCGCTCACGCTTCCTGCGGTGTTCCGGATCGCCAGGCGGACTCGCGCAGCAGGCGGAGCCCGTTCAGGCCGACCAGGACGGTCGATCCCTCGTGTCCCGCGACGCCGAGCGGCAGCGGCAGGTGGCCGATGAGGTCCCACAGCACCAGGACGGTGATGCAGGTGCCCGCGATGACCAGGTTCTGCCGGACGAGCCGGCGGGCGGTGCGGGAGAGCCGGACGACGGCCGGTACGGCGGTCAGCTCGTCGCGGACGACGACCGCGTCCGCCGTCTCCAGCGCGAGGTCCGAGCCCGCGCGGCCCATGGCGACGCCGGCGTGGGCGGCGGCCAGGGCGGGCGCGTCGTTGACGCCGTCCCCGACGAACAGCACCTTGCGGCCGGCCTCCTGGAGGCCGCGTACGGCGGTGACCTTGTCCTCGGGGAAGAGGTCGGCGCGGACCTCGGTGAGGCCGGTGGCCTCGGCGACGCGGGCGGCGGCGCGGGCGTTGTCGCCGGTCAGGAGGGTCGGGGCGGTGCCGGTGAGGGCGGTGAGCGCGGCGGTGGCCCCGGCGGCGTCGGGGCGCAGCCGGTCGGTGAGGACGAGGGTGCCGACGGGGACGCCGTCGCGGGTGACCGTCACGGTGGTGGCGTCGTCGGCGGCGGTCCGAGCCCGGCCCACGTCCACCGTGCGGCCGGCGACGGTGGCCGTCACACCGCGGCCGGGGGTGGCGGTGAAGTCCCCGGCGGGAGCCAGGGTGAGGCCGCGGGCGCGGGCTGCGGCGACGACGGCGCGGCCCAGCGGGTGCTCGCTGGGCACCTCGGCGGCGGCGGCGAGCGCGAGCAGGGCGTCCTCGTCGAGGCCGGCGGCGGGCAGCGGGCGTACGGCGGTGACCTCGGGAGTGCCCTCGGTGAGGGTGCCGGTCTTGTCCAGAGCGGTGGCGTCGATCTCGCCGAGCCGTTCCATGGCGACCGCCGACTTCACCAGGACGCCGTGCCGGCCGGCGTTGGCGATGGCGGACAGCAGCGGCGGCATGGTGGCGAGGACGACCGCGCAGGGCGAGGCGACGATCATGAAGGTCATGGCGCGCAGCAGGGCGTCGGCGAGGGAGGCGCCGAAGGCGAGCGGGACGCCGAAGACGGCGAGGGTGGCGAGGACCACGCCGACCGCGTAGCGCTGCTCGATCCTCTCGATGAACAGCTGGGTCGGCGCCTTGGTGCGGGACGCCTCCTCGACCAGGGCGACGATCCGGGCGATGACCGAGTCGGCCGGGTCGCGGCCGACGCGGACGCGCAGGGCGCCGGTGCCGTTGAGGGTGCCGGCGAAGACGTCGTCGCCGGGGGTCTTCAGGACGGGCAGGGACTCGCCGGTGATGGTGGCCTGGTCGACCTCGCCGGTGCCGTCGAGGACCGTGCCGTCGGCGCCGATCCGCTCGCCGGGGCGGACCAGGAGCAGGTCGCCGACGGCGAGGCCGGAGGTCGGGACGGTCTCCTCGGTGCCGTCCTCGCGGACCCGGGTGGCGGTGGCGGGCGCGAGGTCGAGCAGGCCGCGGACGGAGTCGGCGGTGCGGGCGGTGGCCAGGGCCTCCAGGGCGCCGGAGGTGGCGAAGATGACGATCAGCAGGGCGCCGTCGAGGACCTGTCCGATGGCCGCCGCGCCCAGCGCCGCGACGATCATCAGCAGATCGACGTCCAGGGTCTTCTCGCGCAGTGCCCGCAGGCCCTCCAGGGCGGGTTCCCAGCCGCCGGCGGCGTAGGCGAGGGCGTAGAGCGGGCCGTAGGCCCAGGCCGGGGTGCCGGTCAGGTCGAGGGTGAGGGCGGCCAGGAACGCGAGCAGGGAGACGAGCGCCCAGCGGGCCTCGGGCAGGGCGAGCACGCGGGTACGGCGGCCGGGCGCCGGGCGGCGGGGCGTCGTCGCGGGCGCGGTGGGGGCAAGGGTGGTGGACACGCCGCACACCATACAGGAACACATGAAGACTCATTCATTCGTTCATTCGTTCATGCGTTCCCGGCCGGGCCGGACGTGGTGCGTAGGATGGCCGCATGGGTCACGGAGCCGCCATCACCGCGCAGGACGCCGCCCGCGTGCGTCTGGACGCGGACAACGTCGCCAAGGTCGCCACCACGCTCCAGGCCCTGTCCACCCCGTCCCGGCTGCTGATCCTGGCCCGGCTGCGCGAAGGGCCGCTGCCCGCGACCGAGTTGGCGGCGGAGGTCGGCATGGAGCAGTCGGCGTGCTCGCACCAGCTGCGGCTGCTGCGCAACCTCGGCCTGGTGGTGGGCGAGCGGCGCGGCCGGTCCGTCGTCTACGCGCTGCACGACGACCACGTGGCCGAACTCCTCGACCAGGCCGTCTACCACGTGGAGCACCTGCGGCTGGGGATCAGCGACTCGGAACCGGCTCGCTGAGCAGGTCGCGCATGGTCTCGGCGGCGCGCACGGCCGCGTCCGCGCAGCAGTTGTTGAACAGCACGTGCAGTTCGTCGGCCTGCCCGGCCGCGCGCCGCAGCCGGGGCACCCACGCGGCGAGTTCGCTCACGTCGTAGGCGTACCGGAAGCGGTCCTCCTTGCTGCCCCTCCCCCACTGCGGGCTGCGGCCGTGGAACCGGACGACGGCCAGGGAGCGGGCGGTGACCGGCAGGACGGGCGGCAGCGAGCCGGGCAGGTCCTGCGCCATATCGACGCCGACCGCGCTCGCGCCGAGGCGGGTGAGCAGCGCGGCGGTGGCGTCCGCCCGGTCCGCCGCCCACCATCCCGGGTGCCGGAACTCCACGGCGAGCGGCCACCCGGCCGTGCGCCCGGCGCACTCCGCGAGGGTCTCCTCGGCGCCGGCGCCGGGCGCGAACCAGGGCGGGAACTGGAACAGCACGGCACCGAGCCGCCCGGCCGCGCGCAGCGGCTCGACGGCGTACGCGAACCGCTTCCACACCTCGTCGAGGAGGGCCGGGCCCCGCTCGGCGTCCCGCAGGTCGGCGGGGAGCGCCTCGGGCCGGGTGGGGTGCCCGGTCAGCAGCGAGAACGCCTTCACGTCGAAGCGGAAGCCGTCCGGGGTGCGCTCCACCCACAGCTCGCTGTTGCGGCGGCTGGGCAACGCGTAGTACCCGGAGTCCACTTCGACGACGGGCAGCCGGGAGGCGTAGTGCCGCAGCCGCCCCTCGGCGTCCCGTCGCCCGCGTGGATACCAGCCGCTCGTGACGAGCTGCCGGTCCGTCCAGGAACACGCTCCCACCCGTACGTCACCCATGGGAGCCCGGCTGCCCGGACTCCCCGCTCCTCATGCGGCTATGAGGTGGCCGTGGGCCGGCGGGCGGCCGTCATCGCCTCCCGTACGTCGGTGATCGGACGCAGCCGGTAGGCGTAGGCGTAGTCCCGGTCGGCGAAGAGTTTGAACTCGTCGTGGGTGTGGGCGCCCCAGCTGTTGTCGCCGCCGACGCCCATCTGGCGGTGGTTCAGGCGCAGGACGACCGCGTCCCTCGGGGTGAGCTGGTAGTCGTGCCGCACCCCGGCCGAGAGGTCCTCGGGCGTGAAGTGGGAGGCGTTGACCTCCAGCAGGGGTTCGCCGGTGGCGAGCAGTCCGGCACCGGAGCGGTCGGTGAGCGCCACCCAGCGGACGTCGGTCTTGTTGCCGTTCTCCTGCGGGCGGATGTACCCGGACCACTGCCCGGCGACGGTTCCGGAGTACCGGCCCACGTCGGTCCCGGTGTTGCGGTCCCAGTGGTTCTCCTCGGGGCCGCGCCCGTACCAGTGGAGCCGGTCCAGGCGGCGCGGCAGGAACAGCAGGCTGCCGACCTCCGGGATGTACGGCAGGTTCGCGGCGCCCGGGCGCAGGGTGTGGCCGACCTTGATCTCGCCGTTGCCGAAGACCGTGTAGGTGGTGGTGTACGCGGACTCCGTCGTGGTCGGCAGGGTGCCGGTGACCTCGATCTCGACGGCCCGGTCGCCGGTCGTCCGGACCCGGACGCCGGTGACCTCGCGCCGGGCGCCCGCGTCGCGCCAGGTCCGGTTGCGGGTGTGCTGCCCGTTGCCGTGGTCGTTGTCGGTGGGCGCCCGCCAGTAGTTGGGCACGGGGCCGGAGGTGAGCAGCCGCATGCCGCGCGCCCGGTAGGCGGTGATGAGGCCGCTGCGCCGGTCGACGGTGACGGTGAAGTCCTCGCCGTCGACGGTGATCTCGTCGTCGTCCTCGTCGAGGTCGAGGGCCGGCACCCGGTCCAGGGGTACGGGGGTGACGGCGGGGACGGCCGCGTCGACGGGGAGCTGGACGCGGGCCACCTCGAAGCCTGCCTTCGCCCAGGGGAGGTCCTCCCTGGTGGTGAAGGAGAGCTGGAGGAAGTACTCGGTGCCGGGCGCCGGGCCGTCCGGCAGCCGGACCGGGAGGGTGATGTCCTTTCTGCTCAGGGGCGCGACGGCGAGCTGGTCGCGGGTCAGCCGGCCGTGCCGGACGACCTCGCCGTCGGCGACCAGTTCCCAGCGGGCGCCGAACTCGCGCAGATCGGTGAAGAGGTACTCGTTGACCAGGGTCACCGCGCCGGGGCCGCCGGACCGCCGCCGTACGTCGATCGCCTGGTAGACGCGTTTGACCTCGGCGGCCTTGCCGGTGTGGCGGCGGTCGGCGGTGATCAGGCCGTCCGCGACGAAGGCGCCGTCGTTGGGGTTGTCGCCCCAGTCGCCGCCGTACGCGAGGAAGGTCTTCCCCTCGGGCCGTTCCCGGTCGGCGCCGGCGGTGGCGGCGTCGAACCAGAAGCGCACGCCGTCGTCGCCGGGTGAGCGGTCGTCGGCGGCGAGTTCGGCGGCGGTCAGGGCACGGGCGTAGACCCGGGCGCGGCGGATCGTGCCGCTGAACTCGCGGGTCGGGTTGTCGGCGTCGGTGGCGAGCCCGAGCGGCGCGGTGTTCACCTCGGGCCGCCGGGTGGTGGCGCGGGTGGCGCGGACCGTGCCGTCGACGTACAGGGCGAGGGTGCCCGCGCCGGCGTCGAAGACCCCGGCGACATGGTGCTCGCGGCCGGTCCAGTCGTCCGGCAGCGCCCAGGTGGCGGTGATCCACTGCCCGCCGGAGTAGAGGAAGAACTCCAGCGTCCCGCCGTTCTGCTTCAGGGCGTACTGGGTGTCGCCCTTGGCCACGATCGGCTGGTGGTAGCCGAGGAAGCGCGGGGTGATCCACGCCTCCAGGGTGAGGGAGCCGGTGAGGTCCAGGCCCGGATCACGGGCGAAGAGGGTGCCGCCGGACAGGCCGGCGCCGGGGTCGAAGGTGCCGCTGGGGTTGACGACCTCGCCGCGCAGCCGGCCGGGGCCGGTCTCCCGCAGCAGGATGCGGTCGGGGACCGGCCAGGTCAGCGACTGGTCGACGAAGTCCCAGATCCAGCCGCCCTGGAGGACGTCGTGGGCGCGGACGACGTCCCAGTACTTCTTGAAGTTGCCGGTCGAGTTCCCCATCGAGTGGGCGTACTCGATCATCACGTACGGCCGGGTGTCGGAGGTGTCCTTCGCCCGCTGCTCGACCCGTTGCGGGGTGTCGTACATCTCGGAGCGGATGTCGCTGATGCCGGGGCGGTCGTCGCCCTCGTACTGGATGACGCGGGTGGGGTCGTAGGAGCGGATCCAGTCGTGCATGGCGGTGAAGGCGGAGCCGGTGCCGGCCTCGTTGCCGAGCGACCAGATGACCACCGAGGGGTGGTTCTTGTCGCGGTGCACCATGTTCTGGGCGCGGGCCACGCACGCGGCGGTCCACTCGGGGTGGGAGCCGGGGTACTCCTCGCGGATGCCGTGGGTCTCCAGGTTGGTCTCGTCGACGAGGTAGAGGCCGTACTCGTCGGCGAGTTCGTACCACAGGGGGTTGTTCGGGTAGTGCGAGGTGCGGACGCTGTTGATGTTCATCCGCTTGATGAGGGTGATGTCCCGCACCAGGTCCTCGCGGGTGAGGGCGGTGCCGCGGTCGGGGTGCATCTCGTGGCGGTTGGTGCCGCGCAGGGAGACCGGCTTGCCGTTGATCCGCATCAGGCCGTCCCGCAGGGCGAACTCGCGGAAGCCGACCCGGTGGGAGAGGGTCTCGGTCACCTTCCCCGAGGGATCGCGCAGCCGCAGCACGGCCGTGTAGAGGTACGGGTGCTCGGCCGACCAGAGTCTCGGCGCCGGGACGGCCTTGGCCGAGCGGACGGTGACGTCCTGGCCGGCGGCGGCCGTGGCGAGGTCGGCGGTGGCCGTCAGCGGCCGGGACCAGACGGCGTGGCCGCGGGTGTCGTAGAGCTGGGTCTCCACGGTGTACCGGCCCGCGTCGGCGCCGCCGTACGCCCGGACGTGCGCGGTGACGGCGAGTTCGGCGTCGTCGTAGGTGTCGTTCAGCGGGGTGTCCAGCCGGAAGTCGCGCAGGTGCACGGCGGGGGTGGAGTAGAGGTGGACCGAGCGGAAGATGCCGCTCAGCCGGATCATGTCCTGGTCCTCCAGCCAGTCGCCGTCGGCGTAGCGGTACACCTCGACGGCGATCTGGTTGGTGCCGGGCTTCAGGTGGTCGGTGATGTCGTACTCGGAGGGCGTGTAGGAGTCCTCGTCGTACCCGGCGAGTTCGCCGTTGATCCACACGTAGTGCGCGGACTTGACGCCCTCGAAGTGGAGGAAGGTGCGGCGGCCGGACCAGTCGCGGGGGACGCTGAAGGTACGGCGGTACTGGCCGACGGGGTTGTGCCGGGTGGGCGCGGCCGGGGGGCGGGGTTCCTCGCCCCGGCCGTTGGGGCCCCAGTAGGGGTAGGTGATGTTCAGGTAGATCGGGCGGTCGTGGCCGTGCAGCTGCCAGACCGAGGGGACCGGGATGGTGCCCCAGTCGCCGTCGTCGAGGTCGGTGCGGTGGAAGTCCGCGTCCCGGTCCTCGGGGCGGTCGGCGTAGGCGAACTTCCAGGTGCCGTCGAGGGAGAGGCGGTACGGGGAGTCGGTGCGGTCGGCCGCGAGGGCCTGCCGGACGTCCCGGTACGGCATGAGGGTGGTGTGCGGCGGCTCGGTGCCGACCCGGAAGACACCGAAGTCGTTCCACTCCGGGGCGGCGTCGGGGCCGGCCGCGCGGGGGGCGGCGGCGCGGGCGGCCGGTGACGACAGGGCGAGCGCGCCGAGGACGGCGGCGCCGCCCTCCAGCAGCCGGCGGCGGCTGACGACCGGCGGCGCGGCGGGGGAAACAGGCGGGTGCGGCATGACCGTGGCCTTCCGTTGATTCGGGGGGCGGCTCAACGCACGGTGCGCGAACGGCAGTTGCGGTGGTGGGGCATGGCGACTGCCGGTGAGGGAGCGGTTACTGAAACACGGTCACCCTAGGACCCGGACACAACCGAATCAATCACCCTGTCGGAATGTGTGGGGTCTTGAGGAGACTGGTTCCGCGTCCCGTCGGCCGCCCCGGCGGCCGTCCAGCCGGGCGCCCAGTCGACCGTGCGGTCGCACCAGCGCTCCAGCAGCACCCGGTCGTGGCCCACCGCCAGCAGGCCCGCGCCGGTGGCGGCGCGGTACTCCTCGACCACGGCGACCAGCGCGGCGGTGGTGGAGGCGTCGAGCATCGCGGTCATCTCGTCGCACACCAGCCAGCGCGGGCGCAGCACCAGGGCGCGGGCCAGGCAGGCCCGCTGGAGCTGGCCGTCGCTGACCTCGTGCGGGCGGCGGGCCGGCAGATCGCCGGTGAGGCCGACCGCGGCGGCCAGTTCGGGGACCCGCCGCGCCACCTCGGCGCGGCGGCCGGTGGCCCGCAGCGGCTCCGCGATCAGGTCGGCCAGCCGGAGCCGGGGGTCGGCGGCCTGCCGGGCCTGCTGGAAGACGACGCCGAAGGCGGTGCGCAGGTCGCGCGGCGCGCGGTGCCGCCAGCGGCGTACCGGCTCGCCGTCCACGGTGACGGTGCCCGCGTCCGGCCGGTGCAGCAGGGCGGCGACCCGGGCGAGGGTGGACTTGCCGCAGCCGCTGGGGCCGAGCAGGCCGACCGCCTCACCGGGCGCGACGGTCAGGGAGACGTCCCGCAGGACGGGGGCGTCCCGGGTGTATCCGGCGGTGACCGAGCGCAGGTCAAGCACGGGTGGCCTCCGGGGCGGCGGGGTGCGGGTGGTGGCAGGCGACCGGGTCGGCGGGTCCCGGCGGGGTGGCGCAGCGGTCGGTGGCGCGGGCGCAGCGGGCGGCGAAGGCGCAGCCGGCGGGCAGGTCGGTCAGCTCCGGGGGCAGGCCGGGGATGGGGGTGAAGGCGCGGTCGGGCAGGGCCTGGAGCAGGCCCCGGCTGTAGGGGTGGCGGGGGCCGGGAGCGCCGAAAAAGGCGGCGGCGTCGGCGAGTTCGACGACGCGGCCCGCGTACATGACGGCGACGCGGTCGGCGACACGGGCGGCGGCGGCCAGGTCGTGGGTGATCATCAGCAGGGCCCGGCCGGTGCCGTCCGGACCGGCGTCGACGTGGCGGCGCAGGGCGTCGACGGTGTGGTCCACCAGGTCGCGGTCGAGGCCGGTGGTCGGCTCGTCCGCGAGCAGCAGGGGCGCGTCGCCGACCAGGGCGAGGGCGGTGGCGGCGCGCTGGGCGAGGCCGCCGGACAGTTCGTGCGGGTGGCGGTCGAGGTGCCCTGCGGGGAACGCGGCACGGGCGGCGGCGGCCTCGGCGGCGGCGCGGCGGGCGGTACGGCCCCGGACGCCGGTCAGGGCCGCGACGGTCTCCGACAGGTGGGAGCGGACGGTGCGGACGGGGGTGAGGTGGGCGGCCGGGCTCTGCGGGACCAGGCCGATCCGGCGGCCCCGTACGGTGCGGGCGAGGGTGCGCTCGTCGGCGGTGAGCAGGTCCAGGTCGCCGAGGAGGGCGGAGCCGGTGGTGCGGGCGTTGCCGGGGAGCAGGCCGAGGAGGGCGGAGGTCAGCACGGACTTGCCGCAGCCGCTCTCGCCGATCAGGGCGAGGCACTCGCCGGGCCGCACGTCGAAGCGGACGTCGGTGACGGCGGCGACGCGCCGTCCGCCGGGCATCAGGAACCGCACGGTGAGGCCGCGGACGGAGAGGACGGGGGCGGTCGGCGCGTCCGGCGCGTCCGGCGCGTCCGGCGCGTCCGGCGCGTCCGGCGCGGGTGAGGGGGACGGCTGGGGTGGCTGGGGCGGCGTCACAGCATCAGCTCCGATCGGCGGCGGGGGTTGATCCGCTCCCGCCACGCCCCGGCGAGGCCCGCGACGGCGAGGGTGGGGACGATGAGGAACAGGCCCGGGAAGAGGGTCGGCCACCACTGCCCGGTGAGCAGGGAGCCGCGGGCGTCCTGGATGAGGTTGCCGAGGCTCGCCAGGTGGGTGGGCAGGCCGAGCCCGAGGAAGGAGAGCGCCGACTCGTGCCACATGGCGTGCGGCACCATCAGTACGGCGGCCAGCGCGGCCTGCGGCAGCACCCCGGGCAGCAGGTGCCGTACCGTCACCCGCCACCGGGACGCGCCCCCGGAGACGGCGGCGTCGATATAGGGCCGGGAGCGCAGGGAGAGCACCTCGGCGCGGACGATACGGGCGGTGGACAGCCAGTGGGTGAGCGCCACCGAGACGACCACCGGCCCCACCCCGGGGCGGAACAGCGCCACGATGAACACCCCGAGCAGCAGGTGCGGTACGGCGGAGAAGGCGTCGACCAGCCGCATGACGCACCGGTCGAACCAGCCGCCCAGCGCCCCGGCGGCGGCGCCCACCGCGGTGCCGACGACGGTCGCCGTGAGTGCCGCCGCGACCCCGACCAGCAGGGAGACGCGCAGCCCGTACACGCAGCGCAGCAGCAGGTCGCGGCCGACGTCGTCGGTGCCGAAGGGGTGGGCGGCGCTCGGCGGCAGCAGCTCGGCCGCGAGGTCGACCGCCTGCTGGTCGAGCCGGACGAACGGCGGGACGAGCAGCACGGCCAGCACGGCCGCGGCGAGCAGCGTGGCGGAGACGCGCAGGCGCAGGGTGCGGCGGCGGGCACCACCGCGGGCCGCCGCCGTGAGGGCGCCGGCGGCAGCCGCGGTCGCCTTGGTCGTCTTGGTCGTGGTGGTCGTGGTGGTCTTGGTCGTGGTGGTCGTCCTGGTCGTCGGGGTCTCAGAGGTCACTGAGCCTCACCCTCGGGTCGAAGAGTCCGTAGAGCAGGTCCGCGAGGAGGTTTCCGGCGAGGACGGCGGCGGTGGCGAGGGTGGTGAGCGCGGCGAGCAGCGGGAAGTCGACGGCGGTGGCGGCCTCGACGGTGGCCGAGGCGATGCCGGGCCAGCTGAAGACGGTCTCCACCAGCAGGGCGCCGGTGATGAGTTCGGGCACGCGGGAGCCGATGAGGGTGAGCACCGGCAGCAGTCCCGAGCGCAGGGCGTGGCCGAGCAGCACGGTGGCTTCACCGAGGCCGCGGGCGCGGGCGCCGCGCACCGGGTCCTCCGCGAGGGCGTCGCCGACGCCCTGGCGGACGTACAGGGTGAACCAGGGCAGTTGGGAGACGGCGAGGACGCTCGCGGGGAGGACGAGGTGGCTCGCGACCTGGGCGGGGGTGACGTGTCCGGCGGCCGTGTCGGTGAGGCCGCCGGCCGGCAGGAGGGGCCACTCGAGGGCGAACAGCCAGACGGCGAGCAGCCCGGTCCAGAAGACCGGGGCCGCCTCCAGGACGTAGGCGAGGGAGGTCACCGCCCGGTCCAGGAGCGAGCCGGGGCGCCGGGCGGCCAGCACGCCGAGCACGGTGCCGGTGAGCACGGCGGCGGTGAAGGCGGTCGCGCACAGCAGCGCGGACCAGCCGAGGCGTTCGGTGATGACCTGGGCGACCGGCTGCCGCAGCACGCCGGAGTGGCCGAGGTCGCCGCCGAGCGCGGCGGTCAGCCACTCCCACCAGCGGGTGACGAAGGGCTCGTCGGCGCCGAGGTTGGCGCGGAGCCGGTCCAGGGTCTCCTGGTCGGCGCCGAGCGCGGCGGTGCCGGCGTACGCCTTGACGGGGTCGAACGGGGAGGCGGCGGCGAGGGCGAAGACGCCGAAGGTGACGCCGGCCAGGACGGGGGCGGCGGACAGCGCCCGCCGCCCCGTCAGCCGGGCCATCGCTCCCCAGGGGAGCGCGCTCATACCCGGGGCCGCCACTCCTCGACGTTCCACCAGGGACCGCTGGCGAAGCCGTGCTCGTGCGGTTCGAGCTGGGTGCTGGGGCCGTCCCAGCGGTCGGCGAGGACGTAGAGGTGGTCGATGTGGGTGAGGAAGGTGTAGCCGGGGTCGTCGACGAGGGCCCGCTGGACCGTGTCGTAGGCGGTGCGGCGGGTGCCGGGGTCCTGGCCGCGGCGGCCGGCGTCGAGGGCCTTGTCGACGGCCGGGACGTCGTAGCGGGCCATGTTGTTGAAGCCGTCGCCGGCGAGGGAGGAGTGCAGCAGGGTGTAGAGGCCGAAGTCGGGGTCGCCGACGCTGCCGAAGCCGGCCAGGACGGCGTCCCGGCCCATCCGGGGTTCGATGACCTCCCAGGTGGCGCCCTCCGCCTTCACCTCGATGCCGGCCCTCCTGGCGTCGGAGGCGTAGGCGAGGGCGTGGTCCTGGCGGACCTTGTCGCCGGAGGGGTAGTAGAGGGTGAACGCGGCCCGCCGTCCGTCCTTGGCGCGGACGCCGTCGCCGCCCTCCTTCCAGCCCGCCCGGTCCAGGAGGCGGCGGGCCGCACCGAGGTCCTGGTCGCGTTCGATGTCCTCGGTGTACCAGGGGTCGTCGGCGGGCAGCGGCCCGTACGCCGGGAGGCCGGCGCCGTCGAGGATGCGGTCGACCATGGCCCGGCGGTCCACGGCGGCGTCCAGCGCCCGGCGGATCGCCCGGTCCCCGGTGACCGGGCCGGCGGTGGGGAGGGTGACGGCCCGGAAGTCGTAGGTCTTCGCCTCGTACGTGCGTCTGCCGCGGTCGTCGGCGAAGGTCGCGGCGAGGTCGGGCGGCAGGACCGCGCCGTCCAGGTCGCCGGAGCGCAGGCGGGTCGCGCGGACGTTGTCGTCGGCGACGATCGCCATGGTGAGGGACTTCACGGCCGGTGCGCCGCCCCAGTAGTGCGGGTTGGCCGCGAAGGTGAGCCTCTCGCCCTTGCGCCAGTCGACGAGCGTGTACGGGCCGGTGCCGACCGGCTTCGTGTTGAAGGAGCCGGTGTTGGGGTCCTGCCGGCCCGCCACGTGCTCGGGCACGACGGGCAGCACGGTGCGCGCGGCGAACGGCGCGTAGGGGTACTTCAGCCTGAACACCACCGTGTGGTCGCCGTCCGCCCGGACGCTCTCGACGGCGTCCAGCTCGCTGCGCGCGGTGGTGTTGGTGGCCGGGTCGAGGATCGTCTCGTACGTGTAGACCACGTCGTCGGCGGTGAGCGGTTCGCCGTCGCTGAACTCCACGCCCTCGCGCAGGCGGTAGGTGTACGTCCGCCCGCCGTCGCCGATCTCCGGGAGGGCCTTCGCCAGCGCGGGCTTGAGCCGCAGGTCGGTGTCGCGGGCGAGCAGCCCGTCGAAGATCTTGGAGTTGCCGTCCTTGCCGTAGCCGAGCAGCGGGCTGAGCGTGTCCGGTTCGGAGGCCACCCCGATCACGACGGACCCGCCCGCCTTCCCGTCCGCGCCGGCGCCGTCGGTGCCTCCCGGCGCGGAGCAGGCGCCGGCGCCCACGGCCAGCGCGGCCACGACGGCGGCGCCTCGTATCCGACGGGTCCTCATGTGTCCCCCACCCTTGTCGACATGGCGATCCAAGCATCTGTTGAGATGGCTGCGCTGTTGCGCATCAGTCGCAATTAAAGCGTGAGGTGGGGGCGGAGCGCACCTGCGGGCGGGAGGAGCCGGTGAGAGGGCGTGCGCGAGGGGCGCGGTCGGCCGGTCAGTCCAGCTGTGCGGCGAACGCCGCGTGGGCCCGGTCGTCGAAGAGGACGAACCTGACCTCTTCGACCCGGGTGGGGGTGGCCCGGACGGTCGCCACGGCGATGCGCGCGGCCTCGTCCAGCGGCCAGCCGTAGGCGCCGGTGGAGATGGCGGGGAAGGCCACCGTCCGGGCGCCGAGCTCGTCGGCGACCCGCAGGGACTCGCGGTAGCAGGACGCGAGCAGGGACGGATCGGCACCGGGAGCGCCGTACACCGGGCCGACGGTGTGGATGACCCACCGCGCGTCCAGATCGCCGGCGGTGGTGGCGACCGCCTGTCCGGTGGGCAGGCCCCTGCCGTACCGGGAGGCGCGCAGGTCGCGGCAGGCGGCGAGGACGGCCGGGCCGCCGCGCCGGTGGATGGCCCCGTCGACGCCGCCTCCGCCGAGCAGGGAGGAGTTGGCCGCGTTGACGAGCGCGTCGGCGTGCTCGCGGGTGATGTCGCCCTGGGCCAGCGTGAGCGCGGGCGCGGGTCCGGTCGGGTCCGTCATGTCTGCCTCAGCCTTCGCCAGACGGCTTTCGCCGCGTTGTGTCCCGACATGCCGTGTACCCCGGGGCCGGGGGGCGTCGCGGAGGAGCAGAGGAAGACCGCCGGGTGCGGGGTGGCGTAGGGGAAGAGGGTGGGCCGGGGGCGCAGCAGGGCCTGGAGGCCGGAGACCGCGCCGGAGGCGATGTCTCCGCCGACGTAGTTGGCGTTGCGGGCGGCCAGTTGGGGCGGGCCGGCGGTGGCGCGGGCGAGGACCCGGTCGCGGAAGCCGGGGGCGAACCGCTCCAGCTGGCGTTCGACGGCTTCGGTGAGGTCGCCGGTCCAGCCGTTCGGGACGTGGCCGTACACCCAGAAGACGTGCCGGCCGGCCGGGGCGCGGGTGGGGTCCACGACGCTGGGCTGCACCGTGATCAGGAAGGGCTTCTCGGGCGCGCGGCCCGCGCGGGAGGCGTCGTGCAGGGCGGTGCCGATCTCCGCGCTGTCGGCGCCGACCTGCACGGTGCCGGCGGCGCGGGCCTCGGGCGCGGTCCACGGGACGGGGCCGTCCAGCGCGTAGTCGATCTTGAAGACGCCGGGGCCGTACCGGTAGCCGTCGTAGGCCCGGCCGAAGCCGGCGATGCGGGCGAGCGCGGTGGGCGAGGTGTCGAAGACGTAGGCGCGGGCGGGCGGCAGGTCGTCCAGCCGCTTGACCTCGTAGTCGGTGTGCACGGCGCCGCCGAGGTCGGTGAGGTACGCGGTGAGCGCGTCGGAGATCGCCTGGGAGCCGCCGCGCGCCACCGGCCAGCCCCGGGCGTGCGCGGCGAGGAGGAAGACCAGGCCGATGGCGGAGGTGGCGAAGCCACCGAGCGGGGCCATGACGTGCGCGACGAGTCCGGCCAGCAGGGTCCGGGCCTTCTCGTCGCGGAAGCGGCGCATCAGCCAGGTCGACGGGGGCAGTCCGGCGAGGCCGAAGCGGGCCAGGGTGACCGGGTCGCGGGGCAGCGCGGTCAGCGGCAGGGACATGAAGTCCCGGACCAGCGTGTCCCAGCGGGGCAGGAACGGCGCGACCAGGCGGCGGTAGGTGCCCGCGTCACGCGGGCCGAGGGAGGCGGCGGTCGCGCCCACCGACCGGGCCAGCACGGCGGCCGAACCGTCGAGGAAGGGGTGGGCCATGGGCAGCTCGGCGTGCAGCCACCGCAGGCCGTAGCGGTCCAGGGGGAGGGCGCGGAAGGCCGGTGAGCTGACGGCGAGGGGGTGGGCCGCGGCGCAGGGGTCGTGCCGGAAGCCGGGCAGGGTCAGTTCCTCGGTGCGGGCGCCGCCGCCGACCGTGGAACGGGCCTCGAAGACGGCGACGGAGAGGCCGCGCCGGGCCAGCTCCACGGCAGCGGTCAGTCCGTTCGGTCCCGCACCCACCACGACCGCATCGAGCATCGACGGCACCTTCGGACTCCTTCGTCAGCCGATGGCCAGGGGGACCAGGATAGGGCCCGCGTTTCGGCGGGGGCCGGGCGTGGGCGGGGCCGGTGGCCTTCGGGCGTGGGCGGGGGGTTCTGCGGCCTCCGAGGGCGGGTACGGGTCCGGTGGCCCCGGGCACGCGTGGAGGCCCGGCGCACACCGGACGAGAGCGGGGGACTGCGACCCCCGAAGGTAGGTGCGGGCCCGACGACCCCGGGCACGCGTGGAGGCCCGGCGCACACCGGACGAGAGCAGGGGACTGCGACCCCCGAAGGTAGGTGCGGGCCCGGCGGCCCCGGGCACGCGTGGAGGCCCGGCGCACACCGGACGAGAGCAGGAGACTGCGACCCCCGAGGGTGGGTACGGGTCCGGCGGCCGTCGGACGCGGGTGCAGGACCGGTGACCACCGGACGTGGGCGCGGCCCGGCCGACCACCGGGCGTGGGTGCGGGTCCGGCGGCCGTCGGACGCGGGTGCAGGACCGGTGACCACCGCACGCGGGTGCGGGACCGGCAGCCACCGCACGCGGGGCAAGGCCGGTGACCACCGGGCATGCGCGCGGGCCGGCCGGCCACCGGACGCAGGTCGAAACCCGGCGGCCTCCGGGTGTGGGCCCAAGCCCAGCAGCCGCCGGCGTGGCACAGGCCCCGTGGCCGGTGGGCGTGGGCACAGCCCGGCAACCACCGGCGGGCCGGTGTCAGGCGGCCGTGCCCGACAGGAGCGCGACGATCCGGCGGGCGGTGGCCGCGTCGCGGGCCGCGGTGAACGGCAGGGCGTTGCCCCCGGCTGTGCGGAACGGCTCGCCGGTGACGGTGAGCTGGGTGCCGCCGGCCTCCTCGACGAGGAGCAGTCCGGCGGCGTGGTCCCAGGCGGCCTCCCAGCCGAACACCGTGCCGTCCAGCTCGCCGCGGGCGACGGCGAGGTATTCCAGGCCGGCCGAGCCGCAGGGGCGGGGTGCGACACCGGGGACGTCGAGGGCCCGCAGGACGCGCTTCTCCTCGTCCGTGGTGAAGTCCGGGTGGGACGTGGCGACGCGCAGGTCGCGGCCGGGCTCGGGCACCCCGGCGAACAGCCGCTCGCCGTCCAGGAAGGCGCCCCGGCCGCGGACCGCCGTGGCGCACTGGTCGCGGGCGGGGGCGTAGGTCCAGGACGCGAGCAGGACGCCGCGGTGGGCGAGCGCGACCAGCGTGCAGAAACCGGTGTCGCCGTGGACGAACTGCCGGGTCCCGTCGACGGGGTCGACGATCCACACCGGCGCGTCACCGCGCACCGCGTCGTAGGTGGCCGGGTCGGCGTGCACCGCCTCCTCGCCGACCACCACCGAGCCGGGGAGCAGGGCGCCCAGCGCCTCGGTGAGATACCGCTCGGCCTCCCGGTCGGCGTCGGTCACCAGGTCGTGCGGGCCGGTCTTCTGGTCGATCTCGTGGGCCGCGAGCCGGCGCCAGCGCGGCATGATCTCCTGGGCGGCCGCCTTGCGGACGGCCTCTTCCACCTCGTCGGCGTGGCGGCTGAGAAACTCGTCGATGGTTCCGTCGTGCTCGATCATGCCTCCATGAGAGCACGCGCCACTGACAGCGCCCGCCGGGCGGGTGCACGCCGGGTGGCAGCGGGACGAACACGAGGTGCGTCCGCCCGCCCGCCGTCCCTCATGGGGTGCCGGGTCCTGCGCGGACCGCCGTACGGTCTGCCCGGGCCGGCACCTCGCCGCTTCCCGGGGATTCCCCCGGCCTTCATGATCAGGTCGCCTTCCGCTGGCCGGGCGCGCCTAGCCTCCGCTGCCATGACGTCTTCCACCATGGAAACCCCGGCCGGCTCACCGTCCGGCAGACCCCGTTCCGCGCGCGGCCGTCTCGCCACGGCGCTCGCCGCCGCCGGTTCCCTCGCCCTGCTGTCCCTGGCCCCCGCCGCGGCACACGCCGAGGACGCCGCGCCGCGCCCCGGTGACGTGGTCGTCTCCGAGGACTTCGACTCCGGTGGCATACCCGCGAACTGGCGTGCCGTGGACGGTGACTGGCAGGTGAGGGACGGCCGGCTGGTCGGCAGGGCCGCCTCCGGCACGAAGAAGCTGACGTTCGGTCCGCATCTGGCGGACTACCGCTTCGAGGCGACCGCCCGCTTCGAGTCCGTCGCCGAGGCCACCCGCTGGTTCGCCCTCGGCCTGGACGTGCCCGCCTCCGGCGCGACCCCCTGGTGGATCGCCACCCTGCGCAGCGGCAGCACCGCCGCCAACGGCGTGGAGTTCGCCCAGCTCACCCCGGCCGGCGCCTGGAACGTCACCGACACCGCCGCCGCCCCGCGCGCCGCCGCCACCGGCCGGGACGTCAAGGTCCGCGTGGAGGTGCACGGCCACCGGGCCGCCTGGTTCCTGGACGGGCGGCAGCTCATGCGGACCAACCGGCTCCAGCGCTCCGCCGACGGCGGTCTCGCCCTGGTCGTCAACGGCGCCGAGGTCTCCTTCGACGACGTGAAGGTCACCGCACTCGCCCCCAACGGCTACCTCCGCCCCGAGGGCGCCCCGCTCACCGTCGTCGCCCACCGGGGCGCCTCCTCGGCGGCCCCCGAGAACACGATGGACGCCCAGGAGGTCGCCCGGCGCGGCGGCGCGGACCTCATCGAGAACGACGTCCAGCTCAGCGCGGACGGCGTCCCGTACCTGATGCACGACAACACCGTCGACCGCACCACCGACGGCAGCGGTGACATCACCACCCTGACCTCCGCGCAGATCGACCGGCTGGACGCCGGTTCCTGGTTCGCCCCGGCCTTCGCCGGCGCGCACGTCCCGACGCTGCGGGAGCAGCTCGCCGACCTGCGGACCCGGGGCGGCGACCTGCTGCTGGAGGTGAAGCGGGCGGACAGCAAAGCGCAGGTCGCGGCCATGCTCGACGTCGTACGGGCCGAGAGGATGACCGACCGGGTCTTCGTGCAGAGCTTCAGCCGGGACCACCTGAGGTGGGTGCGCGAGCTGGCGCCGGAGCTGCCGCTCGGCCTGCTGGTCGGCACCCTCGACGCGGACCCCGTCGCCGTGGCGAAGGAGCTGGGCCTGACCTCGTACAACCCGAGCGGCGCCGCCCTGGAGACCCGCCCCGAGGTGGTGGACGCGCTGCACGCGGCCGGCGTGGCCACCATGGTGTGGACGGTGGACTCGGCGGACCGGTGGAAGACCTACGACGGCTACGGCGTCGACGCGGTCATCACCAACCGTCCGGCCGAGCTGTCCGGCTGGAACCAGGCGCAGGGCCGGCAGGCCCCCGTGCCCGCGCCGGCCGCGACGGTCGCCTCCCCGGCCGACGGTGCCGTCCTTGACCGCGCCCAGCGGCCGGTCCTCGCCGTCGGCACCGAGCACGCGGACGCGTCGAGGACCGAGATCACCGTGGACGGAGTGCGCCGCGCGGCCGGCGACACCCTGGACGCGGCGAAGCTGACGGCCGGGCGGCACACCGTGCGCGTCGCGGTCTTCGGCGCGGGCGGTACGGCGACCACCACGAGCACGTTCACCGTGCGGGCGGACCCGGCCGGGCTCGGCCACCTCGTCCTGGCCTCCGGCGGGCAGCCGAAGACCGTCGCCGGTCTCCTTGACCGCCTCGCGCGCGGCGCGTACGGCAAGCTGGCGGCGGAGGCCGAGAAGGCGGCCCGGCGCGGTGACCTGCCCGCCGGCGCGGCCCGGCTGGTCGCCGCCGACGCCCGGTGGCTCCAGGCGGCGGCCGGCCACCGCTGACCGGCCGTTCCCGGCCCGGCGCAGCACCGTCGCGCGGGGCCGGGAACACCCGGGTCGTGCCCGGCGTTCCCGCTTCGTATCAGGAATCTGCGGAGAAACACGCCTGTACGGGAACACGGAGGCGGATCGGTGCACGGTGAGTACAAGGTCCCCGGCGGCAAGCTGGTCGTCGTGGACGTGGAGGTCGAGGACGGCGTGCTGCGCCGGCCGCGCGTGGCGGGCGACTTCTTCCTCGAACCGGACGAGGCGCTGGACGCGCTGAACCGCGCGCTGGAAGGCGCCCCGGCCGACACCGACGCGGCCGGACTCGCCGCCCGGATCGACGCGGCGCTCCCGCCGGGCACCGTGATGTACGGGCTGACCGCGGAAGGCGTCGCCGTCGCCGTGCGCCGGGCCCTCGCGCACGCCACCGACTGGACCGACTACGACTGGCAGCTCATCCACGAGGCGCCCCAGTCCCCCGCCCTGCACATGGCCCTCGACGAGGTCCTCACCGCTGAGGTCGCCGCCGGCCGGCGTCCGCCGACGCTGCGCGTGTGGGAGTGGGCCTCCCCCTCGGTGATCATCGGCAGCTTCCAGTCGCTGCGCAACGAGGTGGACCCCGAGGGCGCCGCCCGGCACGGTGTGGAGGTCGTACGGCGGATCTCAGGCGGCGGTGCGATGTTCGTGGAGCCGGGCAACACCATCACGTACTCGCTCTCGGTGCCCGAGGCACTCGTGCAGGGCCTGTCCTTCCAGGACAGCTACGCCTACCTCGACGACTGGGTGCTGGGCGCCCTCGGCGACATGGGCATCAAGGCGTGGTACCAGCCACTGAACGACATCGCCACCGAGGCCGGCAAGATCGGCGGCGCCGCCCAGAAGCGCGTGGTCGGCACCGGCGGCGGCCCCGGCGCGGTCCTGCACCACGTCACCATGAGCTACGACATCGACGCCGACAAGATGTTGGAGGTGCTCCGCATCGGCAAGGAGAAGATGTCGGACAAGGGCACCAGGAGCGCGAAGAAGCGCGTCGACCCGCTCCGCCGCCAGACGGGCCTGCCCCGTGAGGTTGTCATCGAGCGGATGCTCGCCTCCTTCCGCGGCCGCTACGGGCTGGCCGAGGGCCGCGTCACCGACGAGGAGATGGCCCGCGCGAAGGAACTCGCCGACAGCAAGTTCAGCGACCCGGAGTGGACCGCCCGCGTGCCCTGATGGCGGCTAGCTCTTTCGCGCGGCCCGTCCGAACGCGGGCGTCGGGTCGAGGTAGAGCCGTTTGACCGCGGGGAGCAGTGTTCTCAGTCGTCCTTCGGCTTCTTCACAGGACCGTTCGATGTCCGCCGCTGTCGCCGATCCATGGAAATCGACTTTGGCCGCGACCAGCGCCTCCTGGGGCCCCTGCACGAGCGTGGTCAGTTCCAGGACGCTCTCGATGTGTTCGACTCGCAGCAGCTCGGCGCGTATCCGCTGCCTGACGTCGGCGGGAAGCGCGCGCCCGATCAGGAATTCGACGTTGGACCGGCCCAGCACGCAGGCCACGTACAGCAGAAGCGCCCCGATGCACAGGGAGGCCAGACCGTCCCAGGCGGCCTGGCCGGTGAGCTGTCCCCCGAGCAGACCGGCGGCCGCGAGCAGCAGGCCGATCAGGGCCGTGGAGTCCTCCAGCACCACGGCCTTGACGGCGGTGTCGGGAGTGCGGCGCAGGAAGCGTCCGACGGGCACCTCGAACCGGGCCGCCTCCCCGCGTGCCTGCCTCAGACCCGTCCGCAGCGAGTAACCCTCCAGCAGGAAGGCGACGGCGAGGACGATGTACGACACCAGTGGGTCACCGAGATCCTCGCCCGCGATCAGGGTGTGGGCGCCGTCGTAGAGGGAGAAGACGGCACCGCCGACGAAGGTGGCGACGGCGGCGAGCAGGGCCCAGACCCAGCGTTCCGGGCCGTGGCCGAGAGGGTGCTCCTCGTCGGCGGGGCGCTCGCTGCGTCTGAGGGACGTGAGCAGCAGCACCTCCGTGACCGTGTCGGCGACCGAGTGCGCGGCTTCCGACACCATCGCGCTGGAACCGCTGATCAGGCCGGCGACCGCTTTGGCCAGGGCGATGCCCAGGTTGGCGAGGGCGGCGATGATCACGGTGGAGAGACTCTCGCCGTTTCCCGCCGCGGGGTGTACTGGTTCGGGCATGGCCTCGGATTCCTGTGGACTGCGCGCGGGAAGATGCCAGGGCCGGGCCAGGGTGCCTCGACCGGCATGCCGGGAATCGCCGCTGAGCGCACGGCGGTTGCGCCGACAGCGCACGACGGCGGCCGGTGCGCCGCCCGGTCGGCGCGGGACTGCCTCGTAAGACACCGCACGGGCCTTCGCCGCCCGTCCGGCTGTGCGCTGTGTGGTCAGAGCGAGTGCGCACGCACGCAAACACGTGCTGTTCCCGCGTCCTAACGTGGCCGCCGTCCAGCGGGTTTCGCACCTTCGGACAGTCACGCCGGACCGACCGGCACACCCACGAGGTATCAGGAGTTCGCAATGTCCTACGTGTACGAGCCGGTGCAGCCGGTGCTGGAACCCGCCGCTGCCGCGTTCGCCGAGGCGACCAACACGCCCCCGTACCTGGCCGACCTGGGTCCGGTCGAGGGCCGCAAGACGGTGGACGAGGTCCAGTCCGGTGACATCGCCAAGCCGGCGGTGGACGAGGAGTGGATCACCGTCGAGGGCGGCCCGACCGGCTCCGTCCGCGCCCGGATCGTCAGGCCCGCCGGGGCCGAGGGCACCCTGCCCGTCGTCCTCTACATCCACGGCGCCGGCTGGGTCTTCGGCAACGCCCACACCCACGACCGCCTGGTCCGCGAACTCGCCACCGGCGCCGGCGCCGCCGTCGTCTTCCCCGAGTACGACCTCTCCCCCGAGGTCCGCTACCCGGTGGCCATCGAGCAGAACTACGCCGTCGCCCGGTGGATCGTCCAGGAGGGCGCCGCCCAGGGCCTGGACGCCTCCCGCCTGGCCGTCGCCGGCGACTCCGTCGGCGGCAACATGGCCGCCGCCCTCACCCTGATGGCCAAGGAGCGCGGCGACGTGTCCCTGGTCCAGCAGGTGCTGTTCTACCCGGTCACCGACGCGAGCTTCGACACCGGCTCCTACCACCAGTTCGCCGAGGGCTACTTCCTGCGCCGCGACGGCATGCAGTGGTTCTGGGACCAGTACACGACCGACGAGGCCGAGCGCGCCCAGATCACCGCCTCCCCGCTGCGCGCCACCACCGAGCAGCTCGCCGGCCTGCCCGCCGCCCTCGTCATCACCGCCGAGGCCGACGTCCTGCGCGACGAGGGCGAGGCCTACGCCTCCAAGCTCCGCCAGGCCGGCGTCCCCGTCACCGCCCTGCGCGTCGAGGGCGTCATCCACGACTTCGTGATGCTGAACGCCCTGCGCGAGACCCACGGCGCCGAGGCCGCCATCACGACCGCGACCCGCACCCTCCACGCCGCCCTGCACACCAGCTGACACGGCGACGCCCCACGCAGCAGGCTCCGCCCGCAGGAGAAGGCGGCCGGCACCCGGCCGGCCGCCTTCCGTCGTCCGGCCCGCCCGCCCCCTTTCCGACCACACCCCGCGGAGACACAGTGACGACCATCGACGGCATCAACCCCGACACCCCGCCCAGCGGCAACGGCTGCGTCGAATGCGAGGCCACCGGCGCCTGGTGGTTCCACCTGCGACGCTGCGCGAACTGCGGGCACATCGGCTGCTGCGACGACTCCCCCGCCAAACACGCCACCGCCCACGCCCACGCCAGCGGGCACCCGATCATCCAGAGCTACGAACCCGGCGAGGACTGGTTCTGGGACTACGGCACATCCACCCTGTACGAGTCCGGGCCACGGCTCGCGCCCCCGCACAGCCACCCCGCCGACCAGCCCGTTCCCGGCCCGGCGGGACGCGTACCGGCCGACTGGACCGACCGGCTGGGCTGACCCTGCTCCCGTTCCCCTCACCCGTCCCGTACGAAGCACCTCGCGTACCGAAGGGCCCTGCACATGACCACCCCCGGCCTTCGGGGCACGCCCGTTGCGCCGCACCCTCCAGACGGAGGTGGACGACCGTCTTGCCGACCTGCTGCTGGCGGGTGAGCTGGAGGCCGGTGACGAGGCACACGTGGACGCCGTGGACGGTGTGATCACCGTCGGCGTCGACAGGGCCGAGGACGACCGGGCCGCCTCCGCCCCCGAGAACCCCGCCCCCGAGGACTGAGAGACGGCCGCCGCACCGGCGGCCCCGAGCACGTGACGCGGACCGGTGCCGGACGGACGGTGCCGGCCGCGCCCCCCCTGTCCCCGCCCTTCCCACGGAGGTCACCCGTGTCCGCGTCCAGCGCAAGAAACGCCACCCATCGGGCCGACCGGTCCCTGGCCGCCGCCGGCCGTCACTGGAGCTGGGCAGCCGTGCTGGGCGTCGGGCTGGCCCTGTTCTGGCTGCTGCGGGTGGCCCTGATATCGACGGGCAACCCCAACCTGGTGCCCTCCCTGATCTTCCTCGGCGCCGCGGTGGTCCCCGTCGCCTTCGTCACCTTCGTGGCCGGACGACGGCTGGACTTCGGCGTCGGCCCCGGGATCGCGGCGGTAACGGCCCTGGTCGGCGGGGTGCTCGGAGTCGCCACGGCCGGCGTACTGGAATACCGGGCCCTGCTCGCCACCCATGTCCTGCCGGTCGTCGTGGTGGGCCTGATCGAAGAGGCGGCGAAGCTCCTGATGCCCTTGCTGGTGCTTCTGGCCGTCGAGGACCGTCACCCCGCGGACGGGCTGCTCGTCGGCGTCGCCGCCGGCGCCGGGTTCGCCGTCCTGGAGACCATGGGGTACGCGTTCGTGGCGCTCGTCGACTCCGGGGGCGACCTGGCGGCGGTCAGTGGACTGCTGGTGATCCGGGGAGTGCTGAGCCCGGCCGCGCACATGGCGTGGACGGGACTGACCTCCGCCGCCCTGTGGTCGGCGGCGACCGGGGCGCGGCGGGGCCGCGGGTTCGTCGTCTTCGCCGGGGTGTTCGTGGTCACGGTCGCCCTGCACGCCGCGTGGGACGGGTTCGCCACCACGGGCGCGTACGTGGTCCTGGGCGCGATCAGCCTGTCTCTGCTGGTCGTCAGCACCCATCTGCTCGCCTCCGCCCGGGCCGCGCGGGTGCCGCTCGCGCCGGTGGTCTGAGCACGTCGGCGGGACCGGCCGGGCCGGTCGTGTCCCTCCTCCGGCGGGGCCGGGCGGTCCACCGCTCCGGGCGGGGCCCCGCCGAACACATCCACGGGTCCTGCGCGGCCCGGTGACGAACGGACGGTTCATGAGCGACACAACCGGTTCCCGCACTGCCGAGGAGGACATCGGCGGCGCGGCCGGACCCGCCCTCGCGGTACCCCGGCCGGCCCGAGGACCACGCCCCGGTGTCACCCTCGCCCTGACGAGTGCGGCCACCGCCCTGGCTCTGATGGCGTACACGGCGCCGATGGTGACGCTGGCACGGACCGCGGCCGACCTGCGCACCGCGCCCTCGGCCCAGGCCTGGCTGCTCAACGGTGCGCCTCTGGGACTGGCCGCCCTGCTCCTCGTGGCGGGAAGCCTCGCGGACGACTACGGCAGGCGCCGGATCTTCGTCTGGGGCACCTGCGTCCTGGGCGTCACCACCGCCCTGGGCGGACTGACGGACTCCACCCTGCTGTTCACCCTCGCCCGGGTGGCGCAGGGCGCGGCGAGCGCGGCCCTCCTCGCGAGCAGCCTCGGTCTGATCGTGCACGCCTTCACCACGTCGCGCGGCCGCCTGCACGCGAGCGGCGTCTGGGGCGCGTCCGTCAGCGGCGGCATCGCGGTGGGTCCGCTGCTGGCCGGGGCCCTGCCGTCCTGGCGCCTGGCCTACGCCGTGCTGGGCGGTGCCGCACTGATCGTGGCCGCCCTGTCCGTACGCGGGCTGGCGGAGTCCCGCTCCGCGCACCGCGGCCGGCCCGACCTGGCCGGAGCGGCCGCCTTCGGCCTCGCGCTGACCGCGCTGGTCGCGGCCCTCACTCTCGGCCGGGAGGGCTGGCTGAGGGCACCCGTTCTGCTGCTGCTCGCGGCGGCGGCCCTGCTGACGGCCGCTTTCGCCTTCGTGGAGGGGCGGGTGCGGCATCCGATGATCGATCTCACGCTGCTGCGGCGTCCGCTCTTCCTCGCCTCCTCCGTCGGCGGGCTGTTCACCGGCTTCGCGGTGATCGGCCTGTTCAGTTTCCTGCCGACCCTGTTGCAGCGGACGCTGGGGCTGTCGCCGATCGGCACGGCCTGGCTGTTCTTCCTCTGGTCCGGGCTGTCCTTCGTGGTGGCGCTCTTCGCCCGTCTTCTGAACGGTCGTCTCTCCCACCGCCACCAGTTGACCCTGGGCTTCGTCCTGCACGCCGTCGGAGTGCTCGCCATGCTCGGCGCGTTGGACGCCGGTTCCTGGCACCGGTTGCTGCCCGGTCTGGTGGTCGCGGGTGTGGGCAGTGGGCTGCTGAACGCCGCGCTGCCCCTGCTCGCGGTGGACTCCGTGCCCGCGGCACGGGCCGCCATGGGGTCGGGAGCGCAGCAGAGCGCCCGCTACATCGGCTCATGCGCGGGAGTGGCCCTCACGATCGCGCTCGTCGCGTCGGCCGGGACCGAGGCGCGGGGAGCCGACGTGGCGCTGGTGGTGTCGGCCGCGCTGTCACTGCTGGCAGCCGTGGTCCTGGCCGTCCTGCGGGAGGGCAAGCGGCGGTGACCCGCGCACCGGCGTCCTCAGCGTCCACAGGTACGCGGGGGGGGCGCCGGGTCCGGTGGTCCCGCGGGCGGCCACCCCGCCTACTGGGCTCCGATCCCGGCCGGAGCCTCCTCCCGCCAGGCCTGGAGGCGGAGGCTGCGCCACTCGCGGGGCGACAGTCCGTAGGCCCCGCGGAACGCGCGGCTGAAGTGCGTCGGGTTGACGAAGCCCCACCGCTGGGCGATGGCCGACACGGTGGGCGCGGTACGGCTGCGCCGCGCCAGTTCGTGGGCGCACTCCTCCAGTCGGCGCCGCTGGATCAGCCGGCTGACCGTGATGCCCTCGTCCTCGAAGAGGCGGTGCAGATAGCGCACCGAGATGTTGTGCGCTTTGGCCACGGACTCCGGTGACAGGGTCGGGTCGCTCAGGTTCTGGTCGATGAACGCGCGCACGCGGCCGACGAGGAAGTTGCGGGTGCGGCCGTCGCCGTCGCCCTTCTCCGCCACCTGCTCCGCCACCAGAGTGGAGAAGAGGTCGATGAGGGTATTGGCCAGCCCGCCCGAGGCGGCGGGCACGTAGTGGTGGGCGGAAGCCACCACCGTGAGGATGAACGGCCTCAGAACCGCGGCACACCCCCGGCCCGTGGCGGTCACCCTGCTGGTGACGCTGTTCAGCTCGTCGTCCGTGAGCGCGAGCATGCGGCGGGGGATGTACACCATGCGCAGGGAGAAGGGCTCGGGGTGGTCCATGAGGCTGGGGCTCGACGTGCGGTAGACGAAGAGGTCGTTGGTGACGGCGGTCGCCTCGTGCCCGTTCTGCACGAGAACGGTCCGGCCCGTCGTCTGGACGCCCACGACCACGAAATCCCCCGGGGAGCGCTTGATGTGCGCCGCCGTCCGCCGGACCTGCTGCGCGTCGGCTTCCACGGTGGCCACCCGCAGTCCGCCGATCCGGTCGGTGACGAGTCGTCCCCGGAACGAATGCTCCTTGTACGGGACGACGCTCACGGGCACCGGTATCTGCCCGAGGGCGTCGCGCCAGTAGGCACCCTTCCGTTCGTCGGGCACCAAGGACGTCGTCAACACAGGGCTCATCCGATACTCCTCCTCAAGCACATGGCACCGGCGGAGACGGACGGCGGACCGCGGTGCGGGCCGGTGACCAGGCCGCCTGCCCGCATGTTCCCGTCGCCATCCGGCGCCGGGAGTCAGGCAGCGACCTCGCGGCCTGTGTCCCCGCCCCCGGACAGCCAAGCACCGTGCCTCGGCGATCACCAGGCACTAAGGAGGCAGAAGAGGCAATAACGGACGTGAGGGGTGTGTGAGCCCCCGGTACCCGGCCGCGCGATGTCCATGCCTCCCCCGCCCCGATGAGGTTCGTCCAGAGGCAACCGCGCATGCGCTGAACGGAGAAGCACGGGGGGCGGGTGACCCTACGGTCGTCGGCAACCATCCGGTCATGACACGTCAGTCGGGAGACCTCATGAGTCATCACCCCACATCGGTCATGCGCACAGCCACCGCTCTCGTCAGCGTCGCGGAGGAGCAGCGGGTGCCGCTGCCCGCGCGGCTCGTCTACCACACGGACGACCCGTACGCCGTGTGCCTGTCCCTGGGAGAACCCGCGAAGAGCGTCACCTGGGTGTTCGCCCGGGACCTGCTGGCCGAGGGGATGCGACGGGCGGCGGGCGCCGGCGCCGTCCTGGTCTTCCCCCGGCACCGGTGTCTGCCGGACACCATGCGCATCGTCCTGCGCTCTCCCGCGGATGCCGCGCTGCTGGAGATACCGGCGTCACTCGTGACGGCGTTCCTCCACGACACCTACGCCCTGGTGGCCCCGGGAGCGGAAGGCACGCACATCGATCTGGACGGTTGCCTGGCACGTCTCGCCGGGCCGAACGGCTGAGCCGGGGTCCGCTCGGCCCGCCCCCGGTGGTTCCGGTTGACCATCAGCGCACCGCCAGTTGCACCAGCGCGTACTCTTCCCGGCTCAGGACGTTCCCGCCCGCGGACGGGCTTCACCTTGGCATAGCCTGTGCGTGCATCAGTGGCGCGAGGAAGGGCCACTCGGTGCCACTTCATCTGGTCGAACTTCGGTCAGCAGACAGTGGCGAGGTACAGCGAGCGTGACAGCCGTGGAACCAGTGAACGCGGAAACACAACCGGCCTTCGGCTCCGTCCTCCGGGAGCTGCGTCTGGCAGCCTCACTCACCCTCGAGGGGCTGGCCGAGGCCAGCGGAGTGAGCGTCCGGGGCATCGGCGATCTGGAGCGCGGTCGCCGTACGGCACCGCAACGACGCACGGTCGCCGCCCTCGCCCGTGGCCTCGGGCTGTCCGGACCCGGTCTGCAACGCTTTCTGGACGCGGCCCGCGCCGGACGCGACGACGGATATACCCCGGTCGGTGTCCGGGCCGTCCCGCGGGGTTCGTCCGACTTCGTCGGCCGGGAGCACGAGCTGACCCGGCTCACGGAGCTGGCGGTGTCGCTGGCCGGGCGGCGCGTACGGGGCGGTGAGGGCGACGCGTCCACCGCCGGCGCGCCGCCGGTGGTCGTGGCGGTGTCCGGTGCTCCCGGTGTCGGCAAGACGACGCTCGCGCTGGAGGCCGCGCACCGGCTCGCCGGCCGTTTCCCGGACGGTCAGATCGTGGTCGACATGCGGGGTCTGGACGAGGAGGCGCCGACACCCGTGGAGCTCATGCTCGGTGTCCTGCGCGCTCTGCGCGTGGCCGACCGTGAGGTGCTGAACGCCGGGCCCCAGGGGCATGTCCACCTCTACCGGCAGACCCTGGCGCAGCGCCGCTTCGTGCTCGTGCTCGACAACGCCCGGGACGAGGCGCAGGTACGCCCTCTTCTGCCCGGCGTCGGCGAAGGCATGGTCATCGTCACCAGCCGGCGCATGCTCACCGGCCTGGAGGGCGTGCACCGTATTCCGCTGGACAACCTCAGCGCCTCCGAGGCCACGGCCCTGCTGACGCGCCTGGCGGGCACCGAGTCCTCGAGGGCCGCCGCGGCGGAACTGCGACGGATCGCCCTGCTCTGCGGATGCCTGCCACTCGCCCTGCACCTGGCGGGACACTGGCTGGCGACGGGCCGGACCTGGCCCGGAGCCGACCTCGCGGATCGGCTGGCGCCCACCGCGGAACCCTGGGGCAGCATGGTCGCGGGGGACGTCCGGGTGTCCGCGACCTTCGACCTGTCCTATCGCCAGCTCAGCGAGCCGGCCGGCCGCATGTTCCGGCGACTGGCGCTGGTGACCGGCCCCGACATCTCCGCCGCGGGGGCGGCACGGCTGTGCGGGCAGCCGCTCTTCGACGCCGAGGACTGCCTGGAGGAACTGGTGGAGGCGGGCCTGCTGGCCGTCGAACGGGACCGCTACCGGATGCACGACCTGTTGCGGATCCACGCCGGGAACAAGCTGCGCGCGGAAGAGAACGCGGGGAGTACCGCGCGCGCCAGAAAGGCCCTGCACGATTGGCTGCTGAGCACCGCGATCGTGGCGGGCCGCTGGTACGAGCCCGGCTTCGGTGCGCCGCCCGACGGCTGGGACGGGGACGTGGACCTGTCGACGGCGGACAAGGGCCGGGCGTGGCTGCAGGACGAGAGCGCGAACTGGCTGTCGGCACTGCGGGCCGCCGCGGCGGAAGGCCGAGACGCGACGGTGGTGGACGTGGCGGAGGCGCTGCACTGGTTCTCCGACCAGTGGATCTTCTGGGGCCACTGGCCGGAGGTCTTCGCCCTGGCCGCCGGCAGCGCGGAGCGGACCGGCGACGCGGTCGCGCACGCCACCCAGCTCAATTACCTGGCCTGGGCCCGGCTCGCCTGCGAAGGACGCTACCGCGACAGCCTCGTCCACTCTCACCGCGCCCTCGCCCTGGCGCGGGACGCCGACGACAAGCGGCAACAGGCGTGGGCCCACTTCTACATCGCCTGGGCGCACCGCAAGCTCGCCCAGTACGGTACGGCGGCGGACCACATGAGCCGGGCCGGCCGCCATTTCGAGGGGGTGGGTGACGCCGAAGGCGGCCTCACCGCCCGGCACGGGATCGCCCTGATCCTGTCGGAGTCCGGCCACGGCGAGGAGGCGATCGCCGCCTTTCACAGGGCCCTGGAATACATCGAGCGGGAGCGGGACCGCCTGGAACCCCACGCCGTCGACTTCGCCCGCATCGGCCTCCACAGCGGCATGGCCTACTGCTTCGAACAACTGGGCAGGGCCGCGGAGGCCGTTCTCCAGCTGCGCATCGCCGTCGACCTGAGCGGTCGAAGCAACAACATCGGTGTGCAGAGCCGCGAACTGTACCGTCTGGGCACCCTTCTCCTTAGTATGAAGCGCTCTGCGGAAGCCCGGGCCGTCTTCGCACGGATCGTCACCCTCGGGTCGGCGGCCGACCCGCAGTGCGCCCGGGACGCGGCCGTCCGCCTCGACGCTCTCGACGCCGACGAGACAGCCGCGAGGGGCCTGTCCCTGGTCGAGACCGACCAGCCGTGCTGACGGCCACCCCCACGGCGGGAGCAGATCCAGAGAAAGCGGACAGAGGTTACAGTTGCTGCCGAGCCGGCGATTCCCTGTCCGACCGTGCACTTCGATCAAGCGCTCCCAGTTCGGCTGCGAACGTTCCTCGAAGCCGGGAGCAGGGTTCACCGGGTGACGAAGGGAGCGGCGAGAGTGAACGGCGGCACACAGGAGTTCGGCACACTGCTGCGTCGCTTCCGGACGGACCGGCTCCTGACCATCCAAGGGCTCGCGCAGGTCTCGGGGGTGAGCGTCCGTGGCATAGGGGACCTCGAACGCGGCCGGCGCGCTGCTCCTCAACGACGCACCGTGGCCGCTCTCGCGGCCGGTCTGGGGCTCGACGCCGACGAGTGTGATCGCCTGTTCGCCGCGGCACGCGAGGACCGTTCGCGCCCATCGGCCCCCTTGTCCGTCCGGACCTTCCCGCGCGGCATCGAGGATTTCGTCGGACGGCGGTACGAGCTGCTCACACTGGCGGGGCTGGCCGCCGAGGCAGCCGGCCCCGGCTCGCCGGCCGGCCCGGCCGGAGCGGCCGGAGCGGGTGCCGGCCCCACGGTCGTGGCCGTGTCGGCTCCGCCCGGGATGGGCAAGACCGCCCTGGCACTTCGGGCGGCCCGCGTACTCGCGGACCGCTTCCCGGACGGTCAGATGGTGCTGGACCTGCGTGGTACGGACGAGGACCCGCCTCCCGCGACCGAGATCATGCTGCACGTGCTCAAGGCGTTCCACGTCGCGGACACGGAGATCGTCGAGGCCGGTGCCACCGGGCAGGCCGGCCTCTACGAGAAACTCCTCCTCGACCGGCGCTGTCTGCTGATTCTCGACAACGCGCGCGACGAGGCCCAGGTGGCTCCGCTGCTGCCCCGGCGGGGCAGCAGCATGTGCCTGGTGACCAGCCGCAAGGTGCTCACCGCCCTGGAGGGCGTCCACCGCATGAGTCTGCGTGAGTTGTCCCCCCAGGAGGCCATCACCTTCCTCGGCGGGATGATCGGTGAAGAGCGTGCGCGGCGAGAGGCATCCGCCCTCAGCGAGGTGGCGTCGAGATGTGGCTACCTGCCGCTGGCCCTTCGCATCGCCGGAAGCCGGCTGGCGACCCGTACCGGTTGGACCGTGCGTCGGCTGGCCGACCGGCTCGCGGTGGACAAGCGCCGGCTGGACGTCCTGGTGGCCGGTGACAGAAAGGTCTCCACGGCCTTCGATCTCTCCTACCAGCAGCTCACCCCGGACGCCGCCACGCTGTTCCGGAGGCTGTCCGCCGTCCCCGGCCCGGACGCCGGCGCCGCCTGCGCGGCACACCTGCTCGGCCGGGACCTGCCGTCGGCGGAGGACGTGCTGGAGGAACTCGTGGAGGCTGGACTCCTCGACATCATCGGCGACCGCTTCCGCATGCATGATCTGCTGCGCCTGTACGCGCACAGCCGTCTGGAGGCCGAGGAGGGCGAGGACGGCGCCGAAGCGGTGCGCACCGGCCTGTACCGCTGGCTGCTGGACACCACCGTCGTCGCCGGCCGGTGGTTCGAACCCGGGCACGGCGCTCCTTCGCCGTCCTACCAGGGGCTGGTCGACCTGTCCTCCACCGCCCTCTCCCGGCAGTGGCTGCGGAGCCAGGGCACCAACTGGCTGGCCGCTCTGCGCGCCGCGGCCGACGCCGGCGACCACGCCGTCGTGGTGGAAGTGGCGGAGTCACTGCACTGGTTCTCCGACCAATGGATCTTCTGGGGCCACTGGCCCGAGGTCTTCAGGATGGCCGCGGACAGCGCCGAGACGCTCGGCGACGACGCCGCTCGTGCACGGCACCTGAACTACTGCGCCTGGACGCTCATCGTGTGCGAGAGGCGTCCCGCGGACAGTCTGCCGATATCCACCGAGGCACACGCGGTGGCCACGCGGGCTGCCGATGTCGCGCAGCAGGCGTGGGCCCACTTCTACCAGGGCTGGGCCTATCGGAATCTGAATCAACTGGTGCGGGGCACCGAGCATTTCGGACGTGCAGCGGCCCTCTTCGCCTCGGCCGGCGACGTGCACGGCAGTCTGCAGGCTCGGCACGGCCAGTCCCACATCCTGCTCCTCAGGAAGGACGCTGCCGCCGCCCTCACCTCCTTCGAGGAGACACTGGTGTTCCTGGAGGCCGCCGGTGCCGCCGTCGAGCCGCACATCGCGGCGGCGACACGGATCGGTATCGCGTCCGGCGTCGGGCGCAGCCTGGCCCTGCTGGGGCGCTGGGAGGAGGCCATCGCGCGCATGCGAGCGGTCGTGCGCCACTGCGCGGAACGCGGGGACACGGCGGCGGAGAGCAGGCACCTGGTGCACCTGGCGGAGGTGCTGATCGCCGCCGGCCGGGGGGACGAGGCCCGTGAGGCCCTGCACGCCTGCGTGACGCTGGCTCCCGGGGCCGACCCACAGCGCATCGCCGACGCGCGTGCGCTTCTGCTCCGCCTGCGCGAAGGACAGTGACGAGGGTCTTTCTGCCTCTGCGTGCCCCGCTCTGTGCTGATACCGCACGCCGGACCGGACGGACCTGGGAGATCGCCGCGAGCGGCCCTTTACTGGACGCGCACAACCGCGAACGGAAGGGTATATCGATGGCCACGCTGACGGTCTGGAAATTCGACGCGCCGCAGAGCGCGCAGCAGGTGGAGCAGAAACTGCTCGGTCTGCAGAAGCAGGAATTGATCACCGTGGTGGACGCCGCCACCGTCAGCTGGCCCGAGGGGGCGAAGAAGCCCAGGACGAAGCAGCTCACCGATCTGGTGGGGGCGGGTGCGCTGTCCGGTTCGTTCTGGGGGCTGCTGTTCGGTCTGATCTTCCTCATGCCGCTGCTGGGTGCCGCGGTGGGGGCCGCCGCCGGCGCGCTGGGCGGCAAGCTGACGGACGTGGGCATCGACGACGACTTCATCGACTCGGTGAAGTCCCAGGTGACCCCCGGTACGTCGGCGCTGTTCCTGCTCACGCGGGACGAGGTCCTCGACCGGGTCAAGGAGGCATTCCCGGCGGAGCACGCGGCACTGATCCGCTCGAACCTGGACCGGGAGCAGGAGGCCAGGCTGCGCGAGGTCTTCGAGGCCTGACCCCGCACCTCACCCGACGTCTCCCGCCCGGGGCCGTCCGACGCGCATGGCGTCGGACGGCCTTTGGCATGTGCGGCCGCCCGGTCCTCCTCAGGCAAGAACCAAGGCGTCTACAAGCAAGAGGAACGGCGTTCATGAATTTAGGCTGCACATCATTCCGCTTCGACCGCGAAGGGGTCAGATGGAGACCACATCCGCCCACGCACATTCGGTCGTACCGACCCGTTCGTTCGACGAGTTGCGGGTGGGAGACATACTCAGGGCGCCGTGTCTCACACTGACCCCCGCGCATGCCGCCGTTTTCACCACGGTGGTGGCGGAAGGCCACCCGATACCCCGGCTCGCCGGAGACGTACTCGTCAGCCAGTTGGAAGTGTCGTGCCGATTCCTGGCTTCCCGAGTGAACCCCGGCGACACGCTGTATCCGCTGCTCATCGTGACGGCCCTGCAACCTCTGGGCATCAACGGTGTCGTCACCACGCGGGCGACCATTCACAACCAGAACCGGGAACTCGTCCTGTCCGGGCAGCGCAAGTACCTCCTGCGTCGCTGAAAGACGGTGAGAATCGTGAAATCCACCACCAAGCCACTGCTGCGTGTCTGGGAATGGCAGGCCGAGGCCGCTTGCCGAGGCATGAAAAGCTCGGTTTTCTTCTCTCCTCCGGGCGAGCGGGGTTCCGCCCGCAAACACAGGGAAGCGCGCGCTGTCGCCGTCTGCCGCGACTGCCCGGTGCGGCCGGAGTGCCGATCGTTCGCCGAGGCATCCCGGCAGACCTACGGAGTCTGGGGCGGTGCCACCGAACGCCAGCGCCGCGCCCCCCGGCCCGGTCACTGAGCAGGCGCGGAAGCGCAGATGGGCGTGCGCTGTCGGGCAAGGCGGATCCGGGCGACCGGCCCACCATGGGCAGTGGTAGCGCTCGGCCCGCCCCGACGAAGGGTGTCCGACACCTCTGCCGGGAGCCGGGCACTCATTTCCGTTCCTCCGACCTTTGCGAGTCGACATGACAGCCACCACGGAGATCACGCACCACACGAAGGTGCTCAACGGCATCAACCAGCACTGGGTCAGTGCGGGCCAGGGGCCTCCGGTCTACCTGCTGCACGGCTTCCCCGAGACGTGGTACGGCTGGCGCAAGCAGATCCCGGTCCTCGCCGAAAAGTACACCGTCATCGCGCCTGACCTGCGCGGCTACGGGGACACGGAGAAGCCGGCCGCCGGCTACGACAAGCGCACGATGGCCCAGGACGTCCTCGCCCTGATGGACCACCTCGGTCACGAGAGGATCGCGCTCGTCGGTCATGACCGGGGCGCGCGGGTGGGTACCCGCTTCGCCAAGGACCACCGGGACCGGATCGACCGGTTCGTCGCGATGGACAACATCCCGACCCGGGTCATCGCCGACACCTATGACGTGGCGATGGCGCGGCAGGGGTACTGGTTCTTCACCTTCCTCCAGGTCCCGGATCTGCCGGAGGCGCTGATCGCCGGCAACGAGGAGACCTGGCTGACGCACTTCTACCGCGGCTGGTCCTACGACCCGGAGATGCTGACGCCCGAGGAGATCGACGTCTACGTCCGTGCCTACCGGCAGCCCGGCGCGGTCCGCGGCTCGTGCATGGACTACCGGGCCGCCCCCGTGGACGTGGCCCAGGACCGCGAGGACGAGGACCAGCCCATCGACTGCCCGGTGCTGACCATCTGGGGCGAGGACTTCAGCGCCGTCGGCCAGGCCTACGACGTCCTGGACGTGTGGAAGGGCATGGCCCGCGAGGTGCGCGGCGTCGGAATCCCCCAGTGCGGTCACCTCTGCCAGGAGGAGAAGCCCGAGGTGGTCAACGCCGAACTGCTGGCCTTCCTGGACGGCTGGAACGGCTGACCTGGCGGACGTCTACGCCGTTCCGCCTCCTCCCCCGTTTCCCGCCCCACCGCGCACCACCCCGGCAAGAGAAGCGAGTTCGTTCATGTCCCGTTCGCAGCAGCCCACCGTCGTCCTGGTCCACGGCGCGTTCGCCGACGCCTCCAGCTACGCCAGTGTCATCCCCGGCCTGCTCAAGCGCGGCCTCAAGGTCGTCGCCCCCGCCGTCCCCAACCGCAGCCTCATCGGCGACGCCGCCTACATCGCCTCCGTCATCCGCCAGATCGACGGCCCCGTCATCCTCGTCGGCCACTCCTACGGCGGCGCCGTCATCACCGTCGCCGGCGTCGAGGACAACGTCCAGGCCCTCGTCTACCTCTCCGGCTACGCCCTCGAAGTCGGCGAAAGCCTCGGCGAACTCCAGGGCCGCTTCCCCGACTCCGACCTCGCCGCCGCCCTCGTCTACACCCCCTTCCCCATCGAAGGCTCCGACACCCCCGGCACCGACGTCTCCGTCGAACCCGACAAGTTCCCCGCCATCTTCGCCGCCGACGTCGACCCCGACACCGCCAAGGTCCTCGCCGTCTCCCAGCGCCCCCTCGCCGCCCAGGCCTTCGCCGACGCCGCCCCCGCCGCCGCCTGGAAGACCAAGCCCTCCTGGGGCCTGGTCTCCTCCTCCGACCACACCATCAACCCCGACGTCGAACGCTTCGGCTACCAGCGCGCCGGCATGACCGTCACCGAGGTCGACTCCTCCCACCTCGTCATGCTCGCCCACCCCGCACGCGTCATCGCCCTCATCGAAGAAGCCATCGACGCCACCAGCAAGTAACACCACGTCCTCAGGGAACCCACCGCGCCCCGTACGCCACGCCGCGCCGCCCGTCCCCCGCCGCTGGACCACACGGCCGGTTCGGCGTCCGGCAGACCGGACGGCACGGCGCGGCAGGAAAGGAACCTTTCATGCCGCTGCTCGATCCGAAACCGGCTGCGCTGCGTCCGCACCCCGTGGACGGTCCCGCCGTCGACCGGGTGCCCGACGAGCGCGCCTTTGGGACCCCGGACGCCCTGCGGGACGCCCTGGTCGCGACGCTGGGTCCGGGCAAGGTGCTGCACAAGATCTCGGATCTGGTGCGGTACGCCTCGGACGCCAGTCCCTACCGTCTGGTGCCCCGCGTGGTCGTCGTCGCGGAGACCACCACCGACGTCTCGACCGTACTCAGGCACGCCCGCGAGCACGGCCGTCACGTGGTGTTCCGCGCCGCCGGCACCTCCCTGAACGGCCAGGCCCAGGGCGACGACATCCTGGTGGACGTGCGCCGTCACTGGACCGGTCTGGAGATGCTCGACGACAAGGTCCGGGCGCGGATCGGACCCGGCACGACGATCGGGCGGGCCAACATCTCGCTCTCCCGGCACGGGCGTCTGATGGGTCCGGACCCGGCCAGTTCCCTCGCGTGCACGGTCGGTGGCGTCGTCGCGAACAACGCCTCCGGCATGACCGCCGGCACCACCCGCAACTCCTACCGGCTGCTGTCCTCGCTCACCGTGGTGCTGCCCTCGGGAACGATCGTGGACACCGCCGCCCCGGATGCCGAGGAACGCCTGCGCGCGGCCGAGCCGGACCTCGTGGCGACGCTGCTGGAACTCAAGGCGGAGATCGAGGCGGACAGCGCGCTGGCAGCCCGCATCCGCACCAAGTACGAGTTGAAGAACACCAGTGGCTACCGGCTGGACGCCTTCCTCGACGGGGCGACCGCCGTCGAGATCCTGCGCGGCCTGATGGTCGGCTCCCAGGGCACGCTGGGCTTCATCGCGGAGACCGTCTTCGACACGGTCCCCCTGGACCGGCTGACCTGCACCGCGCTGCTGTTCTTCCCCGACCTGCCGTCGGCGGCGGCCGCGGTGCCCCTGTTCAACGACGCCGGGGCACGGGCGGTCGAACTCATGGACGGCAACACCCTGCGCGCCTGCGCGGCCGTCGAGGGCGTGCCCGACGACTGGCGGGACATACCGCAGGAGAACGCGGCACTCCTCGTCGAGTTCCGGGCGTCCACCCCGGAGGACCACCTCGCGAACCAGCGAGCCGCCCGGGCGGTCGCCGAAGGGCTGCACCTGGTCGCTCCCGTGCCCTCGGTCACTGACGCCTTCGTCACCGATCCGGGCACCGTGCACACCTACTGGCACGCCCGTGAGGCGTTCATGACGGCCGTGGGCAAGGCCCGGCCGACCGGGACGACCCTGATCACGGAGGACTTCGCCGTCCCGCCGTCCCGGCTGGCCGAGGCCAGTGAGGCGCTGCTGGAGATGCAGCGCCGCTACGGTTACGACGCTGCGGTGGCGGGTCACGCGGCCCACGGCAACCTGCACTTCCTGCTCGCCTTCAACGCCGCACGGCCCGAGGAGGTGGAGCGGTACGCGGCCTTCATGGACGAGTTCTGCGCCATGGTCGTCGACCGGTTCGACGGCTCGCTGAAGGCGGAGCACGCCACCGGCCGGAACATGACGCCGTACCTGGAAGCGGAGTGGGGGACGCGGGCCACCGAACTGATGTGGCGCGTCAAACAGGCGCTGGACCCGCACGGCGTACTCGCCCCGGGCGTGGTGCTCAACCGCGACCCCAAGGCACACCTGAAGCACCTGAAGACGATCCCCACGATCGAGGCCATCGCGGACCCGTGCATCGAATGCGGCTTCTGCGAACCGGTCTGTCCGAGCCGGGACCTGACCACGACACCCCGGCAGCGGATCGTGCTGCGGCGCGAGATGATGCGGCAGGAGTCCGACTCGCCCGTCACCGACCACCTGCTCGACTCCTACGGCTACGACGCCGTGGACACCTGCGCCGGCGATTCGAGCTGCAAGATCGCGTGTCCGGTCGGCATCGACACCGGGGCGATGATGAAGCACTTCCGGCACCAGCGCCACGGGCGGCGCGCCGAGCGGAACGCGGAGCGGATCGCCGAGCGTTTCGCGGCCGTGGAGACCTCGGTACGTGCCGCGCTCGGCGTGGCCGAGCACGTGGACGACCGCCTCCTGCACGGCGTCACCTCACTCGCCCGCAAAGCGGTCTCGCCCGATCTGATGCCGGAGTGGATCAGCGCGATCCCCGGCCCGGCCGGCAAACGGCTGCCGCACACCCGCCGCGAGGGTGCCGCCGCCGTGTACTTCGTCGCCTGCGTCAACCGCATCTTCGCGGGACCGGAGGGGGGCGAGGACCTCTCCCTCCCGGAGGCGGTGGTCGCCCTGTCCGAACGGGCCGGCCGCCCGGTGTGGGTGCCGTCGGACCTGACGGGCTCCTGCTGCGCGACGATCTGGCACTCCAAGGGCTACGACGACGGCAACGCCTTCATGGCCAACCGCACCGTCGAACGGGCCTGGGAATGGACCGACGGCGGTACGCTCCCGCTGGTCGTCGACGCCTCGTCCTGCGCCCTCGGCATCGGGCACGAGATCGTTCCGTACCTCACCCCCGAGAACAAGCTCCGTCATGAGCGGCTGAAGGTGGTCGACTCGCTGGTCTGGGCGGCCGAGGAACTGCTGCCGCGCCTGGTCGCGGTCACCACGGTCGGCAGCGCGGTGATCCATCCGACCTGCTCGATGCACCACCTCGGTGACGTGGCCCAGCTGGAATCGCTGGCGCGTTTCGTGGCCGACCGGGTGACCGTGCCGGTGTACGCGGAGTGCTGCGGTTTCGCCGGTGACCGCGGGATGCTGCACAGGGAACTGACCGAGTCGGCCACGGCCCATGAGGCCGAGGAGGTCGTCGCCGGCCAGTACGACGCGTACCTCTCGGCGAACCGCACCTGCGAGATCGGCATGGAGCACGTGACCGGCCGCCCCTACCAGTCGGTGCTGCTTCTTCTCGAACGGGTCACCAGGCCCGCCTGACGCGAGATCGCCCGTCCTTTCCCCCTGTCCAGGAGAATCCGTCATGCGCATCGCCAACCTGTCCGGACGTCTGACGCTGCTGAAGAGCGGGCGGGCGGTGGACGTCCACGACGCCAGTGGCGGCCGCTTCCCGTCCGACCCCCAGGCCGTCTACGAGCGCTGGGACGAGTTCCGCACGTGGGCCGACGCCGGCACGGCACCCGGTGTCCCGTACGACCCGGCCGCTCTGGGCGCGCCCGCGCCCGCTCCCCGTCAGCTCTTCGCCGTCGGCCTGAACTACCGCGAGCACGTGGACGAGGCCGGCTTCACCCAGCCCGAGGGCATGCCGCCGGTCTTCACCAAGTTCGCCGCCAGCATCACCGGTCCGGTCACCGATGTGGTGCTTCCGGAAGGGGGGCACACGGACTGGGAGGTGGAGCTGGTCGTCGTCATCGGCCGGACCGCGCGCCGGGTTCCGCAGGCCGAGGCGTGGCGTCACGTGGCCGGTCTGACGGTCGGACAGGATCTGTCGGAGCGCGTTCTGCAGATGAGCGGTCCCGCCCCGCAGTTCGGCCTGGCCAAGTCCTTCCCGGGGTTCTCCCCCATGGGGCCCTGCCTGGTCACCCCCGACGAGTTCGACGACCCCGACGACCTCCAGCTGCGGTGCAGCGTGAACTACGAGGAAGTGCAGCACGGCTCCACCCGGAACCTGATCTTTCCGGTACCGGCGCTCGTGTCGAAGCTGTCGGAGGTCCTGGAGCTGTATCCGGGAGACGTGATCTACACGGGTACACCGTCCGGCGTCGGCCTGGGACGGAATCCCCAGCGGTGGCTGTCCCCCGGGGACCGACTGATCAGCTCCATCGAGGGCATCGGGGAACTGCGCCAGCGATTCGTGGCGGAGTGACCGACGCGTCAGATGCCCTGTGTCACCGATGGTGACACAGGGCATCTGACGCGTTCACGTGATGTACCGGGAGCGAGCGGCTGGCACGGTGTCCTCAGGAAGACAGCTCGAGGGGCAGGACACATGTCGTCGGACGCGGCCACACCGGACAGGACCAGGAAACCGACCACCGCTCGCTTCTCCACCGATGACGTGGCCGAGCACCGCCGGGCGGCCTACTGGTCCGACGCCCTGACCCGTGTCTTCGGGGGCGTCGAGGTCCCGGTCGCGGACGAGGGCTGCCGGGGCACCGTTCAGGCATCCCTGCTCGGCCTCGTACAGGTGGTGACCGTGGAGGGCGCGCCGATGGCCATGAATCGGCCCGCCCAGCCCGCCGGGTCACGGCCCGACGGCTGCCTCATGGTCATGTCACTGTTCGACGGCACCGCCGTGGTGACGCGGGGCGGTCAGGTGACACCCGTGCGACCCGGTGAGACCGTCTTCTACGACTCCGCCCGGCCGATGCGCATCGACTTCACCAGCGCGTTCCGGGTCGCCTGCCTGATCTTCCCGCGGACGCTGATCGGACTGCCGGACACACACCTGCGGCGTGTGCTGGGGGCGCCGATCAGCAGGTGCGCGCCCTCCGCGTCGCTGTTGTGGCCGCTGCTGGCCGGCCTCGGGGAGACGGTGCCGAAGCTCCCGCCCGGCAGCGGCGAGGTGCTGCTGCGTCACGTCGTCGGACTGCTCTCCGTCGTCGCCGAGGAGCCACTGCCCGCGGATCACCCCTCCTCCCCCGCCTCCCAGGACCTGCTGAGCCGCATCAAGTCGTACATCGACCAGCGGCTCGGCGACCCCGCTCTGTCATTGGCTTCCATAGCCCGGGCCCATCACATATCGGTCCGTTATCTGCACAAACTCTTCGAGTCCGAGGACACCACGGCCAGCCGGTGGATCCAGCGCCGCCGACTGCAGCGGTGCCGGCACGAGCTGGCCCGCCAGGAGTCCGCCACCCTCACCATCTCCAGCGTGGCCCGGCAGTCCGGTTTCTCCAGTGCCGCGCATTTCAGTCGCGCCTTTCGCCGCGCCTACGGGATGTCCCCGGCCGAGTGGCGGGAGAAGGTGCTGCGCGAGAGCGAGCCGGTCCAGACCAGGAAGACGGCCACCGGGACGGCCGAGCGCGGAACACGGATGCCGCTCCTGAGCGCCCTGTCCCTGCGACGGCCGCCCGGACCCGCGGCGGCCTGACTGCCCCTCCCCCGCCTTCCGTCACTCCCCGATCGAGCACAGCATTCCGGTCATCCGCATACTTTCAGCCAAACGCAACCCGCGCGTGCGATAGTGGTATTTCGGCGCGTGGCGCTTGGTGCACGTACCGGACAGTGTGGTATGGCCTGGCTCTCGGCCGGGTGCTTGCGGACGGAAGGAACGCCTGTGACGGCGGCGGGACAAGCGCTGTCCGGCAGCGGTCTGCGTGGCCGGGAAGCCGAGCGGGAACGACTTCGGTCACTGGTCGCCTCGGTGGCGCGCACGGGCAGCGCGGCGCTCGCACTGATCAGGGGTGAGGCGGGCATCGGCAAGACGGTGCTCCTCATGGACACCGCCGAGCACGCGGCCGCGGCCGGGTACTCGGTGGGCCTGGGCAAGGCCGACGAACTGCATCACCTCGTGCCGCTCTCCTCCTTGCTCACCTGCCTCACCCCCGGTGGCCGGCCATTGCTCCCGGACAAGGCCCTCGCTCAGCTGCCCCAGAGCCACGACCACCGCATCTGGCTGGTGCAGCGCTTGGCGGAACACATCGAGACGCTGGCCGCGCGCGCCCCTGTCCTCATCGGCCTGGACGACCTCCAGTGGGCTGACCCCCTCAGCGTCTTCGTGCTGACCCAGCTTCCGACGCGCGTGCGCGCCCTGCCCGTGCTGTGGCTGCTGACCAAGCGCCAAGGGCCTCCCCAGGATGCGGACGAGACGCTCACCGCGGCGTCCCGGGCGCTGACGACGGCCGACGTGCACCTGGGACCGCTGCCGGCGGCTGTCATCCAGCAGATGGCGGCCGACGCCCTGGGGGCGGCCGTGGACGATTCGGTGCACGACCTGCTCGAGGGTGCCGGGGGCAATCCCTTCCTGGCGGCCGAGATGCTCGCGGGGCTGCGGTCCGCGGAGTCCACGGGCCGGTCCGTTCCCTCGGGACTGGTGGTCGGCGTGCGCGGCAGGCTGTCGACGCTCTCCGCCGACACCCTGCACTTCCTGCGGATCGGCGCGGTACTGGGCCGTCGGTTCCGGTTCCAGGACGCGGCCGCGTTGAGCGGACGGTCCCCGGCGGCCATGATCGGTCCGCTGGACGAGGCGGTCCGCACCCATGTGCTCGCCGACGAGGGAGAGTCGCTGATCTTCCGGCACGACCTCCTGCGCCAGGCGGTCTACGCCGACATCCCGCCTTCCGCTCGCCGCGCCCTGCACAGGGCGGCCGCCCAGCACCTCGTCGACGCGGGCCGTCAGCCGATCGAGGCGGTCTCCCACCTGCTCACCGGAGCGCTGCCCGGTGACGAGGAGGCCGGCCTGCTGCTGGGACGGGCCGCCGACGACGTACTGGCGGTGGCACCCGGTCTCGCCGCCGACCTGCTCACGCGCGCCGTGGAACTGATTCCCGCGCACCGACCCGTCGGCTTCGACGTCGGGGAACGAGCGATCGTCGCCCTGGCCCGGGCCGGACGGGACAAGGAGGCGCTGGCCACCGGGGAAGTGCTGCTCGCGCGGCATCCCCCGCTGGACGTGTACAGCCGCATCCAGGCGGCGATCGGCGCGACCCTGTGGAACCTCAACCGCGCGGAGGATCTGCGGCGCCTGGTCGACACCACGCTCGCCGTCGAAGGCGCCCGTCCGCGGACGCGGGCGCGGCTGACGGCCCTGCGGGCCCTGGCCCTGTCACGCGGCGACGACCTCGCCGCCGCCCGGGAGGCCGGCGAGACGGCACTCCGACAGGCCATCACCACCGGCGACCGCGAGGCCCACGTCCAGGCGTTGTTCGGACTGGGCGAGACGGCACTCAACGCCGGCGATACGGCCGATGCGCAGAAACGATTCATGGCGCTCAGCTCGGTCGACCCCGCCTATCTGCCCGAGGAGATCGTCGCCTGCCAGCACCTCGACGACTTCGCGCGTGCCGAGCGCCTGCTCGGCCGGGCGACGAGCCAGGGCGAAGGCGCTCGCCGCGAGGCCATGCTTCAGTGGGCGCAGGGACAGCAGAGGCTGGGCCTCGGGCGGCTCGACGACGCCGAGACCGACTTCGTCACCATGGAGCGGCTGGAGGACGAGGTCGGAGCCTCGGTCCAGCAGGTCAACGCGCGCGTCATCCGGTCACGCATCGGCCTGCTGCGCGGCGACCGCACGGCGGCCCGTCAGGATCTGCTCGCCGCGCGCGAGCGGCTGGTGCCCCACCCGAATCCGGGCAATACGGCAGCCGTACGCTACCTGGAGGCGCTGCACGCCGATGCCATGGACGATCACGCCCTGGCCCTTGAGCATCTGCGGGAGGTCCAGCGGCACGACGGTTACATGCGGTGGCGCCTGCTGCGCCCGTGGGTGGACGAGGCGGTCCGCATCGCCCTGAGAGGGGGTGACCGCGAGCTGGCCGAGGATCTCACCGCGCAGGCCGAGGCACACGCCGCCCGCAATCCCGGGGTGCCCACCGCCACCGGCCTGGCGGCCCGGACACGCGGGCTGGTCTCGAACGACATCGGCCTGCTGCGGTCTTCCGTGGCTCTGCACCGCGACGGTCCCCGGCCGTTGAACCTGGCGGAGGCCCTGGCCGACCTCGGAGCGGCACTGGTGAGCGCCGGCCACCGGGCGGAAGCGTCCGAGGTTCTGACCGAGGCGCGGGCCGTGTTCACCGAGTCGGGGGCGCACGCCGCGGCAGCCCGGGCGAACGGCCTGCTGGGAGGTGCGGGGACGCGGGTCCGACGCGGGTCCGGGAACCCGCGTCCGCTCCAGGGCTGGCAGGCCCTGACCGCGTCGGAGCGGAAGGTCGCGCGTCTCGTCGCCGCGGGGCACAGCAACCGCGCGGCCGCCGATCTGCTGGTCGTCTCGCCGCACACCGTCAACACCCATCTGTCCTCGATCTTCCGCAAACTGTCCGTCCGGTCCCGGGTGCAGCTCACGCACGTGGTCCTGGCCTCCGACGAGGACTGATCCCCGGTTTGGTACGTTCGCGCGAGGTGGCGGGCGCGCGCAGGGGGTTGACTGAGGCCCTCCGTACGCAGAGGTCATCGACATGCACTTGACACGCCTCGTGCCAGCGGCCGTCGTGCTCGTCCACGGGGCGTTCTCCGACACCTCGTCGTGGGCGGAGGTCGCGCTCCTGCTGCGCAGGGCGGGTGCCGTGGTCCACACCCCGACGAACCCGCTGCGGGGCCTCGTCGCGGACACCCGTCATCTGATGGACGTCGTGCACCGCATCGACGCGCCGGTGGTCCTGGTGGGCCATGGATACGGCGGAGCGGTGATCACCCAGGTGCCGGCCGGCACCGATCATGTCGTCGCCTTGTGCTACGTCGCGGGGTTCGGCCTCGACGCCGGCGAGTGCCTGCTCGACATCACCGACCGCTTCGCACCCATGCGCCGGGTGCACGCGGCCCTCACCGTCAAGGCCGTCGGTTCGGCGCACACCGGTGTCCGGCAGGAACTGATACTGGACACGCACCGGTTCGGCCACGCCTACGCCGATGATCTGCCCCCGCGCGCGAGTACGGAACGGGCGCGCGCGCAGCGCTCCCTCGCGCCACGCGCGCTGACCGACCGCTCGGGGCCGCCCGCGTGGGCCCGCACGTCCTCCTGGTACGCCGTCGCGGCCGCCGACCAGATGCTCAACCCCAGTGCCCAGCGCTTCATGGCCCAGCGCATGGCGGCCCATGAGCACCTGCTGGACGCCTCGCACGCGGCTCTCCTGTCCCAGCCCGCCGCGGTGGCGGCGATGATCATGGAGGCCGCCTTACGGGGGCCCGGAGCAGTCACTACCAGCACGTCCCGACCACGCTGAGCGTCCCCGTCCCCGATTCCCGTCCCCGATTACGATGACCGGGTATCTGTTCGAGCGCTCCGGGGTGACACGCGTCACCGCCGCGGCGTGCGAACGCAGTACCGGAAAGGGCACGACATGGGGCCAGGGTGCGGTAACGGGGTGCGGCGGGGCGCCGCCCTCCTGACAGTGACGGCCGTGCTCACGGCCGGGTCCGGCTGTGCCGGTGACAACGCCGCCTCGGGCGCGGTCACGACCATCACGGCACTGGACTACTACACCGACAAGAGCGAGCACACCCAGTGGGGGCGGCTGCTGAGCGCCTGCGGCCGGTCGGCCGGCGTGCGGGTGGAGCACCGGAGCGTGCCGGGGCCGTCCTTGGTGCCGACGGTCCTGCGGCAGGCGTCCGCACGCGAGCTGCCGGACGTGCTGATGCTGGACAACGCCGACGTGCAGCAGGTGGCCGAGACCGGCGCGCTGACCCCGCTGAGCGACTTCGGCGTCGACACCGGCGGTTACTCCCCGGGCATCGCCTCGGCGGGGACGTACCGGGGGAAGGTCTACGGGGTGACGCCCGCCGTCAACGCGGCCGTCCTCTTCTACAACAAGGACATGCTGGACGAGGCCGGTGTCGCCGTACCCCGCACCTGGGACGAGCTGAAGGCGGCGGCGCAGCGGCTCACCCGGCCCGGCCGGTACGGCATGGCCGTGTCCGCCGGGAACACCGCCGAGAGCAGTTGGCAGTTCCTGCCGTTCCTGTGGTCCAACGGCGGCGAGGAGACCGACCTGGGCGACCCGCGGGCGGCTCAGGCCCTCGGTCTCTGGACCGACCTCGTCAGGAGCGGAGCCATGTCCCGGTCGGTGCTGAACTGGGACCAGGCCGATGTGCACGACCAGTTCGCGGCCGGCCGGACCGCCATGATGATCAACGGTCCCTGGCGCATCTCCGCGCTGGAGAAGGCCGGGGACATCCGGTGGGGCACCGCCCCGATACCCGTGCGGGAACGGGGGCAGAGCGTCGTCACGGCGCTCGGCGGAGAGCTGTGGACGGTGCCGACGACCGCCTCCCCCGCCCGGCAGGCGAAGGCGGCCGAGGTGATCGACTGCCTGACCGGCCGGGACACCATGCTCACCGTGGCCGGGCAGTACTCCACGGTGCCCGCCCGGACGGCGGTGGCCGAGGAGTACGTGGAGCACAAGCCGTCGATGGCCGTCTTCGCGGACGCCGTCGAGCACGCCCGTGCCCGTACGGCGCGGGTGGGTACCGCCTGGCCGAAGGTGGCGGACCGCATCCACCGGGCGATCCAGCTGGCGCTGACCGGCGAGAAGACGCCGGCCGAGGCGCTGGCGGAGGCGCGGCGGCGGGAGCCGTGACCTTGCGGCAGGGGCCCGGCGTCCCGAGGACGCCGGGCCCCTGCCGGATCAGGTGCGATCAGCTGTGCGAGACGTCCAGCGAGTAGAACGCCACCTTGGCCCCCTGGGTGCTGCTGTCCGACGCCGACTGGTTGTAGGCCCCGGCCTTGAAGTACTGCTTGTACGACTTGAAGGAGTCGGCGATCGGGTAGTGCGTGGTGTTCCCGTTGACGGTGAGGTCGATGGTGTCGCCGCCGGAGACACCGATGGTGTAGCTCCACTTCTCGCCGACCGGGACGTGTCCCACGTCGTGCAGGGTCTGGCCGCCCTCGGGCGAGTTCTCGGTGCCCAGGACGATGTCGCCGCTGGCACGGTAGTACAGCTCCAGCAGGGGTTTCGTGGAGCCGCCGCCCTCGCCCAGGTGGATCTGGCCGACGCACACGTTGGAGGTCACCGACACCACGCGCAGGGTGGCACTCATCCGGTGGGTGCCCTCAAGGGACCAGTTGGCGCTGCCGCCGCCCGGTTCCACCTCCCGCAGCTCCGACCGGGGGTACTTGGAGTTGGGGGTCGTCACGCCCTTCTCCGGTGACCAGAAGGTCAGGGCGCCGTCGGTGTCGGTGTAGAAGTAGTCGTCCTCGTAGCCGCCCTGGAGCTGGGAGGGGCCGATGGTGGTCGGGGAACCGGAGGAGCCGACGGGTTCCTGGAGCTGCCAGATGGACAGGTCGATGCCGCTGCGGCCGCCGCCGGCCGCGGCCTTCGGGGCCGCGCTGCCGGTGGCCGTACGGTCCGGGTCCCCGGTCGCCGTGCTCCCGGAGGGGGACGGGCTCGCGCTGTTGCCGGTCGCCAGTCCCGTGACCGCCTCGGTGGTGAGCCGGTTTCCGGGACTCGTGGTGGTGACGGTGTTGAAGGTCTTGAGGAACTGGTAGTCGCTCTGCTCGGTGCCGCTGCACGACTCCGAGAGCTGGCCCGCGCGGTCACAGGCCCTGTCCCGGCCGACGGCCCAGTAGGAGAGCTGCTGGATGCCCTTCTCGATGGCGAAGGCCGCGAGGCGTTCGGCGTCCTCGGTGGTGAAGGTCTCACCCGGGGTGTCGTTGACGCCGATCATCGGGGTGTTGCCCTGCATCGCCCACAGTTCCTCGGACGACTTGCCCGGCCAGATCTGGCCGAGCTGGTCGTGCAGGCCGGTGGCCGCGTCGATCGCGGCCTGTCCCATGTCGTCCACGGCCGACCCGTAGTCCATGGTCATGATGTTGACCAGCGTCACCCGCAGACCGGTGCTCTCGGCGTCCTTGAGCATCGCCACACCGCCGGCTTCCAGGCCCTTGGTGCCGGACGGAAGCGTGTACTGCACGTCCAGCGGGTGTCCCGCTGCCTCGGACTCCTTCTGGAGCGCCGCGAGCGCCTGGTTGCGGCGGTGGTTGGCCTCGGTGTCGGCCAGTGCGGCGCCCTCGATGTCGAAGTCGAGGCGGGTGAGGCCGAGTGCGTCGACGACCGTCCGGTACTGCTCCTGGAGGGCCTCGGCCGAATCGCAGGCCAGGGCGAGTTCGGTGCCGGAGGCACCGCCGAAGGAGGCGATCACGTCACCGCCCGCGGCACGCAGGCTCTGCACCGCCGCCAGCCAACTCTCGTCCGTCACCGGCTGGTTGCCGTTGAAGGTGGCCTTGCAGCCACCGCCGTCCAGGACGAAGGCGAGGGTGGCGTGGCGCAGGCCGGCCTGCCGGGCCCGGTCCAGGTCCGACGCGGAACCCCAGGTCTCCACGTACGGGGCGGCGTACCGCGACGGCCAGCCGGCGGCACTGGACGCCGGGGCGGCCCCGGTGGTGCCGGAGGACGCGGAGGCGTCGGGCAGGGCGATGGCCTCGCCGCCGTCGGTGACGAACTTCCACGTGACGCCCTTGACCAACCCCTTCTCCAGGGGCGCCAGTTGCTCGAACGCGGACTGGCTCAGGTCGAGGTGGCCCGAGTCGCAGGACGGACACATGTCCTTGACCGGCACGGTGATGGTCTTGCCCTCGTAGCTGACCTGGACGTCGACGCCGTCGCAGAGCCGGTCCTCGTTGGGGTTGGCCGATGTCCACCACTCGTGGGACACCGCGACGAGGTCCTGGGAGGACGCGTCGATCTGGCTGCCGCAGGCGCCGTACCCGCTGTCGTTGTAGTACGTCATCTGGCCGGAGATCGTCTGGGTACTGATCGGATCGTCGGCCAGTGCGAGTGACACCGTACCCACGGTGACGGACAGCACGGCGACGGCGCCGCCCGCGATGATCCGGTTCCGGATGGACACGCATTCTCCTAGTCGGTCCCATGGTGGTGGATCGGCTTCGGCTCGGAACCCGCGGGGCGGCCTCCGGCCCCGTCCGGTGTCCCGTCGGCGGGAGGGACGGATGCCGCGCAGGGCCGATCATGGGAGACGCGGACGGTGTCAGGTGGCGTTCGCCGGGGCGTCTGCCCGGTCAGCCACCGACTCCGCCTCTTCGGCCAGCGGGTGCGGGGGACGACGCCCCGGGCTGCCCGTACCGTCCCGGGGCACCGCGGGGGTGCCGTTGCCCACGGGCCCTTCCTCGGTGGGTGGCGGTGCCACCGTCGCCAGGACGGCCAGCAGGGGCTCCACGTGCACGGTCATGGGCGCCGGGCCGGCCGGGTTGAGGTGGAGGGCATGGCCTGCGGGGAGCCGGTCCACGAGGTCCGAGCAGGGCATGACCTCGTGCGCCAGGGTTCCCATCGCGTCCAGGTGGGGCCGGGCGGTGAAGACGGGGACCACGGCGGTGCCTTCGGCGGTGGCGGCGGTGACCGGGCTCCCGTCGGTCCGTGCCAGGACGGCGAGGTGGGCGCCGGCCAGGGCCCGCAGGACCGTGTCGGCGGAGCCGTATCCGGTGCTCCGTGCCGTGGAAGAAGGGGTGCGGTGCGGCCCTGCGCAAGGCCGCACCGCGGTCCGCCCTGGTCACCCCCACAGCGAACCGGGCGGACGTCTGGTGCCGGACCTCCCCGGCTAGCCGATGGAGTCCGGGATGGCGGGGCTGCGGGGGCCGCCCCAGGTGGAGGCGTCCTGGCGCAACAGGTCGACGGCGCTGCTCTCCTCCGTCTCCTCCTCGTCGTCGTCTCCCTCCGTACGGTCCTTGCCCGCCGGGGCCGGGTCCTCCGGCGGTGGATCGCCTCCGTCGCCGGAGCGCGCCGGTCCGGCGGCGGCGTGGGCGAGGGCGGGCGCGGACGGGGTGGGCCGTTGCGCGGGACGCCAGGTGGTGAGCTCGGGTCGGTCGTCGACGGCGGCCGTGGGCGGGGCGACGGCGTGTTCGGCCCGCCGTGCGGCGTCCCCTTCCTCGGCGTCCCACAGGGCGGGGGCGGCGACGGTGTAGCGGGAGGTCTCGCGGTCCCCGCCGGCTCCGGCCGCGGCAGCCCGGCCGGCCAGGCCGAACAGCAGCGGGGTGGCGCCCGCGGCGGCCACTCCCCAGGCGGAGACGTCGTCGCCGTCGTCGTCCGACGCGATGACCGGCACCCGGTCGTCGGGCGGGGCCGCGGGGGCGACGGCCGCCACGGGCGCCGCCCCGTCGGGAGCACTGGCGCTGGTGGCGCCCGGGGCGGCGTCCGCCCAGGCCGGCTCGGGGTGAGGGGTGCTCCCGGACTCGGCCGTCGCCGGTCGGGCGGTCTCGCCCTGCCGGCCGCGGCCGGTCCCGGACGCCGGGGGTGCGACGGCCGGTGGGGCCGCCCAGAGGGCGGTACCGGGCACGCCCGCGGCGGTGCCGGGTGCGCCGGGTGCGCCGGGTACGGATGCCTGCTGTTCCGCGCCGGTCACGTCAGTCGTCGGTGCCGTCTCGTCGGACCGGCCGTTCTCCGGGTCGACGGGCGGTGCGGCGGGAGTGGCAGCCGCGCCGGAGGACCCGTGCAGGACAGCGCCCCCGGCCGCGGCACCGGCCGCGAGTGCGCCGGTGGCCACCTCGGACGGGTCGGGGACCCACGAGGAGGTGCCGGCGTCCAGCAGACCGGCACTGTCCGGTCGTTCGCCGCTCTCACCCCGTGTGGTTCCGGCGCCGCCGGCCGCCGGTCCCATGCCGGGCATCATGGGCATCATCGGCATCCCCGCGCCGGCGGCGGTCGCCGTGGTGCCGTCCGGGACGGTGCCGGTGTCGGCGCCGGGGCCCGACAGGCCCGCACCACCGGCGGACGCACCAGCCGTAGGCGCCCCCTCCGACACACCACCGACACCCTCACCCGTCCACGGAACAGCCCCCTCACCACCCAACAACCCGGCAGCATCAGGACGCTCCGCACCCGCACCGGCCCCACCCGCACCCGCCGCACCCGAACCCGGCATCATCGGCATCATCGGCATCCCCGCACCGGCCACGGTCGCCGCAGTGCCCTCCGGAACGGCACCGACGCCGGCGCCGAGACCCGACAGGCCCGCACCACCGGCGGACGCGCCAGCCGTAGGCGCCCCCTCCGACACACCACCGACACCCTCACCCGTCCACGGAACGACACCCTCACCGCCCAACAGGCCCGCCGCGTCCGGACGCTCCGCACCCGCACCCGCCGCACCCGAACCCGGCGCCATCGGCATCATCGGCATCCCCGCCGACGACAACGCCGACCCCGGCACCGCACCCACCTCCGCACCCGCACCCGCACCCGTCAGACCCGCACCACCACTCGCCGCACCGGCCACCGGCACGTCATCCAACGAAGCCGCACCCGAACCCGTCCACGGAACAACCCCCTCACCACCCAACAACCCCGCAGCATCAGGACGCTCCACACCCGCACCAGCCCCACCCGCACCCGCCGCACCCGAACCCGGCGCCATCGGCATCATCGGCATCCCCGCCGACGACAACGCCGACCCCGGCACCGCACCCACCTCCGCACCCGCACCCGTCAGACCCGCACCACCACTCGCCGCACCGGCCACCGGCACGTCATCCAACGAAGCCGCACCCGAACCCGTCCACGGAACAACCCCCTCACCACCCAACAACCCGGCAGCATCAGGACGCTCCACACCCGCACCAGCCCCACCCGCACCCGCACCCGCACCCGCCGCACCCGAACCCGGCATCATCGGCATCATCGGCATGCCGGAACCGGTGGCGCCTTCGCCCACACCTGGGGTGGAGACGAGGCTGGAGGCGGGGAGCGCGCTGGGGGTGATGCCCGTACTGGTGTCGGGGAGTCCCGTCGTCGCCGTGTCGGGGAGTCCCGTCGTCGCCGTGTCGGGGAGGCCGGTCGCCGTGCTGCCGGGCAGATCGGGCACCGAGGACCCGCCGGTCCAGGTGTCCGGCAGTTCGCTGAGGCCCTGTCCGGAGCCGGTCGTGCCGGCGCCTCCCGTACCGCCGCCGGAGGTGGGCGGGACACTGCCGAGCGCACCCACGGGAAGGGCGGTGGGTGTGGGCGTGCCCGTCGTACCGGCCGAGGGATTGAGCACGTCGTCGAGCGTGGGGTCGAGGGTGCCGGTGTACGCGGGGACGGTGCCGGTCCCGCCGGTGGTGCTCAGCTCGGGCGAGGCGACGCCGCCGGTGTACGGCGACGCCGTGCCACCGCCGGTCTCGGGGACCGTCAGCTCCGGCGTGTTCAGGCCACTGCCGCCGCCGGTGGTACCCGGCTCGGGCGAGGCCACGCCGCCGGTGTACGGGGCCGCCACTCCGCCCGTACCGGTGCCGCCACCGGTGCCCAGCTCGGGCGAGGCCACGCCGCCGGTGTACGGCGACGCCGTGCCACCGCCGGTCTCGGGGACCGACAGCTCCGGCGTGTTCAGGCCACTGCCACCGCCGGTACCGCCGACGGTACCCAGCTCGGGTGACGCCGTCCCGCCGCCGAAGGGCGAGGCCGTCCCACCGGTGCCGCCGGCACCGCCCCCGGTGTCCAATGTCGACACATCCGGAGGGGTGATACCGCCGCCCGTTCCGCCACCGCCGCCGGTGCCGGTGTTGGTGTTCAGATCCGGCCCGCCGGTGCCGCCGCTGCCGCCACCCGTGCCGCCGTTGCCGTTGGCGCTGCCGGGGTCCCGGACGGGCGAGACGACGGGCTTGGGCTGGACCTGGCCGAGCGACTGGCTGACCTGGGCGTAGTTGGAGGCGAGCTTCTTGAGTTCGGCCCGCATGTCGTTCGTCATCATCTCGACGATGTCGGGCCGCTGACTGACCGGGATGAGCCCGTTGGCCATGGGCTTGACCCCGACCTTCATCGCCTGCCCGGCGTACCAGGTGTCGATGGCATGGATGTTCGACTGTGCGACGGTCAGCGCGTTGGCGCTCCAGACGAGGTTCTGGGCGACCGAACTGCCCGTGGTACCACCCGCGAGTGCCTCGGCGGTGGAAGCGACCTGTTTGGAGAAGGTCGCCATGGTGTCCGCGAACGCGTCGGCCGCGGCCCCCTGCCAGGGCGCCCCATTTCCTCCGGCCAGTGCTTTGGCCTGGGCGTCCAGGCTCTGGGCGACCATCGTGAGGACCTGCTGCACGTACTGGAAGTCGTTGGCCGCGGTCATCAGGGTCTGCGGAGCGGCCACGCCGGACGCCCGGTTCTCACCACCGGCTCCCGGAGTCAGATTGGAGCCGCCGGTGATGGCGGCCATGATCTGCTTCCAGTCCCAACTGTCGTAGTCCGCGGTGGAACCCTGGACGGTCGGGTCGCCGTAGATTCCGCTGTCGTCCTGCCGGAATCCACCCTGGTTGTAGTCGGGCATGGTCCTGCGTTCTCCTGAGTCCCCGGGAGGCTCGCACGGCTACCGGCGGCACCGGGTCGTCCGGTACCGCCGGCGGCAGTGCGACGCGCGGCGAAGAGCCTTTGTCGAACTATTCGTTGCTGCCACCGTTGGTGGAACCGTTGGTGGAACCGTTGGTCGAGCCGTTGGTGGAGCCATTGGTCGAGCCACTGGTGGTGTTGTGGGTCGAGCTAGTGGTCCCACCCGTGGTCGACACGGACGCTCCGCTGTCGTCCGCCAGTTTCTGGAAGTCGGCCGTCGCGTCGCTGAGCAGTTCCTGGAGGTCGCTCGACTTCATCTTGTTGAGCTCCTCCGTGGAGGTGTACTTCTTGCTCATCAACTGAGCACCGCGGCTGATGTCCGCGAGCCCTTCGGCGAGATCCGCGAGCGTCTTGTAGTACCGCTCCTGGAGACCGTTGCCGCCGTTGGGTCCCGAGGTCTGGGACCGCAGCTGATAGGCGTCGTAGAACGCTCCCGGCTGTACGACCGTGGCCGTGCCCGCCCGCATGCGGTCACGGGCCGCCACCACCGTGGGCACCAGCTTCTCGATGTTCTGGGCGAACAGGTCGAGCGAAGCCGTGTCCACGACCTCCTTGCCCGAGCCGCCGCCCCCGCCCTTGGGCACCGGTGGCGGGTCCGGAACTCCCCCGGTGACCGGGTCGGACACGACCGCTGGACGGTGCACGCTCGTCGGGTCCCACGCCTGCGGTGTCGCGGAGGGGTCCCCGGTGCTGGAACCTGAGGGGTCCACGGTCAGCGGAGCCTCGGCCATGGCTACTTGCTCCAGAGCTGAGTACCGTACTGGACAGCGTGCTGGTACTCGTCACGGCACTTGTCCGCCGTCTGCTGTACCAGGGCCGCCTGCTGCTCCATCGACGACGCGGCGGTGGTCCACTGGAGCTCGCTGGCGTGGAAGGCGTCCCGCGCCTCACTGGTCCACTCCTGCAGCGCTGAGCTGTTGCCCGAGCTGTACTGCGCGTTCAGCGTGTTGATCTCTTTCTGGAGCACCGAGAGCTGGTCCAGAACCTCGTTGAAGGCGGCCCAGTTGACCGTGTACGTAGGCATGATCTTCTCCTCAGAATCCCGTGAGCCCGACCGGCTCGGCCACGATCGCGCCGCTCTGCATCGTCGCCTGGGTCGTCGCATCGTGCGTGGCGGTCAGCACCTTGGTGTGCGTGCCCATGCGCTCGTGCATCTGGTCGAGAACGTTGGCGACGACCCTGTAGTTCGCCATCCAGGCGTCGAGCGCCTTGCCGAAGGCGGCACCCGCGTCTCCGGTCCAGCCGGCCTTGGCCTGCTCCGCCAGGGACTCCATCGTCTTGTAGGACGTCCGGACGTGCTCGGCGGTCTGGAGGTGGACGTTGCCGGATGTCGCCATCCCCTCAAGGGTTACTGACTCGACTCCTGAAGCCATACCATTCTCCTTCACTGGATGTCGGGGCGATGAAGGCTTCGCTCCGTGCTCGTCATCCTTCCCGTCCCACGCCACGGCCGACAGTGGGACGGGCCCGTACTGCCCTCTGTGACACGGCCCTTGCCCGCCCGGCGTCGGTCACGCCCACGGGTCACGCCACCGCCGCGACATCGGCCCGGTCCGCGTCCGCTTCGCTCAGGGTCGCCGGCAGGTCCTCGACGGCGATGGTGCGGGTGAGGGCCGCGTCGGCGAGCCGGTCCGCGGTCCAGTGGGCGTCGAACGCCCCCCTGCCGGGCGGGACCGCGGCGAAGTGTTCCGTGAGGGCCGCCACCGTGCCCTCCGCCGGTTCGTAGCCCGAGGCGGCGAGCCGCCGGACGGTGAGCCGGGCCAGCTCCTCGGGGGTATAGGACGCGAAGTCCAGCCGCTGCGCGAAGAGTTCGGCCAGCCGGACCCCGGCGGGGTCGGCCAGCAGACCGGAGAGAAGCTGGGGATCGGTGGAGAGGACGAGGGCGACATCCGGGTGCCGGGGAGTCTCCTCGGTGAGCGCGGTGATGACGGCGGTGCGCTCCTCGTCGGGACGTTGCAGGAAGTACGGGTCGGCCTCGGTCAGCAGCAGGCCGCCCGCCGCCTCGCCGAAGAGATACGCGGTGTAGGCCTCCGCCTGTCCGGACCAGCGGGCCGGCACTGCTGACAGCGCCACACGGTGGACCGTCCCGGTGGGCAGGACGCCCAGCTCGGCCAGGGCCTTCGCGTACAGCACCGCGACGGCGTCCCGGCCGCTGCCCTCGGTTCCCGCGAGCACCAGATTGGCCGATCCGGCCGGCCACGTGCCGGTGCGGTGGGCGTCCGCCAGCGCGGTGAGGCACAGTTCCAGTGCCTGTCGTACGTCGTCCAGGCCGATCAGGGCGGCGATGCGCCGCAGCGCGCGGCTCGCCGGGCCGGTGCCCGGCGCGGTTCCGTCCGGGGTGGCCGCCCCGGCGGTCTCCCCCGCCCCGGTGTCCGGGACCGTCTCCACGTCCGCCGCGGTCAGGCGGCTCAGCTCGGAGTTGTGCTCCGGTGCGGACGTCGCCAGGCGCGAGGCCTGCTTGCTGATCATCGTCTCGAAGAGCTGGCGGGCGACACGGCCGTTGCCGAAGGTGGGGCCCTTGGGGATGTGCTCGAAGTAGCGGCCCACCGCCTCCAGGGCGTCGTCGGTCAGCTCGTAGTAGTGCTTGCCGCACAGGCCGCGCACGATCGTGACCAGCTCGTCCACCGTGTAGTTGGGGAACTCCACCGTCCGGGAGAACCGGGAGGCCATGCCCGGGTTGGAGGCGAGGAACTGGTCCATCTGCGCGCTGTACCCGGCGACGATGACCACGATCTCGTCGCGGTGGTCCTCCATCAGCTTCATCAGCGTCTCGACGGCTTCCTGACCGAAGTCCGGACCGGTGCCCTTGGACTGGTTGGTCAGGGTGTACGCCTCGTCGATGAAGAGCACACCGCCGAGTGCCCGGTTGAACACCTCGGTGGTCTTGATGGCGGTGCCGCCGATGATCTGCGCGACCAGGTCGGCGCGGGACACCTCGACGATGTGTCCCTGGCTGAGGATGCCGAGTTCGGCGAGGACGGCGCCGTAGAGCCGGGCCACGGTGGTCTTGCCGGTGCCCGGCGGGCCGGCGAACACCAGGTGGCGGCTCATCGGGGGCATGGGCAGGCCCATCTCCTCGCGCAGCCGGGTCATCTTGTTGAGGTTGATGAGGCCGGTGACCTCCTGTTTGACGCTCTCCAGTCCGACCAGCGCGTCCATCTCGGCGAGCGGTCCGGTGCCGGTGTGCCGGGCGGCGGGTGGTCCCGGCGGCGCGGACGCGTCCGGCGCGGCGGGGGCCGGCGCGGGGTGTCCGGGACCGGGCGCCCGGTCGCGGGCGGCACCGGGACCGGGGTCGTCGGAGGGGTCCGCGCCGGTGACGTCGATGACCGTGAGCCGTGCCTCGGACCGCATCCGGTGCAGGGCCTGGCCGCCGTTGTCGCGGATCTCGCAGCTCTGGACGCGGACCGGTTCCTCGGTGTTGACGCGGATGCCGTCGCCCGCGTTGTCGAACACCACGCAGTGGTCGAGTTCCGCTCGGGAGGTGGCCTGGAGGTGCACACCGTGGCCGCGGGCGCCGTGCACCCGGCAGCCGACCGCGGTGAGCCGGCCGCCGCCGGCCACCCGCAGGCCGTCGGCGTCGGAGCCGCCGGCCTCGGTGTCCTTCAGGTCGAGCCGGGCGTCGGCGCCGACGAGGACCCCGGAGTCGGTGAGGACGCAGGACTCGGCGAGAGCGGTGGCGCCGGTCAGCGCGAGGGCGGGGCCGCCGGTGGCGCGCAGCCGGAGTTCGTGCAGGCGGCCCGTGGCGCCCTCGGTGAGTTCGACGGCCGCTCCCTGCCGGTCGGTCGTCACCTCCGACTCCCGGACGACGAGTTCCGTGCCGCCGGTGGCGAGGACACCGGCGGTGCCCGCGGTGACGGTCAGCCGCTCGGCCTCGACGGTGGAGCCGTCGCCGGCCAGCAGGCCGCGGTCGGTGTCGCGTACGGTCAGGCCGCGCAGCACGGGGCGGCTGCCGCCGTCGACCAGGACGCCGACGGGGGTGGCGGTGACCGTGCAGTTCTCCAGGAGCGGTGCGGACGCCTCGGTGATCCGCAGGCCGTCGCGGGCCGCGCCGGACAGGGCGCAGCCCCGCAGCGCGGGCCGGGCGCCGCCGGCGACGAGCACGGACTCGCCGCCCGAGCCGGTGAAGGAGCAGTCGGTGAGGGTGGTGTCGGCGGCGCTGGTCAGGTAGGCGTCGAGACCGGCGCTGCCGGAGACGGTGACCCGGAGCAGGTCGAGGCGGCCGTGCTGCTCGGCGACCACGGCCGGCTGGCCGCTGCCGGTGATCGCGGTGTCCTCGACCGTGCCGTACGCCTGTCCGTTGACGCAGACGCCGTTGCCTCCGGCGTCGTCCAGGCGGGAGGCGCGGACCGTGAGGCGCCCGCGTTCGGTGACGACGATCGCGGAGGAGCGGGTCCGCTCCACGGTGGTGCCCTCGACCACGTTGGGTCCGCCGGACGTCACCACGATGCCGGCGCCGCCCGGACCGGACACCCGGCAGGAACGGGCGATGAGGATGCCCTGGTGCCAGGCGAGTACGGCGGCCCAGGCGTCGCCGGAGACCGCGCACTCCTCCAGCGCGGCCTCACCGCGGCGGACCTCCACGACCGGGGTCTGCTCGCCCCCGCCGGTCAGGGTGAGACCGGAGAGCCGGGCCGCCTCGGCGTCGATCACGACGGCGCTCTCCCCGGCGCCGTCGATCACCACACCGGCGGCACCGGCGGCCAGGGTGACGACCCGGCTGACGACCAGTGACTCCTGGTAGGTGCCCGGGGAGATGGTGATGAGCGCGCCGTCGGTGGCGGCCGCGAGGGCCGCGCCGATGGTCCGGTGGGGCGCGGAGCCGTCCTGGGAGACCAGCAAGACCTGCCGGCTCATGATGTCGTCCTCGATTCGCGGAGGGGGCCGGGATGGACAGGGGGGATCAGGCGCCGGGGGTGGTGAGCAGGCCCGGCGGGGCGCCGAACCGGTCCGTCACGGCCTCGGGCAGTTCCGGCGCGGACTGTGCCTCGGCGTCCTGCCAGATCCGGTGGGCCTGGTCGAGGCCGGACAGGGCGATCTCGTCCAGGGGGGTGGTCCGTACGTCGACCTTGCCGTCGGGGCCGATCTCCGAGGCGGACAGTTCACGCAGCAGCACGGTGCGGCGGTCGCCGTCGCGGGCCGCCAGGACCTTGAAGCTGGTGCCGGGCAGGAACAGGACCCGGTCGGCCGGTTCCGGGTCCAGGAGGGCGGTACGCCGGGCGGTCATCGACCAGATCAGGAAGTCGGCGTCGCCCGGGAGTGCGGCGGTGACGGAGGTCAGCGCCCAGCAGAACGCCCACTCGGTGACCAGGCGGCGGCTGCCGTACCAGGCCCATCCGGCGTCGTCCAGGCGGGCCCGCAGCAGGGTGGCGCCCCGGTAGGAGGGCAGTCGGCGCAGTCCGGCGGTGACACAGCGGGCGAGCGGCACGTGCGGGCCGACGGTGGCGCCGCGGACCGCCTGGTCCAGGGGGGCTCCGGCGCCGTCACCGCGGAGGTACAGCCGGGCCGCGACCAGGTCGGTCACGACGTCCTCGGTGGAGGTCTCCCCGGTGCCGCGCAGGCCGGGTGCCTGGGACAGGACACGGGCGACCGTGCCGGCGGCGTCGTTGTACTGCTGCCGGAAGGCACCGCGCAGCCAGGCGCGCTCACGGGCGAGGCCCTTGGCGGGCGGCAGTGCGCAGGCCGCCGGGCTCGGCACCGGCTGAGGACACGCCAGGGCCGCGGGCCCGGTACCGGACGTGGCGGGCCGGGGCGTCGGCTCCCGCGCGGGCGTCGGCTCCCGCGCGGGCGCCGGTTCCGCCGGGGGCGGCGCGGTCGCCGCGGACTGGGCGTGGGCGGCGCCGGGGCGTGGGGCGGGTGCGGGTGCGCCTCCGCCGGGGGCGGGCGCGGACACCAGGCGGAGCGCGGGCACGGGCGGCGCGGGACGAGCGAGGGGCTCGCTCCGGTCCGGGCGGGGGGCCGGAGGGGGGTGCGGGGTGCCGCCGGGTGTGGCGGGGCCGTCGGGCAGCGCGGGGGGCGGGGCGGCCGTGGGAGGTTCGGCGGGTTCGGGACCGAAGGCGGCCGGCGGCAACGGCGGTTGCGGAGGACGCACCTGGGCGGGGGGTTCCGCGGGGGCCCGGGACGGCTGTCCGGCCTCGCCCGGCGCGGAGGCCGCGGAGGGAGTCGGGGCCGGCGGGGCGGGGGCCCCGGAGGCAACCCGGACCGGCCCCGGCTCGGAGTGTCCGGAGGCAACTCCGGCGGGCCCCGGCTCGGAGTGCCCGGAGGCAACCCCGGCCGGCCCCGGCTCGGAGTCCCCGGAGGCAACCCCGGCGGGCCCCGGCTCGGAGTGCCCGGAGGCAACCCCGGCCGGCCCCGGCTCGGTCGTTCCCCCCGCCGTGCCGGCCGTTGCCGTGGCATGAGCGGCACGCGCCTGCGCGGCGGCCGGCGGGACGGGTGCGGCCGGTGCCGGGACGGCCGGGGGGACCGGTGCCGTGGCGGGGCCGGTGACCTCGGTCGCGAGGGCGGCGAGGAACCCCGGGCGGACCGGTGCCGGTGTCCCGGCTCGCGGCGCGGGCACGGACCGCTCCGCCTCGGGCACGGCCGTCCGGGCCGGCCTCTCGGCCCCGGCGTCACGGGCCAGATGGGACGCGGGCACCAGGCGGGTGAGGCCGCGGGTGACCGGGTCGAGACGGCTGAGCAGGTTCTCGGCGAGTTCTCTCATCCGCCCGGCGGCCCGCGCGGCCGTCCCGTGGACGATGCGCGGATGCCGGGGGTCCGCGGCGGCCGAGCGGATCACCGCGGCCTCGGCCGGCTCCTCCGCGGGCCGCATCCACAGCCCGCTCGGCACGACCTCCAGGACGGCGTCCCGCGCGTACCGGTAGACGCCGGGGGCGATCTCCGGGACGTCCGCCAGGACCGGTCGGTGGCTGAGCACGGTGGGCGCGGTCGGCCGGCCACCCGTCATCCGGACCGGCAGATAGCACAGTTCCTTCGCGTACGTGGCCCAGCCCAGCATGCCCTCGTCGTCCACGGTGTGCGTGCGCGGGGGTTCCCACAGGGCGCGGCCGACCGGCAGCCCGTTGTAGACCACCACCGGGGAGTCCAGCCGGTCGGCGAGCACCTGGCCGTCCGCGTCGTTCCCGGGGACGGCGAGCGGCCCGTACCGCACGAAGCGCACCTGGGAGCGGGCGCCGGGCAGGACGGAGCCCCAGAACCGGGAGATGTCGTCCAGCGGCAGCTCCGGGGTGCCCGGGCAGCCGAGGACGACGGTGAGCAGGTCACGCTGGCAGGCCAGGCGGGCCTCCAGCTTGCCGCGGTGGTCGCCGAGCACGGTCTCCCCCGCGCGCGGGTGCAGCCAGACACCGCTCGGCAGCGGGTCCGCGACCGCCCGGTCGCTGGTGTCCCAGGGGCGGTCGGCGACGGAGAACTCCCAGATGGGCGCGGGGAAGCGGCGGGAGACCGGTACGGCGGGCCGGCCCGGCTTCAGCCGTACCCACCCGGAGCCGCCGTCACCGGGGATGTAGAGGACGCCTCCGGCCGCGGGGACCACGTCGCCGTCGCCGACCAGCACGGTGCGGTCGAGGTGGTCCGCGAGCCACTGCCCCAGCGGCAGCAGCCCGCCCCTGGGCCGGCGGCCGGCGACCAGCCGGAGGCCGCCGTCGCGTCGGCCCAGCAGCCGGGCGAGGGCGGGCCACGACGCCTCGGGCAGCTCGGTGGGCAGGTCGAGGACGACGAGCCGGTGGTCGGGGTCCTCGGGCAGTCCGCCGGCGAAGGCGAGGGCCTGCGGGTCCACGCGGCCCCGGGCGTGGACGAGCAGGACGTGGCCCACCCGGCGGCCGTCCAGGTGCAGTCTCTCCCCGGCCCGGCGTGGTCCGAGTCCGAGTGCCATCTCAGCCGTCCTTCGAGGCGGAGGGTGAGGGGGAAGGGCCGGGTACGACGGGTACCGGGACGAGGGCGCCCTGCCGGGACAGGGTGGGGCCGGTGGGCAACTGGCCGAGGACGGCGGGCGGGACGGGGCGGACCTGGCCGGCGCTGTAGCCCAGCGCCGTGAGGGCGTCCCTGTCGGCCAGCGGGTACTTCACACCGAGTTCGGTGACCAGATAGGTGGTGGCGGGCGCGCCCGCGGCCGGCAGCGGCAGGGGCGTCAGCAGCAGCCCGGTGCCCACCGGCACCGGGTCCCCGGCCGGCGGTTCCTCCCAGGCGAGCATGGTACGCACCTCGCTGCCCTTGGTGCGCTGCCGCAGACAGACCGTCTCCTCACCCGGGCGGGCGACCGGGCCGGAGAGGAAGTCGGGCAGCCGGTGCAGCAGGGTGCGGTCCTCTGAGCCGGGGGCGGCGGCGACGTCGGCGCGGGTCACCTGCCGGCCGGCGCCCTGTCCGGAGCCGGCGGCCAGGAGCTGGTACTCGGTCTGGCTGACCGGGGCGAGACCGTCGTCGCGCAGCACGTAGTACTGGGCCGGTCCGGTCCCGTCGGCGGCGGTGGTGAAGACCTCCCCGACCTCGGCGGGCCGTCCGCCGATGCGGGCGCCGGGCTTGTCACGGCCGGGTACGGAGGCGGCGGCGACGGTCGGTCCGGCGGGCAGGGCGTCCAGCCAGGCCGCGGGGGCGACGAGCGGGTCCTGTCCGTCCAGTTCGAGGGCGACCAGCGCGGAGCGGCCGGCGATCCGGTAGCGGCGGCCGTCCCAGAGCAGGTAGGGCGTGCCGTCGCCGTCGGTGACCAGGATGCGGCGCCGGCCCGCCGCACGGCCCTCCTCGGGGGCGAAGTCCACGGTCTCCCCCGTGCCGCGTCCCGGCGTCAGGCAGCGCGACCACTCCCCGGTGAGCAGCGCCGCGGCCGGGGGCACGGAGTCCGGTGCGCCGGTGATGCCGACCTCGACGCCGCGCGGGGTGTCCTTCAGGGAATTGCGGGAGACGGTGTACACCTTCGTGCCGGCCGGGGAGCCGGCGGCACCGAGCAGCGCGGAGGAGTAGTTGGCGACCGGGTGGAGCACTCCGTCGAGATGGAGGAAGCGGGTGCCGGTCTCCTTCTCGACGACGATGGCGTTCGGCTTGGCCCAGGAGGTGTTGCCACCGGGCCTGATGAGGCCGTACACGGCGAATCCGGCGCAGGCGAGGACGGCGAGGACGGCCCCGATGACGACGCCGACGACGCTGCGCCGGGCCGGTGGCTCGCCCGTGGCCGGTTCGCCGGTCACCAGGGCGGCGGCCAGCCGCCCGGTGGCGAACTGATACGCGTGGACGTGGTCACGACGGCTCTGCACGGTGTCCCCTCAGCCGGCCAGCGAACGGAAGTACCAGTAGACGTGCAGGTGCTGGAGGAGCAGGGGCACCAGGGCGATGGCGGTGACCATTTCCAGGATGTCGGCGGTGTGCCCCCAGATGGGCAGCAGCCGGATCGTCGGCAGGCGCAGGGCGCCGAGCAGGAGCAGTGCCGCGGCGGCCAGCAGGACGACCGTCAGGCTCACATGGCCGACGGGCCCTCCGGGGACGAACAGCCACACCAGGGCCAGGATCAGGCCGAGGGTGCCGGCCAGGGCGAGCGCCACCCGTTGGCCGGTCTCGGTGACGCCGCGCGAGCGCAGGGTCACCGCGGCGGCCAGGGTGAGGGCGAGGAGCCACTCGAACCAGCCGCTGTCCCGGGTCAGCAGCACCATGGCCGTCGCGTACACCGCGGAGGCGCCCACGGTGAACAGGGAGAGGTAGGTGTCGGCGTCGGCGACCCGCCGGTCCAGTTCCCGTTGGGTACGGGGTTCGGTGTCCTGCTGCAACTCATCTGCGTTGCGGGGCAGTTGGGGGACGCGCAGGCCGGCCAGGCGCAGTACCAGGCGGGGGGCGACGGCACTGAGCACGAACAGGGTGACCGCCACGACGGTGGTGGCGGTGGTGGCGTCCCAGTCGAAGCCGAGGGCGAGGCCGGCGCCGCTCTCGGTGGCGAGGGCGACGACGAGGAGCGCGCCGAAGACCCGCGCGGACACCTTGCCGGCGATGAGCAGCACGAGGGCCGCCGCGACCGCGCAGGCACCGCCGGTCAGCAGCTCCTGCCTGTCCGGCAGGGGCAGGGCCGCCGTCCCGTGGCGGGCGGTCAGTCCGGCCAGGGCCGCGAAGCACCAGCCGGCCACTCCGGTGACCAGGGCGGAGCCGCGATCGGCCGCCGGTGCGCGGCCGACGACGAGGGACGCGGCGATCAGCGCCACGGCGACCGCACCGCACTCGGCGGCGACGTGCAGTCCGGCCGGTGAGGTGAGGACGACCGCCGCCAGCGCCAGCAGGGTCAGACAGCTCAGACCGGTGAAGAGCCGCCTGGTCAGCTCGGGGCGCCAGCGGTCGGGGCGGGCGTTGATGACGGCGGCCACGCCGTCGGCCAGGTCGTCGAAGATCATGGGCGCGAGGGCCTCGTCGGCCCGGCGCAGGTGGAGTACCTCCCCGTCGCGCAGGCCGAGGGCCTCGACGGTGGCGTCGGGGTCCAGTGGTTCCTCGCCCAGTCTTTGCAGGACGTGTCCCACGCCGCCCGGGTCGTCCTGGTCGCCGAGCCGGTCGGCCAGCACCGGCAGCAGGGCGCCGACCGTGACGCCGCCGGGGACCGCCAAGTCGACGCTGCGCTCCGGCCCCGCGACAGTGAGGCGGCACACCACCGGCGAGTCGGAGTGGGACACGATGCTGGAGGAGGTCATGGCGTTCCTGTGGGGGACGGTCGGCGCGGTGCGCCCACCGGGGGACGGGGAGCGGGTCACTCGGGTTCCACCAGGCCGGTCTGGATGAGGCGGATCCCCCGGCGGGTGACGAGCTGGGCGCGGCCCGGGACCAGGGTGCGGGGCTTGACCTCGCCGATGAACTTGCCCTCCTCCTTGGGGTAGGAGAAGACCAGGGCGGGGTTGCCCAGCTCCCAGAGCCGGCGCAGGGCCGGGTCCATCATGGCCCGCATCGCTCCGGAGGTGGAGCGGGCCACCACCAGGTGCATGCCGATGTTGGCGCCCTGGGCGAGCAGGGGGACGAGCGGAGCGATCGGGCTGTCCACCGAGGTGCTGGCGAACATGTCGTAGTCGTCGATGAGCATGAACAGGCGCGGTCCCTGCCACCAGTCGCGCCGGGCGAGCTGCTCGGGGGTGACGTCGCTGCCGGGCAGGCGCTTGCTCATGGACACCACGGTGTTGCCGGCGAGCTCCCTGAGTCCCTGGTTGTCGACGGCGTAGCCGACCCGGTACTCCTCGGGGACGACGTCGAGCAGGTTCCGGTCCGGGTCGCCGAGCAGGATGCGCGCCTCCTCGGGACGGAACCGCGCGGTGATGGCACGGGCCATCAGACGCAGCAGGTTGGTCTTGCCGGTCTCGCCGTCCCCGAAGGCCAGCAGATGGGCGGTGGCCGAGAAGTCGTGCCACACCGGTTGCAGCCGTTGCTCGTCCCAGCCCACGGCGACCCGCAGGTCGCCCTCGGCGGCGGGCAGCCGGGAGACCGGCAGCCGGCTGGGCAGCAGCCGTACGCCGGGGGCGGTGCGGCCGGTCCAGAAGGTGCCGATCTCGGCGGCGGCGACCTTGGTGGCGGCGGTGAGGTCGTCGGTGGCGGAGGAGCTGTCCAGGCGGGGCAGCGCGGACAGGAAGTGGTGTCCGGAGCTGGTCAGGCCGCGGCCGGGCTGCTGGGGCACGCCCGCGGCCTGCCGGGCGCCGATGTCGGACTCCATGGAGTCACCGAGCCGCAGTTCCAGCTTGGTGCTGAGCAGGTCGCGCAGCCGGGGCCGGATCTCCGACCAGCGCACGGCGGAGACCACGAGGTGGATACCGAAGGAGAGGCCCCGGGCGGCCAGGGCCGTGACGCGGTCGTCCAGTTCGTCGTAGTCCTGGCGCAGCGTGCCCCAGCCGTCGACGACCAGGAAGACGTCGCCGTACGGGTCGTCCACGGCCCCGGTGCGGCGCTGCTGCCGGTAGCCGGCCATGGACTCCACACCGCGCTCGGTGAAGACCTGCTCACGCCGTTCGAGGAGCTGGGACAGCTCCTCGACGGTGCGCAGGACCTTGTCGCGTTCCAGCCGGGTGGCGACCGAGCCGGCGTGGGGCAGCCCGGCGATCGACACCAGGCCGCCGCCGCCGAGGTCCAGGCAGTAGAACTGGACCTCCTCGGGGGTGTGGGTGAGGGCCAGCGACATCATCAGGGTGCGCAGCAGGGCCGACTTGCCGGTCTGCGGGGCGCCCACCACGCCGACGTGTCCGCCGGCCCCGGACAGGTCGGCCACCAGCAGTTCGCGGGCCTGCTCATGGGGTTTGTCGACCATGCCGAGCGGTGCCCGCAGGGTGCCGAGGAGGGCGGACTCCGCGGCGGTCATGCCCCGTGCCGGGTCCGGCACGATGCCGGGCAGCAGCTGGTCCAGGCTGGGCGGGTCGGCGAGCGGCGGCAGCCACACCTGGCGGGCCGACGGCCCGGCGTCCGTGAGCCGTTCGATGAGGACGTCCAGCAGGGTCTCGTCGCTCTCGGCGGCCGGGCTCGCGGGCGAGGCCGGGGGCGCGGGGCGTTCCTCGGCCTGTTCCGGCTGCGCGGGCGGCTGCTCGGCGGCGGGGCGCTGGTCCAGGCCGAAGGGCACGATCTCATGGCCGGTGGAGAGGTCCGGACGGTCGGCGTCCTCACCCGAGGGACTCTCGGGGCAGGGGCCGGAGACGTAGGCGGCCTTGAAGCGCACCAGGTTGGTGGTGTCCACCCGGAGGAAGCCGTTGCCGGGCACGGAGGGCAGTTCGTAGGCGCCGGCGACACCGATGACGCTGCGGGACTCCATGGAGGAGAAGGTGCGCAGCGCGATGCGGTACGACAGATGACCCTCGACGCGGTGGATGCGGCCCTCGTCCAGGCGCTGGGAGGCCAGCAGCAGGTGGACGCCGAGGCTGCGTCCCACCCGGCCGATGGTGACGAAGAGATCGGTGAACTCCGGTTTGCTGGCGAGGAGTTCGGAGAACTCGTCGACGATGACGAGGAGGGAGGGCAGCGGGGCGAGGGGGGCTCCGGCGAGCCGGGCCTTCTCGTACTCGTACAGGGAGGCGTGGCCGCTGGCGCGCAGGAGTTCCTGACGGCGGATGAGTTCGCCGTCGATGGAGTCCTGCATGCGGTCGACCAGGGGGAGTTCGTCGGCGAGGTTGGTGATGACCGCGGAGGTGTGCGGCAGCTTCTCCATGTTGAGGAAGGTGGCGCCGCCCTTGAAGTCGACCAGGACGAAGTTGAGCACCTCGGAGGAGTGGGTGGCGGCCAGGCCGATGACGAGGGTGCGCAGCAGTTCGCTCTTGCCGGAGCCGGTGGCGCCGATGAGCAGGCCGTGCGGGCCCATGCCGGTCTGCGCGGACTCCTTGAGGTCGAGTTCGACCACCTCACCGTCCTCAGTGACACCGATGGGCACCCGCAGCCGGGTGCTCTGGTCCAGCCGACGGCGCCACTGGGCGGCCACGTCGAAGGCGCGCGGGTCGCGGATGCCGAGCAGGGTGGTCAGTTCGAAGTCCGACTCGAAGGGGTTGTCGGTGAGGTCGATGGTGCCGCTGGTGCGCAGCGGTGCCAGCAGCCGGGCCAGGCCGTCGGCCTGCCCCCGGCTGAGGAAGTCCGCCGCGGCGTCGGCCGTGGCGTCGGCGACGGGGAAGGAGACCCGGCCGTCCTCGGTGGTCAGCCGGAGCACACCGGTGCCGCCGTGCATGGCGCCGGTGACGTCCAGCAGGACGACGTTGCGCAGACCGGCGCCGAGCAGCCGGGAGCCCGTGGGCAGCGCGGTGCGGTGGGCGACGACGACCACGAAGGGTTCGGCGGCGCTGGGGGTGGCGTGCGGGTCGTGGTCGGGCCGGTCGAAGACGTCCGGGCCGAGCAGGTCGGTGAGTTCGGCGTGCTCGGTGGCGAGGAGACGCAGCGGTCCGGCCTCGTCGTACTCCTTGGGGTGGGCGTTGTGCGGCAGCCATTTCACCCACTCCCACTCCGCGCGGCCCGTCTCGTCGGTGAGGACGGCGACACGCAGCTCGTCGGGCGAGTGCAGGGTGACGAGCTGGCCGAGGACGGCCCGCACCAGGCCGAGGGCGTCCTCGATGTCTCCGGCCAGCTCCACACTGGTGAAGCTGCGCAGGCCCACCGGGATGGGCATGTCGGGCACGGTCTGGAAGGCCGCGGTGAAACGGCGCAGCGAGATCGCGGCGAGCGGGTCGAGGTCCTCGACGGGCTTGGTCTCCGGGGCGACGAGTTCCAGGGCGGCGCGCCGGGTGCCGAGTCCGATCCGGACCTTGGCGAAGTCGTCGTGCGCGGCCCGCCGTTCCCATACCCGCGTGGAGCCCACCACCGACCACAGCCGGTCCGGCGGCGGGTTGTCCCACAGCGACGCGGCGACCTGGGCCTCGGCGGTCTGCCGGGCCTGGGTGCGCAGTTGGGCGAGGTAGCGCAGGTAGTCACGGCGCTCGGAGCGCATGCGGCGTTTGCGTTCCAGTCCGGCGCGGCCGATCTGCCCCATGCTCATGGAGATCATGCCGATGCCCATCATCCCGGACATCATGTACGTGGAGGTCGAACCGCCGGCGGTGAACATGAGGGCCATCGCGCCGAAGCCGATGCCCATCGGCAGGACGACCATCACGGAGCCGAGGTCGGCGGAGGCGGGTTCCCCGAGGATGGGCGGCTCGGCCAGCTCGATCCGGGTCTCGGGGACTTCGGGCCCTGACACACGCGGTGGACGTTTCACGACCACGGTGTTCATAAGTGCATCTCCAGCCGGCGACAAGCCTCAAGGTGAGGCGAATCTAGGAAGGCGGGCCGCCGGCGGGCCAGGACGGACCGGCGGACGTGCCTGCTCGGACACGACCACTGCCCGATGTCACGGTGCGGCTTCTCACCCGCCCGTGCGGGTGGTCCACAGGACGGCGCCCGCGTGACGGACGGTGGCGTGCCCGTCGGCCTCCAGGACGAGGACGGCACCGTCGTGCCCGTCGGTCCGTGAGGACCAGGCGGTGCGCATGCCGGCGGTGTAGACGACGAGGTTGCCGTCCGCCTGGAAGACCGTCTTGGCCCCCTCCCCGGCGGTGCCGGACTCCCAGCGTGTGTCTCCTCGCGCGGTGCGCAGGACGAGATTGCCGTCACTCTGGAAGTCCAGGACGGTCTGGCCGCCGGTCCATGCCTGGCCGGGGTCCAGCACGCTGGTGCCGCGTACCACGGCGGCCGTCGCGCGCCGCGCGGGAGTGGTCGGGCCGGCCGTGCTCTCCGGGGTGGCGGCCGGGGTGGGAGCGGTCCGCGGTGCCGCGAGGCGCACGGGGACGGTCCCGCCGCCCGGTGCGGGCGTGGGTCGGGAGTCGTCGGTGGGCGTGGCGCGCGGGGTCGCGGTGGCGCCGGGACTCCTCCCGGGCCCGGGTGCCGCCTCCGGGCCGGCGGGCGCGGAGGGGCGGTCCAGTGTGAAGTCCCGGTCCGGGCCGTCCGCCTCGGAGCGGTGCGGCGTGCGGGACTCGTCGAGCAGCAGGACGGGGAGGACCAGGACCAGGAGGCTGAGCCCGACGGCACCGGCCAGCAGGTGCTTGGTGAGGCGGCCGCCGAGGGACGAGCGGGTGTCCGGCTCGATGCGGTCGTCGTCCGGGGTGCCGGTGGCGAGGAGGGCGATTCCGGCCGGTGGCGGTGTCCGCGTCGCGCCGGTGTCGCTGCCGGTGTCGCTGTCGCTGTCGGCACCGGTGTCCCGTTCGCCCGCGTCGCCCAGCGGCCGCTGCTGCCACGGCAGCGACCGCCGCCACACCGGATCGCCGGCCGGGCCGTCCTCCGGGGAGGCCGGCCCCGGGACACGGCCGGTGCCCGGTTGCTGCTGTGCCACGTGAGCGCCTCTCTCGGTGGTGAGGGCGCACGGGTGGGTGACCGTGTGCGGTGCCGGAGCGCCCGGGCGTGATCGTAGGAGGGGGCGCGGACGGGAGCGGGGCACGCCCGCGTTCCGTGCCCGGACGGACGGACACGTTTCCCTTTCCGGCGAGCGAGCGCGGTGACGGGCGGCCGGGCGGGCGGCCCGGCTTCCGCTCCGGATTCCCGCGCGGGCGGCCCGGCTCCCGCTCCGGAGTCCCGCGCGGTCACAGGATGCCCGTGCGGATCGCGTGGGCGACGGCCTGGGTGCGGTTGCGCTTGCCCAGCCGTTTGACCGCGCTGTGGATGACGCTCTTGATCAGCCGCTCGGAGTAGCTCAGTTCACCCGCTATCTCCGCCACGTCCCGGCCTTCCGCGAGCAGGCGCAGTACGTCGATCTCGCGCGGCGCGAGCCCCGCGGGGGCGTCGGAGGTGTCGGGGGTGGCCCTGGTGCCGGGGACCGGCTCGCCCCGGGCGGCGGCGAGCGCGGCCTTCTCCATCTGGGTGAAGCTGGTGTGCTGCCGGAGCAGGAAGGTGACCACGCCGTGCCGGGCGGCGATCGCCAGCTGGCCCGCGCTCGCCCTGTCGGCGATCAGCACGATCCTGGCCCGGCCGCCCGTGGACCGGGAGATGTCCTGCAGCGCCGCCAGGGTCTGCCCGGTGATCCGGGGCGTGATCAGCACGGCGACGTCGGCGTCCCGGAGCCGGTCGCGTGCCAGTACCTCGACGTGGCCGCGTGCGGCCATGAAGGCGTGGGTGCCGTCGCGGGTGAGCGGGTCGTCGGCGAGGACGACGACGGACGGTGCCGGGACGGTCGTACCGTCACCGGGATCGGTCGAGTCGGGCATGGCGGAGTCCCTTCTCGGGGCGGGGTGGTGCCGGGGCAGGGCGGTCATCGGCCGTGGACGGTCAGGTCGAGGGTGCCGGGGCTCATGCGCAGCACATGGCGTTCCGGCAGGTGGGTCCACTCGGGGCTGGGCTGGGGCCAGCCCGTGGAGGCGACGACGGCCCGGCCGTCCTCGGTGGTGCGGTAGCGCAGGCCGAAGTAGCCGGTGCCCCGGCGGTCGATGACCACGGAGTGGGGGTCGTGCTCGGTGTAGGCGTACAGCGCCTCGGAGGTCAGCAGAAGGCAGTTGAGGCTGGCGGAGCGTTCGGCGGCGGCGCGGATGTCGTCGGCGGCCTGCATCAGCGCTTTGACCGGGTCGAGACCGTCGTCGACGCGCCGGCGCACCGCGAGGTAGAAGCGCTCGCTGTCGGTGGTGCCGTGGGCCGACGCCAGCAGGTCGGGGCCGATGACCGTGTCGAGGACGTCGACGGGGACGAAGTCGCCGTTGTGGGCGAAGGCCATGTCCCGGTCACCGAACGGGTGGGTGTTGGTCCGGTCGACGGGCAGGCCGGGGCTGGCCATGCGCAGGTGCAGCAGGGCCGCGTCGGACTCCGACAGGTTCAGGACGGTGTTCAGCAGCGGTCCGTCGTGGGCGCGTTCGGGGGCTTTCACCGCCTCGACCGTGCCGTCGGGCACGCGGACGGCCGTGCCCCAGCCGTCGCCGTGTTCCTCGGCCAGCTCCAGGAACGGTTCGAGGTCGTCGGCGAACAGGTCGCGCAGCGGGAAGGTCTGTCGTGAGACGGCGCCGATGAGTCGGCACATGGCGGGCTGCTCCTTGGCGGGACGTGGGGCCGGGAGGGGCGGCCGGGCGCGGGAGGTGCGCGGGCAGGCCGGACCGCCCGGTGGCGTGGCCGCCGCCGGTGGCGGTACGGCCACGCCCGGGAGTCGGACGTGGGGTGGGACGGGGTGTCCGGGCGGGTGCCCGGAGGAGGGTCAGCCGGGCGGTCGCGCCGCCCGGGCAGTGGTCCGGCGGCCGGCCGGTCGCCGTTCGAGGCGGGCCGCGCCGTGGGCCAGTGCCCCGTTGACGACGACGAAGACCAGGGCCACCACCAGGTGGCTCTGGATGACGGTGTGGTTGAACTCCCCCAGTACCTTGGCCGCGTTGAGCAGTTCGAGGAAGCTGACGACGTAACCGAGGGTCGAGTCCTTCAGCAGCCGCACCGACTGGCTGACGAGCGCGGGCGCGCTCTGCCGCGCGGCCTGCGGCAGCAGGACCAGCCTGAGGGTCTGGGCGTGGCCGAAGCCCAGCGCCAGGGCGGCCTCCCGCTGTCCGGCGGGCAGGGCCCGGACAGCGGCCCGGAAGATCTCCGCGAAGACCGCCGCGTTGGTCAGCGCGATGGGCCACACCAACTGCCAGAACAGCGGCAGCCGCAGGCCCGCCGCGGGCAGGCCGAGCAGGAAGGCGTAGACCAGCAGCAGCAGGGGAACGGCCCGCAGGACCTCCACGTACGTGGCGGCCGGGCGGCTCAGCCAGCCGGTGCCGCTGAGCCGGGCCAGCGCCAGCAGGATGCCGAGGGGCAGGGCGATCGCCCCGCTGACCAGGGTGACCTGGACGGTGGCCGCCAGGCTGTCGAGCAGGTAGCGGAGCACCGGCCACTGCCCGAAGAGCCGCCACTTGGCGGGGTCGAGCTGGCCGTGCGCCGCGAACTGGCGCAGCACCCAGGCGAGCAGGGCCGTGAACAGGACGAGGGAGGCGGCCGTGAGGACCGCGGCACGGCGCCTGGCGCGCGGCCCGGGCTCGTCGAAGAGCCGCAGGTCGTCACCGTCGATGTGGTCCAGGGCGGCGGAGAGCCGGTGCGGGAGGCGCTGCCGGGTGCCCCGGCCGGCCGCCGTGGTGCCGGACCGCGCGCGGGGCGGGCGGTCCGGGTACGCGTCCTCGCCGTACAGGTGCTCGGTACGCGGCTCCCGCAGGGACGAGGTCATCGCAGTACCGCCAGTCGTCGTTCGAGAACGGCCGCGGTGCGGCCGATCGCGAGGGTGAGCAGGACGTAGCACGCGGCGGCGGCGGCGAACGTGAACAGGGGCTGGGCGTACCGCTGGTCGAGCAGCACGGTCTGGCCGGTGAGTTCCTGGGTGACGCCGACGGCCGCGGCCAGCGAGGAGTTGAGCACCACGGCGATCAGCAGGGACGCCAGCGGCTGGACCGTGGCCCGCAGTGCCTGGGGGACGACGACACAGCGCAGTACCTGGCCGAAGGTCAGACCGAGGGCGCGCGCCGCCTCCGTCTGGCCGGGCGGCACCGACCGGACGCCGGCCCGCACGGTCTCGCAGAGGAACGCCGCCCAGTACAGGCCCATCGCGGTGACGACGGTCCAGAACAGCGAGTAGACGACGCCGATCTCCGGCAGCCCGAACACGAACAGGGTCAGCAGCACGAGGAGCGGGACGCCGCGCACCGCCGACACGTACAGCGCGGCGAACAGGCGCAGGGGGCGCACCGGGCAGATCCGGCACACGGCCAGCAGCAGTCCCACGGCGGTGGCGAGCAGGAAGGTGGCGGCGCTGAGGTGCAGGGTGACGAGCAGGCCGTGGGCGAAGACGCCGGGGTGGGAGGTGAGGACGTGCACGGCTCAGCCGATGGCGGGCGGGGTGGGCACCGGTCCGGGCACCTGGGTGCCGATGGTGTTCTTCCACAGGGTGGCCCAGGTGCCGTCCGCCTCGATCTTCCTCAGCCAGTCGTTCACGAACGTCTTGAAGTCGGGCCGGTCGAGCGGGAGGCCGATGCCGTACGGCTGTTCGCCGTAGGTCCCGGCGACCACCTTGACGTCGGGGTGGGTGCCGGCGTTGCCGGCCAGGACGCCCTGGTCGAGGACGTAGGCGTCGGCGCGGCCCTGGCGCAGGGCCTGGAGGCACTCGGTGTTGGTGTCGAAGAGCTGGATCTTCGCGGAGGGCACCCGCTCCTCGACGACGGCGGCGGCCGTGGAGCCGGACTGGGTGGTGACCGTCCTGCCCTTGAGGTCGTCGAGGGAGGCGATGCCCTTCTGGTCCTCGCGGAGCTGGATGCCGAGGCCGTCGACGTAGTACGGGCCGGCGAAGTTGACGGCCTTCGCCCGCTCGTCGGTGATGGTGTAGGTGGCGATGACCGCGTCGACGGAGTGGTTCTTCAGCAGCGCCTCGCGGGTGGCGGCGGTGACGTTGACCAGCTTGGTGTCCGGCTTGCCGATGATGTACTTCGCCAGCAGCCGGGAGAGGGCGGCGTCGAAGCCCTCGACCTTGCCGGTGGTGGGGTCGAGCTGGGAGAACAGCGCGGCGGTCTGGGTGCCGCCGACCACCAGGGTGCCGGCCTCCTTGATCTTCGCGGCGGTGGAGCCGGCCGGCATCAGGGACGCGCTCGCGGGCTTCTCGTCGGCGATGAGCCGGTCGATGGCGCTCGTGCCGGCCTTCTTGCCGGCGGCGGCCGGTGCTCCCGGGACGACCGTGTCCGAGGAGCCGGAGCAGGCGGAGGCCAGGACCAGGGCGGCGGCGGCCGCCGCGGCGGCCAGCGGGGCGCGTCGGCGCCCGCGTACGGTGCTGAGCACGATGGACTCTCCGGGGAGCGAGGGAACGGTTCGACAGGACGGGGGCACCGGTATCGCCGCCCTGGGTCGCAGTGGCGGCGATACCGGACGGACCGGGTGAGCGGGGGAGGTCGCGTCCGGTCCGTGTCTGGGGGCGGGGTGTCCGCCGGATCGGTACGGAGTCAGCGGCGACGGGCATCCGCGCGCCGCCGGCCGGGCTCCCGTCCCTCGGCGGGGCGGGGGACGCCGTCGGCGGGGGGGTGCCCGCGGTCACGGTCTCCCGTCGGCCGACGCGCTGCCGGCGCCGGTCTCGGGGACCGCGTCGGTCCGCACCGTACTGGTCACGGGAACTCCTGCTGGGGGCGGGGAGTGGGAGACGAACGGCTCATCTGCACGTGCTATTTGACCGGACCGCGCCGGTGGTGTCCAACGAGGATTTTTTCGCGCTTGCATCAAAGTCGCTTATCGTTCGCCCATGTTGGACATCCACCAACTGAAGGTGCTGACCGAGGTCGCCCGGACAGGTTCCTACACGGCGGCGGCCACCTCGCTCGGATACACCCAGCCCGCGGTCAGTTACCAGATGCGTCAGCTCCAGCAGGCGGTGGGCACACCGCTCGTGGTGAAGGTGGGGCGGGGGCTGCGGCTCACCGAGACCGGCCGGTCCCTGGTCCAGCACGCGGACGCCATCTTCTCCGTCCTGCGTGCCGTGGACCAGGAGGTGTCCTCACAGGTGGCACGGGGTGGCGGACTGGTGCGGATGGTGGCCTTCCAGAGCAGCTGCGTCACTCTCGTCCCGGAACTGGTCGCCCGGTTGCGCCGCCTCCACCCCGAGGTGCGGGTGACGGTGACCCAGGCCGAGCCGGTCGAGGCACGGCATCTGGTCCGGACCGGTGAGGCCGACCTCGGTCTGCTGTGCAACTGGGAGAACGAGGACCTGCCCGAGGGTGAGGCCACGATGCGGCGGGTGGAGCTGATGACCGACCGCCGGTGTGTCCTCATGCCCGAGGACGATCCGATGGCCGCCCAGGAGACCGTCGACCTCGCCTCCCTGGCCTCGCGTGACTGGGTGATGGAGAGTTTCCGTGACCGTTTCCTGGCCGCCTGCACCAATCTGGGGTTCGAACCGCGCATCGTCGCCACCATGGACGACGTCAGTGCCATCCAGGCCCTGGTCGCCGCCCGGCTCGGCATCAGCCTGGTGAGTGAGATGGCGCTGTCCGCGCATGTGGCGCCCGGCCTGGTGTACCGCCCGTTGCGGCAGTGGCCGTTGCGGCGCACCTACGCGCTGCTGTGGCCGGACATGGCCTCGGTGCCCGCGGTCATGACGGTGCTGGAGGAGATCCGCGGCATCGCGGCCGGACTGCGCCGTCCGCCGCCCGGCTGATCAGGCCGGCGCGTCACCCGGAGGGACGCCGTCCGTCGTCTCCGGGCCGGTGGGGTCACCGTCCGGTCGCGGAAGGCGTGTCGGGGAACGGTGGCCGCGGCTGCGGGTTCCGGTGGCCGGCTTGGCGAGGTGGCGGCGCGGGACGGGTACGGCACGCGGGGAGGGCGGCGTGGGGCTTCCGGCCCGCGGGGCGGGCTCGGTCGTCCGCCGGGGGGCCGCCTCGGACGAGGGCGGCGCGGGGGTGGTGCCGCGGTCGGCGGGCGGGGTCTCGGTCGTCCGCAGGACCACGGTGCCGACCACCCAGCGGGTTCCCCGGGGCCCGACGACCCGCAGCACCGCGAGCGCCCGTATCTGGTGGCTGTGGGCGCCGCGTTCGGCGCCCGCCAGCGCGGTGCCGAAGCGGAGCACCTCGCGGCGCGGCGCGGTCTGGGTGTGGGTCAGTCCGGCGGTGGTGCGCTGTCCGGTCACCGGCACGGTGGGGCCGACGCGGTCCGCCGCGGCGGCGTCCAGCGGGACACTGGCACCGAACCCGAGGGCCGGCGAGGTGGTGAGGTCGCCCTGGGAGACGAAACCGTCGGTGGAGACCTCCAGGTGGTCGACACCGGCGTCGATGCTGTCCGCCTCACCGCGCGGCGCGTACAGCGCCATGTGCACGGAGGTGGCGCTCGTGCCCGGCTGGCCCAGGAACGGCGCGGTCGCGGCCGGTGACAGCAGCGTCGGACGGCCGCTCCTGGCGAGCTGGGTCAGACGCACCAGCATGCCCTCCGCCGAGGCCGAGAACGGCAGGTCGCCCGGCCGGCCCAGCGCGGGGTCGACGGCCCGCAGCGCCTCGGCGAGCTGGGGCAGGGCATCAAGGTGGTAGAGCGCGAACGGTCGCGTGGGGACCCATGCCGGGCCGGTGAGCAGAGCGCGCAGTTCCGGGGGCACCTCCATGTCGACGGCGGTCTCCCCCGGCCTGGCCACGGGGGGCAGGGCGGGGTCCGTCCGGTAGACGGCAGGTTCGGCCAGCGCGTCCGACGGCACCGGGGCGGCGGGGGTGTCCGAGCCGTTGAAGTGCAGCACCACGTCCGCGGTGACGTGCCGGGTGACCTGCTGCACAGGGCGGGGCAGCAGGTCGCGCACGCTCGGCGGCAGCAGCCGTGCCACCTGCCCGACGGCCCGGTCGGCACCGCCGTACAGCAGCCGCAGGGGCATGCCGGTGAGGAGTTCGTCCATGGCTCGGGCGGAGACGGTCACCTCGAAGCGGTAGGGCACCTCGAACTCGGAGACGTCCTTCATCGTCCGCTGCCACACGCGCCGTTCGCGGACCGAGGTGGCGGCGTCGGTGGTGCCGGACTGGCGGGTGACCGCGAGGGTCGGCCGGTAGCGGATGCCGTCGTGCTGCACCACCGGCGAGGCGTCGAGCGTGTCGGAGGTCGTCCGGGTGACCGTCTGCCGGGTGCTGCCGGGGACCGGCAGCGAGCCGCCGGCGCCGCTCGCGTGGCCGAGGATCGTGTCCAGTCCGGGGTTCCCCGCCGCGCGCCGGCCCCGGACAGCGTCCAGTGCCGTGTCGGGTACGGCCCGCAGGGCGACCTCCACCAGCATCGGTCCGAGCCAGGAGCGGTGGACGAAGTGGAAGGCGGTGCGGCTGTCCGGTCCGAGGGCGGCGAGCACGCGCATGCCGAGGGACGAGGCGTGTTCGTTGATGCGGGAGAGGACACCGGGCAGATGGGTCGCCGAGCCCGGCACGGTGACTCCGGGGGCGACCCGTTCGACCAGCTCGCGCACGGTCCCCTCGAACACCGAACGGAAGCCGGTCTCCTCCACCGGCGGACGCACCTCCGTCACGGCCCCGAAGCCGAGGCGACCGCCGCTCGCCGTGAACCAGGAGGGCAGGGCGCGGTCCGCGGGGGCCGTCACCGGCTTCGTGGGGAGCGGGTCGGGAGCGAAGTCGGGGTCGTTGGCGAGGTCGTGATCGCTGAGCAGGAACTCCAGGCCGCCCGGGACCTCGACGATCCGGGAGTCCTCGAACCGTGGCCGGCCGGCCACCGTGCCGGTCACGACGTTGCGCAGGCCCGCGCGGACCGTGACCTTGTAGGTGATGTCGGCGGTGTAGCGGTGTGCGGGGACGTCGTTCTCACTGGTGACCCGGAAGATCGCGGACGTGTCGGTGACCGTGGTGCCTTCGGTGACGGCGCTCCGGCGGGCGTAGTGGCCGGCCGGCGCGATCGTGCCGGCCCCGTAGTCGGCGGCGAGGGTGACACCCGTCGCGTGAGCGCTGGTGCCGCTGCGGGTGTCGGCGGCGGCGTCCACCGACTGGACCCACCGTTCGTAGTCCAGGATGCCGGGCCGGGCCAGTTCCCGTACGCCGGACAGATAGCCCTCCACCTCGATGACGACGTCGGTGCCCGCGAGGGCGCCCGAGCCGACGGAGCCCTCGATGACGTAGCTGTCGTTGAAGAGGCGGAACGCGTTGGCGTTCAGGTGGTGCGGGGACAGCGCCGTCTCGATGAGCTGCCGCGCCACGCTCCCGGGCGTGGTCAGTGGCTCGCCGGCCGCTGACGCGCCCAGCCGGCCGAAGACGCCCGCCGCGGCGGACCGCACGGCCCGTCCGGCACCGCCGAGGGCGTCGGCCGCCCAGCGCGCGTACGGCGAGGGGGCGGAGGGCGCCGCGGCGGGTTCCCGGTGTTCCGGGACGGCGTCGGGCCACGCGCCCGGTACCGGCCGCAGTTCGATGCCCTGGTCCGTCTCCCCGGCGGCCTCCTCCTCGGGGCGCGGCGGACGGCCGGCCGCCGCGAGCATGTCGTCGACCGCCGCGCGCAACTGCTCGCTGCCGGCCGCCCGGTCGATGAGCGCGGTCTCGGGCAGTCTGACCGCGTCGTCCCGGAGAGCGGCGTCGGCGTCCGTGACCGGCCGGGGGCGGCCGGGGGCGGCCGGCCGGCGTTCGTCGGGGTGCTCCAGGGTCCTGTACGTGGGCACCGCGAGGCTGACCCGGCCCTCGGCCGGGACCGCCTGCGGGGCCTCGCCGTGGCTGTACGACATCGAGGCGCGGTAGGTGACGGGCAGGGTGTGCACCTGTACGCCGTCGGCGGTGGGGCTGAGCAGGTAGTACTCGTGCCCGGTGCCCGCGCTGGACCCCGTGGTGGTGGCCGACTGGCGGCTGTACGTGTACTCCGGCGTCAGGCCCTGGAACCACAGGTTGCCGCGCTGGTCGAAGGGGTTGCTGAGCGATGCCTGGAGACCGCCGCTGAGCACCAGGGGCACCTTGCTGAGCTGCTCGTCGCCGAGCACCGTCGAGCCGGTGAAGTTGTTCGTCTGCACCGCGGCCAGGTCCCGGTCGTGGGTGACGCCGCCGTGCTCCTGGTCGTCGAGGTAACGGCGTTCCGCGGTGAGGCGGAAGGACACCCGCTGGGTGCCGGTGATTCCCGGCAGTTCGAAGACGACGGGGAGTCCGCCGGACGTCATCTCGTCGAAGCCGGCGCGCAGGCCCGTGGCGGAGCGGATCTGGTCCAGGGCCCGCTGGTTGTTCAGCCGCTGGAGGTGGACGGCGCCGCTCAGCGGGCCGTGGTACCAGCCGCCGGGGCGGTTGCGGCGGGGCGGAAGGAACCCGTGGTCGGCGAGCCAGGTCTCCAAGTGGTCGAAGAGCGGCTCGGCCCCCCGCACGGCCAGCGGGGTCACGGTGGCGCCCAGGTCGGTGAGGTGCAGGATCTCCGGCGGGAGGTGGCGCGGGCGCACGGGCGCGCCGGTGACCGTCTCCAGGGACGGTGCCCGAAGGATCAGCGGGTACGCCTTCCCGGTGGCCGGCGCGGACCCGGCGGCCGGGGTGACCTCCAGCCCGTCGGGCCGGACGAGGGTGACGTCGAACACCACCTGCGTCCTCATCCGCAGCAGGGGGGCGGCGGTGCGCAGGGAGCGGGAGGTCCGGGCGCTGCCACCGGCGGTCAGGGTGTGGGTGACCTGCTGCTGGAAGGTGCCCTGGGCGGTCAGGGTGAGGCCGGCCGGTTCCGTTCCGGCCGCGTCCGGGGCGCCGAAGGCGAGGCCGCCGCTGACGCCGAGTCCGAGACCGGCCGCGTTGGTGACCGCCGCGCTGCCGGACATCCGTACCGAGCGCAGCACATGGCTCTGCAGGACGACGTTGCGCGTGGCCGGCCCGGCGAGCGTTTCCCCGCCCGGTGTCTGCGAGATCTCCGCCCGCATCCGCAGCATGCCGATGACGGAGCCGTTCGTGGTGTACAGGGTCGGGGAGCTGAGGTGCCCGCCCGTCATGAGGGGCAGGTTGCCGCGCACCACGCCTTCGTCGAGGAACTGGCGGAGCTGGTTCAGGGACGCCTCGGAGGCGTCGCCCAGCTCGTGCGCGAACGCGTCCAAAAGGTCGGAGAGGAAGACGTCGGCCTCGGGCATGGCCTCGGCCGCGAGGAGCGGGACCTCCTCCAGGAGGGTGGGGAGCGGCGCCGGGCGCGGCTGCGCGCCGTCATCCGGCACGGGTTCCATGAGGTGCTGGGGGAACCAGACGGTCAGCGGGTCCGGGGCGGTCCGCGGGGCGCCCCACTGGTGCGGTGCGGGGGTGCCGGTGACGGCCTGGCGGACCGAGCCGGTGGTGCGTATCTCCGCGTGCAGGGTGTACTCCACCGGCCAGGACCGCTCACGGCTCTGCAGGATGGCCATCGGCATCACCGTCGCGCTGGTGCTGACGGAGGTCGTGGTCTGGTTGTGGGTGTAGGTGACCTGCGGGGTCAGGGTCAGCCGGCGGAACCATCCGGTGTGCGCGAAGGGCAGCGTGTGCCCATGGCTGACGGCGAGCGAGCGCAGGTCGCCGACCGAGTCGGTGGTGCCCGCCTCACTGACACCGAGCGCCCAGCGCTGGATGTTGACCGGCGGGCCGTCCGGCATCTCCTCGATCCGCGCGGACACCCGGCGGGGCGTGTCCGTGGTGAAGCGCAGGGCCACCGGGTAGGTGTCGCCGCGGTAGGACGCCCGCAGCGGCAGGCCGTGGGTGCTGAACAGCCGCGGCCACTCGCTGCTGAGGCGAGCCGGGGTCAGCTCGGCGCGCAGGGCCCGGCGGAAGGCGGCGTCCTCGCCCCGTCCGGCCTCGACCTGCTCGGCGATGCGCTCATGCAGCCAGTTCACCGTCCCGTCCGGCACCGGGGCGACGTGGACGAGCCCGAGGGAACCCGGGCGGTCCGTGCCGAACGTGGCGACGGTGCTGCTGAGCCGCTCTTCGGCGGGGACGGCCGGCGGTGCGGTCTCGGTCAGGTCGGCCACGGACTCGGGCAGCGGGACGGTCAGCGGGTCGGGCGGTGCGGTGGTGAGCCGGTCGAGGTCGCGCGCGGCCGTCGTCGCCTCGTCCTCCGCGCGGGAGGCGAGCACGGGGTTGCCGGGGGGCTCGCTGTCGGGGTGGTCACCGTAGAGCCTGCGGAGCAGCGGGGCGAGCAGCGGTTCGTGCTCGCGGACCCAGTCGGCGCCGTTGTGGCGCGGCCGGCCGGTGTACGGGTCGTGCCCCCGGTTGGCGCCGAGATAGGCGGTGCTGGTCTGGGCGAAGTACTCCTCGACGCCGGTGGACGCGTAGTTGTCGACCGGGGCGCCCCGGGTGTCCCGGCGTGGGCCGTCGGCCCACTCGGCGTCGTGGCCCGCGGCCAGCAGCTGCTCGTAGGCGGTCCGGACGAGCGCGCGGTCGGTCTCATCGAGACCGAACAGGTGCACCAGGTGGGCGAGTTCGTGGGTGACGGTCGAGTAGCCGTCGGGGTGGCCCACGGCTTCCGGCAGGTCCGGGTCCTGGCCGAGCAGGTTCTCCTCGGCCACCACGACCAGGCCCGCCCTGGCGTGGGTGACGCCGCGCAGGGTGTCCGTGGGACCGTCGGGCGGGCCGGTCAGGTCCGCGACGCCGGGCAGGTCGGTGAGCCGGGTGCCGCGCGGCAGTACCAGTACCCGTGCTCCGGACGCGGCGACGCGTGCGGCCACGTCCCGGTCCCGCAGGACGCGGGTGAACAGGCGCACCAGTTCGTTGCGGGCCGCCACGGGCCGGCTCACCCCGTCGGGCAGGTGGATCAGACCGGCCACGAGGCCGGCGGTCCCGGGGTCCGCCGCGGACGCGTAGACGTCCGGTGCCGGAACCGGTGTCCGCTCCTCCGCGTCCTGCGGCGCGGGGCGGGCCGGGGGCGCGCCGAACGTCGGGACGGCGGGCGGGGCGGCGGTCGCGGTCCCCGCGCCGGCGTCCGTGTCGGCGGCGCGCACCGCCTCCTCGACGGCGTCGACGCGCAGGGGGGCGTCGGCCGTGTCGTCGCCGGACGCCCGGTCGCCGTCGGTCCGCGCGTCGGAGACGACGGGCGGGGTGGGGGCGTCGGTGGTGCGGACCGACGGCCGGTCGGCACCGGCGCGGCGCCCGGCCTCGGCCCTGATCTCCTCGGCCAGTGCGGAGCGGCGCTCCACGGAGGTGCGGTACAGCTCGGCCAGGAACCGGGGCAGTTCGGATGCCGGGACCCCCATCCCGTCCAGCAGGACGGCGGAGTCCTCCTCCAGCAGACCGGCAGTCCGGGCCTGTTCGACCGTGAGGGCGTGCACGCCGGGGCCGTCGGTGGCGAGCGGGTCGAAGGCCTGGACCCGTCCATTGGGCTCGACCCAGCGGTGCAGGAGGGTGCCGTCCGTCCCCGTGAGGTCGGCACGGACCGGTATGTCCAGTTCGTGGGCGAGTTCGCGCAGCAAGGGGGTCGTGGAAAGACCGGTCACGGCCGCGAGCGGCGGCAGGGCCACGGGGGGCACCCGGCCCCCGGCCAGTTCGCCGCGGGCCCGGTCGACCTCCCGTGCCACGTCCCAGAGAGACTCCTCGGTGGCGGGGACGGGCGGGCCGCCGAGCAGCCCCTCGAAGGTGGCGAGCGCCGCCGGGGCCGGGACGGCCGGGTCGGTGGCGCGGGCCGCCTCCAGGTCGGAGCGGAGCGTCTCCACCGCCCAGTGGAGCATGGCGCGCCGGGCGCGGGTGACCAGTTCCGGCCGGTCCAGCCGGAGCACGGCCGCGTCCAGTGCGCCCTTCGCGCGGGTGGCGACGTCCTCGGCCCGGATCAGGCGGGCCGTCTCCTGCCCGAGGCGGAAGACGGTCCCCTCCGGCCCGCCGGCGGCCCGCTCCAGCAGGGCGGTCAGGTCGAGGGCGGGGGCGTCGGCCAGCTTCTCCCAGGCCGCGCCGGGCAGGGCCGGCGGCGGACCGGTGCGCTCCAGGCGGGCCCGCAGCTCCCCGATCTCGGCCTGGAACAGCTCGACGTAGACGTCACCGGTGAACGGGTCGCTCACCAGAGGGCCGACGCCGCCGGGCCTGGTGGTGGCCGGGCCCAGCAGATGCCGGGTGTACGGTTCGGCCTCCAGCCGGTAGCGGCCGCGCAGGCGTACCAGGTGGACCGGGCCCTGCTGCTTGATGTGCTGTTCGCGCCGGTAGTTCTCGGTACCGGCCCCGGCGAGGCCGTTGCCGGTGTTCCAGGAGGCTGAGGCGCCGCCCTGTCCGGTGTACGGCGGGTAGCTCTGCCCGTCGGAGGTCTTCGCCGGGTCGTGCTGGGCGAGCACGCCGGAGGCGGAGGTGCCCGCGCCGGCCACGGGACGCCAGCGGTCGTGGGAGGCGCTGGCCGTCGTGCCGCTCTGGTGCTTGGTGTAGCGGCCGGTGCCGGTGCCGTGGACCGGGCCGAGGATTTCCAGGCCGAAGAGGTCGCCCCGCAGGTAGAGGCGGGCCCGGCGGGAGGTCCGGCCCGGCTCGAACAGGGAGTCGGTGAGCAGGTGGCGGTGGCCGGCGGTGGCCTGCAGCAGGTGGTTGGTGAGGTGCAGGCGGCTGAGCAGGGGGTTCAGGATGCGCGAGCCGTCGGCGTCCGCGCCGAACAGGCGCCGCATCAGCCGCTGGCCGGCGGGCAGCGCGTCGTCCAGCAGGGTGCCCGCCACGTACGCGTCGCCGGGCAGCTCGGGCAGCGGGCGGGGGTCGTGCGCGCCGGAGGGGCCGTACTGGGGGTGGAACTCGCCGAGGCCGCGCGGGACCTGGAGGTCGAGTGTGCCGGAGGCGGTGGTGACGGCGGTGGTGGAACGAGCGCCGTCCAGCGCCCGGTACAGGCCGGTGAGCCAGGTGTTCAGCGGCCGGCCCGCGGTGTCCAGACGGCGCACGGAGACGGTGAGGGTGTGACGCAGGCGGGCCAGGTAGGTGCCGTCCCAGGCGTACGCCGTCCGCTCCGTGGTCGCGGTCTCGGCCCTGGTGACGCCCTGGTGCGAGCCGGTCCCGACCCCGATCCCGCCGTTGTGGGAGGTGTACGTCTCGCCGCCACCGATCTTGCCGACGGTGAAGCTCTGGCCCACGTCCCGGGAGTTTCCGGCCGAGGTGGACTCGTAACCGTGGCCGTACTTCTCCAGGCCGGAGTCGGGCCGGAAGTCGTACACCTGCGGCGCGGAGTCCAGGGCGTCGCTCAGCTTGATCTCGACCACGTCGGACAGCAGCCAGCCGATCGGGTTGACCAGGTAGAAGGTGTGCCCGTTCGGTGACAGCAGGTCTTCCCACATCGCCGAGTCGCGGCCCTCGGCCAGCATCGACTGCAGGACGTTGACGGAGCCCTGCAGCCGGCCGATCCGGCGTCCGTCGCCACGCCACAGCTCGGGCCGCGCGGCGAGCAGTCCGGGCGCGACCCGGTCGACCTGTGCGCGCACGATGTCGTACGTGGACCGGGCCGTGTCGTAGGAGACACCGCGCACCGTGCTGTGTCCGAGCATGGTGCCGCCCGGGTTCCGGTGGGTGAGGTACTCGGGGAAGCCGCTGGCGGGGAAGGCGTTCCCCGGTTCGGAGAGCGGCAGGCCGAAGCGCCGGCCGAACGCCGCCCTGGTGCGGGCGTCCAGGACGGGCAGGACGCCGTTGTCGTGCAGCTGGGCCAGGGTCCGGGCCAGATCCCGGCGGCCGAGGGTCAGTCCGGCCAGGGGGTGGGCGGCGGTCCGGTCGGCCGGCTCGGGCGTGTCGGCCATCCACCGGGACAGCACGCCGGCGACGGTGGTTCCGCTGAGCCGGACCTCACCGGCGTACCAGCGGTTCATGACGTCGACGAGCCGCTCGTCGGGCACCGGAAGGGCGTCCTCGGCGTAGCGTTCCAGGGCGTCCGGTTCGCTGAGGACGTACATCACGGTGTTGCCGGAGACGAGCCGCCGGTCCGACCGGTGGCTGGAGGGCAGCAGCTTCGCCGACTTCTCCCACCGGCTGCGCACCTCGAAGTCCGCCTGCGCCCGGTACACGTATCCCCGGCCGAACCCGAGCCGGATCATCTCCTCGGCACCGGTCTGCCCCCGGGTGGCGGAGGTGTTCCACTGCCAGTTCCTCGTGGCGCCCGTCTCCCCCTGCAGGGAGCCGCCGCCCACCGGGCCGCCGACGGTCACACCCGCCTGCGCCCAGCTCACGCCGGACGAGGAGGTGTCGGTGTGGCTGGTCTGGGTCATCCACAGACCGATGTCACCGAGGACGAAGTCCTCCAGGACACCGGCGAAGGCGGACGGCCCGAGGCTCGCGCGCACGTCGACCGCGGCGTGGGTGTTGCGGAACCCGGTGTCGAAGAACTGATCGCTGGTGTAGCGCCCGCGGACGATCTCCTTGAGGTGGGCCCGGACCTGGATGGTGCCGGTGAAGGAGTGCAGCTCCGAGTCGGCATGGCCCTGCGGGCCGGTCAGGTCGTCCAGTGCGGAGACGGCCGCTTCGTGCAGGCCGGTCGCGTCGACGTGGTAGACGACCGCCCGGTCGAGTACCGAAGCGTCGGTCCGGCGCCGGTGGTTCACCGCGGTGCTCACGGTGGTGTCGAGCGGTGGCAGATAGGCGGTGATCCGCTGCCGGGGCACCTCGATGGGGAGCGGGTCCCGGGCGCCCGGCCGCAGCCGTCCCTGGAGGCCGCTGTGCTGGAGCTCCAGGGTGGCGGTGAGGTCGAGGTACAGGGCGTGTCTGCCGACCACGCCGTTGTACTCCAGGAGTTCGGGCCGGTTGTTGAGGAAGGTGACGGCGGCGGTGGCGCCCACGGTGCGCTTGAGGTCCAGGCCGACGGGGGCCGCCTTGAGCTGGTTGAAGCCCGTGCGGAAGCGGATGCCGAGCCCGATCTGGCGGTTGCCGCCGGTGGACTGGCCGGCGGTCTCCATCCCCATGGCGAGGTAGACGACCGGCCTGGTCCTGGTGACGCCGAGGAACTCCGGCGGCGCCTCTTCCGCGGAACTGGGCCGCGCCCGCAGCGTGATCTTCACGGCGTCCAGGTCGAGGTCGACGCCGAGGACGCCCCGGGGCCGCGTCATCGGAATGATCACCCCGGTCTGCAGCAACTGGTCGATGTGCGACTCCAGTCCCCGCCGGGAGACGTACTTGTCGAGCAGTTCGTGGTTCTGCAGCAGACCGTCCACCGTGGCGGCGTGCGACCACCAGCGGGCGTCGGAGAGGGGTGCCGTCCGGTCGCCGGTGAGGAAGCCGAGACGCCGCAGTTCGGCCGCGAGGGCGCCATGCAGCTCGCGCACGGTGTGCTCGTCGAACTCCACGACGCCGGTGCCGATGCCGCGGCCCTCCCTGACGTGCGGCGGCAGGTCGAGGTGGAGGGGGTCGTCCGGCCGGTGTCCGGTGTCGCGGAGCAGGCCGGGCCGGTACGGCACGCGGGGTTCGGTGGCGGCGGTGTCGTTCAGCGCCTCCCGGTCCACCGGGAACCCGTGCGCGAACGCCTCGGCCTCGGGCATGCGCACCATGCCCTGCCCGCGCACCGCGGGGGTGGTGACGAGCTTGCCGCCCCGCACCGCGACGTGCGCCCTGTGCTGGAATTCCACGCGGTAGGCGGCGCTCGGGCCGGTGTCGCGCGGGACCACGACGCTCAGTCCGGTACGGCCGCTGCTGATGCCGTCGGAGTGGTTCCAGGTCATCGACAGGGAAGCACTGATCCCCAGGCCCAGCGCGGGGTTGACGAGCGGCAGGGGCACCAGGCTCAGCTCGGCCGACGGGGCGCTGAGCGTGGTCGACTGGCCGAGGCCGTGCGCGCCGCTGGTGCCGTCGATCGCGGTCCTGACGTTCTCGATCGGCGCCTTGTCGCTGGTACTGCCGACCCGGGTGCCCCGTGACTGGCGCACCGAGTGCACCTCCACCGTGGCGATGGGCTTGCCGTAGCGGTTGTGCAGGGTGAAGGGATAGCCGTGCCGGTCACCGACGGCCTCGTCCAGGTGGGAGTCGAGGTTCCACAGCTTCTGCAGCAGTTCCTCGCGGGGCACGCTGCCGACGGGGAGGTGGAGTCCCTCGCCGCGCAGGGCCTCGACGATCCGGTCGAACAGCGCCGGCAGGCCGGTGAGACCGGAGGCGTAGTGCACGAGTGGCAGCAGGTCCTCCAGACCGTTCGTGCCCTCGGCGATCACCTGTTCACCGGCTTCGCGGACGTAGTGGTCCGGGACGTACAGCAGGAGCCTGCGGTCGTCGTCGGTGGCGACCCGCACGGGTGCGACGGTGTCCCAGCTCCGCGCGGCGTCGGTGCGCAGGCGCACCGTCCACTCGGGGCGGTAGGCGAGCATCACGGAGTCGGCCTTGGCCGCCTCGACGTGGCCGCCTTCCGCGTCGCCCACCCAGTTGGTGGAGCGGGAGGACGCGTTGGCCGTGCCGGAGACGCCCGCGCCGACCCGGGCGACCTGTAGCACGCCCGGGGCGATGCCAATGCCGTAGGACATCGAGATCCCGCCGCGCGTGGCGGTGGTCGGTCCGGAGTGGGAGCGGACGAAGGCCCCGGTCAGGTAGGAGGCGTTGATCGCCTCGTTGGCGTGGAAGCGCTCCGGTCCCGGGGCCCGGTCCGGGACCAGGCCGCGCGGTCCCTCCTCCTCCTCGGGAATGGCGGCGAGCCCGAAGGGGGTGACCCGGGCCGGGGCGGCTTCCTCCGCGTCGCCGCGCGGAGCCGAGACACCGTCGTACGACGCCGCCGGGTGGCTGACGGCCCGCGGGTCGAGCGGGTCGAGCGTGATGAGGGCCTCCGCCTCGCCCAGCGGCACCAGCAGCCCGCCGACCGCGCCCTCCTCGTCCGGGACCAGGTAGCGGTAGTTGCTCAGCAGGCGTTGCGGCAGCAGGCTCCAGACGGTCTCCGGCACGCCGCGTCCGGCGTCCCGCACCAGGGTCCGCAGGGTCCGCAGCACCTCCGGCAGGCCGGGCAGTCCGGCCCGGGGGATGCCGATGGTTCGGGCCGCGGGGTGGACGGCGACGGGGTCGCCGAGTCCCGGCTGCGGCTCGGCCTCCCGCTCGCTCTCACGGTCGGGGTGCCGTCCGGCCGCGGTGTCCGCGGCCACCGGTTCCGCGGGCGACCAGGGCGCGGTACGGGGCGCTGCACCAAGGGCGAGTCCGGCCGGGTGCTCCCGGTCGAAGCGGAGGAGCGCGGTGGTGCCCGTCGCGCCGGGGGCGGCCGGTGCGACGAGGGCGCCCGCGGCGGGGTCGATGACGAGGCCGTGCTCGGCCGCGACGACCGGCACGCCCATCCGCTCCGCGAGCGCCGGCGCGATCCGGTCGGCTCCGGGCATCGCGAGGAACGGCGCGTGTCCGGGTGCGGCGGAGGTCAGCAGTGCGGCGAGCGCGTCCACGGTGACCGGGCGGTCCGCGACGGCCGGGGTGCCGTCCGTCACCGGTTCGCCGAGGACCAGGACGCCGTCGGCGGGCAGCAGGTCCGGCAGCCGGTCGAGGGTGGCCTCGTCCAGGGCGAGCCCCGCGGCCTCGGCCCCGGGCAGCCAGACCGCCACCGGCCGGTCCGCGGCGCGGGCGATCCGCACGCCCTCCAGCAGGTCCTCGACGGGGACGGGCGCGGGCGGCCCGGCCGTGGTCCTCCCGGACGTGGTGTCCGCGTCTTCCTCGGCGCGCGTCGGCTCAGGTGCGGTCGGCTCCTGGCTCTCCGCCGGTGCGGCAGCGGTGTCCGGTGCGGGCTCCGGTGTCTGCTCACGCCCGGCGAACACGCGCGCCATGGACTCCTCCAGGCCGCCCGCCAGCCGGCCGTCGGCGTCCAGCGGGAGCATGGCGTAGAGGCCGCCGGGGACCGGGACGCGCAGCGCCCGGCGGGCGCCCTCGGCGGGCTGGACCACCACATCGACGTCGAAGCGGTAGTGGCGGTAGGGGCGGGTGGCCTCCCGGTTGGTCTCCCGGGTCTCGCCCGCCTCGAAGCCCTGGTGCTCCCCGGCGCCCCGGTTGTACACGTCGAAGGTGGTCCGCTCGTACAGCCTGTCGCCGTCCGGCATGCCGCCGGTCTCGGGTCCGGCGGCGACGACGACACCGCGCGAGGTGCTCTGCTCGCTCTTGGGGCTGGTGTGGTCCTGCTGGTAACGGCGGGCCTTGAACTTGACGCCTTCGTCCGGGCCGACCGGTACGGCGGCGGTCAGGTCGAACCCGACCGTGACGGTGCGGTCGCCGACCGGCACCCGGTAGCCGTGCCGGAGCAGCGGCACGACGTTGGCGCGGAGCATGCCCGTGGAGGTGTGGTGGTCGTAGCGGACGCCTGCCATGTCGTGCGGGACGAGACCGGGCACCTCCCAGGCGTTGTCCCGGGTGAGGTCCGGAGCGGTCACCGGCTGGTGGGCCGCGGCTCTGGCCCAGCGCTGCACGGCGGGCGCCGCCGGTACCTCCCAGGGGTGGATGAAGTCGGTGAGCGCCTGCGGCACCGCCGGCGCCGGGACCGGGTCCGTCCAGTGGGGAGTGGTGACCGGCCCGGCCGGTTCGGCCAGGGGCGGTTCGGGCGCGGTGGCGGCGACCGTGAGGTGGCGCGGGACGAGCAGGCGCACCTCCGCGGGCACCCGCTGGTCCGCGGCGAGGCCGTCGTCGTACCACGTGCCCCACCTGAGCTGCTCCGGCGCTCCCGCGGTGAGGTCGCCGCGCAGCACCGCCAGGGTGCGGCGGGCCGCCTGCCGCGCGGTGTCCAGCGGTACGGCGAGGACGGCGGGGGGCTCCGTCGCCATGCGCATCTCGACCCGGACGTTCAGGGGGTGCTCGAACTCCTCGGAGCCTTCCCGGGTGTTGGCCCGGGAAATGTCCACCACCTGCCGGGCCACCTCGTGCGCGTGCTCCCGGCTCACCTCGTAGCCGACTTCCAGCTCCGTTCCGCCGTGCGCGTCGTGGGTGCCGAAGCGGGTGCGGATGCCGAGGCCGGCCCCTGCCTTGAAGGAGCGCTCGGTGCCGGTGACGTCCTCGTTCACCGCTTCGGAGCGCAGGGTGAACTTGATCTCCGGGCGGGGCCGGTGGGAGTGGGCCGGGAGCACCTCGGCCGTCGCCCTCACCCACACGTAGCGGGTCGTGCCGAACGGTCCGGGGACCGGGAACCAGCGGGCGACACCGGTGCCGGTGAGCGCGGTGTACTGCGACTGGAGCGCGTCGGAGGAGAAGGTGGCGCGCAGGGCCCGCCGCAGTTGCTCGCGGGCCGCTCCGGTCGCGGACAGCGCGCCCCGCCGCTGGAGCCGCTGCTCGATCTCGCGCAGGACGCCGTCGGCGCGGAGGATCTCCGGGTGCACGGCCCCGGGCAGCGGCCGGCCGAGGAGGTGGCGGCGGTCCAGGGCACGGTGGCCGGAGCCGGACGCCACCGGCTCGGGGACGGGAGTGGTGGCGGGCGGTTCGGGGGCGGGGGTGGTCGCCGACGGCTCGGAGACGGGGGCGGCCGTGGGTGGGGGCGGTTCGGGGGCGGGTCGCAGCAGGTCCTCCAGGCGGCGTTCGGGGACGAGGAGTTCCAGTCCTCGTTCGACGCGCAGGTACCGCACGGACTCCTCGCGCCGGCGGCCCTTCGTGCGCACCACGGTCGCCTCGAAGACCGGGGACGCCTGGAGGACGTGGGGCGTGCCCGCGTAGGTGGCGCGGCTGATCTCCACCACGCCCGCCACCTTGCCGGTGCCCCTCCCCCAGGCCCACTTGGCCTCGGTCTGCGCCAGGGCGACGACGCGCGCCCCGGCCCCGGCGTGGCCGGACTCCCCCGCCACCGTGCCGTGTTCCCCGCCGGTGTCCGGGTCCGCGTGACCGTGCCCCGGGTCCTCGGTCCGGGCCAGGACGGCCGCGCCGTCGTCGTGCCGGGTGCCGTGCGAGTTCCCCGCGAACGCCCCCACGCCGAACTGCGGGCCGACACTGCCCGACAGTCCGACCCGCCAGGTCCGGCGCTCGTCGCGCCCGAACTTGTCGACGGTCTGCGCGTACTGCTCGATCTCGGTGGGCCCCCCGGTCGGCCCGAGGTCCCGGGGCGCGTAGGCGCGCAGGCGCAGCCGTACGGTGTACCGCCATCCGTCGCGCTTGGGCAGGACGGTCTCGTGGCCGTCCGGGCCGGTGAGGGCGCCCAGCCGGGCGGCGAGCACCGACGGCTGGGTCAGCTCGGTGATCTCCTCGGGCCAGTTGCCCCGGTCGGCGGTCCAGCGCGGGGGCAGCCCGGCGAGGGAGGCGTAGCCGTGCGCGATCAGGCGGGTCAGCTCGGGCATCACCAGGAAGGACGGGTAGAGACCCCCGGTGCCGCCGTGGGCGAGGTCGAGCTGTCGTGCGGTCGCCGCTGGCCAGTCGCGCTGGAAGGTGACCCGGCCCGCCTCCGCCACGGCGGCCGCGTCGACCGGGGCGGCCGGCAGGTGCTGGCGCGGCACCACGACCTGGGTGACGAGGCGTTCGGCGGGGTCGATCCACCAGGTCTCGGCGCCGGACCGGCCGGGGGCGGCGTCCTCCCGGCGCACGGACAGCTCGTAGACGGTGTCGTAGACGTGTTCGTGGACGGCGCCCTCGGTCTCGGTGCGGCGGTAGCCGGCGTGCGCGGCCGTGAACTGTTCGTCCACGGAACGCTCCAGGCCGCCGCGGACGGTGAGCCCGCCGACGCGCAGGCGCCGGCCCTCGCCCAGGGGCACCAGTACACCGCCACCGCCGCCGGCCGAGACCCGCCACTCGGAGCCACGCTTGCCGGTGACCGTCTCGGTGCGCGCGGCGCGGGCGTTGACGGTCATGTCGAAGCCGCCGCCCGACAGCCGGTCGCCGAGGAGGGCCCGCGCCGTCAGCCGGTACCGGGCCCCGCCGACCGTCACCGTGTGCGCGATCCCGGCGAGCATCGACGGCAGGTCGGCCTCCAGCACGGGGCGGCCGAAGAACAGGTTCACCTCACCCCCGACGGCGGCCCAGTCGGTGGACCGCCGTACGGCGGGCGTGACCTGGTCCCGCAGCGCCGCGAGCAGGTGCTCCCCCACCAGCTCGGAACCGGGCATGGCCAGGGCCATGGCGAAGCCCTGCCCCCGGCGCGCGGCCAGTGCGAGCGGCTCGGCGGGGTCCAGGGCGCGGGGGCGGCCGGCCGCCATGCGCTCCGGCAGCTCCCGCAGGCGGACCGGCGCCGTGCCGGACTCCCGGAGCAGGGCCCGTACGTGCGGCTGCGCCGCGACCGGGCCGGGGAGCACCGTGGGCGCGTCGGGAAGCAGCCCGGGGGTGTGGACGGCACCCAGCACCCGTCGTTCGAAGTCGGCGGCGCCGCCCCCGTCGCGCAGGGGCACCCCGAGGTCCGCCTCGACCACCCGGGACACCGGTGCGACGCGCAGCCGTCCGGTGCCGCCGACCTCCACGGTGACCCGCAGCCGGGCCCGGTACCTGGCCTGGTCGCCGCTCATATTGAGGACGGTGTGGTTGAGGGTCTGGGAGGTCACCGTCAGTCCGCTGCCGGTGCCGCGGTCGAAACCGACGCCGAACAGGGGCAGCAGGCCCTTGGCGCCCGGCGCCGTGGAACCGGCCTCGGTGACCGGCATGGAGAAGCCGTACGCGTTGTAGCCGAAGGAGACGCCGGCCGAGCCGCTCGTCGCGCGGCCGGTGCCCCGGGCGATGCCCCGGCCGAGGTCGTCACGGGTCTGCACGCCGGTACTGATCCCGGCGAACTGCAGGCTGTCCACCTCGGCGCGCACCGACAGGCGGGCGCGCGCCGAGCGGCCCGCGGTCAGCGGCACCTCGATGACGCCCGAGGTGTCCCCGCTGGTGAGCCACCATCGGCTGCGGGTGCGGGCGGTGCGTTCGTTGAGCATCTCCCGGGCGTGCCGCATGAACGTCCCGGCCGCCGAGGCGTCCAGTCCCGCGTGCCGCAGGTTGCGGTGCAGCTCCGCGACGACCGGGCTGATGTCGATCGCGTTGAGCACCGGCCGGTCCAGTCCCCTGGGGGCGGGAGCGCCGACAGCGGTGGACGGCGCGGCGGCCACGGGCGGGGCCGTCATGTCCGGGCGGGGCGCGGTGGTGCCGGTGTACTCGGCGGGGAACTCCACCCGCAGCCGCCGGTCGACGGTCACCTCGGGGGTGTGCTCGGCACCGTCCACGAAGACCCGGACCCGTACGGACGCGGTGAACGGCCGGTTGCCGCCGATGAACAGGGTCCGGCCCGCGATGACGTTGCGCCGCAGGACGTCGGTGGTCCGGGCGGAGGTCTCGGCGTGCAGCTGCGGCAGTCCCAGCAGCATCGACGACGCGACCGCCGAGGCCGTGCCGAAGCCCAGCAGGGTGGCGGCCTCGGCGCCCAGCGCCCGCTGCCGGGTGCGCTGGCGGCCGGTGGCCGTGGTCGCGAAACGCACCCCGTACTCGCGCACGCCGTCGGCGCGCTCCGCCACCGCCGCGGGGCGCACGTCCACCAGTACGGGGCGCAGCCAGACCAGCCGGCCCCGCACCGTCAGCGTCACCCCGTGGGCCAGGAGGTCCTCCCAGGCGTGGCTGCCGCTGGTGAGCAGCAGGCTCCGCACCGCGGCCTCGATGTCGCCGGCCAGGGGGCGCAGCGCCTCCGGGAGCCGCCCGGCGATCGCTTCGGCCGCCTCCTGGGCCGCCACGGCGCCGAAGCCCGCGGTGGAGGTGACGGAGGCGTGGCCGAGGAGGCCGTGGTCCACGTACCAGGGGTGCTCGGGCTCGGCCGTGGTGACCGGCGCCGGGCCGGCGTCCTCGGGCCGCCGTGCCACAACGGGCTCCTCCCGGGCGGGCCGCGCCGTGACGAGATCGACCCAGGAGGGGCGGTCGTGTACGGGTTCGCCCCAGGGGGACCGGTCGCTCACCAGGTCGTCCGCGGAGGCCCGCCGCGCGTCGTTCCCATCCGGGGCGGGCCTCGTCGTGGTGTCCCCGTCCGGGGCCGGCCGCGCTACGGGGTCCCCGTCCGGGGCGGGCCGCGGGGTGCTGCCGGTGGTCTCGTCCCGGGTGGCGGCGGGTGTCCGCCGCGGCGGTACGGGGCGCAGCTCGACGGTCTCGGCCGGAGGCACGGCCGCCGTGTCCCCGCGCCGCCGCAGGAGGCCGTCCAGCAGCCCGGCGCCGAGCAGGCCGGGCCGGTCGCGCAGCAGGGCGTCCGTGGGGGTGGGGCGGACGGCCCGGCCCGTCCGCCCGGCCCGGTCGAGGGCGTCGGACAGGCGGTCCGCGGCGGACTGCGCCCGCTGCCGGGCCTCCCGCGCCGCGGCCTCGGCCTCCTCCAGCGCACGGGCGGCATCGGCGGAGCCACCGGCGCTGGAGTGTGCCTGACGCTCCGTCAGCGCCGCCAGCTCCGCCTCCGCGCGTTCCAGACGCGTGAGCGCGTCGGTGAAGTCCTGCCCGGCCCGGGCGTCGTCGTCCGCCGTGTCCGGTGTGTCGTCCGGTTCCCGGGCGGTATCGGCCGCTCTGCCCTTGCCCTTGTCCCTGTCCCTGTCCTTGTCCTTGTCCTTGTCCTGGGTGTGCGCCGCCTCGCCGTCGGGCTCCGCCGTGCCGCGTGCGGTGCCGGCCCGGTCGTCCGGCAGCGCGTCGAGGACGTCGGCCGGCACGTAGAGCACGGCCGCCTGGTCGGTCACGGTCACCCGCACGGCCCGCGGCGGGCCGACCGCCGGCCGCAGCACGAGGTGCCAGGTGACCGAGTCGGCCTCCAGGCGGGAGAAGACCCGGCCGTCCTGTCCTGCGGGGCCGGTGAGCACCAGCGTCTCGTCGGCGGCCCGCTCGGGTGCGCCGAGGGCGGGTCCGGAGCCCAGGGGACGGCCGAGCCGCACGTCGGCCCCGGGCCGGCCCGCCGGGAGCAGCACGGAGCGGTGGGGCTGCTGGACGACGGTGCCGGGCAGGTCACCGGGGCCGCTCCCGCGCAGCCCCCGGACGTCCGCGGAGATCTCCAGCCGGGCGGACAGGTCACTGCCCGTGCCCGGCAGGGTGACCGGTTCGTGGAGGGTCCCGCCCGCCACCAGGTCCAGGAACCGCTGGTACAGGTACGGCGGACTGAACACGGCCGCGATCTTGGAGTGCAGCAGGAACAGGCCGCCCTGCCAGGAGTGGGCGGCGGGCGAGGCGCCGGTCAGCGCGTCGAGGCCGGTCACCAGGGACTCGGTCGCCCGGCGCAGACCGGCCAGGTCACCGATGGTGCCGACGAAGGCGTCCCGCAGCACCTCCTGGGACAGCAGCGGCTCCGGGCGCTGCCACCGCGCGGGCGCCGGCCGGACGGCCGCCGGGGGCCGGGGCACCACCTCCGTGCGGGGGCGGGTCAGCCGTTCCTCGTGCCCCAGCCGCAGCTCACCCGGCAGCAGTGACGTGCCCAGGGTGTGCCGGCCCACCGTCCCGAGCAGCGGGGTCACGACACCGAGCAGGGACGGCGCGGCGCTCAGCGCCCGGTGTGCCTCCAGTTCGACGGTGACCCGCACGTCGAAAGCGGTGACCTGGGGCCGCAGGATCTGGAGGGCGGCGGCCTCGCGCCGGTCCGCGCTGCGGGTACCGGAGCTTTCCGCGCGGGAGACCTGGGATCTGGCCACGTCGGAGCCCAGGTCCGTCAGGAGGTCCGCCTGGTCCGAGGTGCCGGCGGCCCCCACCCGCCCCTGGTGGCTGGTGTTCCGGGTGACGGTCCGGGTGCCTTCCCGCACCAGCACGTGCGCGCGTTCCAGCAGGTACGCGTCGTCGGCCCGGCCGAGGGCGCGCGGTGCGCCCAGCTCGGCGGTGAGGGTGATCCGGGCCATGGCGGTGCTGATGGCGTTGCGGTGGGGAACCAGCACGGGCAGGCCGCTGAGCATCGTCTCCAGGAGGGCCGCCGTGCCCTGCCGCCCGGCCACCTTCCACAGCTCCGCCTCCACCGCGTCGGCGTGCTCCCGGGACAGCACGCCGAGGGCGCGCACCTGGGTCAGCGTCCGCTGGACCAGCGGGCCGAGGTCGGGCACGCCCAGGACCAGGGCCTGGTCGAAGCCGTCGCCGCGCAGCACGTTGGCGGGTGCCACGGACCGCGGCGCCTGCGGCTCCCCGGCCGGACCGGCCGTGGCGGCGGTCCCGTCCAGCAGACCGAGCGCCCGTGCCGCGTCGGACGGGACGAGGGCCAGGCCCGGCGTGCGCAGCGGCTCACCGGTGATCTCGCGCTGGGCGGCCCGGCGGGAGCTGAACCCGCCGGTGAGCGGCAGCGACGGCTCTTCCCAGCGCCGCACGGTGACGATGAGGTCCACGGGCGCCTCGGCCCAGACGTGGTCCCCGACCCGGGTGCGCGTCCGGTCACCGCGTCCGCTGGCCGTGTGCCCGGTCGTGACGGGGGTGCCGCGCCCGTAACCGAGGTCGATCCGGGTGCCGTCGGGGCCGGCGAGCGGCGCGTCGTCCTGCGCGGACGGGCCGAACGCGCTGCCGACGGTGGCTTCCACGCCCCGTTCGCCGGTCCTGCTGTCGCGGACCAGCGCGGTGGCCGCCGTGTGGTCGTAGTGGAAGGCGTGGCCGCTCTCGCCGAGTGCGGTCAGCCCGGCGTGTCTGACCTGGACCGCCACCTCCGCCCAGGCCCGGGTGGTGAAGGTGCCCGTCCCGGCGGGCCGGCGCCAGACCGGGTACGGGGCTCCGCCCAGGTCGCCGATCCTGGCGGCGAGCCCGGACAGGGAGGTCCGCAGAGCGGCCTCGTCGGCCGGGTCGAGGCGGTGCACGCCGGCCTCGCGCAGCAGTGAGACCGCCTGGGGGAAGAGGTGGTCGGTGCGGACCATGTGCAGGGCGTCCTGCGGGAGCCGTTCGCCGGGGGCCGGGGTCCAGGACCGCCGCGGCGCCGGGTCCACCGTGCGCGGCACGCGCCGCACCGTCCCGTCGGCGTCGGTCTCCGTGGTGAAGTCCAGGGTGCTGCGCGGCCGGCCGCCGGCGTCCTGTTCGAGGGCGAGGTCCTCCGGCACCACGAGCGTCGCCCGCGCCGGCACCGCCCGCGCCGGCACCGGTTCCGCGACGTCCTGCCCGGGGCCGGTGACCGGTCGGGCGGTGAGGTGCAGGGTCACGGGTCCGGTGAACTCCGCGAGCCACAGCGCCCCGCCGCCGAAGGCGCCGGCCACGGAGAAGCCGCCGGTCTCGTCGACCGACCGGCTCCAGCTCAGTTTGGGCGCGATCCGGGTGCTCGGCGCGGACGACTCGGTTCCGGTCGGGTCACCGAGGTCGACGCCGATGCCCGCGGCGGCCTTCGACTGCCTCAGCGCCGAGCTGAAGAGGTCGAACGAGGTGCCGTGGACGACCTCCGTCTGGCCGCGGCGGGACCGTACGTAGGCGAAGTCCGCCTGCTCCAGGCCGAACCGGACGGTCACCCTCAGCTGCTCCGTGTCCGGCCCGGCGGGGCGGGTCAGGACGACGCTGTGTCCGGCGCCGGTCAGCAGATGCGCCCGGCGGGCGAGAGCCGCGGGGTGCAGTGCCTCCGCCAGGGCCAGGTGGTTGGTGATGTGGTGCGGCTGCGGCGCGCCGGCGAGGGCGTCGCCCGGCTCCCGCGCGGACAGGTAGCCCGGGAAGTGGACGCGGACCAGGTCGAGGCCCGCGCGCAGCGCCCGTGCCGCGGCCGGCGGGTCCAGCTCCGTGATCCGGCTGGTGGGCGGCAGCCAGTCGCCCATGGAGGGCGGCAGGGTGAGGGTCCGGCCGGGACGGGTGCGGGCCGTGGTCTCCGGGTCCGCGGGAGGGCCGGCGGAGGTGTCCCCGGCGTCCGCCGGGGACAGGCCGTAGCGGGCCGCGTCCGCCGTGAGCATGCGCACCCGTGCGGTGAGCCGGGCCGACGCTCCGGGGCGTCCGGCCAGCGACCGGGTCGCCACCCGTACGTCGAACTCGACGACGGTGGTGGGCTCGTCCGTGTGCCGGAGCCGGCGGACCTCCAGGCTGTCGTCCTGCCGGCCGGGCCGGGTGTACTGCACGGACCGTCCGAAGGTGACGGTGGGCAGCGGCACCTGCGCGGGGATGCCGAGGGCCGCGGCGGCCAGCGTGACGGCGGCCCCGGCGCCGGTCTTCGCGGCGTCGCCCTGGACGGAGGCGGCGCCGACGCTGCCCGAGCGGACGTCCTCGACGTCCACCCGGGACAGTTCCGTGCTGTCCGGTACCGGGCGGGGGTTGTGGAGGGTGGCGTCGACCCGGATGGCGTCGGCGCGTCCGGCGGCGGACACCAGCGGGGCCGAGTAGTGGCCGCCGGCGGTGGCGTCCGGCAGGCCGTCCAGCAGGGAACGGACCCCGGCGAAGGTGTCCAGTGCGGCGAAGGCCGCCGAGGCCGGGTCGGCCCGCGTCGCGGGGTCGGCCGCGGCGAAGACGGCGGCCCGGTACTCTGCGGCGCCGGTCACCGAGTCCACCCAGGACAGCGCGGGAAGGGTGACGGCCGCACCGCCCGGGGCGGACGCGGCCCCGGCTGCGGGAGGCCCGCCGTCCGGCGTCGCTCCGGGCTCGGCGGTGTCCGTCGCGGCGGTGGCGGACAGCCGCGTCCACAGCGCGCCGGTGGCGTGCCGGGTGCCGGCGGGGGCGGGCAGCGCGGTCACGGCCCGGCGCGGGTAGGTCCCGATGAGGGCGCGCTCGACGACCTGCCGTGACCGCCGCTCGTCCTGCCCGGCGAACCGGACCGTGAGGCCGACCTCCACATCGTGCAGGAAGCTCACCTCGCGGCCGGCCGAGGCCGGGCGCACGGTCCGCGTGCTGCCGGACGAGGTGGCGGTGCTGTAGGCGGTCCTCTTCGAGAAACCGCCGAGGACCGCCTGCGCCACGGAGTCGGCCTGGCCGAGCCCGGGCACATGGGCGAGGGCCTGCGAGAAGGGCAGGCTGAGGTACGGCCGCAGGCTGTGGTCGACCGACCGGTCGGCCGTGGCGCTCTCCCGCCAGTCCCGGACCTGCCCGGCGAGGGGGCGTGGCGGCGCGTCCCGCAGGACGCCGGCCGTGCCGGCGTCCCCGACGGGTTCCCCGCGCGGATCGGTGAGCTGGGTCCAGTCGCCGAAGCGCAGCCGTACCGTGACGGTGAGCGGACCGCCGGAGGGGCGCAGTACGAGGGTCAGCCGGTCGGCGACGGCCTGGCGCACGGCGTCGTCGAGGCCGGCGCCGGCCAGGTAGGTGTCGAGCAGCCGGCCCGTCTCCGCGCGCCGGGCGCTCGGGACGAGGTCCAGGACACCGTCGCGGAGGGCCCTCGGCAGCCGGTCGCCGGCGAAGGCGTAGGTCTCCGTCCCCGCGCCCCGCCCGGCGTCCTGCGACAGGGCGTACGCCGGCGGAGCGAACACCAGCGCGGCATCCCGCCGGTCCCGGCTCTGCCGGGCGGTCTCGGCGGCCGGGGTGACCGGGTGCTCGCGTACGGCTCGTTCGGCGGGCGGGGTGCCCAGGTCGAGCCCGGTGAGCAGGCCGTCCAGGCTCGGCATCGCCGGGCGGGGCGGGCGGGGCTCCAGAACCGCCGCGCCCGGGAGGTCGCCGCTGCTCGAAGAGGCCGAGGACAGGGCGAGGGTGCCCGCCGGCCGGACGGGGCCGTCCCCGGTGGTGACCTCGCTCAGCCCGGTGAAGCCCCGGAACACCGTGGTCTCGTCGCCGGGGCGCGCGGTCCGCCAGCCGGCCTCCCCGCCGGAGGGCACCAGGACGACCCTGCCCACGCCGATCTCCAGTGGTCCGGTCGGCCCGGTGACCGGCAGGCCCAGCCCGTCGGCGAGGCTCTGGACGTAGGAGGTCGCACGGGCGGCGGGCGTGGCCGCGGCGTAGCAGGTGACCACCGTGACGGAGCTGTCCGCGGGCCGGACCGCCCGCGCGTGGAACGCGCGGAAACTGGCCCGGCGGCGCAGCACCGCCGCCACCTGGTCCCCGGTGAAGGCCAGGGTTCGGCCGTCCCGGGTGACCAGGTTCGTGTAGGGCGCCTCGGCCACACCGTGGGAGACGAGGAGGTACCGGGCACCGGAAGCGCCGGCCCACGGGTTCGGACCGCGTGCCGCCGCGCGTGTTCCGCTCCCGGAGGGCACCTCGTAGGTCTCCGTGTCCGGCAGGCCGGTGAGCGCCCCCCGGAACGCCGCGAGTTCCCGCTCGGGCAGCGAGGCGTGTCCGATCAGCTCTCCCCGGGCGTCGGCGAGCGGGGTCAGGGCGAGGGAGCGGACGGGGACGCTCTCGCCGGTCACGGAGTGGACGACGGTGTCCCCTCCGCTCTCCGGGCCGCTCCCGTCGCGCGGGCCGGTTCCGTCCGTGGCCCGGTCGGTGCCCGGGTCCACGTGGACCCAGTCGCCCGCCGCGTCGCCGTCCTCCGTCCGGCCGACGGGTCGTATCTCCAGGTCGCCCAGGGCCGAGGGGACGAGGTCGACCCGGCCCGGGTGCGTGTAGACACGGGTGCCGGTCCGGTCGGCCACCGCCCTCGCCAGGTCGAGGCCGTACCGGGCGGCGTACGGGGCGACCAGGCGCACGGCTCCCGGCCGGGTGCGGTGGGCGGCCACGAGGTCGGCGAACGCGCGCAGCGGCAGGCTCACCGGGCCGTCGGGGCCGTGGGCGCGGACGGCGGGCGCGGAGTGCCCGGCGACGCCCGGGTCGTAGTCGATCCGCCAGACGGACTCGCCGGGGAGTGCCCGCACCCGGCCGGCCGCCACGTCGCGCGTCGGGACGAGGTCGTAGCCGACGCGCCGGCCGGTGCCGTCGATCAGTTCCCGCCGGTCGATGTCGCGCAGCGAGACGGTGCCGTCCGGCACCGGCGCCGCCCGCCGGGAGGATCCGTCCGCGCGGCGCCGGTCCTGGGGGAACGTCGAGGGCCCGGCGGCCTGCCGGACGGACGAGCTCATCCGCAGCAGGGCGGGCCCGGCGTCGGTGTCCCGGAGGTCCGGGTCCAGCCCGAGGTCACGCAGGGCGCGCCGGGCCTCTTCCAGCCGGCCCTGCGCGGTGGCCATGGTCCGGGCCGCGTTCCGGGCCTGCCGCGCGGAGGCGTGTTCCTCGAGAGCCGTGTGGTACGTGGCGAGGGCGCCGGTCAGCCGGGACAGTTCGGGGTCGGTCACCGCCGCCGGCACCGCGTCGGCGGCGGCCGGGGTGTCCTGCGTCCTGCCCTTGCCCTTCTTCCCCGTGCCGGTCGCCGCGGCGGTGCTCCGGGTGCCGGCCCGCCGGGCGGCCTCGCGGACCAGTTCGGCCGACGCCACGAGCGGCGGCGCGTTGAACACCGCGTCGAGTTCCAGCGGACCGTCCACGTACCGGGCGCCGTGGCCCTCCCACTGGTAGCGGTTGCCCTGACGGGAGGTGCTGAGGGCGTAGACCAGCGTGTCCACCCGGCCGTCGGGGGCGAGGACGTGCGCGAGGGAGGCGCCGCCGCTGCCGCCGTCCAGGTGCACGTGCAGCGCCTTGTTGGCGTGGACCGCGTTCTCCCGGGGCCGGCGCTGTCCCGAGGCCACCTCGCGCAGTACGCGGTAGTGCTCCGCGGTGAGCCGGTCGGGCCGTACGTGGGCGGCGAGGACCAGCCGCCCGCTGTACTCCCAGGTGCCGCTGTCGTGCGGCGCGAAGGCGGTCATCCGCCGGTCGACCTCCGCGGCTTCGCGCGCCCGCTCGGCGGCGCGCTCCGCCCGGGCCCGCGACCACACCGCGCGGGCGGCTTCGGCGACACGTGCGCGATAGTCGCCTTCCAGCACCAGGTTCAGGCCGTCCAGCCAGTTCTGGTAGTCGTCCTCGAAGCCGACGAGGGTGGCTTCGGGCGTTTCGAGGAAGGCCGCGAACGTGTAGTCGCGCCACTGGCCGGGATCGGTTCGCAGGTCCTCGACGACCGTGGGCACCGCGAGCAGCAGCGGCAGCAGTTCGGGATGGTCCACGGTGGCCGCGGCCAGCGTGGCGGCCTCGGGGCTCAGCAGCAGTTCGGCGGCTTCGGGCACGGTGGCGAGGGCCTGCGCCCAGACGGAGGTGCGGGCGGGCCGGTCCGCCGTCCGGCTCGTCGCGGTGCCGCCGCGGCCCTGCCGTCCCGTGTCCCGCTGCCGCTCGGCGGGGGCCGGCTCGGCCGTGGTCCTGGCCGGCCCGCCGGTCCGGGTGAGGGCTCGCAGCAGCGGCTCGGGCGTGGGCGCCGCGGCGAGGTCGCGCAGCCGCCCGTCGCGCGTCAGCGACCGCAGGATCTCGGTGACGCCGCTGTCCCGCAGGGCCCGCTCCCGCCAGGCGGGTGTGGTCAGCAGGGGGACGGCGAACCAGGTCTCCTCGTCGAGGAAGCGGACCAGATCGGTCCGGGACAGCACCTGCCGTGCCTCCTCGGCCTCCGGTCCGGCGGTGCCGAGGCCGTGTTCGGCGAGGGTGGCCAGCAGGGCTTCCCGGGGCGCCAGCCGTCGTACGAGCTGAGGGGTGAACACCTGCGCCAGCACGCGGTCGGCGCGTGCCGCCCGCCACAGCGCGCCGCCGGTCCGGGCCGCGTCGAGCAGCCGGTGACTGCGCAGCAGCGCGTCCACGAGCCAGGGGGCCCGCTGGATGTCCCGCCAGACGCCCGGCTGCTCCCGCAGCGTGTCGGCCAGCCCGGGCACCGACTCCAGGGCCCGGCGCAGGGCGGAGCCGTCCTCGCTCAGCCGGCCGGCCATCTCCGGGTGGAGCCGCAGCAGTTCGTGGACCACCGGCCGGCGCTGGAGCAGACGGCCCACGTGCGGGTCCTTCGCGAGGGCCGCCACGAGGGCCGGCTGCGCGCTCGCGGTGTCGAACAGCGCCGCGTCCCCGAGCACCAGCGGTGTCTGCTCCGGGTGGCGCGTGAGCATGCTCCGCAAGGACGCCGAGTCCAGCAGCTTCTCGTACTGCGCCCGCGTGGTCAGGACGTCCGGCCGGGCGGCCAGTGCCTCCGCCAGCCGGGGCACCATCGCCAGCACGGCAAGGCGCTCCGGGTGGCCCACCAGCGTCTGGAGCAGGGGCAGGCTGCTCACCGCCGCACGGATCGCGGCCGGGCCGTGCGGCGCCGGCAGGACCCGCAGCATGCCTTGCCGCAGGCTCTGCTCCCGCACCAGCAGCTCCATGACGGGACCGCCGTCCGCGAGCACCCGGGCGACGTCCTGGCTGGCCGTCACCAGCCTGTTGTCGTCATCGCTGTGCAGGCGCTGATTGACCTCCCGGCGGTACAGGACGAGCCGGGAGAGTTCCGGGTTGTCGACATGGTGCCGCACACCGCTGGGCGTCTTCATCAGCCAGGCGCGGTTGTAACTGTCGGTGACGATGTACCGGTAGAGGTAGTCGTTGGTACGGAGCGCCCGGGTGAGGTCGTGGTGGTCGTGCAGCAGTGCCAGGACGCCTTCCTGCGGATCGGCCACGAGATCCAGGAGGGCCTTGCGGTCGCGCAGGGTCGCCAGCAGCTCCGGATTGCCGAAGAGACTCGCGGCCAGCGCCGGCCGGGCCTTGGCCAGTTCGAACAGCCGTGGCACCTTCCGGACGTCCCGGTTCGTCTCCAGTGCCCGGACGAGCCCGCCCCGGCCGTCGTCCGGGATCAGTCGCCGCAGTTCGGCTTCGGCCTCCGGTTCGGGCCGGGTGAGGACCTGGGCCAGCGAGAGGTCCTGGCCGGTGTACCGGATGCCCTCCACGGACAGCACGGGGGCCCCGGTGTCCCGGATGACGTCCAGGAGGTCGTTGATCCAGGCTCGGCCCTTCTTGTTCTTCGCGTTCGCCCGGGTGTCGGCCACCCGGGCGAGTGCCTCGTCGAGCCGGTGGCCGGCCAGCGCGCCGGCGAAACCCGGCCGGGCGACGGCCTCCAGCAGGGTCTCGGGTGCCGCGAGCAGCATCTCCCGGACGTCGCTGCGGCCCTCCAGGACGCCGAGCAGCGGCCGGTCCTCGAACAGTTGCTCCCAGTGGGTGACGGACAGCGGGAGGCCGGGCCGGTGCGCGAGGTCGCGTACGACCTCCGGATGGGCGCGGACGTTGGCCAGCCGGGCCGGCCGGGTCAGGGCGGTGGCCGCGCGCGGGTTGCGCGCGAAGAGCGTCAGCAGGGCTCCGCCGTTCTCGGTCAGCCCGTCCGCGAGCCGCTCGCGGACGGGCCGCATCGGGTCGGGCAGGAAGTCACCGGTCGTCACCCGCGCCAGTGTCACCAGGTGGTCACCGGTCCGCAGCCGCTCCTCGAAGCCGGCCAACGGCCGGTAGATGACGGCGATGCCCGGTGTCATGGCGACGATCTCGACGAGGGCCGCGTTCCAGTAGTAGGCCTCCCGCATGCCCGGTGACGAGGACATGAGTCCCGCCAGGCGCCGGACCACGTCCCTGGCGAACTCGCCGACCATCTGGTTCTCCAGGGCGGGGTGCCGCAGAACGGTCCTGAGCACGCCCGGCTGGAACAGTTCCGCCATGTCGGCCCTCGCCACCATGGCGCGTACCGCCGCGCTGTGCTTCCGCAGCAGTCGCCGGTACTCGTGGGGCTCGCGGAACAGGCCGGGACGGTCCGTGAGCACCTCCGCGAGCCCCGGTGTGCCGCGCAGCTCCGCGACCAGCCCGGGGTCGTTGAGGGCCAGGTCGGCGACGGGGTCGGCCGCTCGCAGCCGGGCCACCGCGTCGCCGCCGGTGGACGCGGGCCGTACCGCCGCGGAGGGGTGCCGCCGCGGCGGTACGGCGGCGGTCAGCGCGTCGGCCAGACGGTCCTCGGGCACGTCGTCGAACGCGGCGGGATCGTGGGAGAGCACGGTGGCCACGGCCGGGTTGCCCGCCGCCGCCTCGACCAGTGCCCTGGAGCGGGCGATCCGCGCGCCGAAGGCGGGCACGTCCGGCAGGACGTCGATCAGTTTCGGGCTGGCGGCCAGTACGTCCGGCACGGAGGTGTCCGCCATCGCCAGGTCGAGCAGACCGGGCACCCCGAACAGGGCGTACGGCTGGTCCGCGTGGGACCGCAGCGCCGTGCGCAGCTCCTCATGGGCGAGGAGCCTGCGGTGATCGAGCGGGACCGGGGGCGGGGTGCCGGTCAGCCGGGTGAGCCCGGCCGTCAGGGTGTGCTCGGTCGCGAGCAGTTCCGCTCGCTGCACCGGGCGGTCGGCCCTGCGCAGCGCCTCGGCGAACTCCTCGCTGCGGGCGACGAGGTTGGCCAGCGGCAGCGCGTTGGCGTGGGACACGACGCGCAGCAGGTCGACCTGGCTCCGCAGACGGTGTGCCAGCTCGGGGGTCTTGAAGAGCCGGTCGGTCCAGACCGCCCCGCTCTCGATCGCTTCGAGGAGGTCACGCCGGCCGGGGGCGGACTCGGCCACCAGGGCGGCCAGATACTCGGGGTGGTGCAGAAAGGTCGTGGCCTGCTGCTGGTACCGGCCCGGCAGTTCGAACAGCTTGCTCAGCAGGGTGGGTGCGGACGGGAGGACGTCCGCCAGCGCCGGGGTCGTGAAGAGGTAGACGGAGAGGAAGGGGTTGGCGGCCGCCCGCTCGATCAGGTGGACGGCGTCCGGTCGCAGCAGGCGGACCACCACCGGACGGTTCTCCTCGGCGGTCCACCGCCGGTCGGTGTGCGCCAGTCCGGCCAGCGCCCTGACCGGCCACTGCTCGTGCCATCCGGCGGCCCGGGCCAGTCGGGTGAGGCGTTCGAGCAGCACACCGCGCACGGCCGGTGTGTCCGCCGTGACGGACGTGGCCGCCGCGGCCAGTTGCTGTCTGCCGCGCTCGGTGAGCGGAGCCGGAGGCGCGGGCTCCGGTACGGCGGTGGCGGCGGCACCGGTCCGGCTGCTCTCCCCCTGTTGCTCCGCGGTGCCGGTGTTCCTGGCCGCCGTCTTGCGTCGGGCACCGGCCGGCAGGCCCGGTCCGGCCGCCCACAGATCAGGATGGTCGGCGGCCAGCCGGTCCGCGAGCGACGCGGCGGCCTCCGCCCCGCGCGTGTGCAGGGTCTCGGCGATCCGCACGAGGGCGTCCCGGCGCGCCTCCCGGCGCGCCTCGACCTCGGGTTCCCGTCCGATCTCCAAGGGGGCGGAGAGGTAACGGCCCGCGGAGACCAGCAGGGACTCGGCCGTGCCGGTGGAGACCTCCAGGAGGCCGGCCAGCTCCCGGACCTCGGTGACGGTGAGCCGGGTGGCGTCCGGTTCCGGGCGGTCCGGGGTGGCCGGTTCCCGCTCCCCGGGGTCCAGCCGCCGCCGGGCCGCCTCGGCTCCCTCGGCTCCCCCGGCCGCCTTGTCCGCGGCGGTTCGCGCCCGCCGGTCGACAGCGGTCCCGGCTTCCCGTCCGGTGGGTACGGCGGGCCGCGACGGCTCGCCCGTCCGGTCCCGGAGCTGCCGGGAACCCTCTTCGCCGTCCTGCTGCCGCGGCCGGTCCCCGGCCTCTTCCGTGGTCCCGGGAAGGTCGTCCCGGTCGTCGCCGTCGTCCTCCGCGAGGAGGGAGCGCAGGCGGGCGGCTGCCAGGCCGCTGGTGAAGGAGTCCGCGTGGGCCGCCTCGTGCTGGGCCCAGGACGCGGACAGCGACCGCGGGCCCCACACGTCCGTGTAGGCGGCGAGGAAGTCGGCGCGGAAGTCCGCGGCGAGCCGGTCGAGTCGCTCCGGCGGGATGTCCCGGCCGGCCCGCAGATCCTCGAAGGAGCGGGCGGCGCCGGTCAGCGAGGAGGCGATGTCCGTCTCGAAGGTGAAGTGGGCGGGGAGGGTCCTTGCCTCGCCGGCGAGGACAATGTCCCAGCGGCGCAGCAGGCCGGGCACTTCCCGGGCGGTGACGGGGCGTGCGGTGAACAGCTCGTCGAAGGCGGACAGGAGCCGCTCGTCCAGACCGGCCCGTGCCCTGGCGAGATCCGGCTCGGCCAGGTCGGCTCCGGCGTGCTCCGCACGCCACTGTCGCAGACTGTCGTCGAAGACCTGGCCGGCGAGAGTGGTGACGCGCTCGCGGGCCTGGTGCAAGGTCAGCCAGGTGTGCAGTCGCTCCGGGTCGGTGAGGTCCTCGTAGGCGGACCGGAACTGCCGCACGCGGTCGGCCAGGGGGGCGTCCCCGGGGGCGCCGACGATCTCGTCGAACCGCCGGCTGACCGCCGAGGCCACGGACGTGCGCAGGGCTTGGAGCACGGCGGGGCGCGGCGGTGCGAGGTCCACCGGGAAGCGCTCCGCGACGGACCGTCGCACGGTCGAGTCCGTTCCCGCCCAGGACGTGGCCGCCCGCTCGACCGCCTCCTGCGAGCGCAGGATCTCCGCTTCCTGGACGGCCTGCCGCGCATGGCGCACGGGCAGTTCGCTCAGCAGCGCGCGGAAGTCCTCCACCCACCGTGCGGGCAGCTCGCGGCCCTGGGAGAAGACGCCCGCCGCGCGGTCCCAGGTGGGGAAGACCCGCTCGAAGTCGTCGGCCAGGGTCCGGGCGGCCTCGTCCAGGACGCGGGCCAGCCCGGGTCCGGAGACCGGCACGTCCTCGGCCTCGAAGGCGGCGAGCAATTCCCGGCCGCGGTCGTCGAGGTGCGCGGAGGGGGCCGCGGCCATGCCGTCCGCCGTCTCCTGGAGGCGGTCGAGGAAGCCGTGCAGCAGGACCCGGTGGTCGAGCCGGCCGGGCAGGGAGGCGGTCAGCCGCCGCAGTTCGCGCGCCGCGTCCCGCACCGCTGACCGCAGTTCCTCCTCGGAGCGGACCGTGGTGAGCGAGGAGCGGAGAGTCTGGTTCCACTCCGCTCGGAAGGCGCTGTGGGCGTCGTCGCGCGCCGCCGTGATCGCCTCACCGGTCAGCGCGAACGGCTCCGCCGCATCACCGATGCGGTGGCGCCAGGTCTCCGTGACCCGGCTGCCCCAATCCTCGCGGTAGACGCGGTCGAAGGCGGTCTCGCCCCGGGCCAGGCCCAGCTCCCAGGCCGCGGCCGTGGCGAAGGCGAGCCTGAGCCGGTTCTCGTCCGGTTCCCGGGCGAGGACGGGTCCGCTCTCCTCCGGTTCCCGAGCGGGGACGGACCCGCTCTCCTCCGGTTCCCGAGCGGGGACGGACCCGCTCTCCTCCGGTTCCGGGTCGCGCGGCCTCGTGGCCATGAGGTGGCCCAGGTCCGTCTCGGCCCGCTGCCGTACGCGCTGGAACTGCTCCGGGCTCAGCCGTGGCGCCGCCTCCCGCTGCCATTGCCGGAAGGTCTCGTCGACCCGGCGGTCCCACGCCTCGGAACCCTCGGTGACGGCCGCGGCCGTATCGGCGTCGGGTGTGGTCTCCCCGGTACGGGGAACGGCGGCGAACTCCTCGGTGTAGCGCTGGTGCAGTTCCTCCTGGGCCGTCCGCCAGGCCGATGCCCGCCAGTCACTGGCCGGCATGTGCGCGGGCGGGGGCACAGTATGGACCGTCGAGGGTGCGGCACGCGGCGGAACCCCGGTGCTGACGGGCGGCTGACCGGGCTCCGGATCGGTCGCGGAAGGACGCTGGAGGGTCGCGGTGCCCTCCTCGACGGCGGCGCCGGCCGCCGGCACCGCCGGCTCGTCCCGTCTGTCGGGGCGAGGGGGCTCCGCAGGGACGTCGGAGCGAGGAGGGTCGGCGGCGGTGTCGGAGCGAGAGGGATCGGCGGTGACATCAGAGCGAGAGGGGCCGGCGGTGGTGTCGGAGCGAGAGGGGCCGGCGGCGGTTTCGGAGATGACGCCCGGGGTGTCGGAAGTGCCGGAGGCGCGGAGGTCCTCGGGAGCGCCGGGAGTGTCCGACGCGTCCCGTCCGGTGACCGGCGCGTCGGGGATCAGGGCGTCGGGGGTGCCGGGGCTGCCCGGCTCGTCGGGGGTCAGGGGAACGTCAGGAGTGCCGGAGCTGTCCGGTGCGTCGGGGCCGGTGCCCGGCTCGGAGGTGGTGGAGGGCTCGTCCGCCCCGGTGCGCACGGCGTCCGGAGGTGACGGCAGCAGACCGCTCACCTCGTCCGTCCGGTCGGCGGCGGCGGACCGCTCCCGCCGCTCGGACAGTCCGCGGTCGGTGATCCTCTCCAGGTGGCCCGCGTTCTCCAGGCGGGGCAGTTCGGTGAGCAGCTCGCCGCGCAACTGCTGGAGCCGTTCCGCCTCGCTCCTGGCCTCGTCGAGACGCGAGCGCGCCTCGGTGATCCGGTCCGCGAGAGCGGAGGGGGCCGCGGGGGCGGAGGAGGTGGCGTCCGCGCCGGGCCGCGACGGCTCCCCTGCGGGGATGGCGCTCGGTGGACGCAGGGCCGCCAGCTGGTCGTACCGCTCGGCCTGCCGCTCGTCCAGGAGCCGTTGCAGTTCGCGCTCCAGCTCGCGCACCCGCCGCAGCCGTGTTTCCTCCTCCTCGCGCAGCAACGCGTCGAGCCGGTCGGCGCGCCGGGACGCGATGTCCTCGGGGGTGTCGTCCGGCATGTCCAGGATCTCGCGGCGGAGTTCGGCCACCGCCCCGGTGTCGTCGGCCGTCAGCGCGCGGAAGCGCTCACGCAGTTCCTCGTCCGAGACGGGCCGGTCCTCCCGCCCCAGGTCCTCGACGCGCTGCCGCAGGCTCTGGAGGTCGCGGTGTTCCTCCAGCTCCCGCAGGACGCCCAGCCGTTCCTCATCCGTCTCCGCGCGGTCCAGCCGCCGGCGCAGTTCGCGCTCCTGCCGGTCCGCCGCGCTGCCGTCCCCAAGAGCGTCCAGGCGGCGCCGCAGCGCCGCGTCCTCCTCGGTGGTGGCGTCTTCGTCGTCCGACGACAGTCGGCGCAGACGCTCCTCCAGACTCTGGGTGCGCAGCAGGTCGTCCAGCTCCCGCGCGGCGGCCGTGGCCTCCTCCGGGGTGCTCGACGTGCGCAGCCGCTGCCGGAGAACGGCCTCGCGCACCCCTTCCCCGTCCGCCACGGCCTGGTCCAGGCGCGTACGCATCTGCTGCGAGAGGGCCTCGGCGCGCAGGAAGTCCCGGTACAGCCGGTCCGCTTCGGCACCTCGCGCACGCTCCATGTCCCGCCGCAGCCGCGCCGGCTCCGGGTCGTGGTGCACCGGCACGTCCCGGCCGGTCAGCACCTCGGCCGGCACGTGCCGTTCGACCAAGGCGGTGTAGTCGCGCAGCGCCTCGTCCACGGCGTGGCCGTCGCGCCGCGCCCACGCCTCGCGCACCGCGGTGCCGGCACGCTGCCACTCGGCCCGCGGCACGCCCAGCTCGGCGAGCCGGTCGAAACCGCCGGCCAGGTGCGACTCGAAGGACCTGTACCGGCCGCCCAGGTCCTGGGCCTCCACGGCGTCCCGGAAGCGGGCGATCGCGTCGGCCGCGCCCGGCCAGTCGTCTGCGTCGGCGGCCCGCCGGATGTCGCGGACATGCGCCGTCCTGGTGTCGCCGGGCAGCCCCACGTCCCGCGCGACCTCGTCCAGGCGCGTGGCGGCGCCCCGGACGTAGGCGGCGTAGGACACGGGTGCCTGGGTGGGCGCGGTGGGGAGGTCGGGCAGGGCGGGCCCCGGCGGGTCCGTCGGTACGCGGGTGCCGGCGAGCCGTGCGAACGGGTCCGGGGCGGTCTCGTCCGCGCCCCCGGCGGCGCCCCCCTCGCGGGCGTCCGGCTGCGGGAGGGCCGCCGTCCGCGTGTCGCCCCCCGCCGGGGTGACGGCGCCCGGAGTGTCCGAGGGGGCCGACAGCGCGGCCAGCCTCGACAAGGGGTCGGTGGCACGGGCGTCCGTGCTCCGGGCGGCGTCGCGGCCGGCGGGGCCGTCGGCGCCGCCGTCGGTCTCGGTGCGGGTGCTCGCGGGGCCGGGCGGACGACCGGTGGTCTCCGCGGTGGCGGGGCGCGGGGTGGCCTCCGCGCGTGCGGACGCGGTGGCGCGCGCGGGTGTCGTGGGCTCACCGGTACGTCCGTCAGCGGGCGGGGCGGGAGCGGTCGCGGCGGTCTCGGTACGGACCCGGGGGGCGCCGGTGCCGGTGTCGGCGCGGCCCGTGCCGGGTGCGTTCTCCGTACGGGCGCCGGTACCGGCCGGGAGTCCCGACGTGCCCTCGGCGCGCGTGATGGGGCCGGACGACGAGCCCGTCGTGCGCTCTCCCTGGCCGGGAGCACCGGCGGCGCTCTCGGTGCGGACGGGCGGGCCCGCGGGCGCGTTCGCCGGTGCCGGCCCGCGGCCCGCCGGGCCGGCCGCCGTGCTTTCGGTACGGACCGAGGCGGGGCCCTCGCCGGGGCGTGCCGGGGTGGCCGCTCCGGCGGTCTCGGGCCCCGGGGAGAGGGTGCGTACGGGGCCGGCCCCGGCCGGCGCCGGGGACGCGGGGCCGGCCGGGGCGGGACGCGCCGGTGCCGGGGCGGCAGTCGCCGTTCCGTCCTGGCGGGTCTGGGCACCGGGTGTGTCGGGGCGCGCGGCGGTTCCGGTGGAGGCGCCCGGCGCCGCGGCGGGAGTCGCCGCCGGCTCGCTGCCGCGCGTCGTGGTGGCGTTCGGGCCGTCGGCCGCCCGCACCTGCGTCGCTCCGGGCCCGGCCTGGCCACCGGGGGCGGCGGAATCGGCCGTCGAGGGAGTGCCCGTGTGCGGCGTGGGGCCGGGAGCCGTCCCGGGCGGTGCCGTGTGCGTCCCTCCGGCCGTGGCCGTCCCCCGGTCCGCGTCCGGCCCCGTCTCCGTCCGCGCGGGCACACCGGCGGGATCGTGCGTCGGCACGGACGGCAAGGCGGTCAACGCATCGGCGCCGGAAGCCACCGCCGGCTCCCGCACCGGCACACCCGCCGCCGGATCATGCACCGGCACAGACGGCAAGGCGGTCAGCGCATCGGCACCGGAAGCCGCCGCCGGCTCCCGCACCGGCACACCCGCCGCCGGATCATGCACCGGCACAGACGGCAAGGCGGTCAACGCATCGGCGCCGGAAGCCACCGCCGGCTCCCGCATCCCCGCACCCACCGCCGGATCACGCACCGGCACAGACGGCAACACGGCCAACGCATCGGCGCCGGAAGCCACCGCCGGGTCCCGCACCGGCACAGACGGCAACACCGCCGGCTCGTCCGAACCGGTCGCCGCCCCCGGCTCCCGGACGGGTGTGCCGGCCGGCTCACTCGCCCCCGCCCGCGTGGGCGCGGTTCCCTCGAAGCCGGGCAGGCCGCCCGCCGTCGGCCGCGGGGTGCCCGTGCCATCGGCGGACGCCCCCACCGGAGCCGTTGGGCCGGGGGTCACCGTGTCGGCCGCCGGTGTCCCCGTGGCACCGGTCGAGCCCGAAGGAGCGCCCGTCCCGGTGGACGCGGGCCGGGGACCCCCCGTACCACCGCCCGCGACCGTGGAACCCGGGGCCGTGGCGACGGTGGCCGTGGGGACCGGGGCCGTGGCCCCGTCCGGAGTGCCGGGAAGGGGTTCGCCGGCTGCTGCCGCCGAACCCCTTCCCGGCGCTCCGGACGCCGGCCCTGGTCCGGCCGCTCCCCGGGGCGGCGTGGGGACGACGGGGCCGGCCGACGCCGGCGGCGTCGGTCCGGCGGTCCCCGTGAAGTCCGGTTTCCGGGGCAGGGACTTGACCGCGTCGGCGGCGGACCCGGCCGCGGTGTCGGGAAGTCGCCCGCCGCCCGTGTCCGGCCGGCCCAGCGCCGTGCCCGCGGCGCCGCCCAGGAAGGCGAGACCGAGATCCATCGAACCGCCGAGCGCCGCGTTGGCCGCCGCGCCGCCGACGACACCCGCCGTACCACCGATCAGCCCCCGGCCGATCAACGACTTCGAGTACTTGGGGGCGACCACCCTGCCTATCCCGGAGAGCCCGCCGAAGGCCGCGCCGCCGATGGCACCGCCGACCGCCATGTCCCGGATGGCCTTGGGGTCGATGTTCTTGCGGTGACCCTGGAGGATCTCGATCGCCTGGAGCAGCGTCTCCAGACCGGTCATCACCCCCGCGCCGACGGCCGCCGAGGTCAGCAGGCGCCGCAGGATCGCCATGATGACCTGGCGTACGCCCGTGATCAGCGCGGGCACCGCGGCCATCCCGAACAGCGTGTTCATCAGGAAGGCCAGCTCGACCAGCATCCACGACAGCATTGCGATGACGAGGTTGGTGGCGTGCTCGACCTGCAGAGCGAAGTCGTCGCTCATCACCTGCAGGTTGTCCGCGGCCTGCGCCAGCGCCGGCAGCGTGCTGTTCAACTGCCGCATGTAGTCGGTGAACGCCTCCGCCGGCTCACCGGTGACATGCCCCTGCACCACGGCGTTGGCGGCGTTGACCTCGCCGACCATGGCCTGCACCTGACGGCCCAGCTCAGCCCAGATCTGCCCCTGGCGCCGCAGCCCCTCGGGGTCCGCCTCCGGCAGTTCCGTACCGGTCAGGTAAGCCGCGTACCGCAGCGGCTCGGGGACGTGCGCCACTACCGGCGCCCTCCGCCGCCCGTGCCGCCGCCCTCACCGATGTGCGTGTTGAGGCGGGTGGTGGTCTGCTTGGCACCCTGCTCAGCGGCCTCGAAGAGGGCGGCCATCTTCTCCAGCCCCTCCTGGGCCTGGGCCACCGCCTTGCCGACTCCCGTGACCCCTTCCCTGACCAGCAGGGCCGAGGGGTCGTGCTTGCCCTTGAACTGGCGGCCGAAGCTGTCGTTGCCCGCGGGGTCGCCGAGCGCCTCGATCCGGCGGCCCGTGTTCTCCGCGAGCAGCCTGAGCTTCTCGGCGACGGGCAGCAGCACGGCGGCGGCCCGCTCGATGCCTTCGGTGTCGACGCGCAGGGGCTCCGGCATGGGACACGCTCCAAGGGCGAAACAGAGAGACGGCGGACGGACGGGGAAGAACGAACGGCGGGGTCAGCGGCGGGCGATCCCCGGCCCCTGCCCCGTGTCCGGGGCGAGCTGTCCCCGCTCCAGGTACTGGCGCACGGCGTCCGGCATGGCCGGCTCGCTCGGCAGCAGCGTGCCGACGTCGGCCGTGCCCTTCAGCAGGTGCTCGGCGTCCACGTCCCCGGGCAGGTGCGGGGTGAGCACCTTGGCCAGTTCGGCGGTGGCCTTGGCCCGCGCGTCCTGGACGGTGGAGACCATCAGGTCGGCGAGTTCCTTGGGGGTCATGCGGCGGTAGGCGTTGGTCGGGAACTCGACCGACAGCAGTTCGCCCTGGGGCCCGACGGTGACCTTCATCGCCTGCGCCTTGGCGGTCGCGGTGGCGGAGACCTCGCGCATACGGCGCTGGAGATCGGAGATCTGGGCCAGCTGTGTGCGGTAGGTCTCCTGCAGTTGCTCGATCTGCTCGTCGAACGGCGTGGACATCGACTCACTCCTCCCGCGCTCAGGTCCGCGGACGGCACGTGCCACCGCTTCGCGAGCCAACCAACAACACCGGAGCGCGGGAGGGAAACAGCAGGTCGCGGCCCGTGCCCGGTTGGACGCCCGCTCTGTCCGAAGGGACGGGCGGGTTCGGTCGCGGACCACGGCCGCTTCTTGGTGCACACCTCGTGCACCAACGGGCGCGGTCCGCCCCGCGCGGGCATGCCGTGGCGCACGGGTCCCTAGCCTGGCGCCCGTGCTGTCGGCCGGCCCGTTCCGGACCGCTTCCCCACCAGCCGCCCCTGGAGCACCCACGTATGGCTGTCCACCGTGTTCTCACCCCGCCCCGGGCCACCCGGCCGGCGGCTCCGTCCGGGCTGCTGCCCACCCCGCCCGACGACCGGGAGAAGTACGCGTACGTCCGGCGCCACAACTGGCTCCTGACCAGCACCTCGTTCCTGGGGTTCACCTGCGTGCTCTACAGCCAGGTGGACTCCGCCCGGCACGGTCCGTGGATCTGGTTCTTCGCACCCGTGCTGCTGCTGTCGGTGCTCGGGGTGCTGATCTCGCTGCGCCTCGAACTGTTCAGTCCGGGGTTCGACCTGCGGGCGCACCGCGCGCTGGTACGGGCGTGGGCGCCCCGGGAGTACCCGGCGGTCGACGTGTTCCTGCCGGTCTGCGGGGAACCGATCGAGGTGCTGCACAACACCTGGACACACCTCCAGCGGATGGCCGACGCCTATCCGGGGCGGGTGCTGCCGCTGGTGCTGGACGACTCCGACAGTCCCGACGTGGCCGCGATGGCCGATGACTTCGGCTTCCGTTACCTGGTGCGGCCGGACCGGGGCTGGTTCAAGAAGGCCGGGAACCTGCGGCACGGGTTCGCGCACTCCGACAGCGAGTTCATCCTGATCCTGGACGCTGACTTCGTGCCGCGCGCGGACCTCCTGGACGAGCTGCTGCCGTACATGGACGCCGATCCGGGCCTCGGGATCGTGCAGTCCCCGCAGTACTTCCGGGTGCTGGACCAGCAGAACTGGATCGAACGGGGCGCGGGCGCGGTGCAGGAGCTGTTCTACCGCTCGGTGCAGGTGTCCCGGCAGCGCAGCGACGGCTCGATCTGCGTCGGCTCCTGCGCGGTGTACCGGCGCACGGCGCTCGCGGAGGTGGGCGGCACGAGCCTGATCGAGCACTCCGAGGACATGCACACCGGTTTCGACCTGCGGGCGCGCGGCTGGGACCTGCGCTATGTGCCGCTGGCGCTGGCGACCGGGCTGTGCCCGGACACCATCGGCGCGTACTACAACCAGCAGTACCGCTGGTGCATGGCGTCGATGAGCATGCTGGCCAGCGTCGAGGACTTCTGGAAGGTGCGGATGCGGTTCGCGAGCCGCCTGTGCTACCTGTCCGGGTTCGTCTACTACATCGAGTCCGCGCTCATCCTCTTCACCGGGCCGCTGATCGTCTGCGTGCTGCTGCTGTTCTTCCCGGAACAGGTGAAGTTCACCGACATGCGGCTGCTGCTGCCGGGGCTGGTGTACCTGGTGGTGGTGTACCCGCTGTGGCACCGGGCGCCGTACCGCCTGGAGGCGTGGGCGGCGCGGGTGCTCTACAGCTGGTCGCACCTGTTCGCGATCTGGGACGTGCTGCGCGGCCGGGCGATGGGCTGGCAGCCCACCGGGTCGGGCGGGGCGCGCCGCAACAACACCCGGCGGCTCTGGATCGGCATCTGGGCGTGGACGGTGCCGGCGACGGCGCTGTGGGTCGGGGCCGCGCTGTGGCGGATGGACACGATGGTGCCGGAGGACTTCGCGCTGCCGCTGGCCTCGGGGCTGTTCTACGCGGCGGCCGTGCTGCGGGTGGTGGTGGTGCCCCGGCCCGAGGAGCCGGCCGGGGCCGCCGAGGGGGTCCCCGCATGACGGCGGTGGGCCGCCGGGCCGCCCTCAGGTGGGCGCTGGCCTCGGTGGCGGCGACGGCGGGCTGCGCGCCGAGCCGTACCGCGCCGATCGGTGCGGGCGGGGAGGGCGGGGAGCGGCGGACGGCGCCGTATGTGCCGTTCGACGTGACCTGGCTGATCCGGCCCCGGCAGGGCCGCAAGTACCTCGGGGTCTCCTTCGGCGGGGCGTCGGTGACGCCGGGCTACCTGGACCTGTGGTCGCGCAAGGCGGGCAAGGCACCCAATCTGCTGGCGCAGCGCTTCTCCTGGGGCGAGGAGTTCCCGGCGGACCGGGTCACGGCGGTGTGGCGGCAGCGGGTCCTGCCGTACCTCGCCTGGGAGCCGCGCGGCCGGACCCTGCGGGAGATCGCGGCGGGCGTGGACGACGGCCATGTCCGGCGGACCGCCGAGGCCGTCCGCGACCTGAACGTGCCGGTCGCCCTGGCCTTCGCCCCCGGCATGAACGAACGCGGCCTGCCCTGGGGCCCTCGGGCGGCGAGCGCCGGGGAGTTCGTCGCCGCGTGGCGGCACCTGCACGACCTGTTCCAGGACACCGGGGTGTCCAACGTCGTGTGGACGTGGAGTCCCACGGTGACCGCGAGACCGGCGGTGCCGCTGGAGCCGTACTGGCCGGGTGACGCGTACGCCGACTGGCTGGGGCTCACGGGCCGGTACGGCACGGACGGGCCGCGCACCTACGACGGCCTCTTCGGCCCGGTGGTGAAGGAGGCGCGGGCCTTCACCCGGGCCCCCGTGCTGGTCGCCGGGACGGCCGCGCCGGCGGGCGGGCGCAAGGCGGCGGTGGTGAAGGACCTGACGCGGGCCGTGACCACCCGCGACGACGTGGTCGGCTTCGTCTGGGTGGACGCCACCGACCGCACGGACTGGCGGATCGACAGCAGTACCGGGGCGCTGGACGCCTTCCGCCGCGGTGTCGCCGACCCGCGGTTCGGCTTCGACGTGAGGCGCCCATGACGGCCACCGACGACCGCGCGACCACCGGGCGGTACGACCCCGAGTCCACCCTGCGGCTGCGGGTGCCGGCTCCGCGCGGACCGCACCTCGCCCCGGGCTACACCTTCGACGAGATCACCCGCGCCGACTGGGTGCTGGGCCGGGTGCCCGACCGCGGCTGGTCCGCGGCGCCCTCGCCGCGCCGGACCCTGGTGAGCCGGGCCCTGCTGGCCTGTCTGCTGCTGGCGCAGGCGGTGCTGTCGCTGCGGCTGCACAACAGCGCCTTCGAGGACGAGGCGCTGTACGTGTACGCCGGCCACGCCATGATCGACCACCTGTTCCACGGCGCCCCGGACTACGGCGGTTTCGACACGTACTTCTCCGGTTCGCCCGCGCTGTACCCGGTGCTGGCGGCCTGGGTGGACTCGGCGGCGGGGCTGACCGGTGTCCGGCTGATGAGCCTGGCGTTCATGCTGGGCGCCACCGGCCTGCTGTACTCCCTCACCCGGACGCTGTTCAACGAGCGGGCGGCGCTGCTCGCCGCCGGGATCTTCGCCGTCACCCAGTCGACGCTGTTCCTCGGGAACTTCGCCACGTACGACGCGATGTCGCTGTCCCTGCTCGCGCTGACCGCCTGGCTGCTGGTCCGCAACGCCACCGGCCACTGGGCGCTGCCGCTGGCCGTGGCACCGGTCGCGGCGCTCGCGGTGGGCGTGAAGTACGCCTCGGCGCTGTACCTGCCCACGCTGGCGCTGCTGCTGATGCTGGTGGCGTACCGGCGGCTGGGCACGCGGGAGGCGGTGCGGCGCGGGGCGGTGTTCACCGCCGGCACGGTGCTGCTGCTGGGCATCGCCCTGCTGAGCACGGACTACCTCCAGGCGATCCAGAGCACCACGACCGAACGCGCCCACGGCACCACGTCGGTGGGGCTGCTGGTGCGGGACAGCGTCCGGTGGGGCGGGCTGCTGTCCCTCCTGGCCTGCCTCGGCACGGTCCTGTACACCCGCCGTCCCGGCCTCGGTGAGATCCCCGGCCACCGGCCGCCCCCGGCGCCCCCGCGCGGCTGGCGGATCGCGCTGGGGACCGTGCTGACCGGCACCGCGCTGCTCGCGCCCGCCTACCAGATCCACCTCCAGACCAGCATCTCGCTGCACAAGCACATCGGGTACGGCCTGCTGTTCGCCGCGCCGATGGCGGGGGTGGGCCTGTCCCGGCTGATGGGCGCCCACCTCCGCTTCCCGCAGGCGGTCATCGCGGTCGGCGTGCTGGCGCTCACCTTCGGCATGTCGCAGTCCGCGCAGAACTACGGCGTCTGGCCCGACACGGGCCGTCTGATCCCGGAGCTGGCGAAGAACGTCCGGCCGGGCCAGAAGTGGCTCGGCCAGCCGCACGAGGGACCCGTCTACTACCTCAGCGACCGGGGCCTGACCGACTACACCCTGTGGACGTCGATCTTCTACATCGACTACGCGGGCCGCAAGGGCCGGCACCTGAGCGGCCCGGAGGGGTACCGGGCCGCGATCCAGGACGGCTACTTCGACGGCATCGTCCTCGACTGGTCCGACCAGCCCGGTGACATCCAGACCCTGATCCGCCAGGAGATGCGGTCCACCGGCCGCTACCGGCTGGCGAGCGCGCTGACGTACCGCACCTCGGTCGGCTCGGGACACTTCGAGATCTGGCTGCGGCTGCCGGCCGCGCACACGTCGTGACGCCCGTCCGTGCACGGAAGGGCGCAGTTCCTTCCCCCTCGGGCACGGACACGTCCGGCGATGTCTGCTTTCCCTATGATCGGCCCGGACAGCGGGGTTTCAGCACGACCACGGAGATGCCGCGCATGAGACGCAGTCAGGTGACGGGGCCGGGTGGCCCCCGTGGGTGCGCGCCCGGGCGGACCGGGACTTGACGCCGCGGAACCGGGACGACGGCGGCACGGCCGGCAAGCGGCGCCCCTGGCGGCCGGCGCGGACCCGCTCGGCACCGCCCGCGGCGGGTCCGCGCCGGCTCCCGGAGGCCGAGACCGCCGTCCTCCCCCTCGCGTCTGCGGCCCCCGCCGGACCCTGCGGGGTGCGGCGGGTCGGCAACGCCTGGCTGGTGCACCCCGCCGCCGGACCCGACCGCCAGTCGCTGCTGTTCGCCGCCGGGCTGGCCGCCGACCCCGAGTACACCCTGGTGGTGGTGGACCTTCCGCCGTACGCGCCCCTGGACGGGGTGGAGGAGGCGCTGGCCCGAGACGTACCGGCCGGGCCCGCCGGGCTGCGGGTGGTGTTCGGCCGGACGCCCGCCCAGGGTGCCGCGCCCACGGGGCGCCGGCTGGCACGGCGGCTCGGGCAGCCCGTGGTCGTCCCCGACGGGATCGTGCGGCCCTCCGCCGGCGGCGCTCTGTTCATCGGTGCCGACCGGGGCCGGGGCTGGGTGCGGTGCGCGCCGGGCGGCGAGAGCCGGTTCCTCTCCCGCCGCTTCCCGCGCCCGGCGTGGGACGGGTGGCTGCCCGACCGCCCGGGTCCGGTGGGGCCGTCCGCCGTCGCCGAGCCGCTGGGCGCCGGGGTGTGGGTGCGGCCGGTACGGGAGGACGCCGACCAGCAGCGCCACCGGGGCCGGCTCGCCGCCCGGCTGCGCCGCCGGGACGACGCGCCGACCGTCGTCCTCGGCTCCCCCGGCGCACCGGAACCGCCGGCCGAGGACGTCGCCCACTTCTGGCGGAGCCTGCCCGGCCACCCCCCGGCCGCCCCGCGCTTCGTGCTGTACGGCACCGTCCCTGCCCCCGGGAGCAGGCCGTTCGGCGAGACCCTGGCCGCCCTCACCGGCGAGCCGGTGCACGTCTGCAACGGCTTCCCCACCGGCGATCCGCGCATCGGCCGGGACGGCGGCGAGGAGGTGCTGCTCCTGACGCGCGACGGGACACCGGCACGGCCCGTCTTCGCCCGCGAGTTCCTGCACCTGCCGCCGGAGCCGGGGAGCGTGTCCCACGCCCCGCTGGCCACGGACCACCGCTGGCCGCTCGGTCATCTGCCGATGCTCCGTCAGGGCCTGTACCGGGGTGGTCCCGGCGTGGTCCTGGAGGTCCTGCCGTGGGGGCTGTGGGTGCGCCCCGCCGTCGAACCGGCGCACGCCGACGAGGTCCGCGCGGCGCCCGCCGACCCCCAGCACGCCCTGATCCTGTGCGACGACAGCGCCGTCGAGGACCTGCCCCGGCTGCGGGGCCTCGCCCAGGACGTCGTCCACCGGCTGCCGGCCGAGGACGGCCTGCTGGTCCGGGTGGTGACCGCCGACCGGCCCTGGGGCACCCCGGGCGGCCGGCCCCGCGCCCTGCCGGCCGGGCCCGCGGCGGCTCCGTCCCGCGCGCTCCCCGCGGCGCCGCCCTCCCCGCCCGCCGAACGGCCGGCTCCCCCGCCACCGGCGGACCCGGTCCCGGCCGCGCCCCCGCCACCGGCCGCGCCGGTCCCGGCCGCGCCCCCTCGCGGGGCCGGCACCGGCACGCCCAAGGACACCGCCGTCGTCGCGCTGGCGCTTCAGCACGAGCCCGGGCTCGGCGGGCTGCTGCCGCCCGACATCGTCCTCGCTGGCCTGCTCGCCGTACGGCTCCGGCTCACCGTCTCCGCCCTGCGGGCCGGCCGGGAGCCTGAGCCGTACGGGTCCGGAGAGCCCCCGGACATCGATCCCGAGACGCTCGCTGCCCTGGCGCTGCTCCCCGTCCACCAGGGCGTGGTGGCGCTCCGCGCCGAGCTGGACGCGGCGGAGCTGCGCCGCTACCGCACCGGGCGGACGGCCACCGCGCACCGCGTGTGCGCGGGGTCGCTGTCCGGTGTGCCGGGCGTTCCCGGCAACACCGATGTCCTCGTCCACTCCCTCACCGGGCGCCGTACGGCGCTGCTGGAGCCGGAACTGCCGGACCGGGTGCTGTTCACACCGGGTACGCGGTTCGAGGTCCTCGGGGTCGCGGGCCCGGCGGGCGGACGCGCGGCGGTGCTGCTGGCCGAGGCGCCGCCCCCGGGGCTCTGCACGGCCGGGGCGACCCGGCGGGAGGTCGCGCGGCGGCTCGCGGTGATGGCGCGGCTGTGGCGCGCGGACGAGCGGAACGGCGTGGTGCGCCCGCGCGACCCCGACCCGTTCGCCCTGCCGCCGCGGCCCGACCGCCCCGCCGGTCCCGGGCCCGGACCGGACCGGCCCGCGGCCGAGCCGCAGGCGATGGCGCTCAGTGGGCGGTACCGCTGACCCACAGGTCGGTGCCGTCCTGCCGGATCACCACGTCCCCGTCGCTCTGGAGCACGAGTTCGGCGCCGTCGTGGCCCGCCGTGCCGGAGGACCAGGCGGTGCGGTCGTCGCTCGTGTAGACGACGAGGTGGCCGTCGGCCTGGAAGACGGCCTTGTGGCCCTGGCCCTCGGTGTGCGAGGACCAGCGGACGGTGCCGTTCTCGTCGGTGACGACGAGGTTGCCGTCCTCGCCCATCGTGAGCACGGCCCGCTCGGACGCGAGGGACTGGCCCGTCTCCAGTACCCGGGTCGCCTGGACGACGGTGTCCGCGCCGGTGGTCCGCGGTGGCGCCGCCTCCTGCGTGGTGACCTCGGGGGTGGGCGTGGGGGTGGGCGTGGGGGTGGGCGTGGTGACGGCCGACGCCGTGACCGTGGTGCTCTGCCGCGTCGGCTGTACGTCCGGGTCCGGGCTGTCGGGGCCGGGCTGCGGGGTCTGCGGGACGGGGGCGCCGGGGTCCGGCTCGGTGGCCCTGGCGATCGTCGCGTCGGGCACGACGGAGGCGGTGACGACGGTGGCCTCCGGCTCCGGCCGCGACTCGGGCTCCGGCCGCGCGTCCGGCTGCGGCTTCGTCTCCGGGGGCCGCTGCGCGTGCGGGTCGTCCGCCGGGTCGGCTACGAGCGCGACGGCACTCCCGGGCCGCTCGGGGGCGGTGGTGCGGGTGTCCGGCGCCTCGTCGGTCCGATCGTCGCCGGAGTCGTCGGCGGGTTCGGTGGCGGGTTCGGTGGCGGGCTTCGGATCGGCCTGCCCGGCGGGCTTCGAGGCGGACGCGGTGGGATGCGGCGCGCGGATGCCGGGGCCCTGGAACGTCTTGCGCGGGGAGACCGGGATGGCCGGGGAGGCCGACGCAGACGGGGCCGCCCGCGGGGGGTCGGCGGTCTCGGACTCCTGGGCGCCCGGCCCCTGGGTGGGCGTGGACGTGGGCGTCGGCACGTCGATGGTGAAGTTGGGGCCGGTGTTCTGCGGGGAGGCGGTGCGGTGGCCGGACGCCTCGTAGTCGACCTCGTGGTCGCCGCCGCCGTCGTTGTCGCTCAGTGCCAGGGGCAGGGCGACCAGGACGGCACCCGCGACCGCGGCGGCGGCGAGCATCGGCCGGTGGCCGGTCCTGGCGGCCGAGGTCTCCTCCTCCGGGGCGCCCCCGTCACCGCCGCCGTGCGCCCCGTCCGGCCGGCCTCGCCGCCCGGCCGGCGGCAGTGGTTGCGCACCATCACCGGGGCCGGCGTCGGACAGGACGACGGCCCGCCGCATCCTCAGCCGGTCGCTGCCCTGCGGCGGCGTGCCGCCCCGCGGCGTCCTGCGCTCAGCGCTCATGTCTCTTCTCCTCTACGGTGTGGGTACGGTCGGCCCGCGGTCTCAGGCCGCGCCGTCCCCGAGCGGATTGCGTTCGGCCAGCGGCCCGGTGAGCCGGGGCGGCCAGGGGGCGGGGTGCTCGGCCACGGAAAGGCCGGCCGCCACCTGCGTCAGTTGTTCGATCGCCTGGCGGTCGACGGCGTCCTGGTCCCCCGGGCGGCGGACCGGCTCACCGGCGGCCACCTCGCGCAGCAGCACCGTCGTGGCGCCGGGGGTGTCCCGCGTACCGAGGACGCGGAAGCGGGTGCCGGGTCCGAAGACGACCTCCTCCGGCCCGTCCGGTGCGGCGGAGCCGGTCAGGGCGCGCACTCTGCGGCCCGTCAGGGACCACAGGAGGTACCGGTCACCACCCGGCACGGGAGCCCCGTCCAACGCGTACGCCCCGACCGGGCCCGCGGGGCACAGTTCACTCCCGGGCAGCGGCGCCCGGGCGCGCGGCGGGAGCGTTCCGGCGGCGCGCAGGACGACGCCCCGGTACGACGGGAGGCGTCGCAGACCGGACGCCAGGCCGGCGAGGCAGGGCTGGGCCTCGGCGGACCCGGCGGCCAGCGCGCGCTCCAGCCAGCGCCAGCCGAGCGGGGCGTCGTCGAGGGTGAGGAAGGAGCGGACGGCGATCAGGTCGGGGAGGACGACGTCCTCGGGGTCGCCTCCGCGCAGGCCGGGCGACACGGTCAGCACCCGCGCGACGGCGGCCTGCTGCTGCCACCACTGCTCGCCGCCCAGCGCCCGCAACGCCTGCCGGTCGGCCGGACCGCTGCGGTACAGCGGCCCGATCCCCGCGGCGGCCGGCTGCGCGGGCACGGGGGCCTGCGGCGGAGTGTGCGGGGACGGGTCCGGCCGGCCCGGTGACACCGCCGGGTCCGGCGCCGCGCCGGGGCCGGCCGGCCCCCTTCGGGACCGCGGCACACCCGGCCCGGCCCCGCCGGGGACGTCCGGGGCGGGAGCCGCCGGTGCCGGCGGGGGGACGCCCGGCCCCGAAGGTGCCGGCGGCTGTGGCGCACCGGGCCGGTTCCCGGTGACCGGATACGGGGCGGGGGGCGTCGGGGTACCACCCGGCCGGAAGCCGGCGGGAGGACCAGGGTGACCGGACGCGGGAGACGGCAGGGCCGTACCGGCGGGGCTCCCGGCGAGCGGGCGCGCGGCAGGCGGTACGGCCGCCGGCCGGGAGGCGCCGGGCCCGGCCCCGGTGGCCGGGGTCGGCGCGGGCGGAGCCGGGACGGGCGGGTTCGGGGCGGGCGGATTCGGGGCGGGCGGAGCCGGGACAGGCGGAGCCGGGGCGGGCGGGTTCGGGGCGGGCGGGGTCGGCAGGGGCGGAGCCACGACGGGCGGGGCCGGGAAGGGCGGCCCCGGGACAGGCCGGGCCACGGCCGCCGTGGTCTCCTTCGCACCCGGTGTGTTCCAGGCCACCGGCACCGGGCGGCGCCCCGGCGCCCCGAGGGAGCGGCTGGCCGCGTACGCCTCGGCGTATCCCGGCGGTAGGGCCGACCCGGCGGGTGTTCCCGTGACCGGACCGTCGGCTATCCGCGAGGAGGCGACGACCGGCACCACCGGCGGCCGCGCAACCGCCGCGCCGGCGCCCGCGACTCCGTCACCGGCCGCCCCGGACACCCCAGATGTCCGGGACACCCCGGAGGACCCGGACACCCCGGAGGACCCGGACGCTCCGGGAACCCCAGTGACTCCGGGCACTCCGGGCATTCCGGCAGCGCCGCCCGGCACTCCGGCAGCGCCGCCCGGCACCCCGGCGGTGCCGCCCGTCGCCGCAGCCGTCGCGGTGCCCGTCGCCGGGAGCCACGAGGGAAGCACGCCGTCCGGCGCCGGCACCGGCCGCCCGGCCGGCGTCCCGGGAGTCCGCCCCCCGCCCTCCGGGCGGACGCCGGCACCGCCGCCCTCGGCGGCCGTACCCGTCGTCGGACCGGCCGCGGCGGTCGCCGTGGGAGCGGGCGGTGCCGCCACATGGCGGATGCGGACGCTCATCGGTGACGCGTGCCAGGGGGCGTCCGGTGCGCCGTCCCGCTGGGGCGCGGGGCGGGCCTCCGGCTCGTCGTGGTCCGCGGACGGCTCGACGTCGTACTCCAGGCCGAGCCCGAGGCGTTCGGCGACGCGGCGCGCCTGACGTCCGCCCCGGGTGCCGCTCACCCCCCTGACGTGGAGGGTGGTGCGCTCGCTCACGCCGGGTTCCAGCCGCTCCAGGAAGCCGTCGAGCACCGGCCACACCCCGTCGTCCAGCCGCCGTCCGGGCACGCCGACGTCCACGACCACGGTCTCGGGGTCCAGCGTCCACCCCAGGTGGGCGGGCCGTTCCGTGCCGCGCGGTCCGACCCACAGCCCCGCGCGGGTGACGGTGACCTGCCAGTCGTCGTCCAGTTGCAGGGTCCCGTCGTCGCCGACCGTCTCCCCCGCCACCGGCGACCGGGGGCGCAGGACGCGCGGCACGGGGGTGCCTCCGCCCCCGGCGGGCAGGCAGGCGACCGCTTCGGCGAAGGGCCGCCAGGCCGGTTCGCCGTCCGCTCCGACCAGGACCACCGCCGCCTCGCCCGCCGTGCCGTCCGCCGGTTCCAGCAGCGCGGGAACACCGTTGACGACCTCCACCTCGGTGCCGAGGAGGTTCGCGGTCCGCCGGCCCACGTCCAGGAGGTCGCGTCCGTCACCGGGGACGAGCCGCACGGCGGACCGGGCGCGGGGCGGCAGCCGGGTCAGCAGTGCGGCCAGCGCCCGCGCGGTCACCTCGGACGTGCCCGGGGCACCGACGACGACGGTGAGCCGGTCCCGGTCCACGGGGATGAAGGCGCCGATGTCCGCCGCGCCGCCGGGCAGTGGTTCCGCCCGGCGGATCTGCACCCCGGCGGGCACGGAGACCACGACATGGCGCTCGACGGCGTCGGAGGCGAGGAGCGCCGCCGCGTCCTCCCAGACCGGCAGGGGATGCCGCAGGCCCAGCGGCCGGGGGTCCGAGCCGGGCTCCAGCCGCCACCAGCCGCCGAGGCCCCCGGGCCCGGTGGGGGCGAACAGCGAGCCTCCGGGGACGACCACCACCGGTCCTGCCGGGGCGACGACCGCCAGCCCCCAGTCGTCGCTGATCCGCCGCGCGGGGGCGGTCCGGCCCGGCCGCTCGGCCGCGGCGCCCGCCCACACCAACCGCACCGTGGTGACACCGGACTTCACGAACTTGTCCAGTACCGAGCCGAGGTGCCGCCACGCGCCCCGGGTGGCGTCGTCGCCGGGCTCGACCACCACGGTCGCGTGGTCCCGGTCCTCGTGGCGCAGGGCGTCGACGGTCGCCGAGAGGTCCGCGGACCGCGCGGCGTCCGGCCGGAGCAGCACCACGGGGCCGGCACCGGCGACCGGTCCGGAGCCGCCGAGCCGGGACGCGAGGCTCCGCAGGGGGCCGCGTCCGCCGGAGGTGCGCCTGCTCACGGGGTGCCGTCCCCGGCGGGCGGCACGCCGGGGCGGTGGGCCGGCGCGCCGCCGGGGCGGCGCTGAGGCGTCTCGCCCAAGCCTTTCTCACCCGCTGTCCTGGCCGTGCTGTACGCGCTTCCCCTGGCAGGGGTGGCATCCGACCGGACCATCGGACCAGAGGCGGCGGGGGCTCCTCCAGGCGGGCGGCGAAGGACTGCCCGTTTGCGGACAGCCCTGCACGAGTGGCCATCGCCCGCTCGTGAACGACCCGCGCGGCGCGGTGGCCGAAGAGGCGGAGTGAGTGGCCCACCGGGCACACGCCCGCCGGTTCTCCGCCCGGACCCGCCCCCTTCTCCCATGATCAGCCCGGTGCCGCGTCCGCCACGGACCGCGCGGGCCCGCGCTACGGGCCCCGTTCGGCGCCGTCGCCCTGGTCTGGATCAGCCGGGCCGGGGGCCGAACACCACCGTCCGACCGATCAGGAGAAAGCGTGCCCATCCGGAACCGGGTCATCGCGGGCGGCGCAGTCGCCGTGGTGGCCGTCGCCCTGGGCGGCGTGTCCCTGGCGCTGGCCGACACCCCGGTCAGTGCCGAGGAGATCGCCGGCCAGATGACGTACTACAACGACAAGGGGTACGGCGCCTGCGGCACCCAGGTGGACGCGGCGACCGAGGACCTCGTCGCGGTGTCCCACGAGTGGTGGACCTCCGCCGACCCCAACCAGGACCCGCTCTGCGACGGTGTCTCGGTGCAGGTGTCGTACGGGGGCAAGACCATCACCGTGCCCGTCAAGGACATGTGCCCCTCCTGCGACTCCGGCCACCTCGACCTCTCCCAGTCCGCCTTCGAGCAGCTCGCGCCGCTGGAGAAGGGCCTGGTGGAGGGCATCACCTGGAAGTTCGTCACCGAGGACGGCAAGGACATCGCCCCGCCGACGGGGGGCGAGGCACCGCTGGCGACCGACTCGGCCTTCCCGTCGCGGTACGCGGCTCCGTACGTGGAGACGTGGAAGTCGCCGTCGGTGCTGGAGGAGGCGCGGGCGGCGGGACTGCGGTACGCGTCGCTGGCGTTCGTGCTGGACGGTGGCGGGTGCAAGGCCGCGCTGAACGGGACGACGCCGGTGTCGGACGAGGGCTGGCTGGCGGCGGTGACGGGCTTGCGCGGTTCGGGCGGTGAGGTGATCGCGTCGTTCGGTGGGGCGTCGGGCACCGAGCTGGCGTCGGGGTGTGACTCGGTGGAGGCGCTGGAGGCGCAGTACCGGTCGGTGGTGGACGCGTACGGGTTGTCCCGGATCGATTTCGACATCGAGGGTGCGACGCTGGCCGACATGGACGCCAACCGGCGTCGCAATGAGGCGCTCGCGGCGTTGCAGAAGGATGTGGAGGGTGCCGGGGGGCATCTGGACGTGCAGTTCACGCTGCCGTCGGGGGTGGACGGGTTGCAGGCGGACGGGGTGGCCATGCTCCAGGACGCGGCGGAGTCCGGGCTGCGGGTGTCGTTGGTGAACATCATGACGATGGACTACGGCTCGGCGGTGGCGGACATGGGCCAGGCCGCGATCGACGCGGCGACCGCGTTGCACGGGCAGTTGGGGCAGATCTGGCCGGGGAAGTCCGAGCAGGAGCTGTGGGCGATGCAGGGGAACACGCCGATGATCGGTGTGAACGACACCCCGGGTGAGACGTTCACGGTGGAGGACGCGTCGCGTCTGGCGGACTTCGCGGTGGAGAAGGGGATCCAGCAGCTCTCGTTCTGGGCGGTCGGCCGGGACAAGGCCTGCCCGGAGGCGGGCGGGCTCTCCGAGGACTGCAGCGGCACGGAGCAGCAGGCCCACGAGTTCCTGAAGATCTTCAACAAGGTGAACACGACAGCCCCCGGGACGGGTAAGGCCACTCTTCCCGGCGGAGCGGTCGATCCGGTACCGGTGTCACCGCCGGCGTCCCCGTCCGCCACGGAAGAGGGAACGCTCCGCGGCGGCGCGGTCGACCCCTCGCCGGTGGCTGGGATGCGGGAAGGCGCGGTGGATGCCTCGGGTTCGGGTTCGGGTTCGGGCAAGACGATCTCCAACGCGTTCACCACGGGCTACACCTGGTTCGACAACACGCCCCGGGGCAGCGCGCAGATCTCCCATCCCGTCGTTCACGACGAGGCCGGCGGTACCGGTACCTGGGAGGACCCCATCACCCTGGCGGTCGGGCATGTCAACGAGGGAGGCAAGGACACCCTCGACTATCCGGCCGGCACCCGCTTCTACTTCCCCAAGGTCCGCCGGTACTTCATCGTCGAGGACGCCTGTGGTGACGGGGGCAGTCCCCAGGACGGGCCCTGCCACAACCTGGACTCCGCGCCCGAGGGTGCCACCACCTGGCTCGACATGTACGTCGGTGGCGGCAGCGGGGACAGTGAGAGCGCCGCGGACGAGTGTCTGGGCAAGGTGACGGGCCTGACCACCGTCATCCAGGACCCGGCCGACGACCTCCCCGTGGTCGAGGGCCCGCTGTTCTCGAACAACCGGTGCACCGAGATCTACGACGACTGAGACCGAGGCACCCGTCCCCGGGTGTGGGACGCGCCCCACCCCGCGCACACGTCCTCGCGGCGGACCGCGCGGGGTGGGGCGCGTTCCTGCCTCAGGGGGTGTCGTGGCCGGTGTTCCAGGTCCGCAGCGCGCGGACCAGGTCCCGGGCCGCCGCGCGGTCGGCGGCGGTGTCGCCGGCCGGTTCGCCGGGGGCCAGTTCGCGCATCAGGACGACGCCCGGGGCGCCGGGGTCCGCTTCCAGGACCCGGAACCGGGTACCGGGGGCGAACAGCACCCGGCCGGGGACGAGCGGGTCGAGCAGATCGGTGCGGCGGCCGTTCGTGGACCAGATGAGGAAGTCGGTGCCGCCCGGAGCGTCGGCCGGCCCCCGCGCCGACGCCTCGCAGGGTTGCGGGTCGGTGATCTCGCGGGGGGTGGCGTACCACTGGCGCATCGGCTCGTCGAGGGGGGCGCGCAGCCCGGTGGGGCCGTGGTGGACGGGGAGCATGTCCAGGCCGCGGCGGAGCAGGGCGAGGTCGCCGGGGCTCTCGCAGGCGGCGCCCGCCAGCCGGCCGAGGACGGCGGCGAGGGCGGTGACGGCGTCGGCGTCCGTTTCCCGGCCGGTGAGTTCGGGGTGCCGGCGCAGCACCTCGGCCGCGAGGGCGGTGAGACCGGTGCGGGCCGCGTCACCGGCCCCGGAGGTGAGCGGAGGCGGGGCGGCACGGTGGGGTGCGGTGCCGCCTCCCGGCGCGGGTGCGGCGTGGGGCACCGCGCCGCCGTCCGGTCCGGTGGGCCGGCAGACGCCGAGGCGGACCGCGCGGCGCAGGTCGGCGGGGAAGGAACGCGTCAGCTCCTGGGCGAGTCTCCGCAGCCGGGGGAGCAGGTCCTCCGACCCGGCGTCGCACAGGACGCGTTCGTGCTCGGGGTCGGGGTCGGCGCCGCGTACCTGCGCGGCGTGCGCGGGGGCCGGTTCCGGCCGGACCCACAGTCCGCCGCGGACGACCTCGACGACCACGTCCTCGGCGAGCCGGTGGGCGCCCGGGCCGGCCTCGGGGAGATCACCGAGGGGCCATCCGTGGGCCACCGCGTACGGGGAGGCGGGCGGCTCCGTGGCGGCCGGCGGCAGATGGACGAACTCCCGGGCCCGCAGCGGCCTGCCCGGCGTGCCGTCCGGGCCGGTGAGCAGGGCGGCGTCGGCCCCGTCACGGCCCGGACGGGGCAGACCGCCGAGGAGGCGGACGGGTTCGCCGACGACCTGGGCGAGGACGTCACCGAAGTGCCGTCCGCCGCTCAGGCGGGCGGGTCCGTAGCAGAGGAACCGCACGGCGGGCCGCAGCGACGGCGGCAGGTCCTGCCAGAACCGGGCGACGTCCGCGACGGGCACGGCCGGGGCACCGGGGGCGCCGACCGCCACGGTGAGCAGGTCGGCGTGGACGCCGGCGCCGCGCAGGAGCCGCCCGCGGTGGCCGCCCGGGTCGGCGACGCCGTCGGCGGGGCGCAGCCACACGCCGGCGGGGAGGGGTTCGGCGACGCTGCGGCCGAGCCGCCAGGGGTGGTCGGGGAGCGCGGCCTCCCAGGTGGGCCGGGGGAAGGTCCGGGAGTGGGGCACGGCGGGCCCGCCTGGCGGGCAGCGCAGCCAGCCCGGTCCGTGCGCGGGACCCGCGTAGAGGCCGCCACCGGGGACGGACAGCAGCGGTCCCCGGGCGACGACGACGGCACGGCCCAGCCGGGCGGCGAGCCACCGGGCGACGGCGACGGGGTCCCGCAGCGGCGGGCGGCCGAAGACCAGCCGCAGGTCACCGGTCCCGGCGGGAACGGCCCGGGCGAGCCGGTCCAAGGTGGCGTCGTCGGCGCCGTCGGGCAGATCGGCGACGACGACGGTGGCCTCGGGGTCGGGAGCGAGTCCGGCGGTGAAGGCGCGGGCGCGCGGGTCGACGGGGCCGGCCGGGGCCAGCAGCCAGGCGCGGCCGGCGTGGTGGGCGGTGAAGCGGGGGCCGGGCGCGGGCGGCGCGGCCGGTCCGCCGGGGTGGGCGGGCGCTGCTGTGGGGTTGCCGCTCATGCCTTGCCTCTCCGTGCGGTCGCGTCCTACCACCGGGTCCGGCCGGGGGTGCCGTGCCGCCCCGACGGGGGGCGGGGCGGCACGGCGGTCCGGCCCGTCCTCAGGGCAGCTGACGGGCCGGCGTCCTGAGGGGGCGTCACATGGCGGTACCGGTGGACCACAGCACCGTGCCGCCGTACTCGATCACCATGTTCCCGTCGGCGCGCAGCACCAGCCGGGAGCCGTCGTGGCCGTCGGTGCGCGAGGACCACACGGTCCGCGCGTCCCCGGCGTACACGGCGAGGTTGCCGTCCGCCTGGAAGACGGCCTTGACGCCGCCCTGTCCGGCGGTGCCCGACCACCACAGCGGGGTGCCCTGGCGGTCGTAGAGGACCAGGTTGCCGTCGCCCTGGAAGGCGAGGACGATCCGGTTGGTGGACCAGCTCTGTCCGGGCTCCAGCACGCTGGTGCCGTCGATGGCGGTGCTCGTCCACTGCTGCTGCTGTCGCGGGGGCGCGCTGGAGCCGGTGGTGGCGCGGGGGGTCGCGCTCCTGGTGGTGGTGGCGCCGGCCGGGGCGTGGGCCCTGCCGGTGGCGGCGACGGGGCTCCCCGACCCGGTGGGCACGGCCGCCGCCACTTCGGCGATGCGGTCGTGTCCGGCGCCGCTGCCGACGGTGCCGCGCGGGGCGCCGGCGGGCCGTCGGGGCGGGTGTCGCGGCGGGGTCCTCGGGGGTGCCGGTGGCGGGCGCGATCTCCGGGTCGATGTCCTCCGCGCCGGCCTGCACGGCCCTGGACGGCGCGTCGTCGTTCAGGAGGTGGGGGCCCAGCAGGAACAGGGCGCTGAGGACGCCCGCGCCCGCCAGGATCGGCTTGGCGAGATGGCCGCGGGAAACGGGGCGCTCACCGGTGGCGTTC
>NZ_BNDX01000008.1:1712500-1959651 GCF_020521275.1 Streptomyces daghestanicus | reverse complement strand
TCGCCGACACCGGCAAGACGCTGAAGCTGGTGCGGGACTTCTGCCGGGACACGGTCGCCGAGGTGCGCAGCGCGGTGATCTACGAGAAGTCCCACTCGCTGGTGAAGTGCGAGTACGTGTGGAAGCGGACGGACGACTGGATCAACTTCCCGTGGTCGGTCGAGCCGCCGGTGGTCAGGCGTTCCGGGCAGGTCCTCGACGCCTGAGCCGCGTCGGGGGCCGCGCGGGCCGAGACGAGAAGGGGCTCCCGGTACCCGCCGGGAGCCCCTTCTCGTGCGTCCGCCCGGAACGTGAGCGCGCGGGACGCTAGGGCCTGCGGTTCGGATCACGCTGCGGACGCGGGGCCTGGTGCGCGCACCTGCCGCGTTGTCGTCACTCGCCGATGCTCCGCGTCGACTCCCTCCTCCGCCTCGCATCCGCACGCACCAGGCCCCGCTCACCGGCGCGAGGAAGGCACAGCCGATTCCCCGCGACCTGATCCGAACGACAGGCCCTAGAACGTGCCCAGCTTCACGATCGACAGCAGTGCCACCAGCTGGATCGCGGACGCGCCCAGCGCCTTCGGCCAGGGGAGGTCGTGGGAGCGGCCGACCATCAGGGTGAGCAGCGCGCCGGCCGCGATCCAGGTGATCCAGCCGAGGATCTGGACGAAGGGCGCGTCGCCGCCGGCGAACATGGCGACGATCAGACGGGGGGCGTCCGTGAGGGACATGATCAGCATGGAGAGGCCGACCGTGGGCTGCCAGGCCCCGTCGCCGCCGAGCTGGCGGGCGAGGGTGTGGGTGACGACGCCCAGGACGAAGGCGGAGAGGACCATCGCGACGGCCGTCACCAGGACGATGGGGATCGCGTTGGACAGCGTCGCGTTGATCGCGTCCTCGCGGGCGCCGTCGAAGCCGAAGACCGCGATCAGGCCGTAGACGAAGGTCACGATCAGGGCGGGGCCCCACATCGTGTAGTCCCGCATCTGGAGGAAGGTCCGGTTCGGGGCGGTGACGATGCCCTTCAGCAGGTCCTTCCAGTGCAGGCGGGGGCCGATCGGGCCGGGGGGCGGGGACGCCGAGCCCGCGCGGTAGGTGTCGCCCTGGGTGTAGGGGTCCTCGCCGATCGAGAAGGCCTGGGTGTGGCCGGGGTTGTTGGCGGCGTAGGGGTCGTGCGGGGCGCCGTGCGGGTGGCCGCCGTCGCCGAAGTACTCCGGCTCGCCGTGGTCGCCGGCCGGCCGGCCGCCGTAGCCACCGCCGCCGCCGTCGGCCTGCGGCCATCCGCCGGAGCCGGCCGCGTACGGCTGGTGCTGCGGAGGGTACGGCTGCGGCGCCGGGGGATAGCCGTACGGCTGTCCCTGCGGCGTCTGCTGCCCGTGCGGGGGGTGTTGCGGTCGCGTCTGAGGAGCGCCGTTGTCCCGGCCGCGTCCGATCCTGAATCCAGCCACGCTTCCGAACGTACCTGGTCCCGCAGAGTGACGTGCCGGGGCCGGGGCTCCTGGGGCGGCTTTGCGGCCGAGCTGTGACATCCCTTACGGGGGCGGGACGCCGGGCCCTTAGGGGGTACGGCGAAGCCCCCTGGTCCCCCGGGCGGGCGGGGCAGGGGGCTTCGGTGTGCCGCGGCCTGGTTACTTCGCCGGTTCCGGTTCCGGCGCGGGCTCCGTCTCGGCCTCGCCGGCCGGGTCGGCCGGGGTCTTGACGGAGTCCAGCAGGAGCTGGGCGACGTCGACCACCTGGATCGACTCCTTCGCCTTGCCGTCGTTCTTCTTGCCGTTGACCGAGTCGGTGAGCATGACCAGGCAGAACGGGCAGGCGGTGGAGACGATGTCCGGGTTGACGGAGAGGGCCTCGTCGACGCGCTCGTTGTTGATGCGCTTGCCGATCCGCTCCTCCATCCACATCCGCGCGCCGCCGGCGCCGCAGCAGAAGCCGCGTTCCTTGTGGCGGTGCATCTCCTCGTTGCGGACGCCGGGGACGGCGGCGATGATCTCGCGCGGCGGCGTGTAGATCTTGTTGTGCCGGCCCAGGTAGCAGGGGTCGTGGTACGTGATGATGCCCTCGACCGGGGTGACCGGGACCAGCCTGCCCTCGTCCACGAGGTGCTGGAGCAGCTGGGTGTGGTGGATGACCTCGTAGTCGCCGCCGAGCTGCGGGTACTCGTTGCCCAGGGTGTTGAGGCAGTGCGGGCAGGTGGCGACGATCTTCTTCGCCGACTTCGGCTTCCTCGACTCCTCGGTCACCTTGCCGTCGTCGTCCGTCTCCTCGCCGAACGCGGCGTTGAGGGACATGACGTTCTCCATGCCGAGTTCCTGGAACAGCGGCTCGTTGCCGAGGCGCCGCGCCGAGTCACCCGTGCACTTCTCGTCGCCGCCCATGATGGCGAACTTGACGCCCGCCATGTGGAGCAGCTCGGCGAAGGCCTTGGTCGTCTTCTTGGCGCGGTCCTCCAGGGCGCCGGCGCAGCCGACCCAGTACAGGTACTCGACGTCCGTCAGGTCCTCGATGTCCTTGCCGACGACCGGGACCTCGAAGTCGACCTCCTTGGTCCACTCCAGGCGCTGCTTCTTCGCCAGGCCCCAGGGGTTGCCCTTCTTCTCCAGGTTCTTGAGCATCGTGCCCGCCTCGGACGGGAACGCGCTCTCGATCATCACCTGGTAGCGGCGCATGTCGACGATGTGGTCGATGTGCTCGATGTCGACCGGGCACTGCTCGACGCAGGCGCCGCAGGTGGTGCAGGACCACAGGACGTCGGGGTCGATGACGCCGTTCTCCTCCAGCGTGCCGACCAGAGGCCGCTCGGCCTCCGCCAGCGCCGCCGCGGGGACGTCCTTCAGCGCCTCCTCGGACGCCTTCTCCTCGCCCTCCATGGTCTTGCCGCCGCCGGCCAGCAGGTACGGCGCCTTGGCGTGCGCGTGGTCGCGCAGGGACATGATCAGGAGCTTGGGGGAGAGCGGCTTGCCGGTGTTCCAGGCGGGGCACTGCGACTGGCAGCGGCCGCACTCGGTGCAGGTGGAGAAGTCGAGCAGGCCCTTCCAGGAGAAGTGCTCGACCTGGGAGACACCGAAGACGTCGTCCTCGCCGGGGTCGGTGAAGTCGATCGGCTTGCCGCCGGAGGTCATCGGCAGCAGTTCGCCCAGCGAGGTCTCGCCGGTGGCGTTCCGCTTGAACCAGATGTTGGGGAAGGCCAGGAAGCGGTGCCAGGCCACGCCCATGTCGGTCTTCAGGGCGACCGTGATCATCCAGATGAAGGAGGTCGCGATCTTCAGCCCGGCGAAGAAGTAGACGAGGTTCTGCAGGGTGGACAGGCTCAGTCCCTTGAGCGCGGCGACCACCGGGTACGAGATGAAGAAGGACGCCTCGTAGCCGTCGACGTGGTGCAGGGCGCCCTCCAGGGCGTGCAGCATGAAGATGCAGACGCCCACGATGAGGATGACGGCCTCGACGAAGTACGCCTGGCCGAAGTTGGAGCCCCCGAAGCGGGACTTGCGGCCCGGCCGGCGCGGGTGGCTGAGCTGCCGGACGACGATCAGCGTGAGGATGCCGAGCACGGTCATCGTGCCGATGAACTCGACGAACACGTTGTACGGCGCCCAGTCGCCGAGGACCGGCAGGATCCAGTCGGCCTGGAAGAGCTGGCCGATCGCGTTGACGATGGTCAGCAGCAGGGAGAAGAAGCCCACCGCCACGAACCAGTGCGCGACGCCGACGATGCCCCAGCGGTTCATCCGGGTGTGGCCGAGGAACTCCCTGACCACCGTGAGGGTGCGCTGCGCGGGGGCGTCGGTCCGGGTGCCGGCCGGTACGGGCTGGCCCAGCCGCATGTAGTTGACGATCTGCAGGACAGCGCGGGCGAAGAGTGCCACGCCGACCACGATCAGAACCAGCGACACGATGATCGCGGCGAGTTGCATTTGGGGGCTCCTCGGGCCTGCGAGGTTTCGAGGGGGCTGTGTGGTGCGGAGCTGCCGGGTTGCTCGGCTGCTCGGTGTTACTGAGCGGTAGCTTATGCAGTCCGTCTGAGACTACCCCTATCCTCCGCCGCACTGTAGTCGGGCGTGTGGTGATCTGTGTCGCTGAGGCGACCCTGACCGGAGCGGCCCGGTCCGCCCGGGTGTGCCCCCGCCGCCGCGCCGCTGGTCCTGCCCCGGCGGGGTACTCGAACGCGTCGGCGAGGGGATGTCCGGTGCGAGAAGCGTGCCCCCGCTCATGTTTTCGCTGGTCGGCGCGGTGTTGCGTGTAAGGAACGGATAAGAGTTGAGTCCAGTTGACTCAGGTCTATTGACCCGGCGGACGTCGTGGTGCACACTTGAGCCTGTTCCACTCAAGTCAGCTGGAGGAATCAACCATGGCACGTGCGGTCGGCATCGACCTGGGCACGACTAACTCCGTCGTCAGCGTTCTGGAGGGCGGCGAGCCCACCGTCATCACCAACGCCGAGGGCGCCAGGACCACGCCGTCCGTCGTCGCCTTCGCGAAGAACGGTGAGGTGCTGGTCGGCGAGGTCGCCAAGCGTCAGGCGGTCACGAACGTCGACAGGACCATCCGGTCGGTCAAGCGCCACATGGGCACCGACTGGAAGATCAACCTGGACGGCAAGGACTTCAACCCGCAGCAGATCAGCGCCTTCGTGCTGCAGAAGCTGAAGCGGGACGCCGAGGCCTACCTGGGCGAGAAGGTCACCGACGCGGTGATCACCGTTCCGGCGTACTTCAACGACGCCGAGCGCCAGGCCACCAAGGAGGCCGGCGAGATCGCGGGCCTGAACGTCCTGCGCATCGTCAACGAGCCGACCGCCGCCGCGCTGGCGTACGGCCTCGACAAGGACGACCAGACGATCCTCGTCTTCGACCTCGGTGGCGGCACCTTCGACGTGTCCCTCCTGGAGATCGGCGACGGCGTCGTCGAGGTGAAGGCCACCAACGGTGACAACCACCTCGGTGGTGACGACTGGGACCAGCGCGTCGTCGACTACCTGGTGAAGCAGTTCCAGTCCGGTCACGGCGTGGACCTCTCCAAGGACAAGATGGCGCTCCAGCGCCTGCGCGAGGCCGCCGAGAAGGCGAAGATCGAGCTGTCCTCGTCCACCGAGACCTCGATCAACCTGCCCTACATCACGGCCTCCGCCGAGGGCCCGCTGCACCTGGACGAGAAGCTCACCCGCGCCCAGTTCCAGCAGCTGACCGCCGACCTGCTGGAGCGCTGCAAGACGCCGTTCCACAACGTCATCAAGGACGCCGGCATCCAGCTCAGCGAGATCGACCACGTCGTTCTCGTCGGTGGCTCCACCCGTATGCCCGCCGTCGCCGAACTGGTCAAGGAACTGACCGGCGGCAAGGAGGCCAACAAGGGTGTGAACCCGGACGAGGTCGTCGCCATCGGCGCCTCCCTCCAGGCCGGTGTCCTCAAGGGCGAGGTCAAGGACGTCCTGCTCCTCGACGTCACCCCGCTGTCCCTCGGCATCGAGACCAAGGGCGGCATCATGACCAAGCTCATCGAGCGGAACACGACGATCCCGACCAAGCGGTCCGAGATCTTCACCACCGCCGAGGACAACCAGCCGTCCGTGCAGATCCAGGTCTACCAGGGCGAGCGCGAAATCGCGGCGTACAACAAGAAGCTCGGGATGTTCGAGCTGACCGGTCTGCCGCCGGCGCCCCGCGGCGTCCCGCAGATCGAGGTCTCCTTCGACATCGACGCCAACGGCATCATGCACGTGACCGCGAAGGACCTGGGCACGGGCAAGGAGCAGAAGATGACCGTCACCGGCGGCTCCTCGCTGCCGAAGGACGAGGTCGACCGGATGCGCCAGGAGGCCGAGCAGTACGCGGAGGAGGACCACCGCCGCCGCGAGGCCGCCGAGACCCGCAACCAGGGCGAGCAGCTCGTCTACCAGACGGAGAAGTTCCTCAAGGACAACGAGGACAAGGTCCCCGGTGACGTCAAGACCGAGGTCGAGACGGCCCTCACCGAGCTGAAGGAGAAGCTCAAGGGCGAGGACACCGCCGAGATCCGCACCGCCACCGAGAAGGTCGCCGCCGTCTCCCAGAAGCTGGGCCAGGCGCTGTACGCCGACGCCCAGGGCGCGCAGGCCGCCGGCGGCGAGGCCCCGGGTGCCGGCGCCGGCGCCGGTGCCAAGGCCGACGACGACGTGGTGGACGCCGAGATCGTCGACGACGAGCGCAAGGACGGTGCCGCGTGACGGAGGAGACCCCGGGTTTTGACGAGAAGCCCGACGTCCCCTCCGGCGCCGCCTCCGAAGACGCCGAGCCGAAGGCCGCCCCCTCCTCCTCGGAGGCGGGGGCGGCCCCGGCCGGGGACGCGAGCCAGGACGCGGGCCTGCTGGCCCAGCTGGACCAGGCGCGCACCGCGCTCAACGAGCGCACCGCGGACCTCCAGCGGCTCCAGGCCGAGTACCAGAACTACCGCCGCCGGGTCGAGCGGGACCGGGTCGCCGTCAAGGAGATCGCCGTCGCGAACCTCCTGACGGAACTCCTCCCGGTCCTCGACGACATCGGCCGCGCCCGGGAACACGGCGAACTGGTCGGCGGTTTCAAGGGCGTCGGCGAGTCGCTGGAAGCCGTCGCGGCCAAGCTGGGCCTCCAGCAGTTCGGCAAGGAGGGCGAGCCCTTCGACCCGACGATCCACGAGGCCCTGATGCACAGCTACGCGCCGGACGTCACCGAGACGACCTGCGTGGCGATCCTGCAGCCCGGGTACCGGATCGGCGAGCGCACCATCCGCCCCGCGCGGGTGGCCGTCGCCGAGCCCCAGCCCGGGGCGCAGACGGTCAAGCCGGCCGAGGAGAGCGAGAAGCCGGCCGACGCGGAGTCCGGCGACGACAAGGAGAGCGGTGGCCCGGCCGAGGGCTGATCTCGTGAGCAGCAGGAAGGAGGGACGTCGGGGATGAGCACCAAGGACTTCATCGAGAAGGACTACTACAAGGTCCTCGGCGTCCCCAAGGACGCCACCGACGCCGAGATCAAGAAGGCGTACCGGAAGCTCGCCCGCGAGAACCACCCGGACGCCAACAAGGGCAACGCCCAGGCGGAGGAGCGCTTCAAGGAGATCTCCGAGGCGAACGACGTCCTCGGCGACCCCAAGAAGCGCAAGGAGTACGACGAGGCCCGCGCCCTCTTCGGCAACGGCGGCTTCCGCCCGGGGCCGGGCGCGGGCGGCGGCACCTTCAACTTCGACCTGGGCGACCTCTTCGGCGGCGCCCAGGGCGGCGGACAGGGGGCCGGCGGCTTCGGCGGCGGGCTCGGTGACGTCTTCGGGGGCCTGTTCAACCGCGGCGCGGGCGGCGGCACCCGTACGCAGCCCAGGCGCGGCCAGGACATCGAGTCCGAGGTCACCCTGAGCTTCACGGAGGCCATCGAGGGCGCCACGGTCCCGCTGCGGATGTCCTCGCAGGCGCCCTGCAAGGCCTGTTCGGGCACCGGCGACAAGAACGGCACCCCGCGCGTCTGCCCGACCTGCGTCGGCACCGGCCAGGTCACCCGGGGCTCGGGCGGCGGCTTCTCGCTGACCGACCCGTGCCCGGACTGCAAGGGCCGCGGCCTGATCGCGGAGAACCCCTGCGACGTCTGCAAGGGCTCCGGGCGGGCCAAGTCCTCCCGGACGATGCAGGTCCGCATCCCGGCCGGGGTCTCCGACGGGCAGCGCATCCGGCTGCGCGGCAAGGGCACCCCGGGCGAGCGCGGCGGTCCGGCGGGCGACCTGTACGTGGTGGTGCACGTCAAGGAACACCCCGTCTTCGGCCGCAAGGGCGACAACCTCACGGTCACCGTCCCGGTGACGTACGCGGAGGCGGCGCTCGGCGGCGAGGTCCGGGTGCCCACCCTGGGCGGTCCGCCCGTCACGCTGAAGCTGCCGGCCGGGACGCCCAACGGGCGGACCATGCGCGCCCGCGGCAAGGGCGCGGTCCGCAAGGACGGCACCCGCGGCGACCTGCTGGTCACCGTCGAGGTGAGTGTCCCGAAGGATCTGACGGGGAAGGCTCGTGAGGCGCTGGAGGCGTTCCGCGAGGCGACCGCGGGTGAGGACCCGCGGGCGGAGCTGTTCCAGGCCGCGAAGGGAGATTGACATCAGATGGACGGTCGTCGGCGCAATCCGTATGAACTGACCGAGGACACCCCGGTCTACGTCATCTCGGTGGCGGCCCAGCTGTCCGGCCTGCACCCGCAGACCCTGCGTCAGTACGACCGTCTGGGCCTGGTCTCCCCGGACCGCACCGCCGGCCGGGGCCGCCGCTACTCGGCCCGGGACATCGAACTGCTCCGTCAGGTCCAGCAGTTGTCGCAGGACGAGGGCATCAACCTGGCCGGCATCAAGCGCATCATCGAGCTGGAGAACCAGGTCGCCGCGCTCCAGGCCAGGGTCGCCGAGATGGAGGCCGCCCTCGACGGCGCGGCGGCGGCGATGCGCCAGCGCGAGGCGGCGGTGCACGCGTCGTACCGCCGTGACCTGGTCCCGTACCAGGAGGTCCAGCAGACCAGCGCGCTGGTGGTGTGGCGGCCGAAGGGACGCCACACCGACTGAGACGCCCGAGCCGGACGAGCGTACGGAAGAAGGGGCCCGGATCGCATCCGGGCCCCTTCTTTCCGTCGTTCCGCGTCCGGGGCCGGTCAGAGCCAGGAGTCCCAGATGCCGTACGCCCGCTCGGTGGTGGCGGCGTCGGCGCCTGCGGCGTCGGTGCGCACGACCCGGTAGTAGTACAGGCCCAGGCGGTCCTCGTGGACCGTGGTGTCCATGTAGTACGCGCTGTCGCCCGCCACGCCCTGTTTCAGGGTGAGCCAGGAGGCGGTGGCCGGGTCCCAGCGCTCCACGCGGTAGCCGGCGAACCGGGCGCAGTCACCGAGGCCCGAGGACTCCGAGCAGCCCACGTACAGCTCCGGGTACTGGTCCTCGCGGACGTCCGTGCCGGTCCAGCCGGGCGGCCGGGTGTCGGGCAGGGTGACCGTGATGTCGGCGGTGTGGAAGGCGTCGGGTCCGGCGTAGGGGTCGATGAGTCCGGAGCCGTCCGAGGCGGCCACCCGGTAGACGTGCGCGGCGCCGTCCGGCACGGTCGGGCAGTAGATCTCGGTGGCGGTCAGGGAGCTGCCGGTCCAGCAGTTGTCCTCCCAGACCGTCTCGCCGGTCTCCGGGTCGGTGACGCCTTGCCAGACGGCGTACGACTGGACGTCGTCGTCGGCGGGCGGGGTCCAGGTCAGGTGGACGCCGAGCGGGATGATCTCGGCGGTCAGGTTCTCCACCGGGGCCGGGCGTTCGGTGTCCGGGGTGGTGGCGGTGGCGGCCGGGCCGGGCCGCGAGGCGTGGCCCTGCGGGTCGACGGTGACCACCCGGTACTCGTACGTCGTCTCGGACGCCCCGGAGACGTCCCAGCAGACCCCGTTGACCTGCTTGCGGCCGGCGTAGGAGGGCGCGTCGGAGCCCGACCAGGTCCAGTACGTCTTGGGCGCCTCCGGGGGCAGGTCGACCGAGCTGTTCGGCTTGCACAGGTCGACGGTGGTGGTCGCGCCGGTCGCCGGGTCGGTGCGCTCCAGGCGGTAGCCGAGCAGCGGGCCGTCGCCGTCGAAGGCCCATGGGTCGGTGCTGCTCCACTCGACCATCACGCCCTCGCCGAAGGGGTGGGCGGTGGTCCGGAAGGCGGGGATCGCCTCGGGCCGGGCGGCCAGGTCCACGGTGATCTCGGCGGGGGCGGCGGCGTTGCCCTTGGCGTCCAGCGCGCGCACCGCGTACCGGTAGGTGTCGCTCACCGCCGTGAGCTGGCGCGGGACGACCTCGGTGGCGGTCGTGGTCCCCGGCGCGGGCAGGGCGTCGAGCCAGCCGCCGGTGGCCGGGTCGTACTGGAGCACCTGGTAGGCGGTGGCGTCCCCGGCGGGGGACCAGAGCAGGTGCGGCACGCCGGAGCGGTACTCGACGCGGGCGTCGGCGACGGGGGCCGGCGGGGTGCGGTCGGCGGTGGTGAAGGTGGCGGCGGGCGAGTACGCCGACCAGTTGCCGGCCGCGTCCCGGGCCCGGCCCCGGTAGGTGACCTCGGCGCCGTCGGCCGGGGTGCCGGTGTCGCAGAAGGCGCCCTTGGCGGCGGTGGCGACGGTCGTCCAGGCATCCGAGGACGCCTTCCGCCGCTGGAGTTCGTAGAGCGCGATGTCGGCGGCGTTCGCCGCGGTGGTGACCAGTTCCGGGGCGGCGTAGGGCTGGTCGGCCGGGCAGGCGTCCATCTCCACGAACGGCGCCGCGGGCGGCGTCCGGTCGACGGTGGTGACGGGCTGGTCGGCCGTCCCCGCCGAGGTGTTGCCCGCCTTGTCGTAGGCGCGGACCTCGTAGTAGAAGACCTGGCCGGTCTTCGGGACGGTGGTGTCCGTGAACGAGGTGGAGGTGGTCGTGGCGAGCGGCTTGCTGCCGTACTCGGTGCCCTTCAGGCGGCGGTGGACGCGGTAGCCGACGAGGTCCATCTCCTTGTTCTTCGCCCAGGAGACCTTCGCCTTGCCGGTGGCCTCGTCGTACGTGACCGAGGCCCCGGTGGGGGTGAGCGGCTTGACCTTGTCGACGGAGGCGGAGGTGCGGGGGGTGTAGGCGAAGGTGACGTCCGCCTTGCCGGTCCAGTTCACGAAGTCGACGCGGAGGGTGTGCCTGCCCTTGGGGACCGTGACGTCGACGGTCTTCTTCCGGGTCGAGGACACGTTCTTCCACAGGTCGACCTTGCGGACGCCGTCGAGGTAGACGCGGATGCCGTCCTGGGCGGCGGCGGTGAAGGCGAACGGGCCGCCGGAGCCGAAGTCGCGGGTGACGGACCAGCGGACGCCGAAGCGGTCGGCCGGCAGTCCCTTGGCGGGCGCGCCGGAGCCCCAGTTCTGGTCGATCGCGGAGTCGCAGTCGGTCTTCTTCGGGGAGCCGGAGAAGGCGGTGTTCGCGAAGAACTGCCGGGTGAAGACGGGCGAGGCGCAGCTCGCGGCGGCGGAGGCGGGCGCGGCGGTGGTGAGCAGCCCGCCCGCGGTGGCGAGCACGACGGCGGCCGAGGCGGCGGCCGTGGTCGTGCGTCTGGCTGAGTTCATTCGGTCCTCTGATCGAAAACGGCGGGGGCCGCCGACGGCCCCGTGATCACGACTCGTGAGGAAAGGAGTTGGTTGTACGGATCTCGCGGGTCCTGATGGGGATGGGTGATGGCCTTTGTGTGAAGGGATGTTGGAGAAGAAGTCGTTCTGTTTTCATCGCGGGAGCGCTGCGTGATGTTGCCATCTCGTTAAGTGGTACCGCTTGACGGTGAGGTGGGTGGACGCGTTGTCTTTTCAGTCACCTGGGTCGCAAAGCGGCCACCGCGTCCGGAAGGCACCAGAAGTGATCTCCTGCATGCGCCGTATCGCCATGTCCGTGGCCGTGTCCACGATGGCCGTTTCGCTGACGGCCTGCGGTGCGCTCAACGTGTCGGGCGGCAGTGACACCGCGAGCCCGACCAAGGGCGACGACCTCACGGTGGGGCTGCTGCTGCCGGAGAAGGCCAACACGCGCTACGAGCAGTTCGACCACCCCATCTTCGAGAAGAAGGTCACCGACCTGACCGGCGGCCGGGGCACCGTCGAGTACGCCAACGCCGAGGCGAGCGCGAGCAAGCAGGCCGGGCAGATGCAGAAGATGATCGACGACCGGGTCGACGTCATCGTGCTGGACGCGGTCGACGCGCACGCCATCGCGGGCAGCGTGAAGAAGGCCAAGGACGCCGGCATCCCGGTGATCGCCTACGACCGGCTGGCCGAGGGCCCGATCGACGCGTACATCTCCTTCGACAACGAACTCGTCGGCGAGGTCCAGGGCCGCTCCCTGCTGGAGGCACTCGGCCCCGACGCCGCCGCCGACACCATCGTCATGATGAACGGCGCGCCGACCGACCCCAACGCCCGCCAGTTCAAGGCCGGCGCGCTCACCGAACTCGCCGGGAACCTGCGGATCGGCGCCGAGTACGACACCGAGGACTGGAAGCCGGAGAACGCCGAGAAGAACATGGCCGAGGCCATCGCGAAGCTCGGCGCGGACGGCATCGACGGCGTCTACTCCGCCAACGACGGCATGGCCGGCGGCGTCATCGAGGCGCTCAAGGCGGCCGGCGTCACCGAGCTGCCGCCCGTCACCGGCCAGGACGCCGACCTGGCGGCGGTGCAGCGGATCGTCTCCGGCGAGCAGTACATGAGCGTGTACAAGTCCTACCCCCAGGAGGCGGAGAGCGCCGCCGAGATGGCCGTGGCCCGCGTGCAGGGCAAGGACATCCAGTTCGACGCGCTCACCGCCGACCGCGTCGACAGCCCCACCGACAAGGACATCCCGGCCCAGCTCGTCACCGTCGTCGCCCTGACCAAGAAGAACATCAAGGACACCGTGGTCGCCGACGGCATCCACGAGGTCTCCGACATCTGCACCGCCGCGTACAAGGCGGACTGCGCGGCGATCGGCCTGAAGTAGGCCGCTTGTTGCACAGGCGGTCCCGGCCGCGCATAGTTGCGCTGCGGAAAGCGGCGGCAACCGGGGGTGGACTGGGCGATGGCCGGGCACGGGACGGACGGGCATCCACACGGTGCTGACCGACTGTGCGAGGCCGGGGACCAGGTGTACTCCCGTGCCGTGCGGCGGGGCCGGGTGCCGCGCGGGGACGCGGAGGCGGTGCCCTGTCTGCTGGACCTCGCCCTGCTGCACCCCGACCCCGACGACATGGGGTTCCTGGTGCCGACCGCGCCCCAGGAGGTCATGACCCGGCTGCTGCGCGAGGTGTACGACGAGGTCAGCGCCGGGCAGCGGCGGCTGGGCTCCGCGGTCGCCGCCGTCGAGCGGTACGCGGGGCTGGGGGAGCAGCGGCAGCCGGCGGCCGGCGAGGGCACCGCGATCCGGGTCCTGGACGGCCTGGCCCGCATCCAGGCGGCGATGGACGAGGCGACGCAGGCGTGCACGACCGAGGTGCTGACCGTGCAGCCCGGCGGCATCCGGCGCGAGCACGAGCTGTCCGAGGGGCTGCACCGGGCGCTGGCGCTGCGCGGGCGCGGCGTACGGATGCGCGACCTGTACACGCACGTCGCCCGGCACGGGCAGGGGCTGCTGCACTACATGGAGCTGATGGGCGACGCGGTGGAGGCGCGGACGCTGGACGAGGTGATCGACCGGCTGATCCTGTTCGACCGCACGGTGGCCTTCGTCCCCGCCAACGCCGAGCGGACCATGGCGCTGGAGCTGCGCCACCCGGCGCTGGTGGAGTACCTGGTGACCGTCTTCGAGCGGCTGTGGCGGCTGGCGCTGCCGCTGACCGCGCCGCTGCCGGAGACCGGCATCGACGGCATCTCGCACCGGGAGCGGTCGATCGCGGCGCTGCTGGCGGAGGGCCACCAGGACGCGGTGATCGCGGAGCGGCTGGGGATCAGCGTGCGCACCTGTCGGGCGCACATCGCCCGGCTGTCGGAGACGCTGGGCGCGGCGAGCCGCACACAGCTCGGCGTCCGCATCGCCCAGGCCGGCCTGGACGGCCCGCCCCGCACCCCGGCCCCGGTCAGGCGTCCCGGTCGAGAATCCCCGACCGCGCGATGAGATAGCCGAGCTGGGCACGGCTGTCGCTGCCTAGGGTGGCGGCGAGTTTGGCGATGTGGACGCGGGCGGTGCGCACGTTCATGCCGAGGTGGTCGGCGATGACGGCGTCGGTGTGCCCCTCCACCAGCAGGGCGGCCACCGCGCGCTGGCGCGGGGTGATGCCGTCCAGGGTGGGCGGCTGCTCGGCCTGCGGGTACATGGGAACGGCCAGCCGCCACAGGCGGTCGAAGACGGTGACGAAGTAGGTGATCAGCGCGGGGTGGCGGATCTCCAGGGCGAGGGTGCGGTCCTCGTTGGCGGGGATGTAGGCCACCCTGCGGTCCACGGTGATCAGGCGTTCGGTGACCTCGTCCAGGCTGCGGGCCTGCACGTCGCCGGTCAGCCGCTCGTAGCGGGCCAGGACGGTGGGCGCGTACCGCAGGGTGTGCTGGTAGAGGGCGCGGATGCGGCCACCGCGGGCGAGGAAGGCCTGGTCGCGTTCGATGACGGGTTCGTGGACCTGGGGCGGGGGGCCGATGTGAGCGCCGTGCGGCTGGATGGTCAGCACCTCGTCGGTCGCCTCGGCCATGACCTCGGCGATGGCCCGGCTGATCCGGTCCTTGCCGCTGAGCAGTCGTAGGGCCGGTGAGTCGTCGGCCGACGCGTGCGGGCCGCCGATGCGCAGCAACGGGGCGAAGGTCTCGGCGAGCCGCTCGCCGCGCCGCCGTTCACCGGCGACGCGCTCGTCGGAGGCGCGCAGGAGGCGGTGCAGGGCGACGGCGGGGGCCACGGGCTCCAGTCGGTCGGGAGTGTCGACCACCGGGCGGAGCAGACCGGAGTCGAGGAGGCACGGTGTCGCGTCGGCCGCCGCGGCCGGGAGGGGGCCGTCGCGCAGGGCGCGGGTGTACAGCTCCAGTCCGGCCTGGCACAGCTCCTCGTTCGCGTGGTCCTCGTGTGCCGTCGCGGTCACGCGTGACTGCCTCCTTGGCGTCAGTGGTCCTGGTCCAGTATTCCGGACTGCGCGATGAGGTAGCCGAGTTGGGCCCGGCTGCCGCTGCCGAGGGCGGAGGCCAGCTTGGCGATGTGGGCCCGGCAGGTCCGTACGTTCATCCCGAGGCGACGGGCGATGGCCTCGTCGACGTGGCCTTCCACCAGGAGCTTGGCGATGGAGTGCTGGATGTCGGTGATGCCGTCGGGCGCGGTCTCGTAGGGGGCGCCGGCGGTGAGCGGTACGGCCCGGCTCCACATGAACTCGAAGACCTTGATGAGGTAGCGGACCAGTCCGGTGTGCCGCAGTTCCAGCGCGGTCTGCCGGTCGTCGCGGATCGGCAGGAAGGCGACCGTCTCGTCGAGGATGATGAGCCGCTCGACCAGTTCGTCGATGGTGCGGTACTCGGCCTTGCCGTTGGCGAACTGCTCCACGTAGGCCAGCCGCTCGGAGTTGTAGCGGGCCGTGTGCTGGTAGAGGGTCCGGATGCGGACCCCGCGCTCGATCAGGGGCTTGTCGCGCTCCAGGGCCTCCATCAGCCTCTTCTCCGTGCTGCGGGGACCACTCGGCTGGATGGTCAGCATCTCGGAGGCGCACTCGGCGGTCGCGAGGTCGAGGGCGGCGTTGATCCGGTCCAGCCCCTCCAGGACGGTGATGGCGTGACCGGAGGAGGTGTCCTGGGCGCTGAGTGTGAGGAACGGCTCGAAGGTCTCGGTGAGGGCGATCGACAGCCGCCGGTGCTCGGAGATCTCGCGTTCGATGGGAGTCAGCCGCTGGGCCAGGGCGACGGACGGGGGTACCGGGCGCAGCCAGTCGGAATCGTCAGGGTCCGGGTGGAGGAGGGCGAATTCGGTGAGGCAGGGCGCGGCTTCCGCGTCCGCTCGCGGGATGCGACCGTTGCGCAGGGCATTCGCGTACAAACGACTCCCTGCCTCGCACAACTCTGTGACCGAGTGGGGATGTGTCTCCTTTGTGTCCTTTTTACCCATATCTCCACCCCCCAGGGTCATGAACGTGCAGGAACATGATGCACCGATCGTGTGGCCACGACGTACCTGAATGAGCCATCGTCTTATCCGACGGGGGAGTGAGGGGACCTTCAAGTGAGGACGAAGCCAACCATGCGCAAGAGAATGCTTCGCTCGGTGCTTGTTGCCGCCTTCTCCGCCGTTGCGGCCTTCGGAACAGTGGCTGGCCTCTCCGGCGTGCAGGGCGACGCGCACGAGGTGGGCAGTGAACAGTCCGTCGCTGTCGTGGCGGTCGACGGCGAGGCGCCGTCGTACACCACGAACGACAGCAAGTGGGACTGATGCGGATGTCCACCCCACCCGACGACCGCTCATTCCGTCGCGAGATGGCCACCGCCTTCCGCTCCGGCTGGCACTTCATCGACCTGGTCACCGCCATCCCCCACAGTGGTGACTCCCTGATGGTGACCGTGTTCGGCGAACCGGTCGTCGTCACCCGGGACGAGGACGACGACGTGCGGGCGTACCGGTGTCTGCGGCGGCCTCGGGGGGCGCCGCAGCCTGTGCGGTGTGCCATCCGGTACGGAATGATCTTCGTGAATCTTGACCAGAGAGACCACCGGCTGGTGGAACCCGAATCCCCCACCTCGCGGACCATCTCAGCCACCCCCCGCAGTGCCTGACGCGATTCCCCCGTCGTAAAAAGATCGCTCAGGCGCTTCCCCCCGCAGCGGCGTCACCGTGACCTGAACACGGTGACGCCGCTGCAGTTTTGCATGTCCTGCCGCGGACATCCTCCGTTTCACCACACTCAGGTGGTCCCCAGGGCCCGGTCCACCGCGATCTCGATCACCACACGGGTCGGATTCGGCCGCGGTGGCTTGTACCGCTCGGCGTACCGCCGCTCCGCCTCGGCCACCTCCTCCAGCGCCTCGCGCACGACCGCCCGCCCCTCCAGCGTCGACCACCGCCGGCCGTCCACCTGGCACACGGCGGCCCGCGCGCCCGTCTCCCCGGCGGCCCGCACGTACCGCGCCTTCGCGCTCGCCCGATCCGTGATCACCCGGACCACCCCGGCGTCCGGGTCGTAGGTCGCCCCGACCGGCACCACGTGCGGTGTGCCGTCCGGGCGGAGGGTGGTCAGGGTGCACAGATGCCGTTCCCGCCAGAAGCCGAGGTCCATGGACGGGAACCTATACGGGCCGCCGGGTACTCGTTCCCCCTGGCGGCTCCCGATCCGCACTTGAGTGGAATAGACTCAACTTTATACACGTTGCCTGAGTCAGGACGTTGCCCAGTCGCCAGGAGGAGAACCCGAACGTGGACGCCGAGCTGACCAACCGGAGCCGGGACGCGATCAACGCGGCCAGCAACCGGGCCGTGACCGGGGGACACCCGGACCTCACCCCCGCCCACCTGCTCCTGGCCCTGCTCCAGGGTCAGGACAACGAGAACATCACCGACCTGCTCACGGCCGTCGACGCCGACCAGGTCGCCGTCCGCACCGGCGCCGAGCGGGTGCTCGCCGGGCTGCCCAGCGTGACCGGGTCCACCGTCGCCCCGCCGCAGCCCAGCCGTGAGATGCTCGCGGTCGTCGCCGACGCCCAGACGCGGGCCAAGGACCTCGGCGACGAGTACCTCTCCACCGAACACCTCCTGATCGGCATCGCCGCCAAGGGCGGTGCGGCCGGCGAGGTGCTCAAGGCGCAGGGGGCCACCGCGGACAAGCTCCAGGAGGCCTTCCGGAAAGCGAGGGGAGGGCGCCGGGTGACCACCGCGGACCCGGAGGGCCAGTACAAGGCGCTGGAGAAGTTCGGCACGGACTTCACGGCCGCCGCGCGCGAGGGCAAGCTCGACCCGGTCATCGGCCGGGACACCGAGATCCGCCGCGTCGTGCAGGTGCTGTCCCGCCGTACGAAGAACAACCCGGTGCTGATCGGTGAGCCGGGCGTCGGCAAGACCGCCGTCGTGGAGGGGCTCGCCCAGCGCATCGTGAAGGGCGACGTCCCCGAGTCGCTGAAGAACAAGCGGCTGGTCGCGCTCGACCTCGGCGCGATGGTGGCCGGGGCGAAGTACCGCGGCGAGTTCGAGGAGCGGCTCAAGACCGTCCTGGCCGAGATCAAGGACTCCGACGGCCAGATCATCACCTTCATCGACGAGCTGCACACGGTCGTCGGCGCCGGTGCCGGCGGCGACTCCGCGATGGACGCGGGCAACATGCTCAAGCCGATGCTGGCCCGCGGCGAGCTGCGCATGGTCGGCGCCACGACCCTGGACGAGTACCGCGAGCGCATCGAGAAGGACCCCGCCCTGGAGCGCCGCTTCCAGCAGGTCCTGGTCGCCGAGCCGTCCGTGGAGGACTCCATCGCGATCCTGCGCGGTCTCAAGGGCCGCTACGAGGCCCACCACAAGGTGCAGATCGCGGACAGCGCGCTGGTCGCGGCGGCCACCCTCTCCGACCGGTACATCACCTCCCGCTTCCTGCCCGACAAGGCCATCGACCTCGTCGACGAGGCGGCCTCCCGCCTCCGCATGGAGATCGACTCCTCCCCGGTCGAGATCGACGAGCTCCAGCGCGCCGTCGACCGGCTGAAGATGGAGGAGCTGGCGATCGGCAAGGAGACCGACGCCGCCTCCGTGCAGCGCCTGGAGAAGCTCCGCCGCGACCTCGCCGACAAGGAGGAGGAGCTGCGCGGCCTCACCGCCCGCTGGGACAAGGAGAAGCAGTCCCTCAACCGGGTCGGTGAGCTGAAGGAGAAGCTCGACGAACTGCGCGGGCAGGCCGAACGCGCCCAGCGCGACGGCGACTTCGACACCGCCTCCAAGCTCCTGTACGGCGAGATCCCGAACGTGGAACGCGATCTGGAGGCCGCCTCCGAGGCCGAGGAGGAGGTCGCCAAGGACACCATGGTCAAGGAGGAGGTCGGCGCCGACGACATCGCCGACGTCGTCGCCTCCTGGACCGGCATCCCCGCCGGCCGCCTGCTGGAGGGCGAGACGCAGAAGCTGCTGCGCATGGAGGACGAGCTGGGCAAGCGGCTCATCGGCCAGACGGAAGCGGTCCGCGCGGTCTCCGACGCCGTACGGCGTTCGAGGGCCGGCATCTCCGACCCGGACCGCCCCACCGGCTCCTTCCTCTTCCTCGGGCCGACCGGCGTCGGCAAGACCGAACTGGCCAAGGCGCTCGCGGACTTCCTCTTCGACGACGAGCGGGCGATGGTCCGCATCGACATGTCGGAGTACAGCGAGAAGCACAGCGTCGCCCGCCTGGTCGGCGCCCCTCCCGGCTACGTCGGCTACGAGGAGGGCGGCCAGCTCACCGAGGCGGTCCGCCGCCGCCCGTACAGCGTGGTCCTGCTGGACGAGGTGGAGAAGGCCCACCCCGAGGTCTTCGACATCCTGCTCCAGGTGCTGGACGACGGCCGGCTCACCGACGGGCAGGGCCGCACGGTCGACTTCCGCAACACCATCCTGGTGCTCACCTCCAACCTGGGCAGCCAGTTCCTGGTCGACCCGCTCACCAGCGAGGCGGAGAAGAAGGAGCAGGTGCTGGAGGTGGTCCGGGCCTCCTTCAAGCCGGAGTTCCTCAACCGCCTGGACGACCTGGTCGTCTTCTCGGCCCTCACCAAGGACGAGCTGAGCCGCATCGCCCGCCTCCAGATCGGCGCCCTCACCCGCCGCCTGGCCGAACGCCGGCTCACCCTGGAGGTCACCGACGCGGCCCTGGAGTGGCTCGCCGTCGAGGGCCTCGACCCGGCGTACGGCGCCCGCCCGCTGCGCCGCCTGGTCCAGACCGCCATCGGCGACCGCCTCGCCCGCGAGATCCTCTCCGGCGAGATCAAGGACGGTGACACGGTACGGGTGGACCGGTTCGAGGACGGTCTGATCGTGGGGCCGGTGTCCGGAAAGACACTCTGACGCCGCCGCGCCGCGGCACAGGGCCGCCGGGGCTTGCCACCCCCCTCCCCGGATGAGGGAGGATGGCGGAATCCGTACGAAGGGAAAATCACGGTGAGCATCGACCCGTCCTCGATTCCGAACTTCGGGGGCAAGCCCGAGCCGCAGCCCCAGGGCCCGGCGGGCCCCGTGGTCCCGGATCAGGACCTCGTGAAGCAGCTCCTCGACCAGATGGAGCTGAAGTACGTCGTCGACGACGAGGGTGACCTCGCGGCGCCGTGGGAGCAGTTCCGTACGTACTTCATGTTCCGCGGCGAGGGCGACCAGCAGGTCTTCTCGGTGCGGACGTTCTACGACCGCCCGCACGACATCGAGACCAAGCAGCAGCTGCTGGAGTCGGCCGACGACTGGAACCGGCGCACCCTGTGGCCGAAGGTGTACTCGCACACCCACGACGACGGCACGGTCCGTCTGATCGGTGAGGCGCAGATGCTGATCGGCACGGGCGTGAGCCTGGAGCACTTCGTCTCGTCCACGGTCAGCTGGGTGCGCGCCGCCATCGAGTTCGACCGGTGGCTGGTGGAGCAGCTCGGCCTGGAGCAGGAGATCGACGGGGCGGAGAAGCCCGAGGACGACGACGAGTAGTCCCGGTCCGTCCCCGCTGCGCCGGCGGCGCCGTCCACAGGCTGTGGACGGCGCCGTTCTCGTGTCAGCCGAGGGCCTTCAGGCGCCGCACCGCGTCGGCGAGGACGGCCGTCCTCTTGCAGAACGCGAAGCGGACGAAGGGGGCGCCCGCCTCCCGGTGGTCGTAGAAGACCGCGTTGGGGACGGCGACCACGCCCGCGCGTTCGGGCAGGGCCCGGCAGAAGGCGACGCCGTCGGTGTGGCCGAGGGGGCGGATGTCGGTGGTGACGAAGTAGGTGCCGGTGGGCCGGTGGACGCCGAAGCCGGCCTCCGCGAGGCCCGTCGCGAGCAGGTCGCGCTTGGCGCGCAGGTCGTCGCGGAACGCGGTGAAGTAGCGGTCGGGCAGCGCGAGGGCCTCGGCGATCGCGTACTGGAAGGGGCCGGCCGAGACGTACGTCAGGTACTGCTTGGCCGAGCGGACCGCCGTGAGCAGGGCGGGGGCGGCGGTGATCCAGCCGACCTTCCAGCCGGTCAGCGAGAAGGTCTTGCCGCTCGACGAGATGGTGACCGTGCGTTCGCGCATGCCGGGGAAGGACGCCAGGGGGATGTGCTCGGCGTCGTCGTAGACCAGGTGTTCGTAGACCTCGTCGGTGATCACCAGGAGGTCGCGGGCCACGGCCAGCTCGGCGACGGCGGCCAGCTCGGCGCGGGTCAGGACGGTGCCGGTGGGGTTGTGCGGGGTGTTGATCAGCAGCAGGCGGGTGCGGTCGGTGACCGCGTCGCGCAGCTCGTCCAGGTCCAGGCGGAACTTCCCCTCGTGCGGGCGCAGGGTGACCGGGACGCGGGTGCCGCCGGCCAGCGCGACACAGGCGGCGTAGGAGTCGTAGTACGGCTCCAGCGCGATCACCTCGTCGCCGGGTTCCACCAGGGCGAGCAGGGCGGCGGCGATCGCCTCCGTGGCGCCGGCGGTGACCAGGACCTCCGTGTCGGGGTCGTACGACAGGCCGTACCAGTGCCGCTGGTGGGCGGCGATCGCGGTGCGCAGCTCGGGGACGCCGGGGCCCGGCGGGTACTGGTTGCCGCGGCCGTCGCGGACCGCCCGGACCGCCGCCTCCCGGACCTCCTCGGGGCCGTCCGTGTCCGGGAAGCCCTGGCCCAGATTGATCGCGCCGGTCCGCACGGCCAGGGCGGACATCTCCGCGAAGATCGTCGTCCCGAACTCGGCGAGACGGCGGTTGAGCAAGGGGCGCGCGCTGGAGGTCATGCCGGCCATCCTGCGCCGAAGCCCGGACGATCCTCAACCGCTCTCGTCGGCTCACCCGGGACGCGCGGGGACCCGTATGGACCCGAATGCCCCGGTGTGGTCGCCGCGCGGACGCCCCCGGGCGACGCTGTGACGGTGACGGATGCGCTCGTTCCCGCCGTGCCGTGCCGTGCGGCGCGGTGCGCGACCGCGCCAGGACGAAGGGCTGACAGGCGATGACGGACATGCCGCACGGAGCACGACCGCGGACCACGGGCGCGCGGGACGACGGCCGGGCGGCCGGACCGCTGCGGTACTTCGGGGTGTTGCTCCTGCTCAGCGGTGTGCTGAGCGTCCTCCAGGGCATCGCCGGCATCGCCGAGGACCGCCTCTTCGGCGTGCCCCGCGCCTACGAGTACCGGTTCGACCTCACCGGTTGGGGCTGGATCCACCTCGTCGTGGGCGTCGCGCTGATCGTGGCCGGGGTGGCGGTGCTGCGGGCGATGCCCTGGGGCCGCGCGGCGGGGGTGGCGGTCGCCGCGATCAGCCTGGTCACCCAGTTCATGTTCATCCCCTACTACCCGCTGTGGTCGATCAGCGTGATGACGCTCGACCTGATCATCCTGTGGGGCATGGCGCGGATCGCGGTCACCTGACCCGGGCTGTCCGCACGGCCGGCCCCGGAGGCCCCCCACCAGCGCTTCGGCGCAGGTGAGGGGGCTTTTCCGAGCCATGACCCTCAGAAGTTGCTCAACTCTGCTTTGGCGCGTCGTGGCCGCGGGCATCTCCGGTGCAGCGCAACGGGCGGAGCACCCACGGGGGGTCGCTCAGGGGTTGCTCGTCGGGTCGCTCAGGGGAAGGAGGGTGGCGCCATGATCATCGGCATCATCCTGGCAGTGATCGTGATCTTCATCGTGGTGCGCAGCGTGTCCGTCGCGCGCTCGGGAGCGCGCGCCGGTGGGACGCGCCGGCGGGCGGGCCGTCGGACGGGGGGCGGGGACGGCGGGTACGCCGGTGGCGGCGACTCCGGTGACGGCGGGAGCTGGTGGGCGGACGGCGGCTCGTCGTCGGACGGCGGCCACTCCGGTGGTCACTCCTGCGGTGGCGGGTCGTCCTGCGGCGGTGGCGGGGGATGCGGTGGCGGAGGCGGTGACTGACACGGGGCAGTCGGCGCCGCGCGAAGGGGGAACCGCATCCCCGGACCGGGAAGGCGTCCGCCGGGCCGTGCGCCCGGCGGGCGCCTTCGGCGTACTGGCGCGCGGTGTACCGGTAGGCGCACGCCGTGGTGGAACAGGTGAGCTGTTGAGCCCCCTGAGGGATGGAAATACCACGAAGTTGGGTAAAAACGCTGTGGCGCCGCCACCGTCCATGATTGCCTCTCATTCACCCAAGCAGCCCCTCGGGCGTCCCGCGGACCTCTTCTGACCGGCCGACCGGGCTGTGACAGGGCCGCGCCCGGCCGTGGCCGGGATCACGGGACCCTGCCCTTCTTCCCCCCTGTGTGCTTGCGGAGCCTTCCATGCTCACGACCCTGAACACCGCCTACACCGACACGCGCGCGGCCGACCTCGCCTGGGCCCTCGGGCGGGAGCCGCTCCCGGCCCTGGCCACCCTCGAAGTCGAACTGGAGGGCGCCGCACTTCAGTTGAGACTCCTCGGCGCCTCCCACCAAGTGCTCCTGGAGGAGGAGCGGGGCCTCTGCTCGGAGACGGTCGCGTGCATCCCGGGCAGCCGGACGCCGCTGCCGCTGGGCGTCGCCAAGCGGGTGGGCGACTGGGAGTACGAGTTCGCCGCCCGGGTGGAGGTGCTGTCGCCCGACGCGTTCGCCGGCCGCGCGCAGGAACTGCTCGCCCTGGTCGCCGACCACCCGCACGGACTGGTCGGCGTCTTCCCGGGCAGCCCGTACGCCTTCACCGCCCTGCTGGCGCAGCGCACCGACGGCCAGGTCACCTGGCGCACCTGGCACGCCTATCCGCAGGAGGGCCATCTGGTGGCCACCCGGACCCGGGTCGGCGTCCGCGCGGCCGCGGGCCGTCCGGCGCGTGCGCCCGCTGGACCGGGGTGCGCGCCGATAAACCTGTGACCGCCCACCGCGCGCCCTTTCCACTCCTGTGGGTGACGAAGCGCGATAAGATAGTGACGTAACGTCACAGCGTGATCGAACGGCACGCCCCCGCCCCGCCCGGCTCCCGGCCACCCCGGGGCGGTCCGAGCGGCCCCCGTGGCACCCCCGCGCCGCTGCCCGTGCGGCCGGCCACCGCACGGTTCCTGGTCCTCGCGGGGGTCTTCGTCTGCGCCGCCTGCGGCCTCGTCTACGAGCTGGAACTGGTCGCCGTCGCCTCGTACCTGACCGGCGACTCGGTCACCCAGGCGTCCATCGTCCTGTCGGTCATGGTGTTCGCGATGGGCATCGGCTCGCTCGTCGCCAAGCGGCTGCGGCGGCTCGGCGCGGCGGGCTTCGGCGCGGTGGAGACCGCCCTCGCCCTGGCCGGCGGCTCCAGCGCCATGGCGCTGTACGCGGCCTTCGCCTGGACCGGCGACCGGGGCGGTCTGTGGGCCGACGCCCCCCGCGCGCTGCTGGTCGTCTTCTCGCTCACCATCGGGCTGCTGATCGGCGCCGAGGTGCCGCTGCTGATGGAACTGATCCAGCGCGTCCGCCGCCAGGACGTGGGCGGCGCCGTCGCCGACCTCTTCGCCGCGGACTACGTCGGCGCGCTGATCGGTGGTCTGGCCTTCCCCTTCCTGCTGCTGCCGTTCCTCGGCCAGCTGACCGCGGCCCTGGTCACCGGGACGGTCAACGCGGTGGTGGGCGCCGCCCTGGTGCTCGGCCTGTTCCGGCGTGACCTGACCGGCCGGGCCCGCCGGCTGCTGCTCACCGCCGGCGTCCTCGTCATCGCCCTGCTCACCACCACCGCCGTCCTCGCCGACGACTTCGAACGGGCCGCCCGGCGCGCCCTGTACGGCCAGGACGTCCGGGTGGCCGTGCGCACCGGCACCCAGGAGATAGTCCTGCGCGGCGACGCCGACGGCCGCCCCCTCGACCTCTTCCTGGACGGCCGGCTCCGGGTCGCCGGCGGGGACGAGCGCCGCTACCACGAGGCGCTGGTGCACCCCGCCATGGCCGGCCCGCACGCGCGCGTGCTGATCCTCGGCGGCGGGGACGGACTCGCCGCCCGCGAGGTGCTGCGGTTCCCCGGGGTGCGCCGGGTGGAGATCGTCGAGGTGGACGCCGGGCTGTCCCGGCTGGCCCGGCACGACCCCGGACTGTCCGCGCTCAACGGGCACGCCTACGACGACCCCCGGGTGCGCGTCACGACGGACGACGCCTTCCACCGGCTGCGCGGGGTGCCGGCCGGGGCGTACGACGTGGTGGTCTCGGACCTGCCCGACCCGGGCCTGACGGCCGGCGCCAAGCTGTACTCGCAGGAGTTCTACGGCCTGGCCCGGCGGGTGCTGGCGCCCGGCGGGCGGCTGGTGGTGCACGCCGGGCCGTACGCCGCGCGCCCCCGGGTGTTCCACACGGTGGAGTCGACCCTGCGCGCGGCCGGTCTGCGGACGGCGTCCTACCGGGTGAGCGGTTCCCCCGGCGGCGACTGGGGGTTCCTGCTGGCCGGGGCCCGGACGCCCCCGGCGCTGCGCCTCGCCCCGCGCGGGCCGCGGCCGGCCACGCTGACCCCCGGGTCGCTGGCCCGCGCGGGCCGCGCGACGGCGGACCCCCGCGGCGGGGAGCGTCCGCCGCCGTCGACGCTGGTGCATCCGCGGTACTGACGCCGCCGCCCCGGGTCCGTCCCCCTCGTACAGGGAGAGTTCCGGCCGACGGGGCGTGTTCCCGTCGCACGCTGGGTAGGCTCGGCTGACATGGAGCATGAGGTGTTCGTTCCGGTTCCGGCCGAGCGGCTCAAGGAGGCGCTGGCCGACCCCGCCCGGGTCGCGGGCGCGGTGCCCGGGCTCCAGCAGGAGGCCGGCGCCGAGCCCGTCACGGGACGGCTGAAGGTCCGCGTCGGCAGCCACTCCGTCACCTACCGCGGCACCGTGCGGCTCACCGCGCGGGACGACGGTGCGTACGGCGTCGAGGGCGAGGCCGCCGAGGCGCGCGGCACCGGCACGGCGGCGCTCGCGCTGACGGTCCGGATCGCCGGCGCCGAGGGCGGCGCCACGCTGACGTTCACGGGGACGGCCACCGCGGACGGCCGCCTCGGCGACCTGCCGCCGGACGCGGTGAGCGCGGCGGTGACGCGGCTGCTGACCCGGTTCGCGGAGAACCTGGGCCGGGCGGCGGACGACCGGGACGAGCCGGAGACGGCGGAGCCGAACGACGCGGCGCGTGCGGGGGACGCGGCGGGCACGGCGGACGCGGTGCGGTCGGCCGACGCGGAGGACGTGAACGACGTGAACGACGCGGAGGATTCGGCGGACCCGGCGCGGACGACGGACGCTGACGGCTCGGCGGACGCGGCGCGGTCGACGGACGCTGACGGTACGGCGGACCCGGCGCGGTCGACGGACGCTGACGGTACGGCGGACGCGGCGCGGTCGACGGACGCTGACGGCTCGGCGGACCCGGCGCGGACGGCGAACCCGACGAACGCGACGGACGGGGCGGACGCGACGCAGCGGACGGACCCGGCGCAGACGGCGAATCCCGCGGACGCCGCGGAGCCGCCCGCCGACGCGCCCCCGTCCGTCTTCGAGACCGAGGTGCCCCCGCCCTCCCTGGACCGCGGTGCGGACGAGCAGGGCGGGGCCGCCGCCGAGCCCCCCGCCGAGGCCGCCCACGCCCGCCGCACGATGATCGGGCGCAGCGCCGAGGAGGTCGACCACGCCCCGCCGCGCGGCCGGTACGCGCCCGTGCCCGCCCCCGAGGCGGTCACCGCCGGTACTCCGCTGCGCTGGGCCGCCCCCGCCGCCGCGCTGGTCGTCGCCTCCGCCATCGTCGTCGGCCGCGCCCTGCGCAGACGCCGCTGAGCCCCGGAAGCCGGGTCGCCAGTAGGGTCAGGGCGTGAGCAACGAAGAGATCACTCTGAGGGCGGGCGACGCGGAGGCCACCGTACGGCCCGGCAACGGCGGCCGGATCGGCTCGCTGCGCGTCGACGGCGTGGAGCTGCTCCGCCAAGGCGACCGGTACGGCTGCTTCCCGATGGCCCCCTGGGTCGGCCGCATCCGCGACGGCCGCTTCCGGGACGGCGCCACCGTCCACCAGATGCCGCTGAACTCCGCGCCGCACGCCATCCACGGGCCCGCCCGCGACGGCGCCTGGGTCACCGCCCGCGCCAGCGCCGACGAGGCGGTCCTCACGTACGACCTCGGTGACCCCTGGCCCTACCCGGCCAAGCTCACCCAGGTCGTCGCGCTCGCCCCGGACGCGCTGACGCTCACCCTGGCCGTCGAGACGTACGGCTCCTCCTTCCCGGCGCAGCTCGGCTGGCACCCCTGGTTCAACCGGACCCTCGACGGCGGGACCGGCGTCGAGATCGCCTTCGACGCCGCCTGGCAGGAGGAGCGCGGCGCCGACCACCTCCCCACCGGCAACCGGATCGACCCCCGCCCCGGCCCCTGGGACGACTGCTTCGGCATGCCCGACGGCGTCGACGTCACCCTCACCTGGCCGGAGCGGCTCGAACTGAAGGTGACCAGCCGCGAGCAGTGGGTCGTGGTCTACGACGAGCAGGAGGCCGCCGTCTGCGTGGAGCCGCAGACCGGCCCGCCCAACGGGCTGAACACCCTCCCGCGCCTGGTCACGCCCGTGGAGCCGCTGGAGGCGACGACGACCTGGAGCTGGCGGCGCCTCTAAGCTGGCCCCCATGAGTGACGTACGTGGCGCGCTGCTGCAGCAGATCAAGGACAAGGCCGTGGTGCACGGCAAGGTGACCCTCTCCTCGGGGCTGGAGGCGGACTACTACGTCGACCTGCGCCGCGTCACCCTGGACGGCGAGGCCGCGCCGCTGGTCGGGCAGGTGCTGCTCGACCTGACCGAGGACCTCGACTTCGACGCGGTGGGCGGGCTGACCATGGGCGCCGACCCGGTCGCCGCGAGCATGCTGCACGCCGCCGCCGCGCGCGGCCGGCGCCTCGACGCGTTCGTCGTCCGCAAGGCCGCCAAGGCGCACGGCATGCAGCGCCGCGTCGAGGGCCCGGACATCGCCGGCCGCCGGGTGCTGGTCGTCGAGGACACCTCCACCACGGGCGGCTCCCCGCTCACCGCGGTCGAGGCGGTGCGCGAGGCCGGCGCCGAGGTGGTCGCCGTCGCCACCATCGTGGACCGCGCGACCGGCGCCGCCGAGAAGATCCAGGAGGGCGCCGGGGTGCCGTACCGGTACGCCTTCTCCAAGGACGAGCTGGGCCTCGACTGAGCCGTCTGGGAAGATGGGGCCGACGATGACGTCGCCCCAGGTGCCCCACGGCGCCGCATGGTCTAGGTCAGGGCCGTAAGCACGCACCACACAGCCCACCCGCACATACAAGGAGCGGACAATGCCCATCGCAACTCCCGAGGTCTACAACGAGATGCTGGACCGGGCGAAGGCAGGCAAGTTCGCCTACCCGGCCATCAACGTGACCTCCTCCCAGACGCTCCACGCGGCGCTGCGCGGTTTCGCGGAGGCGGAGAGCGACGGCATCGTCCAGATCTCCACCGGCGGCGCCGAGTTCCTGGGCGGCCAGCACAACAAGGACATGGTGACCGGCGCGGTCGCCCTGGCCGAGTTCGCGCACATCGTCGCCGAGAAGTACGACGTGAACATCGCGCTGCACACCGACCACTGTCCCAAGGACAAGCTGGACGGCTATGTGCGCCCGCTGCTGGCGCTCTCCGCCAAGCGCGTCCAGGCCGGCCTGAACCCGCTGTTCCAGTCGCACATGTGGGACGGTTCCGCCGAGACCCTGGCCGACAACCTCGCCATCGCCACCGAGCTGCTGGAGCAGGCCCGCGCCGCGAAGATCATCCTCGAGGTCGAGATCACCCCGACCGGCGGCGAGGAGGACGGCGTCTCCCACGAGATCAACGACTCCCTCTACACCACGGTCGACGACGCCCTGCGCACCGCCGAGGCGCTCGGCCTCGGTGAGAAGGGCCGCTACCTGCTCGCCGCGTCCTTCGGCAACGTGCACGGGGTGTACAAGCCGGGCAACGTCGTCCTCCGTCCCGAACTGCTCAAGGAGCTGAGCGTGGGCGTCGCCGCGAAGTACGGGCAGGAGGCCGGCTCCAAGCCGTTCGACTTCGTCTTCCACGGCGGTTCCGGCTCCACCGCCGAGGAGATCGCCACCGCGCTGGACAACGGCGTGGTCAAGATGAACCTCGACACCGACACCCAGTACGCCTTCACGCGTCCGGTCGCCGGCCACATGTTCGCGAACTACGACGGCGTCCTGAAGGTCGACGGCGAGGTCGGCGACAAGAAGACCTACGACCCGCGCACCTGGGGCAAGCTGGCCGAGGCCGGCATGGCCGCGCGCGTCGTCGAGGCCTGCGGCCACCTGCGCTCGGCGGGCACCCGCATCAAGTAGCGCCTCGCGCTCGGCGGGCACCGCGTCAAGCAGTGCCCCGCGCCGGGCGGGCACCCGCGTCCGGCGGTGACGCCTCGCGTACGACGGGCCCGGCACCCTCGCGGTGCCGGGCCCTCGGCATGCCGCAGACTGGGAGCTATGGCCATTCACGAGAACCTGCTCGGGGGACCGCCCCCGACCCACCTCCCCGACGACCCCGGGCCGCGCGAGCTGCTCGCCGCCGGCACCTCGCCCGCCGAGGTCGCGGCGCGGTACCCGACGTCCTCCCTGGCCTGGGCGCAGCTCGCCGACGACGCCTTCGAGCGGGGCGGCGTCGTGGAGTCGTACGCGTACGCCCGGACCGGCTACCACCGGGGCCTGGACGCGCTGCGCCGGAGCGGCTGGAAGGGGCACGGGCCGGTGCCGTGGGAGCACGAGCCCAACCGCGGTTTCCTGCGCGCCCTGCACGCCCTCGCCCGCGCCGCCCAGGCGATCGGCGAGAAGGACGAGTACGAGCGCTGCACGCAGTTCCTGCGCGACTCCTCGCAGGAGGCGGCCGACGTCCTCGGCTGACCCCGCGCCCATCCCCTAGGGGCCCGTCCGAAGGGGCGGGCCTTGCGCGTGCCCGGGACGATTGCGGAGTATGCCGGTGGGGACCGGGGCCCCGTGCCGGTAACGGCAGGGCGGACCGCCACCCGAAGCACATACGCAGGAGACAGCGATGTCCCAGGAAGCCCCGAACCTCGATTTCGAGGGCAGCACGCCGTACGAGGACTACGTCAGGGCGGACGTCCTCACCCACCTCCAGCACACCGTCTCCGACGATCCCGGCGAGATGGTCTTCCTGGTCACCAGCCAGGTCATGGAGCTGTGGTTCACCGTCATCGTCCACGAGTGGGAGACCGCCGCCCGCGCCCTGCGCGAGGACCGCGTCGGCGTGGCGAAGGACGCGCTGAAACGGTCGGTGCGGGAGCTGGAGGCGCTCAACGCCTCCTGGAAGCCGCTCGCCGGACTCACCCCGGCCCAGTTCAACTCCTACCGGGGCGCCCTCGGCGAGGGTTCCGGTTTCCAGTCGGCCATGTACCGCCGGCTGGAGTTCCTGCTCGGCGAGAAGTCCGCGTCCATGCTGGTCCCGCACCGCGGCACCCCGCGCGCCCACGCCGAGCTGGAGAAGGCGCTGCACGAGCCGAGCCTGTACGACGAGGCGGTCCGGCTGCTGGCCCGGCGCGGGTACCCGATCCCGGAGACGGTGCTGCACCGGGACGTGTCCCGGCCGTACGAGCCGTCGCCCGAGGTCGAGGCCGCCTGGACGGACGTGTACGCCGGTGACCAGGACGGCGAGCTGGCGCGACTGGGCGAGGCGCTCAGCGACGTCGCCGAGCTGGTGTGGCGCTGGCGCAACGACCACCTGGTCGCCACCCGCCGGGCGATGGGCGCCAAGACCGGCACGGGTGGTTCCGCCGGGGTGGCCTGGCTGGAGAAGCGGGCCCGCAAGAACGTGTTCCCGGAGCTGTGGACGGCGAGGTCGTATGTCTGAGCTGATGAGCGCCGCGTGGGAACTGGACGCCGAGGACCCCCTGGCCGGGGTCCGGGAGCGCTTCCTCCTCGACGACACCGTCTACCTGGACGGCAACTCGCTGGGCGCGCTGCCCGCGCACGTGCCGGGCCGGGTCGAGGACGTCGTCCGCCGGCAGTGGGGCGAGCTGCGCATCCGTTCCTGGGAGGAGAGCGGCTGGTGGACCGCGCCCGAGCGGATCGGGGACCGGATCGCGCCGCTCGTCGGGGCGGCCCCCGGCCAGATCGTCGTCGGCGACTCCACCAGCGTCAACGTCTTCAAGGCCCTGGTCGCCGCCGTGCGGATGGCGGGGGAGGGGCGGGACGAGATCCTCGTCGACGCCACCACCTTCCCCACGGACGGGTACATCGCCGCGTCGGCGGCCCGGCTGACGGGCCGTACGCTGCGGCCGGTGCTCCCGGCCGAGGTGCCCTCGGCGCTGACCGGCCGCACCGCCGCCGTGCTGCTCAACCACGTCGACTACCGCACCGGCCGGCTGCACGACCTGCCCGGCCTCACCGCCGCCGTGCGCGCGGCGGGCGGGTACGCGGTGTGGGACCTGTGCCACAGCGCGGGCGCGCTGCCGGTCGGCCTGGACGAGCACGGCGTCGACCTGGCGGTGGGGTGCACGTACAAGTACCTCAACGGCGGCCCGGGCGCACCCGCGTACCTGTACGTCCGCCGCGGTCTCCAGGGCCGCTTCGACTCGCCGCTGCCGGGGTGGAACTCGCACGCAGAGCCGTTCGGGATGACGTCCGCGTACACCCCGGCCGACGGCGCCGTGCGCGGGCGGGTGGGCACGCCGGACATCCTGTCGCTGCTCGCGCTGGAGGCGGCCCTCGACGTGTGGGACGACGTCCCGGTCGCGCGGGTGCGGGCCAAGTCCCTCGCGCTGACCGACTTCTTCCTGCGGTGCGTCGAGGCGTACGTGCCCGCGGGCCGGGTGGAGAACCTGACGCCGGTCGCGCACGCCGAGCGGGCCAGCCAGGTGGCGCTGCGCTGCGCGGACGCCGGCGAGGTGATGCGGACGCTGATCGAGCGCGGTGTGGTCGGCGACTTCCGGGCCCCGGACGTCCTGCGGTTCGGCTTCACCCCGCTGTACGTCGGCTTCGCGGACGTCGAGCGGGCGGCGCGGGTGCTGGGGCAGGTGCTCGGCACCGCGTAGGGGCCGGGGAGGGGCGGGCGGCGCGCGAGCGGGGCCACCCTCCTCACCCAGCGTGATATCCCCGTGTCGGTGCACGTCACCGGCCTGGTACCGTCCCGGCAGCGGCCGATTTCCATCTCCTGGTCGGCCAACACCGTTTCCCCGCTGAGAGGTTGGAGCATGCCGGACGCCGCCGCTGAAAAGGGGACCCCCGCCGGGCGGAACGAGGCGGAGGAGAAGTCGCTCCTCGCGCACCCTGCGGTCGCCCCCGACCTCACCGCCGCCTACGGCACCCACCCCGACCAGGTGATCGACTTCTACGTCCCCCGGGTCCAGGCCGGTCCGGGCGGTCCCGCGCCCGTGGTCGTCGTCCTGCACGGCGGGGCCTGGCGGGGTCCGTACGACCGGCGGCACATCAGCCCGTTCGCCGGGTTCCTGGCGGGCCGGGGGCTCGCGGTGGCCAGCGTGGAGTACCGGCGCGGTGACGGGGGCGGGGCCGCGGGGCGCTGGCCCGAGACCCTCGACGACGTGGCCGCGGCCCTGGACGCGCTGCCCGCGCTGGTCCGGGAGCACCTGCCGGACGCCGATCCGCGCCGTACGGTGCTCACCGGTCACTCGGCGGGCGGTCACCTCGCCCTGTGGGCGGCGGCCCGGCACCTGCTGCCCGCCGACGCCCCCTGGCGCACCGACCGGCCGGCGCCGCTGCGCGGCGTGGTCGCCCTCGCCCCGATCGCGGACCTCGCGGTCGCCGACTCGCTGGCGGTGTGCGGCGGCGCGGTGCGGCAGTTCCTCGGCGGGGACGAGACCTTCGCCGAGCGGGTGCCGTACGCCGACCCGGCGCTGCTGCTGCCCACCGGTATCGCCACCACCCTGGTGCAGGGCCGGGCCGACGCGGACGTGCCGCAGGAGGTCGCCGAGGCGTACGCCGACGCGGCGGCCCGCGCCGGGGAGGTGGTGGGGGTGACCCTGCTGGAGGACGTCGGCCACTTCCCGCTGATCGACCCGGCGGCGGACGCCTGCGCGGTGGTGGCGGAGGAGATCGCACAGCTGGCGTGGTGAGCGGGCGGTACGGGAGTGCCGCGGGCGGTTCGGGGAGTGCCGCGGGCGGTTCGGGGAGTGCCGGTAGTACGGGGGAGTACCGGTATGGGGGGAGTACCGGTAGTACTTGAGACGGACCCGGCGAAACCCGTCTCGCTGCGGACGACGGGGTGCCGCACCGCCCCCTACGGTGCTGTACGTGACCGAGACGACCCGTATACCGTCCTCCCCGCCGCGCAGCCCGGAGGCCCGCCTCGCGGCGGACGCCCTGCGCGGGCTGCGGCAGGACCTGATCCACGACGCCTTCGCCTACCGCCCGCTGCCCCCGATGCGCACCGACGGCCCACTGACCCGGCGGCTGCCGGGCGCGCTGCGGGAGTACGCGCAGTGGACGCCGCACGCCGTGGTGGTGGCCGCCGGCCTGATCGCGATGGCCTTCTCCTTCGCCGGGACGACACAGGGAAGCGAGGCCCTGGAACTCTTCAACGCCCTCCTCGCCCTGGTGCCCGTCCTGCTCACGCTGGTGCGGCCGGTCGGTGCCTTCTGGGTGTCGTGGGCGGCGGCCCCGTTCGTCGTGCTCTTCTCCGAGCGGTGGGACGACTGGCCCTGGTCGCCCGGCAGTTTCGCCTGCCACCTGATCGTGCTGACGCTGGTGGCGTTGCGGACCCGGCCCCGGACGGCGGCCTGGATGTGGCTGCTCACCGCCGTCTACAGCCTCGGTGCCGACACCCTGCTCGGTGGGGAGTACCAGAATTCCAACAGCGCCCCGCTGCTGGTGCTCACCGCGATGGTCCTGCTGGTGGTCGCCGTACGGCAGGTCCGCCGGGAGGCCCGGCAGGAGGTCACCGCCCAGCGGACGGTGACGGCGCGGGAACGGTCCCGGCGCACGCTGCTGGAGGAGCGCACCACCATCGCCCGCGAGCTGCACGACGTGGTCGCCCACCACATGTCGGTGGTCGCCATCCAGGCCGAGGCGGCGCCCTACCGGGTGGAGAACCCGCCGCCGGAACTGGAGCGGGCCTTCGCCACCATCCGGGAGAACGCGGTGGCCGCCCTCACCGAACTCCGCCGCGTCCTCGGTGTCGTCCGCGCCGAGGACTACGAGGCCCCCGACGCCCCGCAGCCCACCCTCGCCGACCTGGACGCGCTCCTCGCCAACGTGCGGGACGCGGGCCTGCCGGTCGACAAGGCGGTCACCGGCGCGGTACGCGAACTGCCTCCCGGCGTGGAGCTGTCGGCGTACCGCATCGTCCAGGAGGCCCTGAGCAACACGCTGCGGCACGCACCGGGCGCGTCGGCCCGCGTGGAGGTGTCCTACGTCCTCGGCGGCCTGGGCCTGCGGATCGTCAACGGCCCGGTCCCCGCGCCCGCCCTGGTCAAGCCGTCACCGGGCGCCGGCCACGGCATCACCGGCATGCGGGAACGGGTGTCGATGCTGAACGGCGAGATGACGGCGGGACCGACCGGGGAGGGCGGCTACGAGGTGGCGGTCTTCCTGCCGGTGGCCCTGGCGTCCGGGGACGAGGCATGACCGGCCGGCCGATCCGCGTCCTGATCGCCGACGACCAGATGATGGTCCGCGAGGGCTTCTCGGTCCTGCTGAACGCGATGCCGGACATCGAGGTCGTCGGCGAGGCGGTCAACGGCCGCGAGGCGGTCGCCATGGTCCGCGAACTCGTCCCCGACGTCGTCCTCATGGACATCCGGATGCCGGAACTGAACGGCATCGAGGCGACCCGTGAGATCGTCGCGGCCGACAGCACGTCGAAGGTGCTGGTCCTGACCACCTTCGACCTCGACGAGTACGTCTACCAGGCACTGCGCGCGGGCGCGTCCGGCTTCCTCCTGAAGGACGCCTCGGCCCGCCAACTCGCGGACGGCGTACGGGTGGTGGCCTCCGGCGAGGCCCTGCTCGCCCCGTCCGTCACCCGCCGCCTGATCACCGAGTTCTCGCGGCTGGCGGACAGTCCGCGTCTGCTGCCCGCCGCGCACGCGGCGTACGGCGACCTGACCGAGCGGGAGACGGAGGTGCTGGTCCTGATCGCGCAGGGCCTGTCCAACAGCGAGATCGCCGAGCGCCTGATGGTCGCGGAGTCGACCATCAAGACCCACGTCAGCCGCGTCCTGGTCAAACTGGGCCTGCGCGACCGCACCCAGGCGGCGGTCTTCGCCTACGAGGCCCGGCTGGTGACACCGGGGTGAGACGGGGCCGTCCCCAGCTCGCACCACACGTACTTCCCCCGGTCCCCGGACCGCGACAGCGGCTGCCACCCCCACAGATCGGAACAGGCCCGCACGAGAGCGAGCCCCCGCCCTCCCTCGTCCTCCGCGTGGGCCATCTCCCCGCCCCCGGGCGGCGGTTCGGGGTCGGCGTCCCACGCCCCGATCCGCAGCACCCGCCCCGACCAGCACACCCGCAGCGCGGCGGGCCCTTCGGTGTGCAGTACGGCGTTCCCCACCAGCTCGGCGGCGAGCAGCTCCGCGACGTCCACGAGCCCGATCAGCCCGTGCACCGTGAGGACCAGCCGCAGGGTCCGCCGGCAGACGGTGACGGCACGGGGGTCGTTCGGGATGTGGAGGGAGTACTCCCAGGACTCGCTCTCGGACATACGTGTGGCTCCGTCGGTGTAGGGGGGGTCGCCCACCGGGCGGGGGTGTCATTGCCGCGCCCGTCACGACACGACGGGGCGGTGCGCTTCCGGTGCCCGGGGCTTCGCAGCGTGTGCGGCGCGTCACCGACGGTAGAGGAGAAATTTCTCCCGGTGCAAGCTGTTGGCGTAGCCTGGCACCCGAACGAGGCACGCCGAAGCGGCCTTCGGGGACGGGAGAACGAGTGGCGCCGAGAAGCAACCCCACGGCCCGGCAGATCCGGCTCGGTGCCGAGTTGCGCAAGCTGCGGGTCGCGGCCGGCCTGAAGGCGCGCGAGGTCGCGGCCTTTCTGGACTCCACGTCGGCGCAGATGAGTCAGATCGAAGCAGGGATCTCCGGAGTCAGCGCGGAGCGCGTTCGCCGCCTCGCGAATCATTACGAGTGCGAGGACGAGGCATTCGTCGATGCCCTGGCGACGGTGGCCGAGGAGCGCTCGCGCGGTTGGTGGGACGACTACCGAGGCGTCCTGCCTCAGGTGAACCTGGACGTGGCCGAGGCGGAGCACCACGCCACCTTCATGCGGGAAGTCGTGATCACGTACGTGCCGGGACTGCTCCAGACCCCGGACTACGCGCGCGCTGTTTTCAGGTACATGCGCCCGGACCTGACCGAAGCCGAGCTGGCGCCCCGCGTGGAGCACCGCATGATGCGGCGCAGGGCGATCGAGGGCGACAAGCCGACTCCGTACGAGACGATCGTCCACGAGTTCGCCCTGCGCATCCGGGTGTCCGACCGCCGGACGTCGTTGTCCCAGCTCCAGCTCATCCTGGAAGAGATCGAGAGGGGGCACGCCGTCGTGCGGGTCATCCCCGTCCACCGGGACGGCTTCCCCGGTGCTGACGCGTCGATGATGTACCTGGGCGGACGGGTGCCCAAGCTGGACACGGGGCTCCTCGACTCGCCCACCGGCACCCTTTTCATCGACGCGGAGGAGCACTTGAATCGACTCCGAACACTTTTCCGCACGGTGAGGGAATCGTCGCTGGAGCCCTTGGAGTCGCGGGACTTCATTCACCGGTTGATGAAGGAGCTTTGATGTCCTGGCGCAAGTCCACGTACTCCGGTGGAGGCGAAGGGAACACCTGCGTCGAAATAGCGACGTCACCCACCCGCATACGCATCCGCGACTCCAAGGCCCCCGCCCGAGCGACGCTCTCCGTACCGGTGTCCTCGTTCGCCGCCCTCGTCGAGAGCCTGAAGGCGGGCGCCCGGCCCGACGCGGCCGGCCGCTGACCCGCCACCGCGCCCACGGAACACCCTGGTCCACCGGACGGCGTCCCCCTTACCGTGACCCCCATGACCGACACCCCCGCCACCCCCGTCCCCGCCCACGAACCCCCGTACTACGTCGCCGTCTTCACCACCGTCCGCAGTGACGACCAGGACGGTTACCGGGAGACCGACGCGCGGATGGAGGAGCTGGTGAAGGAGATCCCCGGGTATCTGGGGATGGACCACGCGCAGACGCCCGGCGGGCTCGGGATCACCGTCGGGTACTTCCGGGACGGCGACGCGCTCGCGCGGTGGAGGTCGGACGCCGAGCATCGGGCGGCGCAGCGGCGCGGGCGGGAGCAGTGGTACCGGAGTTACACGCTGCACGTGGCGAAGGTGGAGCGGAGTCACGGGTTCACGCGGGAGATAGGGGGGTCGTAAATCCGTCGTCTTCCGCCGTCCTGGCCGGTACGGTCGCCGCGTCCGCGTTCCCCTCGAAGGCAGGTAATCCATGGCGTGTCGTATCGGTGAGCTGGTGCTCGGGTGCAGGGAGCCGGAGGTGCTGGCGCGGTTCTGGTGCGAGGTGCTGGACTTCGTCGTCCTCGACCGGGAAGGCGACGACTGCGTCGAGATCGGGCCGCGCGAGGGCTTCGGGGGACCGCAGCCGACGATCATCCTCAGCCGCCGGGACGAGCCGGAACCGGGGAAGGCCCGGCTGCACATCGACGTCAACCCCACCGACCGGGACCAGGACGCCGAGCTGGCACGCCTCCTGGCACTAGGCGCGCGCCCGGCCGACATCGGCCAGACCGGCGAGGAGCAGTGGCACGTCCTCGCCGACCCGGAGGGCAACGAGTTCTGCCTGCTCAAGGCGCGTATCGACCCGGTGTGACACGGGCGGGCGCGGGCGGTTGTGTCTCCGTCCTGCTGCCCGTGTCCGCGTTCTGTCACGGCGCGGTCGTGGAACACCCGTGTCGCTGGTGCCGGGGTCCGTGGGCGGTGCATGGTCGTCTCACAGCGGCGCACAGGCCGCGTACCGCTCACTCCGACCGCCGCACACCTCCCGAAGGGGTCTCCTCGCCATGACCACGCTGCGTGCCCGTTCCGTCCTGTTCGCCGCCGCCGCCGTCGCGGGCACCCTGCTGATGACGGCCTGCCAGAGCGACGACACCGCCGGGAGCACCGGCGCCGGCACCACCACCGAGGAGACGGTGAGCGCGCAGGCCGCCGCCGCGACGAAGCAGGGCGGCGTCAGCGGCACCTTCTCGGGCGGCGAGGTCGCCTACCTCGCGCCGGGCACGTACACGGTCACCGCCGGCGGCAAGGAGCAGCAGTTCTGGATCGCCGAGGACACGAAGATCTGGGGCTCCGGCGGGGTGTGCGGGGACGCCGCGGGGCAGGCGGCCACCCAGTGCACCGAGGCGCAGCTGGAGAAGGCGGCCCGGGCCGGCGCGGTCGACGCGGACGTCGTGCTGAAGGACGGCATCGCCGTCACCGTCACCGAGCGGCACACCGGTGACGGCGGCGCGGACGACTCGGCGCCCTCCGGTGAGGACACGGCCGGTCAGGGCGGAGACGGCGTCAGCGGCACTTGGCTGGGCACCGTCTCCTACCTCGCCCCGGGCAAGTACACCGTGTCCGACCTGAAGGACACCCAGCAGCAGTTCTGGATCGCCGAGGACACCGAGATCTGGGGCGTCGGCGGCATGTGCGGCGACGCCGAGGGGCAGACGGCCACGCAGTGCACCGAGGCCGAGCTGGAGGCGGCGGCCAAGGCCGGCACCCTGGCCGCCGAGGTCGAGATCACCGACGGCATCGCCACCCGCATCACCGAGGAGGGCTGAGCCTCCCGCCGTACCCCCTGGTCAGCGGCGCCCCGGCCGGGCTAGCGTCCGGTCATGGCAGCCTTCGACCCGTGGGACCCCGCGTTCGTCGCCGACCCGTACCCCGCCTACGCCGGACTCCGCGAACGGGGCCGGGTCCATTACTTCGAGCCCACCGGCCAGTGGCTCGTCCCCCGCCACGCGGACGTCTCCGCGCTGCTGCGTGACCGGCGCCTGGGGCGGACGTACCGGCACCGCTTCAGCCACGAGGAGTTCGGCCGGACCCCGCCGCCGCCCGAGCACGAACCGTTCCACACGCTCAACGACCACGGCATGCTCGACCTGGAGCCCCCGGACCACACCCGCATCCGGCGGCTCGTCTCGAAGGCGTTCACCCCGCGCACGGTGGAGCGGCTCCAGCCGTACGTCCGTGACCTCGCCGGCCGCCTGGTGGACCGGCTCGTCGCCGCCGGCGGCGGTGACCTGCTGACCGACGTCGCCGAACCCCTCCCCGTCGCCGTCATCGCCGAGATGCTCGGCATCCCCGAGTCCGACCGGGCCCCGCTGCGGCCCTGGTCGGCCGCCATCTGCGGGATGTACGAGCTGCACCCGTCCGAGGAGACGGCGGCGCGGGCGGTGCGCGCGTCGGTGGAGTTCTCCGACTACCTGCGCGGCCTGATCGCCGCCCGCCGCGCGGACCCCGGCGACGACCTGGTCTCCGGCCTGATCGCCGCGCACGACGGGGACGACGACCGCCTCACCGAGCAGGAGATGATCTCGACCTGCGTCCTGCTGCTGAACGCCGGTCACGAGGCCACCGTCAACGCCACCGTCAACGGCTGGCACGCGCTGTTCGGCAACCCCGGCCAGCTCGCCGCCCTGCGCGCCGACCACTCCCTCGTCCCCACGGCGGTGGAGGAGCTGATGCGCTACGACACCCCGCTCCAGCTCTTCGAACGCTGGGTGCTGGACGACATCGAGATCGACGGGACGACCATCCCGCGCGGCGCCGAGATCGCGCTGCTGTTCGGCTCCGCCAACCACGACCCGGCCGTCTTCGCCGACCCCGGCCGCCTCGACCTGGCCCGCCGGGACAACCCGCACATCTCCTTCAGCGCCGGCCTGCACTACTGCATCGGCGCCCCGCTCGCCCGCATCGAACTGGCCGCCTCCCTCACCGCCCTCCTCGAACGGGCCCCCACCCTCACCCTCGTCGCCGAACCGGAACGCAAGCCGACCTTCGTCATCCGGGGCTTGCGCGGACTCCACGTCGAGGCGTGAGGGAGGGCGCCCCGGGTCAGCCGCCCACGTCCCGCCTCCGCAACCCCACCACCCCGGTCGCCACCAGCACTCCCGCCAGCCCCAGCAGCACCAGGACCGGGCGCCACTGCATCCCCGCGCCGGGGAGTTTCGGCAGGTGGGCGAAGGGTGACAGGTCCAGCAGCGCCCCCGGCAGGTCCAGCGCCGGGCCGATCCAGCCGAGCAGCAGGGCCGCGCCGGCCACGGCCCACGCCACCGGGGCCGCGCGCGGCAGCAGCCCGAGCAGCAGGACCGCCGCCCCGCCGACCACCCACACCGCGGGCACCTGCACCAGGCAGGCCGCGAGGATCGGGCCGAGGTCCCGGCCGTAGCCGAGGGCGTATCCGCAGCCGGCCGTCAGCAGCAGGACCACCGCGCCGCCGAACGCGGCCACCAGGTGCCCGGCGGCCCAGCGCAGCCGCCCCACCGCCCCGGCGAGCACCGGCTCCGCCCGCCCGGAGGTCTCCTCGGCGTGCAGCCGCAGCGCCGAGGCGACCACGTACAGCGCGGCGACCATCCCCAGCGTGCCGACCATCGCGGAGACGAAGGAGTCGGCCGGCCCGGCCTCCCCGCCCATCCGGGCGATGACCTCCCGGGTGCCCTCGTTGTCCGCGAGCAGCTCGGCCGCGCCCTTCGTCATCGCCCCGTACACCACCCCGGCGACGAGGAAGCCGAGGCTCCAGCCGAGCACACCGCCCCGCTGCAACCGCCACGCCAGCGCCCCCGCCGTGCCGAGCCGGCCGTACGCCGGTCCCGGCCGGGCCGGCCGGAAGCCCGCGCCGACGTCCCGGCGCCCGGCCAGCGCGTACGCCACCGCCCCCTGGGCCAGCACCGCCCCGGCGGGCACCGCCAGCACCCACCACCGTTCGCCCGTGAACGCCCGGACGTTCTCCGCCCAGCCCAGCGGGGACAGCCAGGTCAGCGGGGAGGAACCGTCCGCCGTCCCCGAGTCGCCCGCCGCCCGCAGCACGAAGGCCGCGCCCAGCGTGCCGGCGGTCAGGCCCCGGGCCGCCCGGGCGCTCTCGGTGAGCTGGGCGGCGATCGCCGCCATGGTCGCGAAGACCAGGCCGGCCCCGGCGACGCCGAGCGCGAACGCCACCGCCCCCGCCGTCCCGTGCGCCGACAGCCCCGCCGCGAGCAGCAGCGCGAGGACGGCGTCGGCGACGGCCGCCGCCAGCAGCGCCGCCGTCAGCGGCGCGTGCCGGCCGACCGCCCCGGCCCGCAGCAGCTCGTCCCGGCCGCTCTCCTCCTCGTCCCGGGTGTGCCGTACGACGGTCAGCAGGCTCAGGCCGGCCGCGAGCACCGCCGCGTACACCCCGACCCGCCAGGCGGTCAGCGCGCCCAGCGAATCGCCGAGGAGCGGGCCGGTCATCGCCCGCAGCGCGGAGTTCGCCCGTAACTGCCCTACGAGATCGGCGCGTTCGGCCGCCGTCCCGTACAGGCCCTCCAGGGTGCCCGGCATGGACAGCACCATCACCGCGGTCACCGCGATCCACACCGGGAGCGTCACCCGGTCCCGGCGCAGCGCGAACCGCAGCAGCGTGCCGGTGCCGGCGAACGGACGGGAACCGCCCTCCCGGGCGGCGGCGGCGACGGCGGCGGTCATCGCTCCGCCCCCTGGTCCCGGTAGTGACGGAGGAACAGCTCCTCCAGCGTCGGTGGCGCCGAGGTCAGCGACCGCACCCCGGACCGGCCGAGCGACCGCAGTACGGCGTCGAGATGGCCGGTGTCGACCTGGAGCCGCACCCGGCTGCCCCGGACGTCGAGGCCGTGCACGCCGGGCAGCGCGGCGAGGCCGTCCGGCGGGCCCGCCAGCTCGGCGGTGACGCTGGTGCGGGTCAGGTGCCGCAGCTCGGCCAGCGAACCGCTCTCCACCGTCCGTCCCCTGCGGACGATGCTGACCCGGTCGCACAGCTCCTCCACCTCGCCGAGGATGTGCGAGGAGAGCAGCACGGTCCGCCCGCGCGCGCGTTCCTCCGCCACACAGTGCCGGAACACCTCCTCCATCAGCGGATCGAGCCCGCTGGTCGGCTCGTCCAGGATCAAGAGGTCCACGTCCGAGGCGAACGCCGCGACCAGGGCGACCTTCTGCCGGTTGCCCTTGGAGTACGTCCGGCCCTTCTTGGTCGGGTCCAGCTCGAACCGCTCGACCAGCTCCGCGCGCCGCCGCCCGTCGAGGCCGCCGCGCAGCCGGCCGTACAGGTCGATGACCTCGCCGCCGGAGAGGTTGCGCCACAGGGTCACGTCGCCGGGGACGTACGCGATCCGGCGGTGCGCGTCGACCGCGTCCGCCCACGGGTCGCGGCCGAGCACCCGCGCGGTGCCCGCGTCGGCGCGCAGCAGGCCGAGCAGGACCCGGATGGTGGTGGACTTGCCGGCCCCGTTGGGCCCGAGGAAACCGTGCACCTCACCGGTCTCGACCTCCAGGTCGAGTCCGTCGAGCGCGTGCGTCCGGCCGAACGACTTGTGGAGTCCGGCGACGCTGATGGCCTTCGTCATGCTTCGGAACGTACGCTTCTTTCAGAAAATTGTGAAGTTAAGAAACTGTTAGAGGTGTGCGGGATGATCGAGGGATGACGGACGACACGGGAGCAGGCCGGGAGCGGGACCGGGACCCCGAGGCGGTGTCGCGCTTCGTGGAGGGGTTCGCCGCGCAGCTGGTCGAGGCGGGCATGCAGCGGATGCCCGCCCGGATCTTCGCCGCGCTGCTCGCCTCCGACTCGGGCGCCCTCACCTCGGCGGAACTCGGCACCCAGCTCCGGGTCAGCCCGGCCGCCGTCTCCGGGGCCGTGCGCTACCTCGCCCAGCAGCACATGGTGTCCCGGGAGCGCGAGCCCGGTTCGCGGCGCGAGCGGTACCGGGTGCACAGCGACCAGTGGTACGAGGCGCTCACCAACCGCGAGACGGTGATCAAGCGCTGGGAGGCCGCCCTGCGCGAGGGTGTCACCAGCCTCGGCGCCGGCACCCCGGCGGGCCGCCGCATGGCCGAGACGCTGGCCTTCTTCGAGTTCGTCGACGGCGAGATCGCGGCGATGATGGAACGGTGGCGGGTGCACCGGGAGAAACGGTTCCCATGACGGCTGAGTGATCAGCCAGGTACTTCCGTGATGACCGGTCCGCGTCAAGGGGGGCGCATCATGACGGTCATGGCGGAGCGACCGACGACGGGCGGCACCGGGTCCCAGAGCTTCGAGGAGCTGTTGACGGCCCTCGACGAACTGGACGTACCCGACGGCTTCCGGGCCGAGATCATCAGGGGGAACATCGTCGTGTCGCCGTGGCCCCAGGGCCATTACCACCGGGTCATGCGTTGGGGACACCGTCCGCCGAGGGGTACGCGTCCCGCTGCACCCGGCCGTTCGGCGAGGAGCTGCCGATGCCGGAGCCCTTCGACTGCCTGCTCGACACCGCCGGCTTCGAGGCTCCGGCCGGCTGACCCGAGCGCCCGGCCGGCCTCAGCGCGCCGGCAGCGTCAGCCCCCACGCCGACTCGCGGACCGTCCAGGTCCGCGTCCCCACCGGGCCCGACTCCACCGCGTCCGCCCGGTAGCGGAAGTGCGCCCCCGAGACGGTCACCGTCCGGCCCCGCGCCGTGATCGGGGACGCCTCCGCCCCCACCGACAGCGGCCGTACCTCCACCTCGGCCAGCCCCGGGCCGCCCGGGATCAGGGAGACGCCCGCCACCGGCTGGTCGAGGTCCACCAGCGTCACCCCGTCGACCTCCACCCGCAGCCGCGCCGGGCCGGGACCCGTGGCCGGCCCGGACCGGGCGGGGCGCGGGTGCGCCAGCGTCCGCACCAGCGACTGGCAGGTCCGCAGCCAGGGCCGCACCGACGCGTCGTCGTCCGCCCCGGCGGCCTCCTGGGCCGCCCCCGGCGCCGGCGGGATGCCCACCGCGCCCAGCACCACCCCGTCACTGTCGTCGACCAGCAGGTCCAGCCGCCGTTCCGCCCCCTCCAGGACCGCCCGCGCCGCCGCCACCGCCCCCGACGGCACGCCGAGCGAACGGGACAGCTCCTGCGCCGGGCCGACCGGCACCAGCGACAGACCACATCCGGCCAGCTCCCGCCACCGGTGCAGCAGCCCCACCGCGCGCAGCAGCGCCCGGTCGTCACCGACCACGACCGGACGCCGGGACCCGCGCCGGCCGAGCATCCGGGCGAACTCCTCCGGGCTGTCCGGCAGACACACCTTGGTGTGCGCCGCACCCGCTCTGAGCACGTCTTTCGCTATCCGGACGGACTCCCCGTCCACCCGCCGGGCGACCGGGTCGACGACCACCAGAAGCGGATCGGACAGCGCGGAAGAAGTCCCGGACGATCGCGCGGAAGTCGCCACCTCGGCCATGCCTCACTTCCTCGGGTAGCATCTTTGTGCAAGAGCCCCTTGCGCTATTGCGCCAGGGGCTTCGTCTATACCGGGGCACCCGGTCCGACGGTTGGCGGCCAACGACGGTCGCGGTGCACGCGGCAGCGAACCCGCCGCGTCCGCCCTCGACCTTGGACATGCCCCGCCCGGAAGGGGTGTACGCGCGTGCCCGCACTTGTGCTGCTCGGTGCTCAGTGGGGTGACGAAGGCAAGGGAAAGGCGACGGACCTGCTCGGCGGCTCCGTCGACTATGTGGTGCGCTACCAGGGCGGCAACAACGCCGGCCACACGGTAGTCGTGGGCGACCAGAAGTACGCCCTCCACCTGCTCCCTTCCGGGATTCTCTCCCCCGGCTGCACGCCGGTCATCGGCAACGGCGTCGTCGTCGACCCGTCGGTCCTGCTCTCCGAGCTGAGCGGTCTGAACGAGCGTGGCGTCGACACGTCCAAGCTCCTGATCAGCGGCAACGCTCACATCATCACGCCGTACAACGTCACCGTCGACAAGGTGACGGAACGCTTCCTCGGCAAGCGGAAGATCGGCACCACGGGACGCGGCATCGGCCCGACCTACGCCGACAAGATCAACCGCGTCGGCATCCGGGTCCAGGACCTCTACGACGAGTCGATCCTCACCCAGAAGGTCGAGGCGGCGCTCGACGTCAAGAACCAGATGCTCACCAAGCTCTACAACCGCCGGGCCATCGCCACCGGCCAGGTCGTCGAGGAGCTGCTGGGCTACGCGGAGAAGCTGCGCCCGTACGTCGCCGACACCGTCCTGGTCCTCAACCAGGCGCTGGAGGACGACAAGGTGGTCCTCTTCGAGGGCGGCCAGGGCACCCTGCTCGACATCGACCACGGCACGTACCCCTTCGTGACCTCGTCCAACCCGACCGCCGGCGGTGCCTGCACCGGCGCCGGCGTCGGCCCGACGAAGATCAGCCGGGTCATCGGCATCCTGAAGGCGTACACCACCCGCGTCGGCGCCGGCCCGTTCCCGACCGAGCTGTTCGACGAGGACGGCGAGGCCCTGCGCCGGATCGGCGGCGAGCGCGGCGTGACCACCGGCCGCGACCGGCGCTGCGGCTGGTTCGACGCGGTGATCGCCCGCTACGCCACCCGCGTCAACGGCCTCACCGACTTCTTCCTCACCAAGCTCGACGTCCTCACCGGCTGGGAGCAGATCCCGGTCTGCGTGGCGTACGAGATCGACGGCAGGCGCGTCGAGGAGCTGCCGTACTCGCAGTCCGACTTCCACCACGCGAAGCCGGTCTACGAGACGCTGCCGGGCTGGTCGGAGGACATCACCAAGGCCAAGACCTTCGACGACCTGCCGAAGAACGCGCAGAACTACGTCAAGGCCCTGGAGGAGATGTCCGGCGCCCCGATCTCCGCGATCGGCGTCGGACCGGGCCGGGACGAGACGATCGAGATCAACTCCTTCCTGTAGGCCGCCGCAGGCCCCCGCACCACCGCCGCGACCGTCGTTCGGCCCCCTCCCAGGGGCGCCGGCGGCGGTCGCGGTGTCGTATCGGGGCATGACCCTCTCCTGTCAGGGCCCCTACGGCTGCCAGGGCCCCTACGGCGCCGAGGGCGACCCCGGCGACTGCCCGGACCCGGCCCGGTTCGAGGTCGTGCGGCACGGGCTGCCGCCGCTGCGGGTGTGCCCGGTGCACCTCGGGCCGTCGCTGCTGCTGGCGGCCGGGGTGCTGTGGCCGCCGGGGATCTTGCTGATCGGGTGACGGTCCGGTGGCGGGCATAGCCTGGGGGGAGAACCGCGTATCGACGACAGAAGAAGGTGAGTGCGATGCGCGTGATGCTCAGAGCGACCATGGACACCGAGAAGGCCAACGAGATCATCCGCAGTGGCAGGATGCCCGGGCTGATGAAGGAGACCCTCGACCGCATCCGGCCGGAGGCCGCCTACTTCGGCCCCCTGAGCGGCCGACGGACCGCGCTGCTCGTCTTCGACATGGCGGACAGCTCCGAGTTGCCCGCCGTCGGGGAACCGTTCTTCACCCAGTTCGGCGCCGAGGTCGAGGTGTTCCCGATCATGACCCGCGAGGATCTCCAGAAGGGCCTGGAGAGCATCGGCCGGAGCGCCGGTCTCGACTGAGGACCGCCGCCCGCCGGGGACGTCAGCTGAAGACGATCATCGAGCCCTGCGCCAGGCTCCGCGTCGCCGCCGCGTGCAGCCCCAGCCACACGTGCCGTTCCCGCGCGAACGGGCTGGGGTCGTGCGGCCCCGGTGCCGCCGGCTCCTCCAGCTCGGTCGGCCCGGCGGGCGGTCGCGGGGCGGCCGGGGGGTTGGCCGGGTCGATGCCGAGGGCCGGGGCCACCGCCTCCAGCTCGCGCAGCAGGGCGTGCGAGGAGCCCAGTGGGCCGCCGCCCGCCAGGAGTTCGTCGTTGGCGAGGGGGTGCGGGAAGTCGACCGGGACGTAGGCACCGGCGTGGTCGTAGTGCCAGACCAGGTGGGACTGCTGGGCCGTGGTCTCGAACATCTCCAGCAACTGCTCGTAGTCGCCGCCGAGTTCGTCCACCGGCGTCACCGGAAGGCCGCAGAGCCGGAGCAGATGGGCGCGGCGCAGGAAGTGCAGCGCGTCGTAGTCGAACCCGGCCACCGGGGCGACCTCGCCGGACAGGCCCGGCATGTACGCGAACACCGGCACCGGCGGCAGGCCGGCCTCGGCCAGGGCCTTGTCGTACTGCGCGAGTTCCTCGGCGAAGGGGTTGTCCGGCGCGTGGCACAACACGTCGACGAGCGGTACCAGCCACAGGTCACAGGCCAAAAGAGTGCTCCTCACACAGCACGGTGGTCAGGGCAGGGTAGTCGGTGCGGCGGGAGTGCGGCTCCCCTGGGAGAGCCCTCGTTCCCCCTCCCCTACCCAGGTGCGCGCCTCCCACCCCGCGAGCCGGGCGCACGCGGCCCCGCGCGGGTGGGCGCTCAGGTGGCGGAGAGCCGCTCGATGACCCGGAGCGAGTGGGTGTTGTACGCCGTCACCAGCGCGCGGGCCGCCTCGGGGTCCCGGCGCACCAGGGCGTCGACCAGTTCGGTGTGCCCGGACCACAGGACGCCCCGCAGATCGGCGGCCCGGCGCAGGTGCTGCACCGTGCACACCCAGCTCTGCACCCGCAGCCGGTGCAGGAAGTCGGCGAGGTACGGGTTGCCGAACAGGGCCGCCAGCTCCCGCCAGAACCGCAGGTCGTAGCCGATGAGCACGTTGAGGTCGCCGGCGGTGGCGGCCCGCTGCGCCTCCTCGCCGCGCCGCCGCACCCCGGCCAGCGCGGCCGTCAGCCGCTGCTCGTCGCCGGGCGTGACGGTTCCGGCCCGGCCGTCGGCGAGGGCGTGGAACATCCCGTCCGTGACCAGGCAGCGGGCCTCGATCATGCCGCGGAAGTCGGCGGGGGAGTACTCGTGGACCCGGAAGCCGCGGTGGTGGTCCGCGTCCAGCAGCCCCTGCGCGGACAGGTCGACCAGGGCCTCGCGCACCGGCGTCGCGGAGACGCCGTACTGCTCGGCGATCTCCTTGACGGTGAACTCCTGCCCCGGCTGGAGCCGGCCGGCCAGCACCTCGTCGCGGAGCGCGTCGGCGATCTGCTGCCGCAGGGTGCTGCGCGTCACGGCACCGGTGCCGCTGGGGCCGGGCATGGTCGGGCGTCTCCTCGTCGCGTCCGGGGCGTACGCGCGCCGGCCCCGCGGGCGTGCGCGTGAGCACGGATCGCGCGGGCGTGCGCGTACACACGTATATATGTACGAGCACGCCACCTTACGCGTTCACGCCCCGGCCCTCGCGGCGGCCGGTCAGCCGGTGTACGTGTCCGCGACGGACAGCGCCGCGTCCAGCGCCGCCAGGCCCTCCTTCAGCTCGGCCTCGCTCACGTTGCACGGCGGCACCACGTGGGTGCGGTTCATGTTCACGAAGGGCCACAGGCCGTGCCGCTTCGCGGCGGCGGCGAAGGCGGCCATCGGGGCGTTCGCCTCGCCGGTGGCGTTGTACGGCACCAGCGGCTCCCGGGTCTGCTGGTCGCGGACCAGCTCCAGGGCCCAGAACATGCCGGTGCCGCGCACCTCGCCGACGCTCGGGTGCCGCGCGGCCAGCTCCCGCAGCGCGGGCCCGAGCACGTCCGAGCCGAGCCGGGCCGCGTGCTCGACGACGCCCTCCTCGGCCATCACCCCGATCGTGGCGACGGCGGCGGCGCAGGCCAGCGGGTGCCCGGAGTACGTCAGCCCGCCCGGGTAGGGCCGCTTCGCGAAGGTCTCCGCGATCGCCGGGGAGATCGCGACCCCGCCGAGCGGCACATACCCGCTGTTCACGCCCTTGGCGAAGGTCATCAGGTCCGGTACGACCCCGAACAGGCCGGCCGCGAACCAGGTCCCGGTCCGCCCGAACCCGGCCATCACCTCGTCCAGCACGAAGACGATGCCGTGCCGGTCGCAGATCTCCCGCACCCCGGCCAGATAGCCGGGCGGCGGCACCATGATCCCGGCCGTCCCCGGGATCGTCTCCAGCACGATCGCGGCGATCGTCGCCGGCCCCTCGAAGGCGATCGTCGTCTCCAGGTGCTCCAGCGCCCGCGCGCACTCCTGCTCCTCGGTCTCGGCGTGGAACCGCGAGCGGTACAGGAAGGGCGCCCAGAAGCGCACGACCCCGGCCGTGCCGGTGTCCGAGGCCCAGCGGCGCGGGTCCCCGGTGACGTTCACCGCCTGCTGGGTGCCGCCGTGGTACGAGCGGTACGCCGACAGCACCTTCGGCCGCCCGGTGTGCAGCCGGGCCATCCGCAGGGCGTGCTCGACGGCGTCCGCGCCGCCGTTGGTGAAGAAGATCTTGTCGAGGTCGCCGGGGGTCCGCTCGGCGATCAGCCGGGCCGCCTCCGACCGCGCCTCGATCGCGAAGGCGGGCGCGAACGTCGTCATCCGCCCCGCCTGCTCCTGGATCGCGGCGACGACCTTCGGGTGCTGGTAGCCGATGTTGGTGAAGACCAGGCCGCTGGTGAAGTCGAGGTAGCGCCTGCCGTCGTAGTCCCAGAAGTACGACCCCTCCGCGCCGGCGACGGCGAGCGGGTCGATGAGGTCCTGCGCGGACCAGGAGTGGAAGACGTGTGCGCGGTCGGCGGCCTTGACGGCGGCACCGGAAGGGGAGGAGTCCGGGGTGCTCTGAGGGGTCATGCGGCCGAGGGTAGGCGGCGCGGGCGCGGGGAGGGTATCGGCGTCCTGTCTGCGGGGCGGGCCGATCCGCGACAGGGTGTCGACGACCGTCCGTCGGCGGACCCGCACCACCTGTTACGGAACCGTCGAGGCCCCGTGGTCCGTGCGGCCGCCAACGCGGCACTATTCTCGGGCTGTTGTTCATGGACGGGTGTGCGGCTGTCCGGGTGCCCGGAGGCCCGGGTGGCCGGGTACGCACGGGGCTGGTTCGGGGAGGGCGGCGCGACGATGGAGCGGCTCGCGGCGGGGGACCCGCGGTTCATCGGCGAGTACCGGCTGCTGGCGCGGCTCGGCGCGGGCGGCATGGGGCAGGTGTTCCTGGCCCGGTCAGAGCGCGGCCGCACGGTCGCCGTGAAGCTGGTCCGGGCGGACCTGGCGGCGCGGGAGGAGTTCCGGGCGCGGTTCCGGCAGGAGGTCGCGGCGGCCCGGCGGGTCGGCGGCCCCTGGACCGCGCCGGTGCTGGACGCCGACACCGAGGCCGCCGTGCCCTGGGTCGCCACCGGGTACGTCGCCGGGCCCAGCCTCCAGCAGGTGGTCGGGCACGACCACGGGGCGCTGCCCGAGCGGTCGGTGCGCATCCTCGGCGCCGGGCTCGCCCACGCGCTGAAGGACATCCACGCCGCCGGGATGGTGCACCGCGACCTGAAGCCGTCCAACGTCCTGGTCACCATCGACGGCCCCCGCGTCATCGACTTCGGCATCGCCCGCGCCCTGCTGACCGACACCGGCGCGGGGCTCACCCGGACCGGCGCGCTCGTCGGCTCGCCCGGCTTCATGGCGCCCGAGCAGGTCCGCGGGGAGCGTGTCACGCCCGCCTGCGACGTCTTCTGCCTCGGCTCGGTCCTCGCCTACGCGGCCACCGGCGTCCCGCCCTTCGGGAGCGCCGACAGCGGGGCGCCCGCCCAGCTGTTCCGCATCGCCCACGAGGACCCGGACCTGACCGGGGTCCCCGAGGGCATCGCCGACCTGGTCCGCGCCTGCCTGCGCAAGGACCCCGCCGCCCGCCCCTCCCTGGACACCGTCCTGGCCCGCACGGGCGCCGAGGACACCGTCGCCGAGGGCCGCTCCCGCGACCCCTGGCTGCCGGGCGCCCTGGTGGCCCAGCTGGGGCGGCACGCGGTACGGCTGCTGGAGGTGGAGGACCCGGAGACGGCGGAGCTGCGGACGGTCACCGGGCCGGTCGCGCCGGGCGGGGGAGGGGGCGGGGTCTCTCCGCTGCCCCCGGCGGGCGCGGGCCGGAACCCGTTGCCGTCCGTACCCTCCGTGAACGCGGGGCCTCCGGGAACCGTGAACGCGGGGCCTCCCGGGGCCGTGAACGCCGGGAGCCCGCCGCCGTACGGCACGCCGCACGCCGGTGCCGGCCCGACCGCGCCGCCGTACGGCGTCCCCGGAGCGGCCTCGCCCTACGGCGTCCCCTACGGCACGCCCTACGGCGGCCCCGGCCCCACCCCGCCGCCCCACGGCACCTCCCCTTACGCCAGTTCCCCGTACGCCAGCGCCCCGCAGAGCCCGCCGCCGAAGGCGCCCGCGCCGCCGAACCGGACCCCCTCCACCGTGCTGCTCCTGGTGATCGCCCTGGTCGTCGCGCTGGCCGCCGGCGCTTCGGTCTACGCGCTGATGAGCGGTGGCGGCAGCGGCGACGGCGACGGCGGCCGGGCGTCCGACGACCCCCGCCCCGCCCCCACCGCGGCCACCTCCTCCGCGTCCCCGGCCGGCAGCCCCGCCGAGGAGACCGAGGCCGCGAAGGAGACCGGGGGCGCGCTCCCGGCCGCCTACCTGGGCACCTGGACGACCACCGTCGACAACGCCACCGGCCACCACCGCCGGAGCCTGACCCTCCGGCAGGGCGAGGTGGGCGACACCGTCCTCTCCCTGGTCGCGGACGGCGACGGCTACCACTGCGCCTTCGAGGCCGCCCTCACCGCCGACCCCGGCACCGACGGGCCGCTGCGGTTCGGGCCGTCCACCGTGACGACCGGGGAGCCGGCCTCGGCCTGCACCCCGGGCTCGTCCTCCGAGGTGACCCTCCTGCCGGACGGCCGCCTGGAACGCGTCCTCGCCGACGACGGAAAGGCGCTGGCCTTCACCCGCGGGTGAACGGCGGGCGAACTGTCGCCCGCCGGCGTGAACATCCCGCCACGGCGCACGCCGGTTCCCTCGCACAGCCGTACGGTGACCGGACGACGGGACCGGTGACCCGGACGGACGACGGGCGGCCGGCCGGACGGGCGGCCGGACGGTGGCTGGGGGCGGGGGGCCCACTGTGCAGTGGTTGAGCGCGGAGAACCTGATCGCCGTGGCCACGGCGGTCCTCGGCATCGCCGCCTCGGGCGTGATGCTCTGGTTCGAACGGCGGGTGCCGCGCCGCAAGAGGATCGGTTACCGCGTCCAGATGGACAACCCCATCGGCGACGACGCCCGGTCCGGCCGGCTCAACCGCCGCCTGGGCCTGTTCGACGAGGCCCCGGACATGACGGACGCCACCCTGGTCCTGCTCCGCGTCGAGAACGACGGCTCCCAGGCCATCGACCGCGACGACTACACGGGACCCGAACTCCACGGGCTGACCGCGGTGTTCACCGACCGTGTCATCCGCGGCGTCTCGGTGACGCAGGCGTCCACCACCGCCCACCTGACCGACCACTTCACCGCCGCCCGCGGCTTCGGCTACGAGGGCAACACCCTGCGCATCCCCCGCGTACCGCTGAACCAGCGCGACCACTTCAAGCTGCTCGTCCTCCTCTCCGGCGGCTCCGTGGGCGGCGAGATCCGGCTGACCGGCGGCCTGCGGGACGGCGAGGTCCACCCCAACCGCAGCGCCACCCCGGACGACACCCCGCCGCTGTTCGGCCGCGCCGCCCGGCTGGTCACCGTCCTGCTCACGGTGTGCGTGGTCACGCTCGCCACGCTCGTCGTCGCGCGGGACGGCACCCGCCCGCCGATCGGCTGCGCGAGCGGCCGGCTGACCCTCATCGGCTCCACGGCCTTCGCTCCCGTCCTGCGGGAGGCGGCCGAGCGGTACGAACGGGACTGCGCGGACGCGGAGGCGGAGATCGAGGTCGACGCGCACGGCTCGACGTCGGGCGTACGGGAGCTGGCGGCGGCCGGCGAGAAGGCGGCGGACGGCGCCCCGCCGGTGGTGGCCTTCTCCGACGGCGCCAAACCGAACGGCCTGCCCGAGCTGCGGGAGAGCCGGGTCGCCGTCTCCGTCTTCGCGCTGGTCGTCAACGACGGCGTACGGCTGCCCCGCGGCGGCCTCGCCACCGCCGACGTCCAGCGCCTCTACCGCGGCGAGATCACCGACTGGCGCGAGCTGGGCGGCCCCGGCCTGCCGGTACGCCTGGTCAGCCGGGACGCCGACTCGGGCACCCGGCAGGTCTTCCAGCGCCGGGTGCTGGGCCGGGGCGAGATCGCCAACTCCTCGCTCGACTGCGTCCACAAGGACGACCCGGCGGCCGACGTGGTCCGCTGCGAACTCGACTCCACCGACCAGGTCCTGTCGGCCGTCGCCGACATCCCCGGCGCGATCGGCTACAGCGAGCTGAACCTGGCCGGCCGCGCGAAGGGCGTCCGCAGCCTGGACCTCGACGGCCACCCGCCGTCCGTCGACGCCCTCGAGCGCGGTACGAACGACTACCCGTACCGCGAGATCGAGTACGCCTACACCTACGGCCGCCCCCCGGCCGACTCCCTGGCCTCCAGCTTCCTCACCTACCTCACCCGGGGCAACGGCCAGAACATCACCCGGACCCACGGCCACGTCCCCTGCTACACCCCGGAATCCCTGACCCTCTGCGCCACCTAGCCGCCCCCGCTGCGGGCAGTCGTGCCTCCCCCAGTGCCTGAACGGCCTGGGAGGTACCCCCAGGGCGGCACGGGTGGGCGCAGCGGCACCCCGCCGGCGCCGGACGCGCGACACCCTCCCGACCCCGGTCCTCACCCCGCTCACCGGCCGGCGCCGGGCGCGTGACACCCCCGACCTCATCCCCGCCCCACTCACCCGCCGGCGCGGGACACCCCCCGACCTCGGTCCTCACCCCGCTCACCGGCCGGCGTGTGGCGCCCTCCCGACCTCGGTCCTCACCCCGCTCACCGGCCGGCGTGTGGCGCCCTCCCGACCTCGGTCCTCACCCCGCTCACCCGCCGGCGTGTGGCGCCCTCCCGACCTCGGTCCTCACCCGCCGGCGCCGGATGCGCGACATCCCTGGCCTCATCCCCGCCCCACTCACCCGCCGGCGCGGGACACCCCCCGACCTCAGCCCCCCCACCCCCCGCTCACCAGCGAAACGCCGGCCCACTGGACCCGAAACGCCTTCACCGAGCCTCAGGAGGCCGCTGCCGAGGCATGTTCGGCCGCCCTCCCGGCGGCACCCCGAACCTCCCCTGCACCACAGCCCCCTCACCCCCCGCCCCGCCCCGCCCCGCCCCACCGCCACCATCCGCCCCCACGCGCATCCCCCACGGCGCCACCCCCGCCCGGAACGACACCATCCAGTCCGCCGTCTCCGCCCGCACCAGCTCCGTCACGTCCTCCGAGAACCTCCGCAGCACCAGCAGACACCGCTCCGCCGCCTCCCCCGCCGTCCCCTCCGCGGGCCCCAGCACCTCCCGCGCACTCTCCGACGCCCAGTCGAACTGCAGCGCCTGCAACCGCCGCTGCACCGCCTGCGCCGTGGCCACGTCCCGCATCCACCCGGACGTCACCCCGAAGTACCGGTCCACGGCCACGCACGCCACCCCCAGCAGCAGCGCCACATACCCCCAGACCGCGACCCCGCCCACCGCCCCCGCCAGGTCCAGCAACGGCAGCGCCGCCCCGGCGACCGCCCCCGCCGCCGCCCCGCCCCGCAGCACCCGCGCCGCCCGCCGCTTCCACGTACGGTCCGCGAGATACCACGCCACCGTCTCCAGCGCCCCCCGCTCCACCCACCGGTACAGCTCCTCCAGCCGCTCGGCGGGCAGCCCCCAGTCGCCGAGCGGCAGGGCCCGCCCCGCCAGGTCACCCGGCTCACCCCGCCCCTCCCGCTGAGGCGGACCCTCGGGCTGCATCTCCGGCTGACCCACCCGGCACTCCCCACTCCTAGCGAACACGCAGCGTGACGACTGTGTGACGAATCGGTGACGACTTCGACGCGCCGGACCCTTCCTACCCCCCATCGGGTGGCGAAAGCCCCGGTATCACCCGTTTTCCGTCCGGGAGGGGTCGCTGATCAGGTATAGGGATCACCCACTCTCACTCGAAAGAGTGCCGGGGCGAGGGCCGCCCGGACCACGTAGGCTCGTGCCGAACGGAAAAACCGAGCGAACCCGCGAAGCGGACCGCGGCGACAGGAGCTGATCGTGATCCCCGGTGGTGGCCAGCCCAACATGCAGCAGCTGCTCCAGCAGGCCCAGAAGATGCAGCAGGACCTGGCGAAGGCGCAGGAGGAACTGGCGAGGACCGAGGTCGACGGCCAGGCCGGCGGCGGCCTGGTGAAGGCCACCGTCACCGGCTCCGGCGAGCTGCGCGGCCTCGTCATCGACCCCAAGGCGGTGGACCCGGAGGACACCGAGACCCTCGCCGACCTGATCGTCGCCGCCGTCCAGGCGGCCAACGAGAACGCGCAGACGCTCCAGCAGCAGAAGCTCGGCCCGCTGGCCCAGGGCCTGGGCGGCGGCAGCGGCATCCCGGGCCTGCCTTTCTGAGCCGGCCCGCCCCCTTTACCGTCGTACGTAGCGCAGGAACCCAGGAAGGACGGCAGTCCGTTGTACGAAGGCGTGGTCCAGGACCTCATCGACGAGCTGGGGCGGCTGCCCGGCGTCGGTCCCAAGAGCGCGCAGCGGATCGCCTTCCACATCCTCCAGGCGGAACCGACCGACGTACGGCGTCTCGCGCACGCCCTGATGGAGGTCAAGGCCAAGGTCCGCTTCTGCGCGGTCTGCGGCAATGTCGCGCAGGAGGAGCACTGCAACATCTGCCGTGACACCCGCCGCGACGCCTCCGTCATCTGCGTGGTCGAGGAACCGAAGGACGTCGTGGCCATCGAGCGCACGCGCGAGTTCCGCGGCCGGTACCACGTGCTCGGCGGCGCGATCAGCCCCATCGACGGCGTCGGCCCCGACGACCTGCGCATCCGGGAGCTGCTCGCCCGCCTGGCCGACGGCACGGTCACGGAGCTGATCCTCGCCACGGACCCGAATCTGGAGGGCGAGGCGACAGCGACGTACCTCGCCCGCATGATCAAGCCCATGGGCCTCAAGGTCACCCGCCTGGCCAGCGGCCTCCCGGTGGGCGGCGACCTGGAATACGCGGACGAGGTGACCCTCGGCCGCGCCTTCGAGGGGAGACGACTCCTAGATGTCTGACGCCACGCTGCACGCGACCGACCAGAACCCGGACGACTTCGCGGTCCAGATCGCCGACCAGATCGAGAGCTTCCTGGTCGCCGTCACCGAGGTGGCCCGGGGCGACGAGCCGGCCTCGGCCGTCCCCTTCCTCCTCCTGGAGGTCTCCCAGCTCCTCCTGGCCGGCGGCCGCCTCGGCGCCCACGAGGACATCGTCCCGGACGAGCGCTACGAGCCCGACCCGGGCCCGGAGCTGGACGTGGACGAGCTGCGCGAGAACCTCGCCCGCCTCCTGGAGCCGGTCGACGTCTACTCCGAGGTCTTCGACCCCTACGAACCGCGCAAGGCGAGCGTCCCGGCCCGGATCTCCGACGACCTCACCGACGTCATCTCCGACCTGCGCCACGGCATGGTCCACTACCGCGCCGGGCGCACCACCGAGGCCCTGTGGTGGTGGCAGTTCTCCTACTTCTCCAACTGGGGGTCCACCGCCTCCGCGACCCTGCGCGCCCTCCAGTCGGTCGTCGCCCACGTCCGCCTCAACCAGCCCCTGGCCGCCCTCGACGGCCTGGACACCGACGAGGACCTCGGTGACGAGACGCTGGAGGCCGAGGCAGGCCGCGTCATGGTGGAGGAGATCGCGGGCCCCCTCGGCCTGCGCCCGGTGAAGTAGCGGCACCCGAGTGTGCCGAGAGCCCTGACGACCACCGTGTGCCGGCGCCATCATGTGAGGTATGAGTGGCGTGTTCGATCGGCGGCCGGGTGTGGCCGCGTCGGGGGACGAAGCGGTCGCGGCGGGCCGCGACATCGGCACGGCTGTCACAGCGCCGGGCGCCATCGGTAAGCAGCACATCGAACATCTCACGCTGCTCGCGGCCGCCCCGCCCGCACCCGTGCCCCGTGCCGACCTGGTCGACGCTCCCCCTGGGCTGACGAACCTTCCCGAGCGTCCCCGGCTCTTCGTCGGCCGCCGACGGGAGCTGGATGTGCTGCGGGCGGGCACGGCGACCGGGACGGCTCCCCTCGTGCATGTGGTGCACGGCCTGGGGGGCGTCGGCAAAACCACGCTCGCCGCCCATTGGGCGGCCGACCACGCGGCGTATTCACCGGTGTGGTGGATCGCCGGCGACGACCGGGCAGCGGTCGATGCGGGGCTCGGTGCCCTGGCGACGGCCCTCCTGCTGCGGACCGGCGCCGCTTCCCTGCAGGAGCCCCAGCTCCGCGACTGGGCGCTTCAGTGGCTGGCCGCGCACGACGACTGGCTGATCGTCATCGACAACGTCAGCGAGCCGGCCGACGTGAAGCACCTGCTGGCCGCGGTCCGGGGTGGGCGGTTCCTCATCACCAGCAGGCGGTCCACCGGGTGGCACGGTATCGCCGAGACGATGGCCCTTGACGCCCTCACGTCGGAAGAGGCCGTCGAGTTGTTCGCCCGTATCGCCCCCGACGCGGGAGATGCCGTCGCGGACGTCTGCTCGGAGCTGGGGCACCTCCCGCTGGCGATCGAACAGGCCGCTGCCTACTGTCTGGAGAGCGGCACGGCGGCCGAGCGGTATCTGGCCCTGCTCGCCGACTACCCGGCCGACATGTACACCGCCACTTTCGCGGGCCGGAACGAACAACGCACGGTCGCCCGGGTCTGGCGCGTGACGCTGGACCGGCTGGCCGACGTCCCGCTGGCCGTCACCATCCTGCTCACCGTGGCGTGGTACGCGCCCGACGACATCCCGCGTTCCTTCCTGGACGGTCTCGGTTCTCCGCCGGCCGTCGACCGGGCCATCGGCCGGCTGGCCGCGCACAGCATGGTGACCCTGCGCGGCACGTCGGCGCTGTCCCTGCACCGTCTCGTGCAGGCGGTGTCCCGTACGGCGGACCCCGAGGACCCCCACCGCGACGCCGGGGCCATCTCTGCGGCACGTGAGATCGCCGCGGAGTGTCTGGTGGAGGCGGTACCGGAGGACAGCGCGGACCCGGGCCAGTGGCGGACCTGGCGGAGACTGCTGCCCCACGTGGAGGCCCTCGCCGGCCATACGGACCCTGCAGAGGATTCGGTGGACCTGGCACGAGTCTTCAGCCGGGTGGGCCAGTTCGCCGGGCACCAGATGACGGGGAGCCGTGCCAAGCGCCTGCTGAGGCGGGGTGATGCGGGAGTCGTCCGGCACCTCGGCCCCGATCACCTCCTGTCACTCGTCGCACGCAACCGGCGGATGGGCTTCCAGCCTCTGCCGCTCCGACAGGCGCTGGACCACGTCGCCCGGTGTGAGCGGGTCCTCGGCTCCCGGCACCCGGAGACCATCACCGCACGCTACGAACTGACCGCGTCCTACCTGGAGGCCGCCGACCTGGACCGGGCACTGCTGAACGTGCGTGAGGCCGTAGCTCTGCGCGGTCGCGTTCTGGGGCCCGAGCACCCCGAAACGCTGGAGGCGCGGTGGGGAGAACTGAGGGTGATGGCGATCCAGGACGACGGCGAGGCCGCGGTCGACCTGGTGGAGCAATTGTTGACCGACTGCACGCGGGTGTTGGGGGACAAGCACCCGCTCACTCTGACCGTACGAGGATCGCAGACGCAGGTGATGAGCAGCGTCGGGCGGAGTATCACCGCCATGATGTTCCGCGCCACCCGGGAGATCGCCGCACAGGGGGAGAAGGCCCTGGCCGAGGTCCGGACAGCGGCGGACGACCTGCGGGAAGCTCATAGCCGGGAAGCGGTGGAGGCATGGGTCCAGGAAGCCCTCCCGGAGGCTGTCGGACGCCTCGCCGACTGCGAGGCGGCACTGGGGCGCGAGCACGCCGACACCATCGCGGCGCGGCTGAACCTGGCGCACATGCACCTCGGTACCGGTGACTTCGACGCGGCACTGGGCCTCGCCCGTCAGGCCGCGCAGGAGGCGGACCGCTACGTGGGAGCGGACTCCTTCCTCAGCGCCATGGCCCGCGCGTGCATCATGAACACCGCCATCGCCACCCGGGACGTGGCCACCGGCACGGAGACGCTGGACTGGTTCCGCCGGTTCCTACGTGCCAATGTCTCCGGTGGTTCCGAGGCGCAGGAGCGGGCACAGGCGCAGATCGACGCCATGGAGAACGCCTGGGCACTGGCCCTCGCCGAACCGCCCGCCGAGGAATGAGACGAACCGCCTTCACGGCCGCTCGCCGTCGAGCACAATGTCGGTCATGTCAGCCAAGCCTCTGATGTGGACCGGCGTCGGGCTCTGCGCGGTAGGCGCGGTCACGCTCGTGGTGGTCGCCTTCTTCGACCTCGGCCGGGCGGATCAGGCCGCCAGTGTGACGGGCGCGGTGGCCGGCCTCGCCGGCCTGGCACTGGCGCTGGTCGCCGGTGGCGCGGCCCGGAACCCGGCATCCGGCGCCAGTGCGTCCGGCGACGGCGCGATCGCCGCCGGCGGCAGCATCGGTACGGCCTCGACCGGCGGTACCACCCCGCCGCCCGCTCCACCGGGGCCTCCGCCCTCCTCCTCCCCGTCGGCGCCGGGCGGAGTCAGCGCCTCAGGCAAGGGCTCCATCGCGGCGGGCGGTGACATCGGTTCGGCGTCCACCGGCACGTGAGGGGTCACCCACGCCCCAGAACCACACAGCATGGCCGGGTCCAGGTACGGCGCCGTCGCCGTGGGGCCGCTGTACCAGCGCAGCGGCCAGGTGTTGCCCCCGAGCGCGGGGATGCCGATGTACGTCACGGTCCGGGTCCCCGTCCCGCCGAGCGACTGCACGCCGAGCGGCCACTCCCGGGCGGCGACCGTCCCCGGCGGCGGCAGGAAGTACACCCACCGCCCGCCGCTCGCCTCGCACACGATCGGTCCGGCGTCCTCGTCGGTGGCGTCGATCAGCGGTCGGCGACGAGTTCCCCGCGGATGCCGTCGAGTCGTACGGCGAGCAGGGAGACGTTCCCGGCCCGAGCCCAGGAGTACATGGAGCGCGAGCCGGAGGCCACCAGTATCTGGTGGTACGAGGTCGCGCTCATCCCGGGCTGTTGCAGACGGCCGCGTACGCGCGGAAGCTGATCAGTGACCGCCTGCCGCCGCAGAACGACGAGACGGTGGAGGAGCGGGTGGTGACCCGGCTGGAGCGGCAGGCCCTCCTCACCGGACGAAAGCCGCCGGTGGCGTGCTGTTTCCTCCTGTACGAGGCGGCGCTGGGGAGTCCGCTGGTCGACCGGGAGCAACCGGAGCGGTTGTCGGAGGCGTCACGCTTGCGGAACATCGTGACCCAAGTACCGTCGTTCGAGCGGGCGTTCAGCAACGCTCCGGAGGGTCCCACGGTGCTCATCGAGACGCGTGACCATGAGCGCTACGCCTTCGCCGAGGGGGCGTTCGCCAGCGAGCTGACGGCCGATCCCGGGTCTGTCGCCCGTGTCACCGAGTCACTTGGCATGATCCGCACGCGTGCCCTCGACCCCGACGAGTCGGCCCGTTTCATCGAGCGGATGGTGAAGGGCCGTGAGTGACCAGGTGAAGTGGGTCAAGTCGAGCCACAGCGAGGTGAAGGCGGCGCCTGCGCAGAGGTCGCCCGTTCGACCGTCGTCCGCGACTCCAAGCAGCGGACCGGCCCTGAGGCCCACGTCACGGCGCCCGCCTGGGCGGCGTTCATCGCCGCAGTCCAGCCCCTCCCCGTCCCATCCGGTGGCCAACCTGGGGTACGGAAAGCGCCCGGCCGGTGACGAAGACCCGCACACGCGGACCCGGACTTCGCACACTTGCGCCTACGAGACCGCGAGTTCGCCGTCTTCATCGATCACCTCGAAGTCGGGCATGCGGTGGGCTACAAGGCCATCGCCGCCGTACACCCCCGCTATGGCCAGCCGGCGACCCGTACGTCCCTGCGCGGCCTGGACGAGGGCGGACACCTGCGGCACATCCGGGAGCACCTGACCGTCGAGGACGGGTCCCCGCGCTGGGTGACGCGCGCGTACTGGTCGCGGACGCGCAGGTCGAAGGAGTGGTGGGAGACGTTCGCCCGGGAGCGCAAGGGGCGGATCGTCATCGAGGACTGCACGAGGGGCCTGGCCAGGACGGACGAGCCCGAGCCCCCTACCCCCGAGCCGGAACCGGGGCCGGAGCCGGACCCGGAGTCTCAGGCTGCGGCCGGTGCTCGGTCCTGGGGGTCATGACGTCGCCTCCTCGACGCCATGGTGCCCCGACCGGCACCTCCCGCACGCTCGCAGCGCCCGTTCGGAGCGGGGGCGGATGCCGGCGCGGACCTCTGCCGCGCGGAGGGTACCGTCGACGATCTCGTGGACGGCGTCCGGGGCGGCGAGGAAGGATGACCGTCGAGGAGTTCGAGGAACGGGCACACCACGCCCCCGAGACCGTGCGGCTGGCGTTCCCTCACGGGAAGGTCCAGGTCGAAGCGGCCGCACGGTCACGGTCTTCAGCGAACCGGAGGGCGGCCGTTACCGGCGACAGGTGAACAGGCCCTTCGGCTCCACCGTCGAGATCCCCGCGTCCGTCGGCGGCACCCTCGACACGGCCTTCCTCGCGGAACTAGCCGACTGACCCCCTCCGCTTGTGAACGTGTGACACACGGCACGTTCCGAGTGGCTCGCGAAGAGCCTGGGCATGAGCCTGCCTGGACGAGCGGGCGGACGGCAGGTCTCACCATGCGATATCGCAGGGGGGAAATTCGGACGCTCGTTAGACTGAGCCGACCGCAGTACATACACGTACGTGCGGAAAGAGACGGATTGAGCGAGGAGCGCACGTGGGCCTTGTCGTGCAGAAGTACGGAGGCTCCTCCGTAGCCGATGCCGAGGGCATCAAGCGCGTCGCCAAGCGGATCGTGGAAGCGAAGAAGAACGGCAACCAGGTGGTCGCCGTCGTTTCCGCGATGGGCGACACGACGGACGAGCTGATCGATCTCGCCGAGCAGGTTTCCCCCATGCCTGCCGGGCGCGAGCTCGACATGCTGCTGACCGCCGGGGAGCGGATCTCCATGGCCCTGCTGGCGATGGCGATCAAGAACCTGGGCCACGAGGCCCAGTCGTTCACGGGCAGCCAGGCAGGTGTCATCACCGACTCGGTCCACAACAAAGCCCGGATCATCGACGTCACGCCGGGCCGCATCAAGACCTCGGTGGACGAGGGCAACATCGCCATCGTGGCCGGCTTCCAGGGCGTCAGCCAGGACAGCAAGGACATCACCACGCTGGGCCGCGGCGGCTCGGACACCACCGCCGTCGCCCTCGCCGCCGCGCTCGACGCGGACGTCTGTGAGATCTACACCGACGTCGACGGCGTCTTCACCGCCGACCCGCGGGTGGTCAGCAAGGCGAAGAAGATCGACTGGATCTCCTTCGAGGACATGCTGGAGCTGGCCGCCAACGGTTCGAAGGTGCTGCTCCACCGGTGCGTGGAGTACGCCCGCCGGTACAACATCCCGATCCACGTCCGGTCCAGCTTCAGTGGGCTCCAGGGCACCTGGGTCAGCAGCGAACCGATCGAGCAAGGGGACAAGCAGGTGGAGCAGGCCATCATCTCCGGTGTCGCGCACGACACCTCCGAGGCCAAGATCACGGTCGTCGGTGTGCCGGACAAGCCGGGCGAGGCGGCCACGATCTTCCGTACGATCGCCGACGCCGAGATCAACATCGACATGATCGTGCAGAACGTGTCCGCCGCCTCCACCGGCCTCACGGACATCTCCTTCACCCTGCCCAAGAGCGAGGGCCGCAAGGCCATCGACGCGCTGGAGAAGAACCGCTCCGGCATCGGCTTCGAGTCCCTGCGCTACGACGACCAGATCGGCAAGATCGCCCTGGTCGGCGCCGGTATGAAGACCAACCCGGGCGTCACCGCGGACTTCTTCAAGGCCCTCAGCGACGCGGGCGTGAACATCGAGCTGATCTCCACCTCCGAGATCCGGATCTCCGTCGTCACCCGCAAGGACGACGTCAACGAGGCCGTGCGCGCCGTGCACACCGCCTTCGGCCTGGACTCCGAGAGCGACGAGGCCGTGGTCTACGGAGGCACCGGCCGCTGATGGCCGAAACCGAACGGTCCCCGCGGGCCGGCCGCCCGACGCTCGCCGTCGTCGGCGCGACCGGCGTCGTGGGGTCCGTCATGCTCCGGATCCTGTCCCAGCACGCGGACATCTGGGGCGAGATCCGCCTCGTCTCCTCGCCGCGCTCGGCCGGCCGCAAGCTGGCCGTGCGCGGCGAGGAGACCGAGGTCGTCGCGCTCACCGAGGACGCCTTCGACGGCGTCGACGTCGCGCTGTTCGACGTACCCGACGAGGTGGCCGCCGCCTGGGCGCCGCTCGCCGCCGCCAAGGGCGCGGTCGTGGTCGATGACTCCGGCGCCTTCCGGATGGACCCGGACGTCCCCCTCGTCGTGCCGGAGGTCAACCCGCACGCGGCCCGCAACCGCCCGCGCGGCATCGTCGCGGGACCGGGCTGCACGACGCTGTCGATGATCGTGGCGCTGGGCGCGCTGCACGCCGAGTCCGGCCTGCGCGAGCTGGTGGTCTCCACGTACCAGGCGGTGAGCGGGGCCGGCCGGGACGGCGTCGAGACCCTGCGCCGCCAGCTCTCCCTGGTGGCCGGCACGGAGCTGGGGACCAACCCCGGTGACCTGCGGCGGGCCGTCGGCGACGACACCGGCCCCTTCCCCGAGCCGGTCGCGCTGAACGTCGTACCGTGGGCCGGTTCCGTGCGCGAGGACGGCTGGTCCTCGGAGGAGATGAGGGTCCGGGACGAGTCCCGCAAGATCCTCGGGCTGCCGCGCCTCCCGGTGGCCGTGACCTGCGTACGGGTGCCCGTGGTCACCACCCACTCCCTGACCGTGCACGCCCGCTTCGAGAACGAGGTCACCGTCGGCCGGGCCCGCGAGATCCTCGCCACCGCCCCCGGCGTCGTCCTCTTCGACAACCCCGCCGCCGGTGAGTTCCCCACACCCGCCGACGCCGTCGGCACCGACCCGACCTGGGTCGGCCGGGTACGCCGGGCGCTGGACGACCCCACGGCGCTCGAACTCTTCGTGTGCGGGGACAATCTGCGCAAGGGCGCGGCGCTGAACACCGTGCAGATCGCGGAGTTGATCGCGGGCGAGCCGGGCTGAACCGGAATTCCGGTGGGTTTCACGTGAAACGTTTGTAGGATCGGCGTAAGCGGTGTGATCCGGTCGATGGCCCGGATCTCTTGATCGATGACCGGGTCCCGTCAGAGGATTTCCCTCCCCGCCTCCGCAACCACGCGGAAGGCGGGGAGCGTCTTTGCGGTCACCTCGAACGAGGCGTGGGGACGCCGGGGTGCGGACGTGGGGACGTCCACGCCATAGGGGACATAGGGGAAGAGCGGGACGCATGACGGCGATTGACGCACCATCGGGGGCACTGCCGGACGCGAGAGCGAACGAGACGCTCGACACGTACAACCCTCAGGGGGTCGGGCGGGTCCAACTGGCGTGGCAGAGGTACTCGACTTGGCCCCCAAGCTCTTCGAGCAGGGGGTGTCCCCGGCGGCGGCACGCGGCGCGGCCCTGCGGCCGACCCGTCGGCTCGCGCGGCCCGGCGCGGCCGGCGGCATGCCGGTGATCGCCCCCATGCCCGCAGCCCAGCCGGCGCCCCTGCCGACGCAGCGAGAGGGGACCGAGGACGCCGTGGCGGCGGGCACCACCGTCGACCACCTCACCGAGACCTACCGCGTCCACTACCGGTCGCTGCTCGGTCTCGCGGCGCTCCTGCTCGACGACACCGCCTCCTGCGAGGACGTCGTCCAGGAGGCGTTCATCCGCGTGCACTCGGCGCGCAAGCGGGTCCGCGACCCCGAGAAGACGCTGGCGTACCTGCGGCAGACGGTCGTCAACCTGTCCCGGTCGGCCCTGCGCCGCCGGATCATCGGCCTGAAGCTGCTGTCGAAGCCCATGCCCGACATGGCGAGCGCGGAAGAGGGCGCCTACGACCAGCTGGAGCGCGACTCCCTGATCAAGGCGATGAAGAACCTCCAGCGCCGCCAGCGCGAGGTCCTGGTCCTCAGGTACTTCGCCGACATGACCGAGGCGCAGGTGGCCGAGACGCTCGGCATATCCCTGGGCTCGGTCAAGGCATACGGTTCGCGCGGCATCGCCGCCCTCAGGCTGGCCATGGGGGCGCCGGCATGAGCGACGGCACCGCTGCCTCGCGCGGACCGGACGGACAAGAGCCGAAGCACTCGCACGCTGGGAACGGAACTGTGAACCACGGCCCCGACGATCCGGGACCCGACGCGCTGACCCCGGACGAACTCGACCCGGACGAACTCGACCCGGACGAACTCGACCCGGACGAGCTGGCCCTGCGCAGGCTGCTCCACCAGGCCGTCCAGGACGTGGCGCCCCGCGAGGGCGCCCTCGAACACCTGCGCAGGGAGGTCCCCGCCCGGCGGGCCCGCAAGCGGCAGGCCGCCGTGGGCATGGCCGCCGCCGCGCTCTTCATCGGCACCGCGATCCCCGCGCTGCTCCACGTCTCCCACTCCACCGGCCCCGGCGCCGACCCGTCCGTCGCCGGCAACGTCTCCCAGGCGCAGGGCGGCTCCGGCCAGGGCAAGCACCCGGCCGGCGGGCAGAGCGCCACCGTCGGCTCCGCCGAGCAGGGCGGTCCGAAGGGCGGGCCCGACCACGCGGAGAAGGACGAGGACAGCACGGCCGCCCCCGGCGGCGGTGGCGACACCGGCGCCGACCCCTCCACCAGCAGCGGCACCGGCACCGCCGCCTGCACGGCCGGCCAGCTCGGCGGCGCCGTCGCCTCCAGCGCCGCACCCGACTCCACCGGCGTGGTCTACGGCTCCTTCCGGGTCGGCAACATCTCCTCGGCCGGCTGTACCGTCGGCGGCCCCGGCTCGGTCGGCGTCACCGCCCAGGGCGCGGCGGACCCCACCAGGATCGGCACCGCGCGGCACGCGGCCGGCGACCCGGCGACCGGGCTCCCCGACCCCTCGCTGGAGCGGACCCAGCTGCTGCTGGAGCCGGGCGCGGCGTACGAGGTGCAGTTCGCCTGGGTGCCCTCGGAGACCTGCCCCACCACCGGCGGCGGCACGGACGGCGGCACCGGCGGCACGCCCTCACCGGACCCGACGCCCACGGAGACCCCCGCCGGCGGCGGCACCGACACGGCGAACACCACCGGCACCTCGGCCCAGCTCGTCGCGGACGCCCCGGCCGCCGGGAGCGTGGCCGTGACGTACACGGCTCAGACCGGGGCGGGCGCGGCGACGGCCACGGTGTCCAACGCCTGCGCGGGGACCGTGTACTGGACGGGCGTGCTGGCGGGGTCGTAGGACCGCTCGGGATGGCTCGGAGGGCGGCGGCGGTCACACACCGGACGGGTGGGTCCGCGCCTCCTTCTCCTCATCGGCGAGGGGCTGCTCGTCCGCCGGGGCCAGCCCCAGCTCCGCGTCGCGGGCCAGCTCCACCTCGCGGCGCAGCAGCCGGAACCACATGAAGAGCACGAAGCCGACGAACGCGAACCACTCGGCGGTGTACCCGAGGTTCTGGAACGCCTTCAGGTCCAGGCCGGAGTCCTGCGTCTCGCTGATCGGGACGGCCTTCATCCCCGAGTCGCCCCGGTTGAGCGTGACGTACGCGTCGTACACGTCGTACGGCACCAGGTTGATCAGCGAGGCCGCGCTGATCGCGGCGGTCTGCCCGGCGGGGAGGCCGCCGCGCGCGCTGACGCCGTTGTCCCCGGGGGTCTCGGACGCCTGGAGCGCGCCGGTGACCGTGACCTCGCCGGACGGCGGGGCCGGGGCCTTCGCCGGATCGGCGGCACCGGGCAGCCAGCCCCGGACGACGGGCAGCGCCTCGCCGGAGCCGGTGCGCAGCATGGTGAGGACGTAGTAGCCCTCGCGGCCGTCCAGCTCCCGGTCGGGGACGAGCAACTGCTCGGCGTACCGGCCGGTGGCGGTGGCCTGCCGGTTGACGGTCGCCTTGTCGACGGGCAGCAGGTCGGCCAGCGGGGCGGCGGCCTGCCGCCGGGCGGAGTCGGCCTGCCGGTCGGCGCTGTGGTGGTCGTCGACGCGGTCCTCGAACCGGCCCAGCTGCCAGGACCCCATGAAGATGCAGAACGGGATCGCGAGCACGACGAAGACGTTGATCCCCCACCATCGGGGCGTCAGCAGAAACCGGTACACGCCCTCAACGGTACGGCTTCGCGCGCGGAGTCCGGTCGCGGGGTCGGAGTTGTCCACAGGTGGTTGTCCACAGGTGGGGACCGGATCTACGCGGAAACGGGACCTCGGGGCACTATGGGGCCATGACTGAGAGCAACGGGTCCATGCCGGACTGGGAGAAGCGGTTCCGCGCGCCGAGGGTGTCCTTGCCGGACTGGGCGGAGGACGCGCCCGACCGCGCCCTGTTCGTGTCCAATGTGACGGGGACGAGCGAGCTGTACGCCTGGGACCGGTCCACCGGTGAGCAGCGCCAGGCCACGGACCGTCCCAACGGCACGACCGACGGCGTGCTCTCGCCCGACGGCGCGTGGATCTGGTGGTTCGACGACAAGGACGGCGACGAGTTCGGGATCTGGCGTCGTCAGCCCTTCGCGGGCGGCCCCGACGAGGCCGCGGTCCCCGGCCTCGACCCCTCCTATCCGGCGGGCCTCGCCCTCGGCCGGGACGGGCGGACGGCGGTGATCGGCCGCTCCACCGACGAGGACGGTACGACGATCCACCTCGCCCGCGGGGACGACGCCCCCGTGGAGATCTACCGCCACCCCGAGTCGGCGGGCGTCGGCGACCTCTCCCACGACGGTTCGCTGATCGCCGTCGAGCACACCGAGCACGGCGACGCGATGCACTCGGCGCTGCGCGTCCTGCGCCCCGACGGCACGGTCGTCGCCGAGCTGGACGACACCAAGGGCGGCACCGAGGAACTGGGCCTCGAGGTGCTCGGCTTCGCCCCCGTGGACGGGGACACCCGGCTGCTCATCGGCCACCAGCGGCGGGGCCGCTGGGAGCCCCTGGTCTGGGACGTGGCGACGGGAGAGGAGACCGACCTCGCGCTGGAGCTGCCCGGGGACGTCAGCGCGGAGTGGTTCCCGGACGGCACCGGCCTGCTGATCGCGCACGGCTTCGAGGCCCGCAGCGAGCTGTTCCGCTACGACCTCACGACCCGTGCGCTGGTGGAGATCCCCACCCCGGCGGGCACGGTCTCGGGCGCGACGGCCCGCCCCGACGGCAGCGTGGAGTACCTGTGGTCGTCGGCCGCCCAGCCGCCCTCGGTCCGCTCCACCACCGGCCGGGTCGTCCTGGAGCCGCCCGGCATGAAGTCGCCCGGCTCGGTGCCGGTGGAGGACGTGTGGGTGGAGGGCCCCGGCGGCCGGGTCCACGCCCTGGTCCAGAGGCCGGCGGGCGCGACGGGACCGCTGCCGACGGTCTTCGACATCCACGGCGGCCCGACGTACCACGACAGCGACTCCTTCGCCGCGGGCCCGGCCGCCTGGGTCGACCACGGGTACGCGGTGGTCCGGGTCAACTACCGGGGCTCCACCGGCTACGGCCGCGCCTGGACCGACGCCCTGAAGCACCGGGTCGGCCTCATCGAACTGGAGGACATCGCCGCGGTCCGGGAATGGGCGGTGGCCTCCGGTCTCGCCGACCCCGCCCGCCTGATCCTCACCGGCGGCTCCTGGGGCGGCTACCTCACCCTGCTCGGCATCGGCGTCCAGCCCGAGGCGTGGGCGCTGGGCATCGCCGCGGTCCCGGTCGCCGACTACGTCACCGCGTACCACGACGAGATGGAGGCGCTGAAGGCCCTCGACCGCACGCTCCTCGGCGGCACCCCCGAGGAGGTCCCCGAGCGCTACGAGGCGTCCTCACCCCTGACCTACGTCGACCAGGTCAAGGTCCCGGTCTACATCTCGGCGGGCGTCAACGACCCCCGCTGTCCCATCCGCCAGATCGAGAACTACGTCAAGCGCCTGGAGGCGAGGGGAGCGACCCACGAGGTCTACCGCTACGACGCGGGCCACGGCTCCCTGGTCGTCGACGAGCGCATCAAGCAGGTCTCACTGGAACTCGACTTCGCCGCCCGTCACCTTCCCCAGCCCTGACGCCGTCCGGCCCACCCACCCACCGACGGTGCCCTCCAGGCCGGCCGAGCCGGGTGGTGGGTGGGCACGGGCCCGGGGGTCCGGCGGGGCGGAGCCCCCTGGGCGGCGTGGCAGCCGGCCGTACTGCCTGACCGGGGCGTGAGCGACGGGCGGCGTGATCGACCGGCGGCGTCACTCCGAACCCCCGGAGGGACGCCGTCGCCCTCGCCGCCCCATCAACTCCGCCAGCCCCCTGCGCGTGGCGGCCAGCACCACCCGGTCCTCTCCCCGCAGCACATACGTCTCCGGCAACTCCCACACCAGCCCCGCCCCCCGAGCCACCCCGCCCCCGTCACCGGCCTCCCCCTGGCCGCCGGAGGCCCCCGTGTCCAGCGCCAGCACCCGCCACGCCCCCGCCCGGAACGCCTCCCCGACCGTCCGCCCCTCCAACTGCGGATGCCCCGCCACCCGCACCGCCGCGAACAGCAGCACCCGCCGCTCGACCGGGATCGCCCCCAGGATCTGCCGCCCCATCATCGCCCCGGCGAAGGCGGGCGCCGCCAGATGCGTCACGCTGCGGCTGCGCGTCAGCGCCCCGGGGTGCGCCGCCCGCAGCGTCCGGTACACGGCCGTCGCGAAGTCGTCGTCGTACAGCCGCAGCACCACCCGCAGATCCGCCCGCACCGACCGCGCGTACAGCACCGCCTCCAGATTCGTCGTGTCGACGCTGGTCAGCGCCAGCAGTGAGTGCGCCCGGTGGATCTTCGCCGCCTCCAGCACCCCCTCCTGCGTGACGTCGCCCAGCACCACCGGCACCCGCAGCCGCCGCGCCGTCGCCATCCCGCGCGCCTCGGGATCGGACTCGACGCACACCACGGGGATGTGCAGCTCCCGCAGCCGCGTCAGCACCCGGGTGCCGATCTTCCCGAGCCCGAGCAGCACGACATGCCCGCCGAGCCCCCGCGGCGGCTTCCGCAGCGCCGTCGCCGTGCGGAACGTGCCCAGCGCCTCCAGTACCGCCGCCAGCAGCACCGGCAGCAGCAACAACCCCATCAGCCCGGTGAGGAGTTGGAGGACCTGCTCCCCGGTCGTCCCCTCCAGCGCCGGCTCGTTGATGGCGAACAGGTCCAGCAGCGTCACGTACGTCGCGTGCAGCGGATGCTCCCCGGTCACCAGCGTCAGCGCCACCGCGAGCGCGACCACGCACGCCACCAGCCCCGCGATCGACCACCGCAGCCGGCGCGAGAACAGCGAGGCGAACGGCGGCACCACCCCGCCCCTCGTGGACAGCGCGGGCCCGGAGTACGACACCTGCTCCAGGACGACCGTGCCCCGTCCCGTCGCCCGCGCCACGGCCGCCGCGTCCGGCAGCAGCCGAGGCCCCTGGTCGCCGCTCCCCTCCGAACCGTCCGTACCGGCGGGGTCGTTGCTCGTCGCGGACAGCAGCGCCAGCGTGCACAGCCCCGGGTCGGCGACCTCGCCCGGCCGCGGCGGCTGCCGTTCCACCGCGCGCAGCAGCAGCCCGTCCGTCTCCACGATCTTGCTGGTGCCCACCAGCGCGGTCGCGGCCAGCGCGGGCGCGGCGGTGTCGGCGTCGGAGAGGACGGTGGTGGAGGCGTCGAAGCCGTGCGCGGCCCGCGCCTCGCCGGTCGCCAACGCGGCGGCCTGGTCGAGGAGTTCCTCTATGTGCTGGCCGAGTCGCCGGTTGTACAGCCGCAGCACCAGCCGCAGCCGGGGGTTGAGCCGGCGGGCGGTGAGGGCGGCGCGGATGTTGGTCTCGTCGTCGTCGTAGACCAGGGCGAGCGCGGCGGCCCGCCCCACCCCCGCCCCGGCGAGCACGTCCTCGGTCGGCTCCCCGGCCTCGATCTCCAGCCCGCCGCCCCCGGGGCCGCCGCCCGGACCCGTGCCGCCTCCGCCGCCTCCGCCGCCTCCGCCGCCTCCGCCGCCTCCGCCGCCGGCCGGGTCGGCCGTACCGCCGCGGTTGACGGCCGCGTTGACCAGGTCGAGCAGCGCGGCGGAGGCGGCCCGCGCGCGCCCCACCACCGGCTGGCGGACCCGTCGCCCGGAGGGCGGCACGACGAGCGTGACCTGTTCGCCGTAGACGCCGCGCAGTTCGGCGGCGAGCCGGTGCGCCAGTCCGTCGTCACCGCAGACCACCATGTGCGCGGACCGCTCGCCCTGTTGGCCGCGCTGGCCCTGCTGACTCTGTTGCGGAACGCTCGTCACGAGGGAACAGACTGCCCCGTCCGGCCGGCGGGTTCCACCCCTGCCCGGTCCACCCGGGGCGGCGGTGTCCGCGAGGGGTGGGGACGCGGCATCAAAGCCACGTAAAGATTGCCGGAACCCGGCAATGACGCCCCGAGCCGGGGACTGCCAGAATCCGACGCACCGGAGGTCAGCGACGGGGCGAGAGGGGGACAGCACGCATGGCCTGGTTTCTCGGACTGGGCAGCGCGGGGGTCGTGCTGCTCGCCCTGTCGCTGGTCTTCGACGGCGTGCTCGACGGCGTGCTCGACGGTGCGCCGGACGGCGTCCTCGACGGGTGGCTGTCGCTGCCGGTCGTCGCCGGATTCCTGGCGATGACGGGTTTCACCGGCGCGATCGTGCTCGGCGCCGGCTGGTCCGGCCCCGGGGGCGCCACCGCGGCCGGGGTGCTCGCCGGCGCGGGCACGGGCTGGGCGGCGTACCGGCTCAGCCGGGCGCTGATGCGGGACCGTACCGCCGTCGCACCGGCCGTGGAGCAGTTGCTGGGCACCCCCGGCAAGGTGGTCACCGCCATCCCCGCCGACGGGTTCGGCGAGGTCCTGCTGCACCTCGGCGGCCAGCCCCTCAAGTGCGCGGCGCGCAGCGCGGAGCCGCTGGCCCGCGGCACCCGCGTCTGGGTGGAGGCGACCCCGACCGCGACGTCGGTGCTCGTCCGCCCGGTGGACGACTGACCACCACCCCTTCCTACCCACCCTTTCCGCGAAACGGGGGCACAGCCATGAGTCCTGTCCTGTTCGCGGCGCTCGGAGTCGTCGTACTCCTGGTGCTGCTGGCACTGGTCGTCGTCAGCCGGTACAAGGTGGCCGGGCCGAGCGAGGCGTTCATCGTCACCGGCCGGCGCGGCAAGAAGGCCACCGATCCGGAGACCGGCCGGATCTTCACCGACAACAGCGGCCAGAAGGTCGTGGTCGGCGGCGGCGTCTTCGTGGTGCCGTTCGTGCAGCAGAAGTTCACCCTCGACCTGTCCTCCCGGCACATCCCGGTCGCCGTGCGCGGCGCGGTGACACTGCGCGGCGTCAAGGCCCATCTGGAGGGCGTCGCCATCGTCAAGGTGGGCGGCACGGAGGACGCGATCCGGGCCGCGGCGCAGCGGTTCCTGATGCAGCAGGACGGCATCGTCGGCTTCACCCAGGAGGTGCTGTCCGGCGCGCTGCGGGCGATCGTCGGCCGGATGTCGGTGGAGGACGTCATCCGTGACCGCGCCGCCTTCGCGGGACAGGTGGCGGAGGAGGCGGAGGCCAGCCTCTCCGGCCAGGGCCTGGTCCTGGACGCCTTCCAGATCCAGGACATCACCACCGAGGGCTCCTACCTGGAGGACCTCGGCCGCCCCGAGGCCGCGCGGGCCAAGCAGGAGGCCGACATCGCCGAGGCGGTCGCCCGGCGCGCGGCCGAGCAGGCCCGGCTGAAGGCCGAGGAGGAGATCGCGGTCGCCCAGCGCACCCTGTACCTGCGCCAGGCCGAGATCAAGGCCGAGACCGACCAGGCCGCGGCCCGCGCCAACGCGGCCGGCCCGCTCGCCGAGGCGGCCCGGCAGCAGGACATCCTCGCCGAGCAGGAGAAGGTCGCCGAGCGCCAGGCCGCCCTGAAGGACCGCCAGTTGGACACCGAGGTCCGCAAGCCGGCCGACGCCGCGCGGTACGAGGCCGAGCAGGAGGCCGAGGCCCGCCGGGTGTCCCGGGTGAAGCAGGCCGAGGCCGAGCGCGCCGCCGAGATCGCCGCCGCCCAGGCCGAGGCCGAGCGGGCCCGGCTGACCGGTGAGGGCGAGAAGCAGCGCCGCGGCGCGCTGGCCGAGGCGCAGGCCATCGAGGGGCTCAAGCAGGGCGAGGCCGAGCGGTCCCGGCGCGCGGCGATCGCGGAGGCGGTCCGGCTGGAGGGCGAGGCGGAGGCCGCGGCGATCGGCGCGAAGGGCGCGGCCGAGGCCGAGGCGATGCACAAGAAGGCGGACGCCTTCGAGCGGTACGGTGACGCGGCGGTGCTGCAGATGCTGGTGGAGGTGCTGCCACAGGTGGTGGCCAAGGCGTCGGAGCCGCTCTCCGCCGTGGACAAGATGACCGTGATCTCCACGGACGGCGCGAGCAGCCTCTCCCGTACGGTCGCCGACAATGTCGCCCAGGGCGTGGAACTCCTCGGCGCCACCACGGGCGTCGACCTCGCCGGCCTCCTGAAGAACCTCACCGCCGGGAAGACGGCACCGGAGCGGCCCGGCGCCGACGGCAAGGTCGAGATCACCGGCTGACGACCCCCCGCGCCCACCCCCGCCTACGCTGGTACGACACGGAAGAGGCATGCACGGAGCACGGTGGGGGTGGACGGGTGTGACGGACGACCGATCCGATGCGCAGCCGGACCCGGCGGCCTACCTGGAGGGATACGCGGCGCTCCTCGCGGACGCCGCCCCGACCGGCCGCCGGCTGACCCGGGCCGAACTGGACACCCGCCGCGAGCTGGGCAGACGCGCGGCGGAGGCCGGTGTCAAACTGCGCGCCCTGGTCGTCGCCCACCTCACCGCCACCCGCGCCGGCTGGCCGGCCGGGCCCGGCGTCACGCCCGACAGCGTGCTGGCCGCCGCCACCCAGGCGGTGGACGCGCTCGCCGAGGGGTACGAGCGGGCGCAGCGGCTGGCCGTCCGCCAGGAGGAGGCGGCCCGCCGGGAGTTCATCGACGACCTGCTCTACGGCCGCAGCGACCTGGGCCGCCTCGCCCAGCGCGCCGAGCGGTACGGTCTGCGGCTCGCCTACGAGCACGCGGTCGCCGTGGCGCGCGGCGCCGTGGCCTACGACGACGGCGACCCCGTCCCCCGGGAAGTGGAGACCGCGCTGATCGGCCGCTTCGGCGACCGCCGCATCCTCCTCACCACGAAGGACGGGCGCCTGGTCTGCGTGGCCCCGGGCGACCAGCAGGAGATCCTCACCTTCTTCGCCAAGCTGGCCCACGCCGCCACCGACGGCGGCCAGGTCGCCGTCGGCCGCGCCCAGCCCGGCGCGGCCGGCGTCGTCCAGTCCTACGAGGAAGCCCTGAACGCTCTCGACCTGGCCGAACGCCTCGAACTGGACGACCCGGTGCTGCGCGCCGCCGACCTCCTCGTCTACCCGGTGCTCACCCGCGACCGGCAGGCCATGGCCGACCTGGTGAAGAACACCCTCAGCCCGCTGCGCGAGGCCCGCGGCGGCGCCCAGCCCCTGCTGGACACCCTCACCGCGTACTTCGACTCCGGCTGCGTGGCGGCGGAGGCGGCCCGCCGCCTCTCCCTGAGCGTGCGCGCCCTCACCTACCGCCTCGACCGCATCCACCGCATCACCGGCGCCGACCCCGCCGACCCCGTCCACCGCTACACCCTCCAGACCGCGGTGATCGGCGCCCGGCTGCTGGGCTGGCCGTCGACCCCTCTGTGAAGCCGACCCCTCTGTGAAGCCGACCCCTCTGTGAAGCCGAACCCTCTGTGAAGCCGAACCCTCTGTGAAGCCGACCCCTCTGTGAAGCCGACCCCTCTGTGAAGCCGACCCCTCTGTGAAGCCGACCCCTCTGTGAAGCCGACCCCTCTGTGAACAGGAGAAAGAGCACCATGGCGAAGAAACCGGTCCGCGCGGCGGTCGGCGACATCTGGATCACCTGCCAGGTCTGCGGCAGCGAGCGCTTCCGCGACCGTTCCGTCCTCCTCAACAGCTCCGGCATGGAGTTCATGAAGATGGCCTGGGCCAACGAGTCGGCGACCGGCCTGATCTGCTGGCAGTGCGGCTACGTCCACCTGTTCGCGAACCGGGACGTGAAGCTGTACGAGACGGACGAGCGGTAGCCGGACGCACGGCACGCGGACGAGCGGCACGCGGACGGGCGGCATGCGGACGAGCCGTCACCGGAACCGAACCGTCCGCCTCCCGGTCACGTCCTTCCCGCCAAGCGGTACCTCGACGGGAGGTGCCCATGGGAAAGGAGCACCGGAAGGTGTCTGCGAGATACGGAACGAGACGGGCCGGCCGACGCACCGGCGGTCTGCTGACCGGCGGTCTGCTGACGGCGGCGCTGGTGGGTCTGACGGGCTGCTCGGACGGTACGGACTCCACGGAGGCCGACGACAAGCCGACGGCGAGCAGCGCGTCCACCGCGCGGCCGACGCCCACGCCGACGGCGGCACAGGACACCTCCGCCGCGCAGTCCTCGCCCGAGGAAGCGGTCGCCGCCTGGGTCACCGCGGTCGTCAAGGGCGATGCCGAGCAGGCGTGCCTGTTGATGGCGGAGGCCGGCACCGGTTCGTCCCCCGCGGTGATCGGCAGCGCGGAGACCTGCGCGGACGACTCGGCGCAGGGCAAGCAGATCAAGCAGAGCGTCGGCCAGTTCAAGGAGTCCTTCACCCCCGACCCGCCCACGGCCGACCCGAAGGTGGAGGTCACCGAGGCCACGCCCACCGGCGACAAGGCGACCTACCCGGCCGACAAGATATCCATCGACGGCCAGACCCTCGCGGACGTCATCGTCTCGAACTCCACGGGCCTGAAACCGGACCAGCTGAACGTCTCGGTCGAATCCTCGAAACTGAACGACGCCTGGTACGTGACCAACATGGACTTCGACATCGGCTGACCCCGCCCGCGGTGCCCGGCCGGTGCGATGCGCCCGCCGGCACCGCGTAACGTTCGCACCCTGTGAGGCGCTGGACCAGGGGGGGACAGCGGGAGCAGGGCCCTGCCTCTTCTCTCCTGGTCTCGTGTCGTCACGTCTCGTCCGATCCTTTCCGTCAGCCCTTTCTGTTTCTCTGTCCTTTCTGTTTCTGTCCTTTCTGTTTCTTGCCGTCAGCCTTGCTGACGGCGTGGGGGGTATCCCGTCGTGAGTCGTCGTTCGTCGCACGCCTACAGACCGCTGAGCCTGAGGCGAAGAGCCTGGGTGTCGCTCGGCGCGGTGATATTGGGGGGCGGCGGTGTGGCCACCTACGCCGCCGCCAGCCCGTCGTCCGGCCATGGTCCCGAGGCCCGCGCCAAGCGGCCGGTACGGGTCTACGACCTGGCACTGGAGAACGCCGGGAGCGACAAGCGCCGGCTGCCGCGCACCGAGACCAAGCAGTTCTCGCTGCTCGGTGTCTCCTGGCAGGACGCCGACCGGCAACTGGACGGCACGGTCCAGGTGCGTACCCGCGACGCCGGGACGGGGGAGTGGACCGGCTGGCGGGACCTGGAGGCGGGCGTCGATCCGCTGGAGGTCCCCGAGGCGGACTCCGAGGAGCGCGGCGCCACCGAACCGCTGTGGACCGGCCCGTCCGACGGTGTCGAGGTCCAGGTCGTCCATGCGGACGGCACCACGGCCGCCGGCCTCCCCAAGGGCCTTCAGGTCAACCTGGTCGACCCCGGCGTGGTGACCACGGCGGAGACGAAGCTCGACCCGGCCGCCTTCGTGACGGCGGAGACGCCGACGCCCACGCCCGGCACGTCCACCGAGCCCACCGGGTCCCCGGCTCCCGCCACCCCCACGGCTCCCGCCACCCCCACGGCTCCCGCCACCCCCACGGCTCCCCCCTCCTCCGTCCCCCAGCCGCCGGTTGTCGCACGGGCCGGCTGGGGCGCCGACGAGGCGATGAGCCCCGAGGCGCCGGAGTACAACCCGGACGTGAAGGCGGTCTTCGTCCACCACTCGGCCGGCACCAACGACTACTCCTGCGCCGAGTCCCCCGCCCTCGTCCGGGGCATCTACGCGTACCACGTGCAGACCAACGGCTGGAAAGACCTCGGCTACAACTTCCTGGTCGACAAGTGCGGCACGGTCTTCGAAGGCCGCAAGGGCGGCATCGACCAGCCCGTGCTCGGCGCGCACACCTACGGCTGGAACCGCGAGTCCGCCGGCATCGCGGTGCTCGGCGACCACACCTCCACCGGTGCCTCCCAGGCCGCGCTGACCTCGGTCGCGCGGGTGGCGGCGTGGAAGCTCGGCCAGTACGGCGCCGACCCGGCCGGCACGGTCCAGCTCACCGCGGGCGCGACGCAGGACAACTACTTCGGCACCAGCTACACCGCGGGCACGGCGTACGAGTTCGACCGCGTCTCCGCGCACCGCGACGGCTTCAACTCCGAGTGCCCAGGGAACTCCCTGTACGCCCAGCTGCCGAGCATCCGCACCCTGGCCGCCGGTCCCGTGCAGGGCCTGAAGGTGACCTCGCTCGACGGCACGGGCCTGTCCGGCACCACGTACTACACCAAGGGGAAGGTCACCGCCCGCTGGTCGGCCACCACTCCCACCAGCCTCATCAAGGAATTCCGGGTCCTCGTCGACGGCAAGACGGCCGCCACCGCCGCACCCACCGCGACCTCCCAGAGCGTCACCCTCGCCGCGGGCGCCCACACCGTCGCCGTACGCGCCGTGCACCAGTCCGGCAGGAGCGCCACCACGGCCGCCCTCAAGGTCGTCACGGACACCACCGCGCCGACCTTCAGCACCGCGCCGAAGCTGTCGCTGCGCACCGGCACCGTGAACACCACGGCCGTCCCGGTCACCCTCGCCTGGAAGTCCGCCGACGACGCGGCGCTGCGCCGGACACAGCTGCTGTCCCCGACGACGGCCACGTTCGGCCCGACCACCACCTCCTCCCAGCGCACCGCCAAGTCCGGCACCGCCTCCACCTGGTCGATGCGCGCCTCCGACTGGGCCGGCAACACCCGGACCTCCTCGCCCTCCTTCACCCCGGTGATCCTCCAGGAGAGCAAGGCCACCAAGTCCGGCAGCTGGAGCACTCGTTCGTCCGGTGAGTATCTGGGCGGGAAGTCGTACTCCAGCGCCTCCAAGGGCGCGAGCCTGTCCTGGACCTTCACCGGGCGCTCCGCGTCCTGGGTGGTCTCCCGCGCCTCGGGCTCGGGCCAGGCGTACGTCTACGTCGACGGCAAGAAGACCGCGACCGTCGACCTGAAGTCCAGCACCACCAAGTACCGCCAGGCCATCTGGACCAAGTCCTGGTCGAGCAGCGCCAAGCACACCGTCAAGATCGTCGTCGTCGGCACCTCCGGCCGCCCCACGATCACCACCGACGGCCTGGTCCACCTCAAGTGACTCCCGCTCCCGTACGCCGGCCAGGGGCCTGACCCGCACCGCGGGCCGGGCCCCTCCTGGTGAAGGGGGACGTCGGCCGGCCGCCCGGACCCGGCCATGGCCGCCCCCGAACTGCCCGGGTCCTCCCGCGCTCGCACCGGAGGGCTCTGCGCCGGTCAGGTCCAGCACGCACATCCGCCGGGCGGTGTCGCCGCTGAGCCGGCCGACGGCGGCCGTGCCGGTGGCTGATCCGGGCTCCGGCGCGGCGCCGCGTCATCTGACGCGGGCGGTGACCATGAGGTAGCCGAGATTCTCATAGGCTTCTGCCACTTGTCCGACGAGCCGAGCCATCCGCTCGACGGTGCCGCTCCCGAGGGCGGCGGCCAGTTCCTGCCGGTGGTCGTCGAAGACCTCCTGGGTTCGCCGGCCGCCGTGCCGGACGTGGGGACTGATGTCCGTCACGTCCCGTACTTCGAGGCCGGCGGCCACGAGAAGCTCCAGCAACCGCTGCCGGGTGGTGAGGTGTACGGAGGGCACGTCGTCCATCCAGTTCCGTCTCTCCGCGGCGGCGGCCGAAGGGGCGGTCATGTCCACCAGGGCGAGGAGCCCGTCCGGCCGCAGGCATCGTGCCGCTTCCGCGAACGCCGCCTGCTTGCCGTCCTCGGCCGTGTCGGGCACATGGGAGACCACCTCGATCATGAGGGCACGGTCGAAGGAACGGTCGGGGAAGGGCAGCTTCGTGGCGTCCGAGTGGTGGAACGAGATCCGGTCGGCGGCGACCGAGCCGGCGGCCTGGCACCGGCCGAGTTCGAGCATGTCGCGGCTGGCGTCCACCCCCGCCACGCGGCACCCGGTCTCCTCGGCCAGCAACACCGCGGGCTGGCCCGTTCCGCACCCGATGTCGAGGAGATGGTGACCCGGTCCCAGCCCGAGCTGCCGCCCGGCCAGCCGGACGAGGCGGTCGGCGGCGTCGGCGATCGTGGCTGTGTCTCCGGCGCCGGTGTAGTACCCCGCGTGCATCGCCCGGGTGCCCCGCAGGCCGACGAACGCGTCGGCCCACCTCGCGTAATGGTGGCTGACGGTGGGATTCCTGTCCGGTGACGACATGGTGGCCCCGTCAGTTCGAGGCCGGCCGCGGACGACGGTCCGGAAGCCGGGCCGACCACCGGACGCGGGCGCGGCCGTAGCCGAGGGCGAAGCCGGCGCAGGCGCGGGCCCCCCACGTCAGTCTGGCCCGCCTCCGGGGGGCGAACAGGTCGTACTCGGCGCCGACCGTGCGCCGCAGGGTGTGCAGCGTCAGGCGTACGTACTGGCGGGGCAGTTCCCGTGCGACGGGGTCGGCCGTCCGCCACCAGCCGTCGGCCTGTTCGAGGTACCGGTACGCCCGGTCGGCCTCGAAGCGCACGAGGTCACGCACCGGTCCCGGCATCCGCCACTCCCGGACAGCCCTGGCGAGGTCGTCGCGGTCGAGCCCGAAGGCCCGTAGGTCCTCCACCGGCAGGCAGAGCCGGCCGGCTGTCAGGTCCTCCGCGAGGTCCTGGAGGTTGTCGGTCAGGGCCAGGCCGAAGATGGCGGCAGCGGCCTTCTCCCGGGCCACCTCGCTGGTGTGGGCGCGGCGGCCCAGCAGCGCGTTGATCCAGTGGATGTACGGGACTCCGGTGCCGCGGATGTACTGGTCGAGGTCGGCGAACGTGGGGTACTCGGTGGCCTCCGCGTCGCCGGCCATGGTGTCCAGGAGCCGCCGGACCGACTCGGGGGGAACGTCCCAGACCCGCGTGAAGTGCGCGAAGGCACGGGCGAGGTGCCGGCCGACGGTGTCCTCGGGGGAGCGCGGACCGTCCCATCGGTCGGGGTCACCGGTTTCCAGGAGCGCGAGGACGGCTCGCGAGTAGTCCTGATAGCGCCGGCGGCGGTCGGCGACGGGAACCCGGGGGTCGTCGATGAGCTTGTCCGCGTAGATGGTGAACGCCTGGACGGCGTCGCAGTAGGGACGCCGGTCGGGCGGCAGGAGCATCCGAGGCATGGCGTAGACCACGGCGCCGCGGCGGCGCATGAAGGCGGTACAGGCGGCGAAGTCCGCACGGAGACCGGTCTGGTCGATGGCCGCGGTCATGACCCGGTCCGCACCATGGTCCAGGTGTCGTACAGCGTGTGGGGGCCGGACGGGTCGGAGGAGTAGTTGTCGTGGGCCCGGGGGTCGGTGAAACCGTGCTCGGCGGCCAGGCGGAGGACGGTGGCGTGGGGCAGCGGGTAGTAGCGATGCAGGTCACGGGTGCGGATGAAGGCAGGCTCACCGTCGACCGCCCGTGAGGCCGGGCTGAACTGGGTGTACGACATGTCGACGAACGGGGCCTCGGCGGGCTTGGTGAAGGTCCAGATGTACGAGATGTCGTCCAGTTCCAGGGCCATGACCCGGGGCGCTGACGGGTCGAAGAACTTGGCGTAGAAACCCTGGCCGAAGACGTCGAAGGTGAAGGTGCCCCCGGCCGGCAGCAGTCGGGCGACGGCGCCGAACGTCGCGGAGATCTGTGACTCCGACAGGTAGTTGAGCCCTCCCGCGGCGCTCACGACGGCGTCGAACTCTCCCGCCGGGGCGGGGATGTCCGGCAGTTCCGCACGGATCAGAGTCGTCTTCCCGCCCATCCGGGCCCGTGCCTGTTCCAGCATCGCCGCTGACCGGTCGAGACCGGTGACGACGTATCCGCGGCGAGCCAGCTCGGCCAGCATCAGGCCGGTGCCGCAGCAGATCTCCAGCACGGTTCGCACCGGCCGGTCCTGGGACTGCCAGAAGGTCTGCAGGAAATCACCCACGCGGTCCCGTGGGGATTCCTGCTGCTGGTCGATGGCCCACTGGGCCAGCCGGTCGTAGGACTCCGCGAGATTGCCGTAGGGGTCGGGGGTGACCGTCTGGGAACTCACGTCGGCTGCTCCTTTGCTGGTCCGCTCGGCCGCGGGCGGCGCGGATCTGGTCGTGGCGTGCGAAGCGGGTGCGCGATGACGGGACCGGGCGCGGACGGCCAGGGGCCTCGTCTGTGCGGGGTGGAGGTTCTCGGGCGGGGCGGCATCCCCGCGTCGTCGCGGGGTCACGTGTCGGGGACCGCCCGCTGCGCCGCGGGCCCGGCCGGGGGAGCGACGGGTCTCACTAGCGCGTAGCCCTGCTGGGGCCCGGGCTTGAGCACCGTGCGCCCGGAGAAGACCAACTCGGCCAGAGGCAGCGGGCGGTGGTAGAAGCACAGGGACGAAGGGACATCGAAGATGTCGGCCGAGGCGATGAAGAACGGGAGTTCCGCGAGCAGGTAACGCATGGCCTGCTCGACCGCCTCGGCGGTCGGCTCGCTGCCGGGGCGCCGCGCCCTCAGTACCACACGGCTGGCTTCGCGGCAGGTGACCCTCAGCGTCTCGTCCTCGCGCAGGGCCTTTTCACACGCCGCGCGAGCGGTCCGGTAACGCGAGCGGTCCACCAGGTCCGACATCAGGTGCAGCCCGTCGCACGGACGCGGACCGCCGAGCGCCTGCCAGGCTCGTACGACACGGTTGCGCACCGCGTTGACCTCCGCCAGCGCCTTGCGGGCCGCGCGGCCGGGGGGATAGCCGAGGGAGGTGAACGTGGTGCTCAGTTCCACGTCCGGGACGACGATGTCGAGGCGCGCGAACTCCCGGCTCAACCAGCGGATCAGGTCGGTGAGCAGCGGAACCTTGAAGAAGCTGTTCCCGGGACTCACGCCGAGCACCACGTGTTCACGTCTCTGGCAGACGGAATAGCAATTCTCGGTCATCGGCTCGATGGAGAATTCCATGTGTGCGGGCACGCTGCAATAGGTACCCGGCCCGAGCCCGTTCGGCACGTACCGCACACCCCTCTTGCGGGTGAATCGTCATGCCCTGGAAAGGAGGATCGGGAAATCCGAAAATGGTCTCGACCGAGGAAATGAAAAACCGTCCCCGTCACCATGGGGGCGAGCGTGGCCAGAGTGCAGTATTTCACATCTGCGCCAAGAGTGATGAAAGGGGAGAAGAATCTCTCCTTTGAATGTCATGGCCTGTGTTCAGTGGCACGTCGGCCGCCCGGCGAGCTGGTCGACGTCGACTCCAACCGCCGTGTGGGCTCGCACCGGAGGCCGCGGGCGCGGCACCTCGAACACCACTGCCCGACTCGCGTCGGCCGCGCGCTTCTCACCCTCTGGGCTCAAATCAGGCCGCACGGCGGAACAGGGCAATGGGTGCTTGACGCGAGTGCCGAAGTGACGCAGGGCAGACCTGTCAAAGTCTCACACGAAATCTCGGGCACGCCGGGAAAACACCACTACCGCAGTCACCCGCCCCTCCCAAGGCCCGTAACAGGATATGGGAGAGAAGTCCTGATACTCCAGCCGCAGACCGTGATCCCGAGGGTGAGCGGTGCCTCTCCGCCTACCCGAGTTCACCGAGACGGAGGGCGTTCTCGATCTCGCCGAGCTTCGCGGAGGACAGGACGCCCGCCCGCTCGATCAGGTCGTCCTGGGACACGGTGGTCAGCCACGTGCAGGGGGTGAAGCCCGGGCGCGGGAGCGCGAACCGCAGCACGCCCTCGAAGGGCAGTCCTTCCATGGCACCTACGCGCACTTCGACGCCCAGACCGCTGATGTCGACGCCCGCAGGAGTGACGACCTGCATCGCCCGAATCCTGGACGCGTCGTCTGCCGCCAGCAGTACGACCAGCCGCCGCTCGTCGAACTCCACCCACCAGACCTCGCCACGTTGCACACGTCCTCCTGACTCAGGGACGGCAGGCGGAACTGCGCGACCCTGACGCGTTGTGGAGACGGGCGCGGTCACCGTTGATCATCGTGCGTTGTGTGCACCGACGAAGAGACGGCGGCCGCGGGTCACAGCCTAGAACCCACCCGTTGGCGGGACGCGTTCGAGGCCCTGAAGGGCCGGATCGCGGGGCGCTTTCGCCCGGGCCGAACCCCGGCGCGGCGCGGCGCGGTCGGTGCTCGGTCTATTGGCCGGCCTGCCGCGCGAGAACTGCTGGACCATCGCCGAGAGGGCTGGCGAGACCGCTCCGGACGGCATGCGGCACCCGTTGGGCAGGGCCGAGCGGGATGCCGATCAGGTCCGCGACGACGTGTGCGGCCACGTGGTGGAGCACCCGCACGACAACCGGGCGGTGCTGGTCGTCGACGAGACCGGCGATGTGAAGAAGGGCCCTGGCACGGTCGGCGTCCGGCGCCGACACACCGCTACCACCGGCCGGGTCGAGAACTCTCAGGTCGCCGTCTCCCTGGTTACGCAGGCAAGCGCGGCCACACCGCAGTCGACCGGGAACGACCCCGGCCGCTGCCGCGCCGCGGGCCTCGCCGAGGAGAACCACCTTCACCACCGAGCCGGAGCCGGCACTCGTACGGCCGCCCGGTTTCTGGACGCCGGCCACCAGGCCGCACGGGTAGCCGGCGACGAGGTCCACGGCGGCACCGGGGGGCCGTGCGGACATCTTGGCCAAGAAGGTGCCCGAGCGGCCTGGCAGAGGCTCTCCGCAGGGGCCGGAACCAAGGGGCCACCGCGTCACAACCGGGCAGTCATCGGCTTCCCCGGTCCCCGCCCGGTGAGTCGTCAGCTACCGGTCCGCCGACACCGCAGCACAGCCGAACTCGCCTACTATCGCTGCTGCTCGCCCGCATCCGTGCCGCTGACCGTGCTGGTCGGAGTCGCCGGATCAAGGTGGCGGGTGGAGGAGTCCTTCCAGTCGGACAAGGGCCTGGCCGCACTCGACGAGCACCAGGTTCGCCGCTGTACCTCCTGGTCCTCGCTGGAGCACCCTCGCCATGCTCGCGCACGCTCTCCTCGCCGTCGCACGCGCGGACGAGCACACCCGCCCCGCACCCGAAGCCCTCATCCAGCTCACCCGCAACGAGATCCAGCGCCTGTTCGCCACCCTCGTCGTCCGACCCCAGCCACTACCGACGACAAGCCATCCGCCCTGTCGGCGCGCACCGGAGCGGTGATCACGCAGATGGACACGCACACGGAACAGGTGAGGCTCCTGCTCTTGAGAGCAGGAGCCTCACCTGGTGTTTCAGCTGTCGGGGTGGCGGGATTTGAACCCACGACCTCTTCGTCCCGAATGAGGTCCGGTGGGTGAGCCTGCCAGCCTCGCTCGCGTTTCCGCAGGTCAGATGGGTGGGCTCGGTTGGTGTCGCGCGCCCTGGCAGGGGATCGGGGAACGGGTCGGCTCCCGGATGGCTCCCAGCACCTGCACTCCTACCCTGAGCATTTGTCACGTGTCCCGGGGTGTCCTTACGCCAGACCCGACAAGTCGTTCACCAGAAGGTCAAGGGTGACCTCTTCATGGAGCGCTACCCCAAGAGCGGTCATCGCAGGAGCGAGGCCCGGGTCCCAGGCCGCGCTGACAGGCTGGCCGTCGAGCGGCAACTGAGGGATCCCCTCCGCCTGGCTTCGAGCGGCCAGGTGCTCGTAGTCCTCGGCGCAGATGCGCCATGGCTGGGCTCCGTAACGGCGGATGATCCGGTTCGCCAGCGCGATGCCCGGCCAGTCGAAATCGCCGTGGTACGCGAAGCGGCAGCCGGTGGTGGCGAGAGCGTCGAGGAGTGTGAGGACCACGGTGGCGGCGCTGCCGGACGTACACACCAAGGGCCGGACGCAAGCAGCGTCCGCCGCAGCTTCCACCACGCGCGGATTCTCACAGATGTGGACCACTTCTCCGGCAGGTAGTCGCAGCTGGAGGTCGTGCAGATCGCGCGGCGTGAGATGAGCTTCGGCGTGATGGTCGGCGCGCTGCCTCAGGGCCTGCTCCCGCCAGCCCCCACCGACGGGCCGCAGCCCGTACGTCAGCACGGTGCTGGAGACCTCGTCCGGTGTGACGGACACCAGACGCCACAGTGCGCGTCGGCCGGCCGCGTCGCCGGGAAACTCGGTGCCGTGGGCGAGGGCGATGCCGCGTTGGACGAGGCGTGCGAGCCAGGTGCCGTCGTCCAGGCCGTGTGCAGAACCGGTCGCCAGGGCGGCGAGTTCTCCTCGGCCTCGGGTGCCACCCCGTTGCCGGCCGAGCAGTACGGTGAGGACCTGCACTGCCTGCTGAAGCGTGCGTATCGCCGTTTCAGGTGTCACTCCTCTCGGTACGCCGGTGCGGCGCAGCAGGTCGTACCACTGCCCGGTCCAGTCCTGTCCGGCGAGTGGAGAGGCGTCCAGCGCCGAGGCGAGCGACGACCAGACGTGCTCGCGCCGTGCCGCGATACCCGCGCGGACGGCACGGCGGTCGGTGAGCGGAGGGCCCAGTTCCTCCAGCACCTCTCTGAGACCGAGTCCGGCCGCCGAGGCGCGCAGCCGCGTGTCGAGGGCGTCGAGGCGCACAGTTACGGCAGCACCTGTGACGGGTTTGCCCAGCAGGAGCGACAGGTCGTCGCGTTCCTGGGTGCTCACCGAGGTCAGCCGGAGGGAGCCGGTGGCCTGCACGCCGTTGCTTTCCAGGCGCTTGCGTACGGCTTCCCAGAGCCGGGTGAGGCCGGGACCGGCCAGCCAGTCCCGTGTCGCCGTGGGCAGCTTGCTCATACGGACACCAGACGCCGGTGCCGGCCGTTCCAGGTGTAGTGCAGGGTGGCCACTCCGCGCACATGAGGATCGCGGAGGCACTCGTAGATGTGGAGGGACGGCACCTCCGGCCAGTTGCCCATGAGCCGTTCGCTGGTGAGGACGAAGTCGAGATCGAGATCGACGAGGATGCGTCCCAGCCGCCCGTGGGTGGGTTCGTCGACCTTGGCGAAGGCGTCGTCGAGCAGGATGAGCCGCGGGGCGTGGGGTGCCGACTCGGCGAGGCTGGTGAAGTGGGCGGCGGCTGCGGCGAAGAGCACGAGGTAGGAGAGCACTCGCTGCTCGCCCTGGCTGAGCCCGGTGCGGCCGGTCAGTTTCCGCCGCCGTCCCGGAGCGGCGTCCTCGACCACGAAAGTGTGGAAGCGGAACCAGTCGCGGTAGTCGAGAGCGGTCCGCAGGTGGGCGGCGTAACCGGCTGAGGGATCGGCCCGCCGGGCGTCCTCGATCCGGCGTTGCAGCACCTCGCGGAGCTGCTCGGTCTGCTCACGCGTGCGCAGGCTCGACGGACTGCGCAGCAGGTCCACGGCCGCCCGCACGTCCGCGTCGACGTCCTCGTCCAGCTTCCACAGCAGTTCCACGCCGAGACCGTGTGAGGTGCGTACGGTGCGCAGGGTGTCGTTGAGTGCCGCGACCAGGTTCGCCGCGGTGATGACCTGGGCCGAGAGATGGTCGCCGAGCTCGCCGGTCAGGAACCGCTGGAACACCTCGCGTTCGCGTTCTGTGAGCCGTCCCCGGGCCTCTGCCGCCTGGACGGCGATTCGCTCGCCCACGGCCGCTACGTCGTGGGAGCCGTGGTCGTCGATCAGGCGGCATACCTTGATTCCGTCGCGTTCGTCCAGTTGCGCGTCGTAACCGCCGGCCAGCTGGTCGCGCAGGTCGGTGTGCCGGTTGAGCAGGGTGTTGTCCGACACCTCGGCCTTCGGGCGGCCGAGGGCCTGCTGTACCGCGTCGGCCAGTGTCTGCAGCGCGCGCAGCCGGCTGCGGACGTTCAAGCCGGGATCATCCGCCGTGTCCTCGGGCAGTGCGGACCGGTCCAGCCCGGCGCCATGCACCACCTCTGGCCGGCCGAGTGCGCTGCGAAGGGCGCCGCCGGTCGCGATGACCGCCGTCTCCTGCGCGGTCAGGGCCTCGCGCAGGCGCTTCTCCTCCTCTTCCGCGCGCACGCGCCGGTCGTGCAGATCGTTCCGGATACGTTGTGCCGCCGGAACGGCCCGGGCGGTGTGCGCGATGCGCCGTCTTGTTTCCTGCTCGCGGGCGAGGATCTCTTCTTCGGTCGCCCCGATGGCCTCCTCGCGGGTGCGCAGGTCCTGTTGTGCGGTACGCAGCCCGGTGAGGCGGAGCCGGTAGTTCTCCTCCGTGGCCAGGCGTTCTTCACGGGCGTGTTCGTATCGCTCGGCATCGGTGTGATGGGTGCCGAGCCGCTCGCCCGTGCTGCCGATCGCTCGGCGAAGATGCCCGATGCCGGTGAGAAGGGCGGCCAGCGCGGTGCGTACGCGTTCCAGCTCGGCGGGGTCGCTGCGCAGGTCATAAGCGGTGGCGGTGGCGTCCGCCTCGGTGCGTGCGGCTACGGCGAGGGCGCGGGCCTCCTCGGCCAGCCGCGCCGCGCTGGTGGCCTTGGCGGTCAGGTCACGCAGCGTCCTCTCGTCCGACTCGGCTCTGCTCCAGGCGTCGGCGAGACCGCGTGCCCGGGGGAAGTCCTGTTCCGCGAACCTGAGAGCCCGGCGCCGGGCGTCGGCCTCGGTGAGTTCGTGACGGGCGTCGGTCAGCCGCTGCTCTGTCCGCGTGAGCTGCTCCTCCAGCTCGGCCAGGATGCGCCGCCGGGTCTCGGCGCGTACGGCGGCTCCCACGTACTCGGCGTCACTTTTGTGGTGCCGGCCGCTGAGGATGCCCAGACGCCAGCTTCCGTCATAGTGCACCGCGTCATGTGCAGTCGTTTCCTCGGCCGGTGCGACCGCGATGGTGGTCAGCAGGTGCTCCACCTGCTCGGACGCGACCCCGCACCCCGGTTGTGGTGCCGGGCGCAGGGCCGAGGCGAGGGTCGGCCCGTCCGGCGCCGCGGAACCGGGACGCAGCAGAGTGTCACGGGTGCCGGAATTGACAAGGGCGCCGTCCGCGCTGACCCACGCGTCCAGGATTCCGCTGGCTTCCAGCGCTGCTTCCAGACCGGCCCGGTACGCGGGGCTCAGCCCATCCTTGAAGTCCACCAGCCGGTAGAAGGGCGCCCCGTTGCCTGGTGTCCTTTCGGCAACGCGGTGGTAGGGGACCGGCGGCTCGGGATCAGTACGTCGCTCCCAGTCACGCTTCTGACTCGCCAGACGACCGAGTTCCTCATCGAGCCGGCCGACGGTGAGGGCGAGGGCGTCGCGGCGTCCGGTGAGTTCCTCGCCGTACGGCTCCAGTGCGGCATGGGCGGCCTGCCATGCCTGGCCGTCGATGTCGGGCGGGAGCGTCCGGTCCGCGAACGGGGCACCGGCGAAGCTTTCGCAGGTGACCACTGCGTGGACGGCGTCCAGCGGCGGGCAGCCGGACCCGACGGCGGCCCGCGTGCGTGTGACCCACTCGGCGACCCAGCGGGCATAGGCACCGCTCTCCTCGGCGACCTTCTCGCGGCCGGCGTCGAGACGGTCGGCGGCCTCTTCCGCCTCGCTCTCCAGCCGTTCCCGCTCGGTGTCGGCCTGTTCCGCCCGGCTTCGGGCCTTCTCGGCCTGCGCTGTGAGGCGCGTCACCTCCTGGACCATCCGGGTCCGGTTCTTCACGACCGCCTCGGCGTTTTCCAACTGCCCCTGCCAGGAGAACAGTCCGTCGTGCACCGCCGCCGTGTCCACACGGACGACCGACCGGTGCTGCACCATGTGCGTCTCCCCATCCGGAGCGGTCAGCTCCGCCTCGCCGGCCTGGGAGCAGACCGTGCGGGGCAGGGCGACTGCCTCGCCGAGATGGCCGGTGGGAAGCCCGGCCTTCTCCGCCTGCGTCAGCAGTTCCTTGCGTTCGGTGCTCAGTTCGGCGAGTCGGCCGCCGAGGTGTTCGGCACCGTCGGCCAGCCGCTCAGCCGCGCCGTCCTCTGCGCTGTGTGCGTTGCTGAGGGCGGTGAAGGCGGCCACTGCGGCGGTGTGCAGTGCCTCGACCGCGGTGCGGCGTTCCGACAGTTCACGCAGGCTGCGGTAGGCGTGGCTGGCGTGCAGGGCGGCGAGGTCGGTCCGGGCGGCTTCTTCCTCGTCGCGCAGGGTCTCCAGCCGGGCTTCCGCCGCCTCTTCCTGCGTCATCAGCTCGCTGGTCCGCTGTGCGGCGTCTCCGGCCGCCCGGCGTCGCTGCGCGAGGACCTCCAGCTCCCCACTCACCGCCTGCGCGCGGGTGCGCAGGACTCCGGACAGGTATCCGCGGTAACTGGTGAGGAAGGTTCGCAGCGCCGTATCGGTGCGCTCCAGGCGGCCGAGTTCGTCGCGCACGGCGTCGAGGTCGTGGAGGTTCCGCGCGACCTTCTCGACCACGTCCTCGTCGAGTCCCGGCAGGGTCTCGCTCAGCAGGGAGGCGAGTCCTCCGTGCTCGATGCGGTCCCCGACGGTGGGCCGCCGCAGCCGGTGGAGGAGCTGGGTGAGGTTGCGGTAGCGGGTCGCGTCGGTGATGCCGAACAGTTCCCGGGCCACCCGCGAGCGGTGGACGACCGCGCGGTCGGTGACGTTGTCGGAGCCGACGATCTCTTTGAGCCGGTCGACCGGCAGGGGCCTTCCGCTCTCGACCAGGTGCAGGTCCTCACCGACGCGCAGCGGCGTGACGAAGAACGTCGGCAGCGCCTTCTGCGTCGACTTCGAGGCGCGGATGGCGGCGCCGAGGGTGAGGTGGCGATGGTCGCCGCCGTCGGTCGTGCCCTGGAACTCCACCCACAGGTAGCCGAGACGGTTGGTCTGCTCGAACCCGTCCAGCATCAGCCAGGCGAGAGTGGTCCGGCCGGTGCCCGTCGCGTCCAGCGCCCGTGAGTCGCCGTCCAGCAGATACGGGAGCAGCATTTCCAGGGCCTTGGACTTGCCCGCGCCGTTCTTGCCACGCAGGAGCAGCCGTCCGTCACCGAAGGCGAACTCCTGCTCGTCGTACTGCCACACGTTCTGGATGCCCGCCCGGTGCAGCCGGAAGCGGGTGCCGGCGGTGGTCGTGGGGCCGGACCGCGGCAGCGGGACGAGGCCACGCGCATCGGTGGTCACAACGGCAACTCCTCTTGAACATCAGTGCCCTTGCCGGCTGCGGTGGCCGGGCGCACGGTCACGTGGGTGGCGTAACGTGCCGACGCGGCCAGCAGTACCCAGCCGTCACCGCCGGGACGTACCCCGCGGACATCAGTCACGGTGCGCCCCTCCGGCGCCTCATCGGTGTACCCCTCCGGCAGGCCATAGCCCTCGGCGCGCAGACGGCCGGTCCGGGCCATCAGCCGCATGCGGGCCAGCAGGTCCAGCACGGCCTCCCGCAGGGCAGGGATGTCTTCCAGGTAGTCACGCTGCCAGTTGCTGCGCTGTCCGTACTCGGCGACCAGTTCGGTCAGCAACTCGTCCACGAGGCCGTCCGGGACAGCTGCACCGATGACGAGCGCCCCTCCGGTCGCCGGGTGCCCGGGTTCCTGCGGCCGAAGGCGCTCCACGAGCCGTTCCACCAGCAGGAGCGCGGCCTGCGCGACCGTCCCGGTGCCGGGCAGGTGCAGATCCGTCAGCTCGTCCTCTGGATCCACCAGCGCCACTCCCTCGGCGCGGATCTCCATCTCCAGGCCCAGAAGTTCGGAGAACGCCTGCGCTTCGCGGCGCTGCCGGGTCCGCAACCAGTCGCGTTCGGCGTCAGTCAGCTCGTCCAGGTAGACGACTGGTGTCTCGACGAGCATCCGGCGCACATAGGTGCGGGGTCCGCCGAATCCGGGGTCTGCTGCCCGCCGGACCAGGTCGGCGCCGTCACGGGCCTGGGCGAGCGGGCCGGCGACGACGACGCGGGCCAGCTCGCGGTCCACTGTGATCAGGGCCTCTCCACCCGCATCCTGTGCGAGAGCGGCCACATGACCCTCGGTCTCGATGAGGACGCCCCACTCGACCAGCAGGCGCAGAGCCGCTACCAAGGTCCGTTTCCCCGCCGCCCTGCCTGTCTCCTCCAGCTCGATCTCCGCGTCGGCCGCGGCGGCCCTGATGTCGGCCACCAGCTGCGACAGCAGCAGTTGTTCGGGTGCGGTCACCAGCACGGACAGGGCCAACGCGAGACAGGCGTAGGTGTGCGGGGTGAAGGGGGTGCCGGTGGAGCGCTCCAGCCGGCGGCCCGCGCCTGCTCCCAGCCCCGCCTTGAACAGCCGGGCGTAGGAGCTGTCGACCAGCAGGCGGTAGCCGAGAACCTGCTGGAACCGCTTGCTCAGCCAGTCGGCATGCCTGCGGATCAGTGGGAAGAGGTCGGCGTGCGGGCCGTCCGAGGTGACCAGCGGATGGGCGAGCAGCAGCCGTGCGGCGCTGCGGCGCTCGGCGGCCAGGGCGACGTCGTGTGTCGAGGGGAGGGTCATGACACGCTCACCTCCGCATCGCCGTCGGCCGCGTCGGAGGAGGTACGGCCGACGTCCAGCTCCAGGCCGTCCAGCAGCAGGTCGCCGTCGACCGAGTGCAGGACGCACCGGGCGCCTGCCGTGCGTCGCACGGTGAGCCGGATCCCCAGCTCGGCGTCCTCGCTGTGCGCCTGGTCGAGGTCGAATTCAGTTGCGCCCTTTCCGTCCGTGCCGGCGCGACGCCTCAGCTGCGCGTTCCCGAGTGCGGTGGCGAGCAGCTCCAGGAGCAGACCGAGCGCTGCAGAGGTGAGGCGCACCTCGGCGAACCGGCCTGAGGCGCTGCGCAGTTCGTCCGCCGCCGCTGCCCTGGCCGCGGCTCGCTCACGGGCTGCCTCCCGCAGCCGCCTTTTCTGCGTGGAGTGGTCCTCCACCGCGGACGTCCGGCCCCGTTGGGCGCGGCTGCCCCTTTCCCGCAGGGCCACCGGCACCTCGACCACCGGCCCGGTCCACCAGCTCGTGTACGCGGGCACCACCTCGTCGGTGGCCGGAGGTATGCCCAGATGACGGGCGCCGTACAGCCCGAAGGCGGCGACGGCGATGTCGTGCGCGTCCTGCGGCGCCGCTTCCTCGAACCACCGGGCCAGCCGCAGCAGGTCCTTGCGCCGGGACATCTCCCCGGTGGCTGACCGCAGCATCCGCTTGGCGTTGGCGAGCAGCGACTGCAACGCGCGCAGGGTGGCGTCCCGCAGTTGATCGACCTGGCTGCCCTGCCCATCGGTGTCACTGAACCAGCCGCGCAGGCCCTCCCAGTCCGCGAACTCGCGCCCCCGGCTGCGCTGCACCCGTGTCTCCAGGCGGCCGTCGCTCTGCGGTGACAGGCCGGTGAGCCCTTGTGCGTGGGCGTCCAGCCGGGCGAGCAGATCCGGGATGTGCGGCCACAGCTTTTCCAGTGCCGCCGAGATCCGGGGTGCGCGGAACGCCACGTCTTCAGTGATCGCCTCGACGTAGTCGAGGAGCAGCTCCTTGAAGCCCTGGTACTCGGCGCTGTCCAGGTCGTACCGGGCCAGGACCTGGCCGAGGTAGGCGTAGAAGTCCCGGATGGAATCCGCGAACTCGGTGAACTGCACGAACAGCGTGCTGACCCGCTCCAGTCCGTCCTGCGGTTCGATGCCGCCGGGCGCGGTCACGAGCTCGGCCAGCTCCCTGAGCCCGCGCTCCACCAGGGCGAGCAGCTCGTTGCTCACTTCCCGGGCGGCGTCCGCCTCGGCCAGGACACCGTCGGCGTCCCGCTGGATGCGTTCGCCCAACTTCGACAACTGGTAGCGAGCACGGGACCGCTGGTACTCGCTGATACTGGACGCCTTGACCGTGTGGCTGCTGCGCAGCAGGTTGCCCCACTTCACCAGCCGTTCCAGTCGGTCGGTGAGGGTGTCGGCATAGAGCTCGGCGGCGGGGCCGCCGGCCTGGCGCAGCTTCGCCAGGACATCCGGTGCGGCCAGGTCCGCCAGCAGGGTCCCGCAGAAGACCCGCATGATCGCCAGGTACTCCAGCCGCTCGGGGGCGCTGAGGTAGGTGTAGGCGTCCAGTCGGCGGCGCGCCTCGCTATGGGCGTTTTGCGCGGCCTGATCCTGCGGTCCGGCGTCCCGCGCGGCCCCGGATGCGGGTGGCTCCATGCCTGCGAGGTTACGCGGCGCGTCCGCCTGCTAGCGGCGGGTGGCTGAAAATGTCCCAGTCCTCGCCCGGCCGAGGCTCTGCTCCCCCCTCCCCGCCCAAGGCTCTGCCCCCGTCCACAACCGCTTTCGGCCGCTCTCTCTCGCGATAGGCTCGACCAGGCACTTTCGCATCGTGTCCGTGAGGAAAGCCTGGGGAGGCCGGACGGTGACAGCTCAGTCAGGCACGTCGGCATCGAAGCCCGGCGTACCCAAGCCGGGGCCGCCGCGCCCCGCCCGGCAGTGGTTCCAGGACCGTCCCTCGCCATACCCGTGGGAGCAGGACGCGCTGGACCATGTGCGGGGGCTCATGCCGCAGGCCGAGCCGTTCCGCGCCTGGGCCACGTTCTCCTTCACCGCGATGTCCGGCCGCGTCAACGAGTGCGATCTGCTGGTCGCCGTCCCCGCCGGACTCTTCCTCATCGAAATCAAGGGGCATCCCGGGCAGCTCCGCAACACTGGGTCTACCTGGAACTTCCAGGGATCCGACCGCATGCGGACCATCAACAACCCGCTGCACCTGACCGACCTGAAGTCGAAGGAGCTGAAGAGCCAGCTCCAGTGGGCGGCCCGCAAGCTGGGCTTGTCCGAGCGAGTGGTCCCGCGCGTCGAGCCCGCCGTGTTCCTGTCGTCGCCCGGCCTGGAAAGCCACTTGGACGAAGTCCAGCAGATCAAGGTCTACGGGCGGGACGACGGCGGCAGCGGCCTGAAGCGGATCTGGCAGGACTTCCTCGGCCTGCCCCCCGACCGTCCCGACCGGCGTATCACGCCGGAGTTCTCGCGGCACACCCTGCCGCAGCTGCTCAAGACGATCGGGATCCGCCAGTCCACCGCCCACCTCCGCTTCGGCGACGCCTGGAAGATGGAGCCGCATCCGCTGGACGCCGGACCCTCCTGGGAGGACCGGCTGGCCGTCCGGGACGACGGCCTCGTCCAGGAGGAGGGCCGGGTCCGCATCTACCTGGTGAGCCAGAAGGCGACGGAAGCGGCCCGCCGGGCCACCGAGCGCGCCGCGCGCCGCGAGTACCAGGTGCTGCAGGGCATCACCCACCGCGGCATCGTCGACGCGCTCGATTTCCGCGAGCACCAGGGCGGACCGGCGATCCTCTTCCGCCACCGGCACGGGGATCTCCGCCTCGACCAGTACCTGGACACCTACGGCGGCAGGCTCACGCCCGAGATCCGCCTGGACCTCGTCCGGCAGCTCGCCGAGGCGGTCCGCTACGCGCACAACCGCTCCCTCTACCACCGGGCGCTCGCGGCCCGCTCCGTCTATGTGTCGTTCCGGGTCGACGGGGCGGCTCCCGAGTTGCGGATCACCGACTGGCAGACCGCGGCACGGGACTTCGACAGCAACGCCACCTTCTTCCGTTCCATCGGCGGCTCCGCCCTCGACGCCGCCCTGATCGAGGACGCGGCCCGCGTCTATCTCGCCCCCGAGTCGGATCAGCCGTACGCCGACCCCGCCGACCTGGACATCTTCGGTCTCGGCGCGATCGCCTACCTGATCCTCACCGGCCGCCCCCCGGCCACCCAGCGCAGCGACCTGGCCGAAAGGCTACGCAGTGACGGCGGCCTGCGCCTGTTCGCGGTGACCGACGGCCTGCCCGACGTTCTCGACGATCTGGTCTTCCGGGCGACCCGCGCCGACGTCAACGAGCGGCTCGGCTCGGCCGAGGCGTTCCTGGATCTGCTGGACGAGGCGGAACGCGCCAGTATCCTCCCCGACTCACCGGCGGCGGCCTGCGTCGACCCGCTCGAAGCGGCGCCAGGCCAGTCGCTGGACGCCGAGTGGACGGTACGCCGTGTCCTCGGCACCGGCGCCACGGCCCGCGCCCTGCTCGTGGAGCGGGCCACCGAGGACGAGGACGGCCGCACCCAGCTCGACGAGCACGTCTTCAAGGTCGCCCTCGACGAGGAGAAGGCGGGGCGGCTGCGCGCCGAGGAACGGGCCCTGCGCAAGGTCGGCGGCGGCTCCGTCGTCCAGCTGCGCGGCGAGGGGCTGCGGGAGCTCGGCGGGCGGACCGTCCTGGAGCTGGAGTACGCCGGTGAGCAGTCGCTCGGCGAGCGGCTGCGCGGCAAGGGGCGGCTCACTTACCACGAGCTGGAGCGTTTCGCGGACGACCTGTTCCACGCCCTGGACCAGCTCGCCGCGCAGGGCGTGCGCCACCGCGATATCAAACCGGACAACTTCGGCATCCAGCGCCGCAAGGACCGCACCTGGCAACTCAAGCTGTTCGACTTCTCCCTGACGGACGCCTCCGACCGGGATGTGAAGGCGGGCACACGCGGCTACCTCGACCCGTTCCTCGGCTCGATGCGCCGCGCCCACTACGACGATCACGCGGAGCGGTACGCCGCCGCCGTCACCCTCCACGAGATGGCGAGCGGCGAGCGCCCGCTCTGGGGCGAAGGACAGCTCGACCCGCTGACCAACGAGTCGGCCGAACTCCACGTCGCCACCGAGCTGTTCGAGCCCGCGCTGCGCGATGGACTGACCGCTTTCTTCCAGCGCGCGCTGCACCGCGACACCGAGCAGCGTTTCGACACGCTGCGGCAGATGTGGGACACCTGGCGGGAAGTGTTCCGGGCGGCCGACGCGACCGCGCCCGCCACGACCCCTTCCACTGTGGGTACCGCGTCCGACGATCCGGAGGAGGCCCGCGACCGGGCCGCTGCGGCGGCCGACCTGACGACGCCGCTGGATGCCGCCGGCCTGTCTCCGCGTGCCGAGTCGGTGGCCGGCGGACTCGGCGCGACCACGGTCGGGGAACTGCTGGACATCCAGCCGTACGCCATCTCCAAGGCGCGCGGCGCGGGCGCCCTCGTCCGCAAGGAACTCAACCGGCGCCGCAAGCAGTGGGCCACCGCGCTGCGCCCGGCGGCGCCGTACGCGCCCCGCGGGCAGGTGCCGGACGACTCCGGCCGAGTGCACTCGGCCTCCGGCGAGGGCGAGCCCCGCATCCTGTCGATAGACGACATGGCCGCGCTCCTCGCCCCCGAGCCGGGCCGCAAGGGCTCTCACCGGGCCGACGTCGTACGCCTCACGCTGGGCCTGCCCCCGGACGACGGCGGACTCTCCCCGCTCGGTGTCTGGCCCGTGCAGGCCCGGATCGCCGACCATCTGGGCATCAAGCAGACCTCCGTCTCCCGGCATCACCGCATCGAGATCAGGAGGTGGGCGAAGGCGGACTGGCTGGACCCGGTCCGCACCGAGCTGACCGAGATCCTCCAGTCCGTCGGCCGGGTGATGACCGCCGACGAGGCCGCGGCCGAACTCCGGGCCCGCCACGGCGCCGGATCAGACACGCCCGAGCGGACGCTCGCCAGGGCCCTGGCCGTCGTACGGGCCGCCGCCGACGCGGAGACCACCGAGCGCCCGGACGAGGACCCCGACGGGCCGCACGAGCCCCGCTTCGCCGTGCACCGGCGGGGCGAGACGGTCCTGCTCGCCGCCGAGTCCCTGCCGGGCGCGGACGACCCGAGCCCGCGGGAGCTGGCGGACTACGCGGCGCTCCTCGGCCAGGCCGCCGAACGGCTGGCACGGCAGGACCCGTTGCCCGGCCGCGGCGAGGTCCTGCGCGTCCTGCGCGCCGTGCCCGCACCCGACGGGTTCGCCCCGCTCGCCGACACCCGTCTCGTGTCCCTGGCCGCCGCGACGGCCCCCGGCGTCGCGGCCACCCCCCGGCTGGAGCTGTACCCGCGTGACCTGAGCCTGGAGCGGGCGCTGCGTATCTCCCAGGCGGGCGCGGGCGTCCGCCGCGACCGGGGGATCACCGTCGGCGAGCTGGTGGCCCGCCTGCGTGCCCGCTTCCCGGGGCTGGACCTGGTATCGGGCTCCCGTGAACCCACCCACGTGGAGCTGCTGGACGCCCTGGAAGGGGCGCGCTTCGACCTTGTGTACGACGACGATGCGGAGAAGTTCTTCCCCAGGGCGCCGGAGTCGACGGGCACCTGGAGCTCCACCGGTGCCCTCACCAGCTACCAGCCGCCCACCCCGGTCACCCGGGCCGAACGGGAGGACCCGCACGGCCCGCTGCGGGAGCGGCTCACCGCCGTGGCGGCACGGGGCGGCTTCCTCGCCCTCACGGTGAAGCCGAACGCGTTCGCGGGAGCCGCGGAGACCGTGGCAGCCGCCTTCCCGGTCGAGGCGGTCGATCTGTCGGACGTGTTCCTCACCGCCTTCCGCGCCCTGGCCGCGGAGAAGGGCCAGGACTGGCGGAAGGTCCTGCGCGCCGACAGTCTCTCCGCCCCCGGCAGCATCAAGCCGGGGCTGGCGTCCTTCGTCCGGGTCGCCTGGCAGCGCGTGGAGGAAGCGGTCCTCGCCCGCGCCGGTGCGCCCCGCACCGTGCTGTTCCTCCACGACGCCGGCCTGGTCGCCCGCTACTGGGACGAGGGCGGCCACGCCTTCCTCGTCCGGCTCCAGAACGCGGCCCGCCGCCCCGCCGACACCCCGCACGGCCTGTGGCTGCTGTGCACGGTCGAGACACGCGCGCAGGAGCCGAAGCTGGACGGGCGGACCGTGGAGGTGATCGGCGGGGACGGGGAACGGGAGCACCTGGACAAGGAGTTCCTGGACTCGCTGCGGGTGCCGGCCGTGACCGGCTGAGCGGACCCGGCCTGCACCGGCTGCCGACTCAGGACCTGCGGCGCACCCCGCCCTTGCGGCCGATGTCGAACGCCAGCCGGTACACGTCGGGCAGGTCGAGGGCGCCGGTGGTGCGTTTGGTCAGAACGCCGAGTTCCACCAGCTCCTCTATCAGCGCGAAGGGATCGTCGGCGTCACGGGGGCCGCTGTTCTCGTCGTCGTTCTCCCCCCTGCGACGCAGAATCTCCGCCAGCCCGCCCTGCGCCCAGAACTGGCGGACGTGGGACGGCTCCATGGGTACCTGTCCGCCCTCCAGCAGCTCAATGGCGGTGGCGGCCCAGCCGATGTCCTCCTTCAGCTCGTCCACCCGGACCCGCGACGCCTCGTGCAGGCTCTCCCGCAGCGCCTCGTAGTGCAGCGGGTACGGCTGTGTGGCGTACCGCTCCGCCGTCAGGTCCGCGGCCGTGCGCAGGGCGAGCAGCCAGGTCCTCGGGCTCACCCGCCCCTTGCCGTCCTGGAGGTGGTTCGGCACCCAGGTGAACGTGTGGCCCTTGCGCCGGTCGGTGCCCATGTAGGACCCCGCCAGAGCGACGAAGGCCCGCTCCTGGCACTTCTCGTCGGCGATCAGGTCGACCGGCGCGATGAACCGCCCCTCACCTTGCGTCTCCCACGTGCCGTACTGCGCCCGGAACTTCTCCGCCTCCCTGCTCGGATGGTTCCCCAGCCGGTGGAAGAGAAGACCGTAGAGGTTCTCTCGGCTCCACGTCAGATCGGCCGCGTTGGCCCCCAGTTTCGAGGCGTCCGCGAACGCCTTGGGCGCGCTGTCGTACATGTCCGGGCGGACGAAGATCTTGGCGCGCAGCGCCCCTGTGGTCAGCCGCAGTTCCAGCGCAACCTGGAACAGCGCCGACACCAGCCGGTCGGCCGTCCCGCGGTCGGAGTGAAGGTGGTCCAGGGCGTCGAAGAGCAGCACACGCGTCTCGCCGCTGTCCCGGGCCTCCCGGTCGGCCCTGCCGAGCGCGTCGTCGTACGCGTCTTCGTTCGCCGCGGCCCAGCGGATACGGTCGGGCCAGTCAGCCAGGCTCGCGATCTGCGGTACCTCGAGCGCCATCATCACGACCGCGCGCCAGAAGATGTCATAGGCATAGCTGTCGGGGTCGATCACGTCCCGTAGCAGTCTGGCGATCTTCCGCTTGCCCGGGTAAGGGGTCTCACTGTTGCCGCCCGCCCTGAACGCGGTGGTGACCCGGACTCGCCGTAGCCGCGGCATCATGTACGACCGCGCGGCCACCTCCCTCAGCTCTGGATCGATCAGCGCCTTCGCCCAGTACGTCTTGCCGGTGCCGCGGGCGCCCCGGACCACGGTCACGTCGGGGTCGAGGGCGAGGCGGTGGCTGGACGGGGTGAACAGGCGTTGCCGGTCCGGACCGTCCGTGTCCGCGTCGAGTGCGGCACCGAGGGCCCTGGAGATCAGGGAGCGGTACTCGTCGGTGGTCGGCGGGGCGGTCATGAGGACTCCGGGGCGGGGTGCGGTGGCGGCAGCAGACGCTCCACCGTAGTCGTGAACGTCCGGTACGCGGCCTCGACGAACGGCAGCTCGGGCCAGTCGCGGCTGCGCAGGGGGTCAAGGCCCACCAGGTCGTTGCCGAAGAGGATCGGGATGGGGGCGTGCGGCGCGTCGTCGTCCTCCAGGGGAGGGTGGTACAGCTCGTCTCCCTCGTCGCCTGCGTCGTCCACGTCGTCCACGTCGTCCGGGCCGTCCTCGTCCGTGCCGAGCTGGTCGTAAAGGGTGTCGGCGAACAGCTGCTGGGCGCGGTCGCGCAGGGCGGGCAGCCGCTTCGCGTCCCCGGCCGAGTGGAACATGGCCGCCACGACCCGCAGCCGCTCCCGCAGCTCCCGGGCCAGGGCGGGCCGCTGCTGCCACTGCTCGAACAGCATCTTGTAGCCCTCCCAGGTGGAGGGATTGTCCACGGCGAACAGCAGGGCGAGCCCGCTGAGATGAGTCAGGGTGACCGCCGCGATGTCGTGCATGCCGGCCCTGCTGTCCAGCAGGACGACGTCCGGTGGCCGCGACAGCTCGGTCACCTGGTCCTCGCAGGCGGCGATGGCCTCCTCCAGCCGCGCGGCGAACGGCCGGTCGCCGTCACCGGGGTTGAGTCCGGCGAGGTCGCTGTAGATGCGGTTCAGTTTGGCGAGGTAGTCGTACGGCTCCCCCGCCAGCGGTGAGCCGCCCGCCGGGGCGAGCCACACCTCCCCGTTGCCCTTGACGGGCAGTGCGGAGCTGCGTGCCACCAGTTCCAGCCCGTCGGCGTTGCCGACGCCGCTCTCTATCAGGTGGTCGACGATGCCGTGTCGGGGGATGCCGGCGGGGTCCTCCAGCAGGTTCGAGACGCCCGGGGACTCCAGGTCGAGGTCCACCACGAGCACGCAGCGGCCTGTTCCGGCGAGGTACCGGGCGAGGACGGCGGTGGCGGTGGTGCGCCCCACCCCGCCCTTGAATCCGTACAGCGCCACCCTTCGGTCCCGGCGCCCGAGGGCCCCGTCTGTCGGGGTGCGGACGCCCCGGGCCCAGTCGGTGCCGATGACGGTCCGCTCCAGCGCGTGGACGCTGCCGGCGGAGCCTTGCCGTGGGCTGACCGGTGCGCGGTCCTCGGCGTCGAAGTACAGCTCCGGTGCGAAGAGCTTTGCACCGAAGAGGAGGGGTTCGAGGCCCGTGAAGGGGCGCGTGGCGGCCACGAACGCGTCACGGAGGGCGACGACGTCCGCGTCGTCGTGCGCGAGGGGGCGTCCCTGGTCGTTGATGAGCAGACAGGCCCGGCCGAGCACGTCGCGGGTGACGACGACGTCCATGCCGAACTGCGCCGCCGCCTGCCGGGCGTGGTCGAGGGCGGCTTGCCAGGCGGTGTCGAAACGCGCACGGGAACGGCTCATGAGTGGGTCCTCGTGCCCAGGATGCCGGCCTGTTCATGGGCGGCGATGAGGTCGTACGCGGCCTTGAGGTGCCGGTCGACCTCCGCGTCGGTGATCGCGGTGCCGTCGCAGTAGCGGTTCGCGACGTCCCAGCCGGCGAAGGGGTTCTTCCAGATGAGCTGCGTGAAGAGCGCGCCCGATCCGCCTCCCCGGCGGCGGTGGGCGACGGCGGTGAGGTGTTCCCACAGCTCGGGGAGGTGCCCGTGCTGCTTCTTCCACTTCATGGCGTTGCCGACACGGTACAGAGCCTCTACTTCCGGATTCTCCGGCATGTTCCGCGCGTTGAGCCGGGACCCCAGGAAGTCGATCAGGATCGCCTTGACAGCGCACTCCGCCGCCAGGCCGGCGAGATGATCAGCGGATATCCGCAGGTCCTCATCGGCGGCCAACCTGGCCGCGCAATAGTGGTTCCTGCTGGCCACTGCGAACGCGGGTGGCTGTGTCGCGGAGGGTGTCGAGGCCGTCACGACGATCACTCTATCGAGCCGATCAAGAGGCTCGCGGCGGCTTTTCCCAGATCGCGACCACCCTGGGCCGCCGTACGGGGGCGCGGGTGCGGCAGGATGGGAGGTCCGGTCCGCGGCTGACGCGGTGGGGCGCTGACGCGGTGCAGGGAGAAGGAAGCGAAGAGTGACGGTGACGACGACGGGTACGGACAAGGCGGCCCTGCTCAAGGACCTGAAGAAGCTGGTCGTCGACCTGGAGGACGACCTGCGGGCCCGCAGCGAGTCCGAGGAGGAGTTCCGCACCCGCCTGGACCGCGAGTGGCGCGAGGCCAAGGAGGCCCGGCGCACCGCCCTGTCCTACCCGGCCTGGCGGGACGAGCGCGTCACGCAGGCTGCAGTGGCGTGGGTGCTCGGCTGCGTCTTCGTCCGCTTCTGCGAGGACAACGGCCTGATCGACGAGCCGTACCTCGCCGGCCCCGGCGAACGCCTCGCCGAGGCGGAGGCCCGGCACGAGACCCACTTCCGCACCTACCCCCACCACAACAACCGCGACTGGCTGATGGAGGCGTTCCGCCACCTGGCGGGCACCAACGAGACGGCCGCCGGCCTCTTCGACGAGCGGCACAACCCGCTGTGGGGACTGACCCCGAGCTACGAGACGGCGACGGAACTGCTGATGTTCTGGCGCCGCTGGGACGCGGACGGCGAGATCCGCTACGACTTCACCGACCCCGAGTGGGACACCCGCTTCCTCGGCGACCTCTACCAGGACCTCAGCGAGCACGCCCGCAAGACGTTCGCGCTGCTGCAGACCCCGGAGTTCGTCGAGGAGTTCATCCTCGACCTGACCCTGGAACCGGCGGTCGCGGACGACGGCCAGGGTTTCGGCCTCAACCCGGTCTGGACCGGCCCCGACGGCCGGGAGCGCCGCGGCCTGCGCACCATCGACCCGGCGTGCGGCTCCGGCCACTTCCTGCTCGGCATCTTCCACCGTCTGCTGGACAAGTGGCGCCAGGCGGAACCCGGCACGGACGACTGGACGCTGGTCCGCCGGGTCCTGGAGTCCGTCCACGGCTGCGACAAGAACCCCTTCGCCGCGAGCATCGCCCGCTTCCGGCTCCTGGTGGCGGCGATGCGCGCGGCCGGTACGCGGCGGCTCGCGGACGCGCCGCCGTTCCCCATCAATGTGGCGGTGGGCGACTCCCTCCTGCACGGCCGGGACGCGGCGGGCATCCAGACCGACCTGGACACGCTGTTCGCGGAGGCGGTCGTAGGACGCGAGGAGGGGGAGACGTACGCGTACGCCACGGAGGACGTGTGGGAGTACGCGAAGCGGGTGGACCTGCTGGGGCGCGGGTCGTACCACGTGGTGGTGGGGAACCCGCCGTACATCACGGTGAAGGACAAGCAGGAGAACGAGAACTACCGGGCGGCGTACGACGCGTGCGCGGGGACGTACGCGCTGTCGGTGCCGTTCGCGCAGCGCATGTTCGAGCTGGCGGTGAAGGGGCCCGGCGGACGGCTGGGCGGGGGCGGGTTCGTGGGGCAGATCACCGCGAACTCGTTCATGAAGCGGGAGTTCGGCAAAAAGCTGATCGAGGTCGTTTTCCGGAACCGGGTCGAGCTGTCGCACGTGATCGACACCTCGGGCGCCTTCATTCCGGGGCACGGTACGCCGACGGTGATTCTGGTCGGGCGGAACCGGGTTCCGAGTCCGGAGCGGACGCTGCGAGCGGTGCTGGGGGTACGGGGTGAGCCTGCGCAGCCCGAGGACGCGTCGCAGGGGGCCGTGTGGCGGGCGATTGTCGAGCAGGTGGGCAGGCCGGGGAGCGAGTCGGAGTGGGTGTCGGTGGAGGATGCGGCGGCGGCTGCCTTCTCCGCGCACCCGTGGTCGGTGAGCGGCGGTGGGGCGGCGGAGCTGTTCGCGCACTTCGACCGGATTCGCCGCAGGTTGTCGGACGTGCTGCTGGAGAGCGGCCGCACCACGCATACGGGGCTGGATGACGCGTTCTACCTGCCGTACACCGCTGCGCATACCCGAGGTCTGGTGAACGGGTGTGTCCCTGTCGTGTTGGGCGATGGGCTGCGGGACTATGCCCTGACAGCGCCGACTCGGACGTTCTTCCCGTACTCATCGGACGGGGAGCCGCGCGAGCTGGATCAGCGTGAGCACGAGTTCCTCTGGCCCAACCGGACCGTGTTGCGGCAGCGCATCGACTTCGGTCAGACGCCGGAGCAGCGAGGGCTGCGCTGGTACGACCACAGCATGTTCTTCCCGCGCCGCTTCCGGAGCCCGCTGTCCATCGCCTTCGCGTTCGTGGCGACGCACAACCACTTCGTGCTGGACCGGGGCGGGAAGGTGTTCAAGCAGTCTGCACCCGTGATCAAGCTGCCCGAGGGGGCCACCGAGGACGAGCACCTGGAGTTGCTGGGGGTGCTCAACTCTTCGGCGGCTTGTTTCTGGTTGAAGCAGGTCAGCCACGACAAGGGCAGCCAGGGAGTCAACGAGGGCTTCAAGTCCCAGGAGTGGGAACGTTTCTATGAGTTCACCGGGACCAAGCTGCAAGAGTTCCCCCTCCCGGCCAAGCTCCCGCTCCACCTCGGCCGTGCCCTCGACGCCCAGGCGCAGACTCTCGCCGAGTTGGAGCCTTCGGCCGTGGCCGCAACCGTCGTACCCACGCGGCAAGCCCTGGATGACGCGCAAGCCGAACACGCCAAGATCCGTCGCCGCATGATCGCCCTCCAAGAGGAGCTGGACTGGCAGGTCTACGGCCTCTACGGGCTGCTCAGCGACCGCGAGGTCGCCCGGACCGTGACCCCCGAACCCGACCCCGAGACCATCCCCGAGGTCAAGCTCGGTGAGCGTGCCTTCGAGATCGTCCTCGCGCGCAAGGTCGAGGCCGGGGAGGTGGAGACCGCCTGGTTCACGCGCCACGGCTCCACCCCCGTCACCGAGATCCCCGCCCACTGGCCGGACTGGTACCGCGAGATCGTCCAGGCCCGCATCGACCTGATCACCAGCCGCAAGGACATCGCCCTCATCGAGCGCCCCGAGTGCAAGCGCCGCTGGGCCACCGACTCGTGGGAGAAGAAGGAACGCGCCGCGCTGCGGAACTGGCTGCTGGACCGTTGCGAGGACGAGGATCTGTGGTTTGAGGTACGTGACGGCCTGCGCCGTCCACGGACGCTGACCATCAACAACCTTGCCGACGGGCTCGGTTCCGACCCCGACTTCACGTCCGTCGCCGCGCTGTACGCCACCGACCACCTTAAAAAGCCGGACCTCCCCCTCGCGCAGATCCTCAACGAGATCATCGCCGATGAGCACGTGCCCTACCTCGCCGCGATGCGCTACAAGGACTCCGGCCTGCGCACCCGCCGCGAGTGGGAGAAGGTCTGGGAGAAGCAGCGCGAGGAGGACCGTACGGGCACGCGGCTCGACATCGACCCGCCGACCAGGTACAAGTCCTCCGACTTCCTCAAGCAGTCCTACTGGGCCCACCGCGGCAAGCTCGACGTGCCCAAGGAACGGTTCATCTCCTACCCGGAGGCGGGCCCGGACAGCGACTCCACGCTGATGCTCGGCTGGGCCGGCTGGGACCACAAGGACCAGGCGCTGGCCCTCACGCAGCTGATCGAGACGCGCGTCAAGAGCGACGCCTGGGGCGCCGAACGGCTCGTGCCGCTGCTCGCCGGGCTGCATGAGGTCATGCCGTGGGTACGTCAGTGGTACAGCGCGTACGACGACGAGTGGGAGGGCTCCCCGGCCGAGGACCTGGAAGCGGAGTTCCAGCGCTACCTGCGCATGCACGGCGTGAGCGAGGCGCAGATGAAGGACTGGCGTCCGGTGCGGAAGACGCGGGGGCGCAAGGCCGTACAGCGCCGGGAGACGACCGAACAGCCGGAGCTGGATGACGCGTAGAGCGAGGCGAAGGGGGAGAACCACCGCGCTCTCCCCCCGGAGCTGCCGACCGGTGACTCAGCGGGCGGTGCCGGAGGCGTGTTCGGTGAACGCCGACCAGGCAGCGGGGAACATCGCCGAGCTGGCCGCCAACGCCGTCCGGCACGGGCGCGTACCGAGGCGTGACTTCGCACTGCGGCTGGTGCACCGGCCCGCCGCCGCGCTCATCCGCGTCGAGGTGTCCGACACGCATCCGGCGCTGCCCGTGCGCCTGGCCCCGGCGCCCGCGGACGCCGACGGGGGCCGGGGCCTGCTCCTGGTCGACGCGCTTGCCTCCCGCTGGGGTGTGACCGAGCGCACCGGGCCGGGCAAGACGGTGTGGGCGGAGCTGGACCTCGCGGTGGGGACCCGCGCCGGGCACTCCACGTGAGTGCACCCGGCCGTCCGGGCCCGGCCGATCACCCACGGTGAGACCCCTTCCTGGAGGTGTAACGATCTCTCCTCCCGCTGTCGGACCCACCTGGCAAGATGGACGGTGCGCCAACGCCTGAGGGGGGCGCTGTCCGGGCCGGCCGCCAGCACAGTGAGGGAATGATCGCCTGATGTCGACCACAGAGCTGTTCCTCCGCGATGTCATCGACATCAAGGAGGACGTCCACGCGGGCGATTTCAAGGTCGACCTCTCCCAGGGCTTCCACGAGGCCGACGAGCGGGTGGCGGAGTACGTCGTCACCGAGCAGTTGCAGAAGGCGTTCCGGCAGGCGCTCGGCGTCGTCGGGAAGGCCGTCCGCACCGGCGACTCGCACGCCGCGTACCTGCACGGCTCGTTCGGCGCCGGTAAGAGCCACTTCCTCACCGTGCTGCACGCCGTGCTCAAGGGCCACGAGGGGGCTCTGCACAAGCCGGGGCTGAAGGAGGTCGTCGCCGAGCACCGGGACTGGCTGGGCGGCAGTCGGTTCCTGATGATCCCGTACCACCTGGTCGGATCGACCGACCTGGACTCGGCGCTGCTCGGCGGGTACGTCCACACCGTGCGGGAGCTGCACCCGGAGGCGGCGACCCCCGCCGTCTACCGGTCGGACGCGCTGCTCGCCGACGCGGACCGGCAGCGCAAGTTCCTAGGCGACGACGACAAGTTCCGGCAGTGGCTCGGCGCCGGGGCGGCGGCCACCTCCGGCAGCGGGGGCGCGGACGACGAGGACGACCTGCCGGGCATCGACGCCGGAACCGAGCTGCCCGGCAGCGACGGCTGGAGCAGTGCCGAACTGGACCGGGCCTTTGCCGTGCCGCCCGGCAGCGAGGAGCGGGAGCGGCTGGTGTCGGCGCTGCTGACCGGGCCCATGGCCGCGTACACGCAGGCCGCCCGCGGTGACGCCCAGTCCTTCATCCCGCTGGAGAACGGCCTGAAGGTCATCTCCCGCCACGCCCAGTCGCTGGGCTACGACGGTGTCGTCCTCTTCCTCGACGAGCTGATCCTTTGGCTCCAGGCGCACATGGGCGACCAGGACTTCGTCCGCGACCAGGTGCAGCGGCTGGTCAAGCTGATCGAGTCCGCCGACAGCGGCCGGCCCGTGCCCCTCGTGTCCTTCATCTCCCGCCAGCGTGACCTGTCCCAGCTCATCGGCTCCGACGTGGCCGGCGCCGACGTGCAGAACCTGGAACAGCAGGTCGACTACCTCGCCGGCCGGATCGACGTCGTCGAGCTGGAGGACAGCAACCTCGTCGAGATCATCAAGCACCGGGTGCTCGCCCCGCGTCCAGGCATGGAGCAGGCGCGCGACGATGCGTTCAAGATCGTGGAGTCGTCGCGGGACGAGGTGCGGCAGGTGCTGCTCGACGCGCAGGGGCGCACCGAGGCGAGCTGGGACGACTTCCGCACCCTGTACCCGCTGTCCCCGGCGCTGCTGAACGTGCTGGTGGATCTCTCCGGCGCGCTCCAGCGTGAGCGGACCGGTCTGAAGCTGGTGCAGGAGCTGCTGCGGCGGCACCGCGACGACCTGCGGCTTGGCCAGCTCGTCCCGATCGGCGACCTGTGGGACGTGATCGCCGCGCGGACCGGTGAGGCGTTCACCGCCAGGCTCCGCAAGGAGTCGGAGATCGCGCACCGCTTCCACGCCCGCGTCCGCGAGCACCTGCTGACCAAGTACGGCTCGGCGGACGACAAGCGCTTCCAGACCGACGAGCGGCTGGTCAAGACACTGCTGCTGGCCTCCCTCGCTCCCAACGTGCCCGCCCTGACCCGGCTCACCGGCGGCCGGCTCGCCGCGCTGAACCACGGCACGATCAGGACCCGGGTGGGCGACGCGGGCGCCGTCGCCGTCAAGCGTCTGCAGGAGCTCCAGGCCGAGGGCTTCGACGGCGAGCTGCGCAGCGAGGGCGACCCCGCCGACCCCGTCTTCCACCTGCACCTGTCCGACCTGGACGTCGAGCCGCTGCTGGAGGAGGTGCAGGGCGTCGCCGACCAGGACGGCTACCGCCGCCAGTGGATCAAGGACCAGCTGTGGGCCGCGCTGAGCATCCCCGACACCCAGGCGTTCGTGTGCGAGCGGACCGTCGTCTGGCGCGGCACCAAACGCACCGTCGAGTTCATCTTCGGCAACGTCCGCGACCCCCACCTGCCCGACGCCGAGTTCGCGCCGCAGACCGAGGGCAACATCCGTTTCGTCTTCGACTACCCCTTCGACGGTCACGACCACTCGCCGATGGATGACGCCCAGCGGGTGGAGCGGCTGAAGCGTGCCGGGAAGACGGCGCCGACGATCGTCTGGCTGCCGCACTTCCTGTCCGAGCAGAAGGCCCGCAGCCTCGGACGCCTCCTGAAGATCAACTACCTGCTGGAGCGCGACCGGCTGGACGATCACACGGCGACCCGCCCCGCCGAGGAGCGCATCCAGATCCGCAACCAGCTCAAGGCGTCCCGCGACAGCCTGACCACCCAGCTCACCGACGCGCTGCTGCAGCTGTACGGCATCAACAGGGCCGAACCGGGCACCACGGGAGCCGAGGTCCGCGACGGCGAACACCTGATCTCGCTCCAGCCGGGCTTCACCCGCACCCGGCCCGAACCGGCGGTCGGCTTCGAGGAGAACCTCTTCCTGCTCGCCGACGGGCTCCTCAGCGCCCGCCACCCCAAGCACCCCGACTTCGACCCGCGGCTCACCCGCAAGGCCGTCACCACCCGCGAGCTGAAGACCGCGCTCGAATGGATCATGAAGGCGATGGAGGACGGCTCACGGCGTGTCGTGGTCGACAGCCACCAGCTGCCCGTCGTCCGCCGGATCGTGCACGCCCTCCAGCTCGGCGAGGTCCACGACGGCCCGCTGAACGTCACCACCGACTGGCGCCTGCGCATCAACAAGAAGGCCGCCGAGACCCCTGACGCCGGCCCGGACCTGTCCGTGGAGGACATCCGCGACTGGATCGAGGAACTCGGCTACACCGGCCTCGACCGCCACGTCAGCAACCTGATCATCGCCACGTACGCCCTGCTGGACGACCGCACCTGGGTGTACCAGACCTCACCGCTGCCCAAGGCCCCGGAGCTCGAGCGGGTCGGCCCCGGATACGGGCTGAGGGCCGTGGAACTGCCCACCGAGGAAGAATTTCACACCGCGCTCGGCCGTGCCGGGACGATCTTCGGCAGGACCGTCTCGCGCGTCCTGTTCGCACGCAACGTCGCCCGGCTCGCCGAAGGCGTGCGCGCGGTCGCGGAAGAACACCGCGTGGCCCTCGGCGAGGTGCGCACCCTCCTGACGGAGCACGCGCGCCACCTCGGGCTGACCGGCGCCGACGCACCCCGCCTGAAGTCCACCAAGGCCGCCGCCGACCTCGTCGCCCGGCTGCTGCGCACCACCGAACCGGCCGCGTGCGTGCGGGAGCTGGCCGCCGCCGCGTACGACGTGACCGACGAGGAGATCGCGGGCGCCCTGCGGCACGCTCCCGAGGTCGCCGCCGCGCTGCGCGGCACCCAGTGGTCCCTGCTGGAAGACGTGCGCCGCGACCTCGCCGTACGCCAGGACGGCCTCGGCGAGCGAGCGGCCCGGTTCCTGGACGAGGTGCACTGCGCTGCCCGCGAGCACGAGCAGACCGTCTCGCTCGTGCCCGTCCTGGACCGGCTCCCGGACACCGTCATGGCCCTGATGCGCGAGGCCACCCGCCTCGCCCAGCCCGCCCGGCCGGCCACTCCGTCCGTGGCGCCCCTCACGCCGGAGCCGACCGCCGAGGACGTCAGCCTCACCGACCACGGCAAGCCCCCCGTTCCCTCGACGCCTGTCCCGGAACAGCCCTCCACAGCGGACGACGCCTCCCACGGCGGGAGCGGCGCCCAGGCCGTGGTCCCGGCACAGGCTGGTCGCCGGCGCGCCGTCCACCTCGTCGAGCCCACCCAGCTGGAGGTGTCGCTGGCCACCGCGGTCACCGAGATCGACGCGGAGATCCGCGCCTACCTCGCCGCCCACCCCGGCACCCACATCCAGGTCACCTGGCAGCCGGTCACCGACACCGGGTCCGCGACCGACACCTCCGCCGGCACCGAAGCGGAAGCGGACGGCGAAGGGACCGCCGGCTGATGGCCCCGGCCCTGCCCCGGGTGGGCCGCCGTACCGTCGAGGCCCTGCTCGCGGCGAACGCCGAGGATCTCGGCGAGCGCAGCCTCGTGCTCGTCCACGGTCAGTACGCGCCCGGCGCCCCGCCGCAGTTCACCATCACCGTGGACGGCGAGGCGCGGCGCGTTCACGTACGGGACGAAGCCTCCGTCCTCGGCGTCGTCGACGCCTTGCACGAGCACCGGAGCGCGGCTGCTTCCTCCGAATTGCTCGTGGTGACCACGGGCGTCGACGACGAGCAGCTCGGCTGGGACGTACGCGGCAGAGCCGTACGGCGAAAGACCCTTACCGTCGAGAACGCCGAGGTCGTCCTCCAGCGTTTCGGTGCCACCGGCCTGGACCCGCGGATGTACCGCGAGCGGTGGCTGCTGGAAGCCCTGGTCGAAGCGGAGCCCGCCGAAGCCGGCTGGCCGCGCGTCGGCGGCGTGCTGACCCGGGACGCGGCCCTGCGCGCCCTGACCGCAGAACGGCTCGGCCTGCGTGCGGTGCACGGCTCCCCCGGCCAGGACGGGCAGGTCGCCCTCGACGCCGACACTCTGCTCGCATGGTCCCGCACACCCGCCGGTCCCCGGCGGTTCGCCGAACTGGGCGCCACCGAGCGCGCCGAACTGAAGAAGTGGCTCGCGGAGGTGGCCGGACCGGCCGTCCCCGTCCTGCTGTCCCTCGCCGAAGCCGGCCTCGGCCACGACGCCCTGCCGCTCGGACTGCTCGGCGCCGCACTGCGGGACCCCGCCGCCCAGCCCGACACGGTGCTCGCCCTCGGCGGACTGTTCGGGCAGGTCATGCCCCGGCGGTCGGAACTCGCCGTGTTCACCGACGCCGTGGAGGGAACCCTCACCCGCTGGATCGCCGACGCCCGCACCAGCCACGACGCCCGCCTGCGCGTCGTCGCCGTACTGGAGAGGGCCGACGAGCTGGCCGAGAAGGCGGGACTCACCCCCGGCCTCACCGCGAGCCGGTTCCTTCCCTCCAGCTTCACCGCGCAACTGCGCCGGACCGTTGCCGAAGCCCGCCGTACCCCGGCCGCCGGCGAGGCCGCGCTGGCCGACCTGCTCGGCCACGCCCTGGCCGGCCTCCGCCCGGACCACGTCCAGGCCGCCGAGACGGCCGTACGGGTGGCGCGCTGGCTCAGCCGCCCCGAGCCCGTCGTCACCGGCGTGGCCGCCGCCGTGCGGGCGCACGTCTGCGACTGGGGCTGGGTGGACCGGGAGCTCACCGTGCTGTGGGCGGGCGACCCCGACGGCGACCTGGAGACCGGCCGGGACCTGCGCGCCCTGTACGAGCAGGCACGTGAGCGCAGGCAGCGCCTCGATCAGGAGTTCGCCTCAAGGCTCGCCGCCTGGGCCGCGCACGCCACCGCCCAACACCCCGACGACTGCCTCGTCGTCGAGAACGTGCTGGACACCGTCGTACGCCCGCTGGCCGGCCAGGCCGCTCCGCTCCTCCTCGTCCTCGACGGCATGAGCAGCGCGGTCGCCGCCCAGCTCGGTGAGGAGGCGGAACGCGACGGCTGGCGTGAGATCGTGCCGCGCCCGGAGCCCGGCCAGTCCCCCGCACGGCTCGCCGCCGTCTCGATGCTGCCGTCCGTCACCCGCGTCAGCCGTGCCTCCCTACTGGCGGGCGAGGCGGCCGACGGCGGCCAGTCGGCCGAAACGAGCGGCTTCACCGCCTTCTGGAAGCGGCGGCGCAAGGCGGCGGCCCTCTTCCACAAGGCCGCCATCGGCGGCGAGGCGGGCCACGCGCTCTCCCACGAGCTGATGACCGCCCTCGCCTCCGACGCCGTGGTGGGCGTGGTCCTCAACACCATCGACGAGGCACTCGACAACGGCCGGCACGGCCGCGGCACGACCTGGTCCCTGGCCGACGTCACGCACCTGCGGGAACTGCTCGCCGCCGCCCGCAGCTACGGTCGCCCGGTCGTCCTCGTCGCCGACCACGGACACGTCCTGGAGCGCGGCAGCCGCAGCGACGGCCCGATGACGGCCGCCGACGGCGTGGAGTCCGCCCGCTGGCGCACCGGCGACGCCGTGGAGGACGGGGAGATCGCCGTCCACGGCCCGAGGGTGCGCGACGGCGGGGGAGCGGTGATCCTGCCGTGGCGCGAGGACATCCGCTACACCGGGCGGCGCGCCGGATACCACGGCGGGGCCTCCCTGGCCGAGGTGACCGTCCCGGTGCTCGTCCTGCTCCCGGCAGGGGAGGAAACCGCGAAGGACTGGGTGCCGCTGCCGCGCGAGCTGTCCACGCCGGGATGGTGGCGGACGCACGTCAACCGGGAAGCTCCCCAGCCCACTGTCGTGCCCGCTGATCAGCCGGTGGTGCCCTCGCCCGCGCGACCCACGGCACCCTCCGAGAGCGCGCCGGCCACCGAGGCGCGGCCGTCTGCCCGGACGGAAGCCGCACCGCCGGTGGCGGAGTCTCTGGGGACGTTGGTGGTGGGCAGCGAGGTCTACGCGGCCCAGAAGGAGTACGTCCGCAAAGCGCCCGAGGCGAAGGTGGTGGCCGCGGTCGTCGACGCGCTCGTCTCCGCGGGCGGAACCATGTCGCCGGCCGCTCTTGCCACGGCGATCTCCGCCACCGGGCGGGTCCGCCGCAACATCGAGGGCTTCGTCGCCACGGTGCAGCGGTTGCTGAATGTCGAGGGGTACCCCGTCCTCGGGTTCATCGACGGCGGGCACGCGGTGAAGCTCGACGTGCCGCTCCTGAGCGAGCAGTTCCTGCCGAAGCAGAGCGCGCAGGAGACGGACGAGGCCGAAGACGGACAGCGGGAGGAGGAGCAGGCGTGACCGGGCCCGCCTCCGTGAGCGCGGTCCGCCGCCGCGAGGTCATCGACGCCCTGCGGCGCGGCACCGTCCCGCAGTCCGGCCTCGACCTGTTCGCGGTCGGACTGGACCGTTTCGAAGCCGCCCTGGACGACGACCTGGCCACCGTCACCCGTGGCGGTGCCGCCTTCCACGCCGTCCGCGGCGACTACGGCTCCGGCAAGACCTTCTTCGCCCGCTGGCTGGCCGAACGCGCCAAACGTGCGGGACTCGCCACCGCCGAGGTGCAGATCTCCGAGACCGAGACACCGCTGCACCGGCTGGAGACCGTCTACCGCCGGCTCACCGAGCGCCTGGCCACCGCCACCCACCAGCCCAGCGCACTGCGCGCGGTCGTCGACTCGTGGTTCTACACCCTGGAGGAGGAGGTCCTCGACGGCTCGGAGATCGATGAGGATGACGAGGAAGCCCTCGCCGAGGCCGTGGACACGCTGATGGAACGCCGGCTCGCCGATGTCGCCCGCACCACGCCCGCGTTCGCCGCCGCCCTGCGCGGCTACCGCCGTGCTGTCACCGCCGGGGACGGCGCCACGGCGGAGGCCCTGATCGCCTGGCTCGGCGGCCAGAAGTCCGTGGCCGCCTCCGCCCGTCGGGCCGCAGGAGTGCGCGGAGATCTCGACCACTTCGCCGCGCTCGGCTTCCTCCAGGGACTCCTGACCGTGCTGCGCGACTGTGGCCACCCGGGGTTGCTCCTCGTCCTGGACGAGACGGAGACCCTGCAACGCGTCCGCGGTGACGTCCGGGAGAAGGGCCTCAACGCATTGCGCCAGCTCCTCGACGAGATCGACGCCGGACGCTTCCCTGGCCTCTTCCTCGTCATCACCGGAACTCCCGCGTTCTACGACGGGCAACAGGGCGTCCAGCGTCTCCCGCCCCTGGCCCAGCGGCTCGCCACCGACTTCACCACGGAGGCCCGCTTCGACTCGCCCCGCGCCGTCCAGCTCCGCCTGCCCGGCTTCGACCTGCCGCGCCTGGGGGAACTCGGCCGGAAGGTGCGGGACCTCTACGGGGGCGCGGCCCGCCACCCCGAGCGGGTCACCGCGCGGGTCGACGACTCCTACGTCGGCGAACTCGCCACCGCCGTCACCGGAGGTCTGGGCGGCAACGTCGGCATCGCCCCCCGCGTCTTCCTGCGCAAGCTCGTCGCCGACGTACTCGACCGTGTCGACGAGTTCGACGACTTCGACCCGCGTAAGCACTACCAGCTCACTGTCTCGTCGGGCGAGCTGACGGACACCGAACGCAACGCCGCCGCCGACCGGGCGGACGACATCGAGCTGGAACTGCCGTGACCACCGCCGACGGCCTGGAACCGGCGCTGGTCCACCACATCGTCAACACCCTGGGCTGGAAGGACCTGCGCCCGCTCCAGAAGGCCGCCGTCACCCCGCTCACCGCAGGAGACGACGCCCTGCTGCTGGCCCCGACGGCCGGCGGCAAGACCGAAGCCGCCTGCTTCCCCCTGCTGTCCCGGATGCACGCCCAGGGCTGGTCCGGCACCTCGGTGCTGTACGTGTGTCCCCTCAAGGCGCTGCTGAACAACCTGCTTCCGCGTGTGGAGACCTACACCGCCTGGCTCGGCCGGTCCGCGGCCCTGTGGCACGGCGACACACCGGGCGGCGCCCGGCGGCGCATCCTCGCATCCCGGCCCGACGTGCTGCTCACCACTCCCGAGTCGCTGGAAGCCATGCTGGTCAGCGTCAACGTCGACCACGCGTCCTTCTTCTCCGGGCTGCGGGCCGTGGTCGTCGACGAGGTCCACGCCTTCGCCGGCGACGACCGCGGCTGGCACCTGCTCGCCGTACTGGAGCGCCTGCAGCGCGTCGTGGGCCGCTCCGTGCAGCGCGTCGGTCTCTCCGCGACTGTCGGCAACCCCGAAGCCCTGCTCACCTGGCTCCAGGGATCGGGAGCAGGCCGGCGCCCCGGCCGCGTGGTCGCGCCCCACCTGGCCGAGGCCCAGCCGACGCCGGCCTCCGTACCGCCGGGTGACATCCAGCTCGACTACGTCGGCTCGCTCGACAACGCGGCCACCGTCATCAGCGCTCTCCACCGGGGGGAGAAGAGGCTCGTCTTCTGCGAGTCGCGGCGCCTGGTCGAGGAACTGGGCGCCAAGCTGCGGGCCAAAGGTGTGACTACGTTCCTCTCGCACGCCTCCCTCTCCCTCGACGAACGCAGACGCGCGGAACTTGCGTTCGCCGAGGCGCGCGACTGCGTGATCATCGCCACGAGCACCCTGGAACTGGGCATCGACGTCGGTGACCTGGACCGCGTCATCCAGATCGACGCCCCCACCTCGGTCGCCTCCTTCCTGCAGCGCCTCGGTCGCACCGGGCGCCGCCCGGGAACGACCCGCAACTGTCTCTTCCTTACCCTCGACCAGAGCGGACTCCTGGCCGCCGCGGGTCTACTGCTCCAGTGGTCACGAGGCTGGGTCGAACCGGTCACCGCACCACCCGAGCCCCGGCACATCGTCGCCCAGCAGCTGCTCGCCCTCTGCCTCCAGGAACACCGCGTCGGAGACCGGCTCTGGCAGGAGTGGTGGAACGGCCTGGGACCGTTCGGAGGGGCGGCGGAGCCGATCGTCCGCCACCTGGTGGAAGAGGGATACCTGGACCAGGACGGCGGCATGCTGTTCATCGGGCCCGAAGCCGAACGGCGCTTCGGCCGCCGCCACTTCATGAACCTCACCGCCGTCTTCACCGCGCCCCCGCAGTTCACCGTCCTCCAGGGCCGCACCGAGATCGGCCGCACCGACCCCGCCCTGCTCACCGAGCGCGTCGTCGGCCCCCGCAGACTCCTCCTCGCCGGCCGCAGCTGGCAGGTCACCTATATCGACTGGCGCCGCAAACGCTGCTTCGTCGAGCCGGTCGACGGCGGCGGAAAGGCCAAGTGGAGCGGCACGGGCCTCGGCCAGGGCACCTCCTTCGAGGTCACACGTGCGGTGCGCGAGGTGCTGCTCGGCACGGATCCGCCCGTCGCCCTGACCCAACGTGCCACCACGACGCTCAAGGAGGCGCGTGAGGCTTTCCTGGAGAAGGTTCACCCGGGCGGCACGTTGATCGTGCACGACGAATCGGGGCAACTTCGCTGGTGGACCTGGGCAGGTCACCGGGCGAACGCGACGCTGGCGGCCACGCTGGAGGGAATCGCCGTACCGGCTCAACGCATCAACGATCACTGGATCCGTCTGCGGGAAGACCTCACGCCACCGGTGTGGAAGGAAGCCCTGAACGAGGCTCCGGACCGGCTCTGCCTTCCCGCAGTCGACGAAAGGGCGGTACGAGGACTGAAGTTCGGGGATGCGCTGCCGCCACGCTTGGCGGAGGCGACGCTGTCGGCCCGGCTGGCGGACCTGAAAGCCGCAACAGCAGTGCTGGCCGAACCTGTACGTTTTGTCGCCGCCTGTAAGTGAAGCGGTACATGGCTTGCCGAATGATCACAACGCACGACCACCAGGTCATTACGCCAGAGATCGGCGCACTGCCTCGGCCAGCGAGGCCGCTCGCACATCGTCGCCGCCTCCGATGACGCGGTTCATCGCGTAGGCGAATGCAACCCCGTGCTCCGGGTCGGCGAAGGCGAGTGACCCCCCTCGGCCGGTGTGACCGAAAGAGTTCGGCCCGATCATCGGGTTGCTCTCGGTGGGCAGCATGTAGCCGGCGCTGAAGGGCTAGGGATCAGCATGACCTGGTCCTTCCCGCTGGACTGCTCCTCGGTCGCCGACGCCAGGGCGTCCGGGGAGAGAAGACGCACTCCGCCCACCTCGCCGATCAGCGCGGCGTACATGCGCGCCAGCGCACGTGCGGTGCCGATGCCGTTGGAGGCCGGGAGCTCCGCGGCCTGTACCTCCGGTGAGTCGAAGTCAATCTCGGGAGGGTCGGTGAGGCGTAGGCCCTGTTGCTGAATGAGTTCGGGTCCCGCCAAGCGGCGACCTGTTCGCGGAGTTCCTCGGGGACCGACTCGGTGGGCAGGGTGGTGAGGTCGACGTCCGGCCGCTGGTACACCATGCGGCTGACTCGGTCGCGTTCGCTGGCGGGCAGGCCGATGAAGAAGTCCAAGCCCAGTGGGGCCGCGATCTCGTCGGCGAAGAAGCGGCCTGGTGAGCGGCCGGACACCCGGCGGATCGCCTCGCCGACCAGCCAGCCCCAGGTCCGGCCGTGGTAGCCGTGCGCTGTGCCCGGAGTCCAGGGGGGGCGTTGAGCGGGGCCAGGCCAGCGCCTCCGTCAACGGCACCGGCTGATCCAGCGCGACCAGGCCGGCCTGGTGGGCCAGGAGCCAGCGCACAGGGATGTCCGCCTTGCCGTTCGCGGCGAACTCCGGCCAGTACTTCGCGGAGCCTGCCGACGTGTCTCTCACCAGCGCGGAACTCACGCGTGCGCTTGCAGAGGGAAGCAACTACTCACTCGTCATCGCCTCGAACCTGGAAGAGGGCAGAGGGACTCCGACACTGGGGATCATCACCGATCCGTTGTGCTTCTTCGAGGTCGAATCCATGGCTGACGTGAAGCTGAAGGGCGTACGTGACGCGGATGCCGACGCGGCCGTGTGGCAATGGCCGGATGCGGGGGTGTGAGAGGTCTGCCCCGTGCGGCGCGCCGATGCTCGCGGTTGTGAGGGAGGAAGAGTACGGCTTCCCACCCGCCGCGCTTGGTGAGAGATCGAGCGGCCTTGGCGATGGGGTGATGGGAGCCGTTTGGGAGCCGGGATACGGAGTCGGCTCCCAAACGGCTCCCAAAATGGCCCCCGAACCACTCAGGGGCCCGACCCGCTCTCGCGGATCAGGCCCCTGACCTGGTGTTTCAGCTGTCGGGGTGGCGGGATTTGAACCCACGACCTCTTCGTCCCGAACGAAGCGCGCTGCCAAGCTGCGCCACACCCCGAGTGTCGTCGTTTTCGCGGCGACGACGTTTACTTTAGCCCACCGTGCGCCGGAGACGAAATCCGGTTCAGCAGGGGCGGCGGAGGGGGTTCGGGCGGATGCGGTCCACGGCGATGAGGAGGACGGCCAGGGCGTAGAGGGCGAGGCCCAGGAGGAGGGCGTTGCCGAGGACGCCCCTGTAACCGTGCTGGTCGACGTCGAGGAAGGGGTAGAGGTAGCGGGCCGTGCTGCCGGGGAGGAGCAGCTCTCCGCGGAGGAGGGAGAAGGCCAGGTAGGCCAAGGGGTACAGCATCCATCCGGCGGCCTGGCGGAGCCGCATGCGGCCGGGGACGGTCAGCAGGAGCCAGTCGGCGGTGGCGGCGAGGGGCAGGGCCGTGCTGAGGAGGTGGGTGGCGACGGCGTGCCAGCCGGTGGGGGTCTCGGGGAGGGCGAAGGGGCTCGCCGGGTTGGCCAGCAGGAGGTGGTGGACCAGGGCCGACGCCACGGTGTAGAGGAGGGCCGCCCCGGTCACGGCGGAGGGCAGGGGGCGGGCGGCCGTCCAGGCCCTGCGGGCCGAGAGGGCGAGGACGACGGCCAGCAGGATGCCGCTCTGGACCGTGAAGTGGCTCAGGGCGCGGGTGGGCGGGCCGGGCAGGGACAGCTCGACGGTGACGCCGGCCGCGGCCAGTGCAGCCGCCAGCAGGCGGAAGGCGGCCGTCAGGGGGCGGCGTACCGGTGTCACCACGGCCGTGGCCGGGACCGGGGAGGGCAGCAGCGCGGGCGGGCCCGGGACCGCGGGCAGGTCCGGGATGTCCCTGGGTATCGGTGCGGTCATGCCCTCAACGTAGGGACAGGCGGTGGGAGGGGCGATGTGGGTGGGCTGTGTGGGTTACCCCCCCGGCACAGCCCCCGCTACGTCAGTCCCCCGTCACTCCCGCCCCACCAACGTGAGCAGTGTCGCCTCCGGCGGGCATGCGAAGCGGACCGGGGTGTAGCGGTTGGTGCCGCAGCCGGCCGAGACGTGGAGGTAGGACGTGTGGCCCTCCGCCGTGTGCGTGGACAGCCCCTTCACGCGGTCCGTGTCCAGGTCGCAGTTGGTCACCAGGGCGCCGTAGAAGGGGATGCAGAGCTGACCGCCGTGGGTGTGCCCGGCGAGGATCAACGGGTAGCGGTCGGCGGTGAAGGCGTCCAGGACGCGCAGGTACGGCGCGTGCACCACGCCCATCGAGAAGTCCGCCGAGGAGGACGGGCCGCCGGCCACCTCCGCGTACCGGTCCCGCTTGATGTGCGGGTCGTCCAGGCCGGTCAGCTCGACCGAGACGCCCTCGATCTTGAGGGTGCCGCGGGTGTTGGTGAGGTCCAGCCAGCCCGCGGCGTCGAAGGTGTCGCGGAGGTCTTCCCAGGGGTTGTGGACGACGTTCTTCGCGGGCGGGTTGCCGTTCAGACCGTGGCGGCCCTGGAGCTTCTCCACCACGTAGCGGGCGGGGTTGCGCAGGGCGGGGCCGTAGTAGTCGTTGGAGCCGAAGACGTACGCGCCGGGGAACTCCATCAGCGGGCCGAGCGCGTCCAGGGCCTCCGGGACGCCCTCGGGGTCGGAGAGGTTGTCCCCGGTGTTGATCACGAAGTCGGGGCGGAGGCCGGCCAGCGAGCGCAGCCAGCGCTGCTTCTTGCGCTGGCCGCCGACCATGTGGATGTCGGAGACCTGGAGCACGCGCAAGGGGCGCATACCGGAGGGGAGGACGGGGACCGTCACCCGTCGCAGGCGGAAGGAACGGGCTTCGAAGCCCGCCGCGTAGACCAGGCCGGCGGCGCCGGCCGCGGCGAGGGACAGGGGCACTCGGTATCGCGCGCGCATACGACCATCGTGTCAGATTCCCGGGGGTGCGATGCCGCGTCGGACGGCCCCGCGGAGCGCGAAGTTCCCGGTGCCGCGGGGCGGGGGGAACGCGTGGGCGTCCCCCTGGGCCTGCGATGCCCCGCCGGACGGCCCAGGAACGCACCGGCTCCCCCCTCCCTCCGGTACCGGGGAGCCCGCAGGCGTCCCCCCTCCCCCGCAGACGCGACACCGCCCCGGACCGCCCGAAGTCCCCGTCCCGCCGGTATCGGAGGAAGCAGCCCGCAAGCGTCCCCCCGGAGGCGCGATGCCCCGCCGGACGGCCCGGGGAAGGGCGAAGCCCCCGCCCCGCCGCCCCCGGAGGAAATCCGTGGGCGTCCTGAACCGCGTACCTGCGACAATCGACCCATGACCACGCTCAAGTCGAAGCTGCAGGACGACCTCAACGCCGCGATCAAGGAGCGCGACGAGCTCCGCTCCTCGACGCTCCGGCTGACGCTCGCCGCGATCACCAAGGAGGAGGTCGCGGGGACCACCAAGCGCGAGCTGTCCGACGACGAGGTGCAGAAGGTGATCACCCGCGAGGCGAAGAAGCGGCGGGAGGCCGCGGAGGCGTTCGCGGGTGCCGGGCGGGCCGAGCAGGCCGAGCGGGAGAAGGCGGAGGGCGAGGTGCTCGCCGGGTACCTGCCCAAGCAGCTGTCCGACGAGGAGCTGACCGCGATCGTCGCGCAGGCCGTCGAGGAGGCGAAGGCCGCCGGTGCCGAGGGGCCGCGGGCGATGGGTGCCGTCATGAAGATCGTGAACCCGAAGGTGGCCGGGCAGGCCGAGGGCGGCCGGGTCGCCGCCGCGGTGAAGAAGCTGCTGGCCGCCGGCTGAGCGGTGCGGGAAGGGGAACGGCCCCCGCGCTCCTGAGGGAGCGCGGGGGCCGTTTTGCTGCTGCGCGCGAGGGGCGCCGAGGCGCTCAGCCGCGTCCGCCGCCGTTGCCCTGGCCCCGGAAGATGTCGCCCCAGTCGCCGCCGTTGCCCAGGTCGCCGATGAAGTTCTCGCCGTCGCCGGTGCCGTCGTCACCGCCGGCCCCGTTGTCACCGGTGCCGTCGTCACCCGGCGAACCCCCGTCGTCCGACGGGTCGTCGTCACCGTTGCCGGCGTCGTCGTTGCCGCCCTTGTCCTTGTCGCCGCCCTCGGGGATGTCGACGTAGGAGAAGTCGGTGGCCGGCTTGCCCTCCAGGGCGCCGGTCATCATGTCGCGCCAGATCGGGCCGGGGACCTCGCCACCGAAGACCTTGTCGTGCGGGACGCCGCCGATGGTGATGTCGACCATCTGCCGCTTGTGCGCCGGGTCACCGACCCAGACCGCGCCCGCCATGTTCGGCGTGTAGCCGACGAACCAGGCCGCGTAGCGGTAGTCCGTCGTACCGGTCTTGCCCGCGCTGGGACGGCTGCCGAGGCCGGCCTCCGTACCCGTACCGTCCTCGACCACGCCGCGCAGCAGCGTGTTGATGGTGTCGGCGGTCGTCTCCGACATGGCGCGCGAGCAGGTCGACTTCGGGACCTCCAGCGACTTGTTCTGCTGGCCGACGCGCTGCGTGATCGACTGGATGGCGACCGGCGTGCAGTACATCCCGCGCGAGGCGAAGGCCGCGTACGCGCTCGCCATGGTCAGCGGGGACATCTCCTGGGTGCCCAGGGCGATGGACGGCGCCTGCTGCATCGTGCCGCCGTCGGCCCGCTCGACGCCCATCTTCTGCGCCATCTCGGTTACCGGGCAGATGCCGATGTCGCTGATCAGCTGCACGTAGTAGGTGTTGACCGACTTCGCGGTCGCCTCCTTCATCGAGTACGGGCCGACCTCGGTCTCGTTCTCGTTCTGCAGCTTCGCCGGGTTGTTCGGGTCGTTCCGCCAGGTCTTGCCGTCACAGGCCGCGATCGGGCTCGGGTACTCCATCTCGTACGGCGACGAGTACGACTTGGTCGCCGGGGTGCCGCCCTCGATGGCCGCCGCCGCGACGATCGGCTTGAACGTCGAACCGGGCTGGTAGCCGACGCCGCCGCCCATGGCCTGGTCCACGGACAGGTTCATCTGCGTCTCGTTCTTGCCGAAGCCGTACGGACGTGACTGGCCCATCGCGAGGATCTTGCCGGTGCCGGGCTCGACGACGGTGGCCGCGGTCGCCACGTCGTCGGTCTTGTACACGTGCTGCTTGATCGAGTCCTGGGCGGACTGCTGCGCCGTGGGGTCGAGGGTGGTACGGATGGTCAGGCCGCCCTGGTTCCAGACCTTGGCCCGTGCCTCCTTGGTCTTGCCGAAGACCGGGTCGCTCAGGAAGACCGCGCGCACGTAGTCGCAGAAGAACCCGGCGCCGTCCACGGCCGTGATGCAGCCGTTCTTCGGGGTGCTGACCTTCAGGCCGAGCGGCGCCTTCTGCGCCTCGGCGGCCTCCGCCTCGGAGATGTCGCCGACCTCGGCCATGCGCGCGAGGACCACGTTGCGCCGCTTGGTGGCCTCGGCCTCGTCGTTGACCGGGTCGTACCGGCTGGGCGACTGGACGATGCCGGCCAGCAGGGCCGACTCGGCGAGGGTGAGGTCCTTGGCGTGCTTGGAGAAGTAACGCTGGGAGGCCGCCTCGACGCCGTACGCCTGCTGGCCGAAGAAGGTGATGTTCAGGTAGTTCTCAAGGATCTTCTTCTTGCCCAGCTCCTCCTCGACCTGGATCGCGTACTTCAGCTCGCGGATCTTGCGGCCGATGGTCTGCTGGGTGGCCTGGGCGACCTTGGTCGGGTCGTCGCCGGCCTCCTCCACGAAGACGTTCTTCACGTACTGCTGGGTGAGGGTGGAGGCGCCCTCGGAGACGCCGCCGCTGCGGGCGTTCTTGTTGACCGCGCGCAGCACGCCCTTCAGGTCGACCGCCCCGTGCTGGTAGAAACGCGAGTCCTCGATCGCGACGATCGCCTTCTGCAGGTACGGCGAGATGTTCTTCAGGCTCACCACGGTGCGGTCGCGCGAGTAGACCGTCGCGATGGTGCCGCCGTCGGCGTCGAGGATGGTGGTGCGCTGACTCAAGGGGGGCGTCTTCATGTTGGCCGGCAGCTCGTCGAAACTCTCGACCGAGCCCTTCGCGGCCAGCCCCAGCGCGCCTACCGCGGGCAGCGCGATGCCCGCCAGGACGGCTCCCGCGAGCACACTGACACCGAGGAACTTGGCGGCCTGCTGGGCAGGTGACAGACCACCGCCGGAGCGCTTCATTGCCATGGGGGCAGCCTAATCCGTAGGTATGAGCGATCCGTAGGAGCGGGTGTTCCTCGGAGCGTTCGCGTACGAGACTGTGACATCGGACCTGTGGCACCGGACCAGCGGCGCCGGACCCGTGACACCGAAACCTGTGGCACAGGACGCGGCCGGGGACCCCGGCGCCGGTCGGGCGACCTGACGTCACGGCGACGTGAGGGACCTGCGTTCTCATTCGCCGGACACGCGTATATGCCTTGGCCTAAGCTGCTCTCGACCGTCATCGACAGTCACAGCAGTGCGGCCATGTATCAATACGCCCGGCGGCGCCGGATCGTTCCGCGTCCGTTCGACTTTTCCGAGTCCGCTCCGGCCGGGGCCCGCAGAGGGCCTGGTGGAAGCGTTCGGGGCGCACGGGTGCGTGCCGGAGCGAGTGCGGCGCGTGTCCGAATTGGCCTTGTGTGTCGAACGGAGTCCGTTGTGACGCAAGGGAAACGACCCTGATGTCGGGTTCGCCCTGTATGTCGCCAGCTCACTCCCCCGGGTGATCTGCCGCTTACCCATAGTCCGTTCGGGCCATTCAAGATTGGGCCCGCTGGGGGTGTTGCGCCGTGCCCACCTTCCGTAACGTCCTCAACTGGCGGCGGTGAATATGCCGCTGCCGCCGTGGGGGAGCCTCGATTCGGGAGAGGACGGCGCCGGTATGGGCTGGGTTACCGACTGGAGTGCGCAGGCCGCCTGCCGCACTACCGATCCGGATGAACTGTTCGTTCAGGGAGCAGCGCAGAACAGGGCCAAGGCGGTGTGCACCGGATGCCCGGTGCGGACCGAGTGCCTGGCCGACGCGCTGGACAACCGCGTCGAGTTCGGCGTGTGGGGAGGCATGACGGAGCGGGAGCGCCGCGCACTGCTGCGCAGGCGGCCCACCGTGACCTCCTGGCGCCGGCTCCTGGAGACCGCGCGCACGGAGTACGAGCGAGGAGCCGGCATCGTGCCCCTCGACGACGACGAGGTGTACGAGAACTACGCGGCCGTGGGCTGAGGCCACCCGGCCCGCCGGGCCCGCCTCACCCGCACCACCGCCCGGCACCCGCACCACCGCCCGGCACCCGCACCACCGCCCGGCACCCGCATCCGCGCCGGACCGCACCGCCGGGCAGCCACGGCAGGGCTCCGCGGCACACCTGCCCCGCCGGACGTCACACCTGCTCGTCCGGCAGCTCGGGCCGGCCCGTCGCCAGGCGGTCGCCGATGTCCCGCAGCCCCGCGAGGTCGTGCACATCGCCGGGGAGCGCGGCCACCTCGGTCACCGCCACCTCGGGGTGCAGCGCGGTGAAACGGTCCCGCGTGCGCTGCTCGCGGGAGAGCAGCTGCATCCGGTCGGCGTGCAGCCTGAGCAGGCCCGCGGCGAGCCGGTCGGCGGAGCGGTCCGCGTCCACCGCGTGCTCGGCGCCGGCCGCGTCCTGGGCGTCCGTGTCCTGGGCGTCCGTGTCCTCGGCGTCCGTGGCCTCGGGGGAGCCGGAACCGCCGTGTGTGCCGGGGGAGTTACGAAGACCAGCTTTCCCGTCGCGTTGATCCACAATGCCGGCGTCCTCAAGATTTTCCGCCGCCGCCAGCGCCCGCTCGGCGGAGAGCCGGTCCGCGCCGCTGCCGTGCACCCGGTTGAGGACCAGACCCGCGAGCGGCATGTCCTCGGCGGCCAGCCGCTGGACGAAGTACGCGGCCTCGCGCAGCGCGTCCCGCTCCGGGGCGGCGACCACCAGGAACGCCGTACCGGGCGCCTGGAGCAGCTTGTACGTGGCGTCCGCGCGGGTGCGGAACCCCCCGAACATCGAGTCCATCGCCGCCACGAACGTCTGCACGTCCTTCAGGAACTGCCCGCCGAGCACCTTGCCGAGGACGCCGGTCATCATCGACATCCCGACGTTCAGGAACTTCATGCCGGCCCGGCCGCCCACCTTCGCCGGGGCCAGCAGGACCCGGATCAGCTTGCCGTCGAGGAACGAGCCCAGGCGCTTGGGCGCGTCCAGGAAGTCCAGGGCCGAGCGGGACGGCGGGGTGTCGACGACGATCAGGTCCCACTCGTCGCGGGAGCGCAGCTGCCCCAGCTTCTCCATCGCCATGTACTCCTGCGTGCCCGCGAAGCCCGCCGAGAGCGACTGGTAGAAGGGGTTCGACAGGATCGCCCGGGCCCGCTCGGGGTCCGCGTGCGCCTCGACGATCTCGTCGAAGGTCCGCTTCATGTCGAGCATCATCGCGTGCAGCTCGCCGCCCGCCGAGTCGTCGATGCCCTTCACCCGCCGCGGCACGTTGTCCAGCGAGTCGATGCCCATGGACTGGGCGAGCCGGCGGGCCGGGTCGATGGTCAGCACGACCACCTTGCGGCCCCGCTCGGCCGCGCGCAGCCCCAGCGCCGCCGCCGTGGTCGTCTTGCCGACGCCACCCGAACCGCAGCACACCACGATGCGGGTGTCGGGGTCCTCCAGCAGGGGGTCGATCTCCAGGACGCGGGTGGGGGACAGCCGCCGTACGGCCTCCCGGTCGCGGTCCTGCTCCGGTCGGCCTCGGCCCGTGCTCATGCGATCCCCTGCTTCCGCAGCTCGGTGGCCAGCTCGTACAGACCCGCCAGGTCCATCCCCTCGATGAGCAGCGGCAGTTCGTGCAGCGGCAGGTCCAGCTCGCCGAGGACCGCCCGCTGCTCCTGCTCCAGCTCGTACCGCGCGGCGTACTGCCCGGCCTGGTCCAGGAGCGGGTCCACCAGCCGCTCGGCGTGCCCGCCGCGCCGCGCCCCGCCGAGCCCGGCGGCCGACAGGGCGCGCGCGAGGGAGGCCCGCGGCAGCGTCCGTACGCGCCCCAGGTCCTCGGCGTCCAGCACCTCCGGGCGGACCATGTTCACCATGACCCGGCCCACCGGCAGCCCGGCGGCGCGCAGCTCGGCGATGCCGTCGGCGGTCTCCTGGACCGGCATCTCCTCCAGCAGCGTCACCAGGTGCACGGCCGTCTCGCGGGACTTCAGGACGCGCATCACCGCCTGCGCCTGATTGTGTATCGGGCCGATCCTGGCGAGCCCCGCCACCTCGTCGTTGACGTTGAGGAAGCGGGTGATGCGGCCCGTCGGGGGCGCGTCCATCACCACGTAGTCGTAGACGAACCGGCCGGCCCGGTCCTTTCTGCGGACCGCCTCGCACGCCTTGCCGGTCAGCAGGACGTCCCGGACCCCGGGCGCGATGGTGGTCGCGAAGTCGATGGCGCCGAGCTTCTTCAGGGCCCGGCCGGCACCGCCCAGTTTGTAGAACATCTGGAGGTAGTCCAGAAGGGCCAGTTCGGGGTCGATGGCGAGGGCGTACACCTCCCCGCCCCCGGGAGCGACGGCGATCTTCCGCTCCTCATAAGGCAGCGCTTCGGTCTCGAAGAGCTGCGCGATGCCCTGCCGGCCCTCGACCTCGACGAGAAGCGTCCGCTTCCCCGCCGTGGCCAGGGCCAGCGCTAGGGCGGCGGCCACCGTGGTCTTGCCGGTTCCGCCCTTGCCGCTGACGACCTGGAGCCTGCTCACGTATTCGAGCGTAACCAGTCCTGGCCCGGGCTACGCGGAGGGCTGTGGACAACAGCGGATACAGTCGCCCCATGACCAAGTGGGAATACGCGACCGTACCGCTGCTCGTCCACGCCACGAAGCAGATCCTGGACACCTGGGGCGAGGACGGCTGGGAGCTCGTCCAGGTCGTGCCGGGGCCGAACCCGGAGCAGCTCGTGGCCTACCTGAAGCGGGAGAAGCAGGCGTGAGCGCGGTCGAGGCGCGCCTCGCCGAGCTGGGCATCACGCTGCCGGAGGTCGTTCCCCCGCTGGCCGCCTACCAGCCGGCCGTGCGCTCCGGCGCGTATGTCTTCACCGCCGGCCAGCTCCCGATGGTCGACGGCGCGCTGCCGATGAGCGGCAAGGTCGGCGGCGAGGTCACGCCCGAGGAGGCCAAGGAGCTGGCGCGGATCTGCGCGCTGAACGCGCTGGCCGCCGTGAAGTCCGTCACCGGCGACCTCGACCGCGTCGCGCGGGTCGTGAAGGTCGTCGGCTTCGTCGCCTCCGCCCCCGACTTCACCGGGCAGCCCGCCGTGCTCAACGGCGCCAGTGAGCTGCTCGGCGAGGTCCTCGGCGACAAGGGCGTCCACGCCCGCAGCGCGGTCGGCGTCGCGGTGCTGCCGATGGACGCGCCCGTCGAGGTCGAGATCCAGGTCGAGCTGACCGGGTCCTGACCCCGGGGCCGGGATGTTGCCGGATCGGCAACGGACCTCGCCCCCGGCGCACCGGGCGGCCCAGGATCGTCGGCGGGTGCCCGTACGGAACCGAGCGGGCACCCGGACGACACCCAGCGCCCGGGAGGCACCATGACCCAGCCCCGTCCGACCACCGCCCCCGCCCATCGTCTGGTGCCCGGCCCGGCCGGCCGGGTGCACCTCGTCGAGCAGGGCAGCGGCCCGCTGGTCCTGCTGGTGCACGGCTTCCCCGAGTCCTGGTACTCCTGGCGCCGCCAGCTGCCCGCCCTGGCCGCCGCCGGGTACCGCGCCGCCGCCCTCGACGTACGCGGCTACGGCCGCTCCTCCCGGCCCGCCGATCCGGCCGCGTACCGGATGCTCGACCTGGTGGCGGACAACGTCGCCGTCGTCGAGGCGCTCGGCGAGCGCGAGGCGGTGATCGTCGGCCACGACTGGGGCGCGACCGTCGCCGCGACCTCCGCGCTGCTGCGGCCCGACGTCTTCCGCGCGGTCGGCCTGCTGAGCGTTCCGTACACCCCGCCGGGCGGCCCGCGGCCGAGCGAGGTCTTCGCCGCGATGGGCGGCCCCGACGCGGAGCAGGAGTTCTACGTCTCGTACTTCCAGGAGCCCGGCCGCGCCGAGGCCGAGATCGAGCCCGACGTACGCGGCTGGCTCGCCGGTTTCTACGCCGCCCTGTCCGCCGGCACCCAGCCCGGACCCGGCGCCCCCGACCCGCACTTCGTGTCCCGCGGCGGCACCCTGCGCGAGCGCTTCCCGGCCGGCCGGCTGCCGTCCTGGCTCACCGAGGAGGACCTCGACGTGTACGCCGGGGAGTTCGAACGGACCGGTCTGACCGGCGCCCTGAACCGGTACCGGAACATGGACCGCGACTGGGCCGACCTCGCCGCCCACCACGGCGCCCCCGTGAAGCAGCCCGCCCTCTTCCTCGGCGGCGCCCTGGACGCCTCCACCACCTGGCTGTCCGACGCCATCGCCGCCTACCCCGCCACCCTGCCCGGTCTGACCGCGTCGCACCTGCTGGACGGCTGCGGCCACTGGCTCCAGCAGGAACGCCCCGAGGACACCAACCGGCTGCTGACCGACTGGCTGGCCGCGCTGCCCGCCTGACCGGACATCCCGGCCACTCGAACATCCGCCGGTCACCGGATAGCCTCCGGCCATGGTGAACGGGCAGTGGTACCCACCGGAGTGGCCGGACCGCATCCGCGCGCTGGCGGACGGCACCCTCACCCCCGTCGTCCCCAGACGCGCGGCCACCGTGCTGCTGCTGAGGGACCCGGGGCCGGCCGTCCACCTGCTGCGCCGCAGCACCTCCATGGCGTTCGCGGGCGGCGCGTACGCCTACCCGGGCGGCGGCGTCGACCCGCGCGACGACGACCGCGCGGTCGGCTGGGCGGGCCCCTCGCGCGCCTGGTGGGCCGAGCGGCTCGGCGTCGCGGAGAGCGCCGCGCAGGCCATCGTCTGCGCGGCCGTCCGGGAGACGTACGAGGAGGCGGGCGTCCTCCTCGCCGGGCCGGACCCGGAGTCCGTCGTCGGGGACACCACCGGTGACGGCTGGGAGGCCGACCGTGCCGCGCTGGTCGCCCGGGAGCTGTCCTTCGCGGAGTTCCTGGACCGGAGAGGACTCGTCCTGCGCTCCGATCTGCTGGGCCCGTGGGCGCGCTGGATCACCCCGGAGTTCGAGGCCCGGCGCTACGACACCTGGTTCTTCGTGGCGGCCCTCCCCGAGGGGCAGCGCACCCGCAACGCCTCCACGGAGGCCGACCGCACGGTGTGGACCACCCCGGCCGAGGCCGCCGCCGGGTACGACCGGGGCGAGCTGCTGATGATGCCGCCGACGATCGCGACGCTGCGGGCGCTGACGCCGTACGGCACGGTGGCGCAGGTGCTGGCGGGCGCGGCCGGCCGGGACCTGACGCCGGTGCTGGCGCGGGCCCGCATGGAACGCGGCGAGCTGGTGCTGTCGTGGCCGGGGCACGAGGAGTTCACCAGACACGTACCGACCACCGGCCGGGCCGTTCCGGCCACCACCACGGACCGGGCCGTTCCGGCCACCACTACGGACCGGGCCGTTCCGGCCACCACCGACCGGACCGGGGGACTTCCCGCATGACCGACGCGACCGCCCTGCCCGGACAGCCGCGCGGCGGGGCGCTGAGCGGGCCCGCCACCGCGCGGGCCGTCAACGTCCTCGCGCCCAACGCCTCGCCGATGACCCTGGACGGCACCAACACCTGGATCGTCGCCGAGCCGGACTCCGAGCTGGCCGTGGTGATCGACCCGGGCCCGCTGGACGACGGGCACCTGCGGCACGTCGTGGACACCGCCGGGCGGGCCGGCCGGCGCGTCGCCCTGACGCTGCTGACCCACGGGCACCCCGACCACGCCGAGGGCGCCGCCCGCTTCGCCGAGCTGACGGGGACGCGGGTGCGGGCGCTGGACCCGGCGCTGCGGCTGGGCGACGAGGGGCTGGGCGCCGGGGACGTGGTGACGGTCGGCGGCCTGGAGCTGAGGGTCGTACCGACGCCGGGGCACACCGCCGACTCGCTCAGCTTCCACCTGCCCGCCGACCGGGCGGTGCTGACCGGGGACACGGTGCTGGGGCGCGGCACGACCGTCGTCGCCCATCCCGACGGCCGGCTCGGCGACTACCTGGACTCGCTGCGGCGGCTCAGGTCGCTCACGGTCGACGACGGGGTGCGCACGGTGCTGCCGGGACACGGGCCGGTCCTGGAGGACGCCCAGGGGGCCGTGGAGTACTACCTCGCCCACCGCGCCCACCGCCTCGCCCAGGTGGAGACGGCGGTCGAGGACGGCTACCGGACGCCCGCCGAGGTCGTCGCCCACGTCTACGCGGACGTCGACCGCTCCCTGTGGCCGGCGGCGGAGCTGTCGGTACGGGCGCAGCTGGAGTACCTGGAGGAGCACGGGCTCATCCGCTGAGCCCGCGCCGGGGGTGGTGGGGCCGGGCCGGGCTCAGCGGGAGCGCTTGGCGAGCCGCTCCACGTCCAGCAGGATCACCGCGCGGGCCTCCAGGCGGAGCCAGCCGCGCTGGGCGAAGTCGGCCAGCGCCTTGTTGACCGTCTCGCGGGACGCGCCGACCAGCTGGGCCAGCTCCTCCTGCGTGAGGTCGTGCACGACGTGGATGCCCTCCTCGGACTGCACGCCGAACCGGCGGGACAGGTCCAGCAGGGCGCGGGCGACGCGGCCCGGGACGTCGGAGAAGACCAGGTCGGACATGGCGTCGTTGGTCTTGCGCAGCCGACGGGCGACGGCGCGCAGCAGCGCGGTGGCCACCTCCGGCCGCACGTTCAGCCAGGGCTGGAGGTCGCCGTGGCCGAGGCCCAGCAGCTTGACCTCGGTCAGTGCGGTGGCGGTCGCCGTGCGCGGACCCGGGTCGAACAGCGACAGCTCGCCGATCAGCTCGCCGGGGCCCACGACGGCCAGCATGTTCTCGCGGCCGTCGGGCGAGGTGCGGTGCAGCTTGACCTTGCCCTCGGTGACCACGTACAGGCGGTCGCCCGGGTCCCCCTCGTGGAACAGCGAGTCACCGCGAGCGAGGGTCACCTCACTCATGGAGGCGCGCAGCTCGGCGGCCTGCTCGTCGTCGAGCGCCGCGAAGAGCGGGTTGCGCCGCAGAACGTCGTCCACGAGTTCTCTCCTATTCGACCTGCTCAGGGGAGCTTTCTCCCCGGTGGTTCCAGGGGACCGAGGTGCCCATTGTGCGGGACGGTCCAAACAGTGTGATCTGTCACAAGGATGCCGCACTGGTGTCCCGGGGTACGCGGCAGGGGTCCAATCGGGCGCCGATCTTCGGGGCCCGGGGCGGTTGTCGGTGCCGGGCCGTAGGCTGGCCGGGTGTCCAAATCGCCGGTGAGAGCGCAGGCCGAGGGGGCTGGGCAGGTGGCTGCACGTCGTGATTCCGCTGTGGGCGAACAGAGCCCCGATGGCGGTAGGAAAACCATGAAAACGCTCCGCGGCGAGACGGCCGCCGGGAAGGCCGCCGGCGAACCCGAGGCGGGGGAGACCGCCGCCGAGAAGCCCGCCGCCAGCAAGCCGGCGGCGAAGAAGCCCGCCGCCAGGAAGCCGGTCGCCAGGAAGCCCGTCGTCGCCCCGGAGAAGGCCACCGCCACCGTCAAGGGCGCGGGCCCCGCGAAGAGCGTCGCCGCGACCTCGCCGCGCGAGGAGTCCCGTACCGCGCTGGTCCGCCGCGCCCGCCGCATCGACCGCGAGCTGGCGGAGGTCTACCCGTACGCCCACCCCGAGCTGGACTTCGAGAACCCCTTCCAGCTCCTGGTCGCCACGGTCCTGTCCGCCCAGACCACCGACCTGCGGGTCAACCAGACCACCCCGGCCCTCTTCGCCAAGTACCCCACCCCCGAGGACCTGGCCGCCGCCAACCCGGAGGAGGTCGAGGAGATCCTCCGCCCGACCGGCTTCTTCCGGGCCAAGACCCGGTCGGTCATAGGGCTGTCCAAGGCGCTCGCGGAGGAGTTCGGCGGTGAGGTCCCCGGCCGCCTGGAAGACCTGGTCAAGCTGCCCGGCGTCGGCCGCAAGACCGCCTTCGTCGTCCTCGGCAACGCGTTCGGGCGCCCCGGCATCACCGTCGACACCCACTTCCAGCGCCTGGTGCACCGCTGGCAGTGGACCACCGAGACCGACCCCGACAAGATCGAGGCCGCGGTCGGCGCCCTGTTCCCCAAGAGCGCCTGGACGGACCTCTCCCACCACGTCATCTGGCACGGCCGCCGGATCTGCCACGCCCGCAAGCCCGCCTGCGGCGCCTGCCCCATCGCCCCGCTCTGCCCGGCGTACGGCGAGGGCGAGACCGACCCCGAGAAGGCGAAGAAGCTGCTCAAGTACGAGAAGGGCGGCTTCCCCGGACAGCGGCTCAACCCGCCGCGGGCGTACCTGGACGCGGGCGGCACGCCGGCGCCGCCCCTGGGGCGTTCCTGATGCCGCACGCCCCGGCCGGGCGGGACGCCGCGCATACCGGCGCCCGGACGGCGGAACGATCTCGGGGACACCGGGCGTTGGACACGACAGAACGGGGGTGGCGATGACGCGTGCGAGCGACATGCGGGAGGTCGCGCTCGACCGGGCCGGCCTGCCCGCCTGGCTGGAGCCGGTGGCGCGGGCGGTGGACACCGTACGGCCTTCCGAGCTGAGCCGGTTCCTGCCCCCCAAGGACGGCGGCGGACGGCAGTCGGCCGTGCTGGTCCTCTTCGGGGAGGGAGAGCGCGGGCCCGAGCTGCTGCTGATGGAGCGCGCCGGTTCGCTGCGCTCGCACGCCGGACAGCCCGCCTTCCCGGGCGGCGCGCTCGACCCCGAGGACGGCGACCCGCTGGGCGACGGCCCGCTGCGCGCCGCCCTGCGCGAGGCCGAGGAGGAGACCGGGCTCGACCCGGCCGGCGTGCGCCTCTTCGGCGTGCTGCCGAAGCTGTACATCCCCGTCAGCGGTTTCGTCGTCACGCCCGTCCTGGCCTGGTGGCGTGAGCCCAGCCCGGTCGGGGTCGTCGATCCGGGCGAGACGGCCCGGGTCTTCACGGTCCCCGTGGCCGATCTCACGGACCCCGCCAACCGGGCCACCACCGTCCACCCCAGCGGCCACCGGGGTCCGGCGTTCCTGGTCGAATCGGCCCTGGTGTGGGGGTTCACGGCCGGCATCATCGACCGGCTGCTGCACTTCGCGGGCTGGGAGCGGCCCTGGGACCGCGGCCGGGAGGTCCCGCTGGACTGGCGCGCATGACAGGGTGGGCGCCGTGCCGTGCCCACCGGGGGGACGCGCCCCGGGCCCGCGAGCGGGCCGAAGTGAGCGGATCGACGAGGCGAGGCTAAGAAGCGGTGAACGTGCTGGACATCCTGTTGCTGGTCGCCGCCGTCTGGTTCGCCGTCGTCGGCTTCCGCCAGGGCTTCGTCGTCGGCATCCTGTCGGTGATCGGTTTCCTCGGCGGCGGCCTGGCCGCCGTCTACCTGCTGCCCGTCGTCTGGGACCTGCTGACGGACAACGCGGAGGTGCAGACCACGGCCGCGGTCGTCGCGGTCGTCGTCGTCATCGTCTGCGCCTCGGTCGGGCAGGCCCTCACCACCCATCTCGGCAGCAAGCTGCGCCGGCACATCACCTGGTCGCCGGCGCGCGCCCTGGACGCCACCGGCGGCGCCCTGGTCAACGTCATCGCCATGCTGCTGGTCGCCTGGCTGATCGGCTCGGCCGTCGCCGGCACCACCCTGCCGACCCTGGGCCGGGCGGTGCGCGACTCCAAGGTGCTCACCGGCGTCGCCGAGGCGCTGCCCCAGCGGGCCGACGGCTGGTTCACCGACTTCTCCTCCATCCTCGCGCAGAACGGCTTCCCGCAGGTCTTCAGCCCGTTCTCCGACGAGCCGATCGCCGACGTCGACCCGCCCGACCCGGCGCTCGCCCGGAGCGCCGTCGCGGTGCGCGCCCAGCGCTCCATCGTCAAGGTCGTCGGCACCGCCACCGGGTGCGGCAAGGTGCTGGAGGGCACCGGCTTCGTCTTCGGCGAGCGCCGCGTGATGACCAACGCGCACGTCGTGGGCGGCGTCGACGAGCCCACCGTCCAGATAGGCGGCGAGGGCCGCACGTACGACGCGACGGTCGTCCTCTACGACTGGCGGCGCGACATCGCCGTCCTCGATGTGCCGGACCTGCGGGCGCCGGTGCTGCGGTTCGCCGAGGAGGACGCGCGGGTCAACGAGGGCGCCATCGTGGCCGGTTTCCCGGAGAACGGGTCGTACGACGTCCGGGCGGCGCGGCTGCGCGGGCGCATCACGGCCAAGGGGCCGGACATCTACCACCGGGGCACCGTCGGCCGCGACGTCTACTCGCTCTACGCGACCGTGCGTCAGGGCAACTCGGGCGGACCGCTGCTCACCCCGGACGGCGAGGTCTACGGGGTGGTGTTCGCCAAGTCCCTCGACGACCCGGACACCGGGTACGCGCTCACCGTGGACGAGATCCAGCAGGACATCGCCCAGGGACGGACCGCCAACCAGCAGGTGGACAGCGACAGCTGCGCGCTGTGACCGACCGGCCTGCGGGCCCGGCGGCGGCTCAGTCGCGGGAGTGGCGCAGGCGCACGGAGACCCAGCGGGCGCGGCGGCGCAGGATACGCGGAATCCCCACCACCCTCAGCTCCGTGCCCGGCATGGGCGGGGCGCCGCCTAGCTGGTGGGGGCTCGGACCGCTCGTGGAGCGGCGGGTGCGTGGTGCGTCACTGTAGTCGTGCGTCCAGCCCATACCCCGACGTGTGCCCCCGCCCCAAGGTCCATAACCGCTCAGGAGACGTCCAATTGGCCTATGCGGCGGGCATGTGGCCGTCCGGGGAACGCGGGGCCCGGTCCGGGGCACCGGGCGCGTCGCTTCGGTCACCGATCGGGTTCGGGGTCCTTCAGCCAATTGATCAGTTCGGTGGAGAAAGCGACCGGGTCTTCCTCGTGGGGGAAGTGGCCGAGCCCGTCGAACAGCCGCCAGCGGTAGGGGGCTTCGACGTACTCCCCGGAACCGGCCGCGCTCCGGGTGCGCGTCACCGGGTCGAGCGAGCCGTGCAGATGCAGCGTCGGCACCCGCACCGGCCGCTTCATGCGCCGGTTGAACTGGATGCCGTCGGGCCGGGCCAGGGAGCGCACCATCCAGCGGTACGGCTCGATCGAGCAGTGCGCCGTGGACGGGACGCACAGGGCGCGGCGGTAGACCTCCACCGCGTCGTCCTCCGGCGGGCGGGGCCCGGACCACTCCCGGATCAGCTTCCCGACCAGCGCGCCGCCGTCGGCGGTGAGCTGCCGCTCGGGGATCCAGGGGCGCTGGAAGCCCCAGATGTAGGAGTTGGCGCGGGTCTGCCGGGCGTCCCGCAGCATCGCCGAGCGCCAGCGGCGCGGATGCGGCATCGAGGCCACCGCGAGCCGCCGGACCAGCTTGGGGCGCATCGTGGCGGCCGTCCACGCCAGATAGCCGCCGAGGTCGTGGCCGACCAGCGCGGCGTCCGGCTCGCCGAGCGAGCGGATCACGCCGGTGATGTCCAGGGCCAGACCGGCGGGGTCGTAGCCGCGCGGGGTGCGGTCGCTGCCGCCGACGCCGCGCAGATCCATCGCGACCGCGCGGAAGCCCGCGTCGGCGAGCGCGCCGAGCTGGTGCCGCCAGGTCCACCAGAACTGCGGGAAACCGTGGAGCAGCAGCACCAGCGGCCCGTCACCCAGCTCGGCGATGTGGAACCGGGCGCCGTTGGCGGCGACGTCACGGTGGGTCACCTCGCGTCCGTCCGGCAGGGCCGGCAGTACGGGGGAGGCAGGCTGCGCCGGGGGAGGGGCGGGGTCCGTCATGAGGACGAGCGTGCCACAGCCTCGACGGCCGCGGGGGACCGGTCCGCGGCCCGGCCCTTGCCCAGGGCCCTGGCCCCGTCCGCGGCGCCCGGCTCGGCCGGTTCGGGACGCGGGTGCGGCTTCGCGTTCTGCAGGACGCCCGCGGACCGCTTGACGGAAGCGGCCACCTTCTGCGGGCCCTTGCCCTTCTTCGCCTTCTTCGCGAAGACCACGCCGATCAGCGCGAGGACGACGGCGACGAGCACGTTCGCCGCGAAGGAGAGCAGGAAGCAGATCGCGAGGTTCCAGTGGCTCCAGGTGCGGATGCCGTAGGCCAGGGCGAAGTTCAGCATCGGGAGCGAGAACATCAGCAGGGCGCCCGCCAGGGAGAACGCGCCGCCACTGGTGGCGCCGCGCTTGACGTCCTGCTTGAGCTGCGCCTTGGCCAGGGCGATCTCGTCGTGCACGAGCGCCGACATTTCGGTGGTCGCCGAGGCGAACAGCTGGCCGATGCTGCGTTCGCTGCCGACCGGGCTGCCGTCGGGTGCGCTCATCGCGGTCTCCCTCTTGTGCTTCGCTGCGGACTCTTCGCGTACGGTGCTGTCTTCTGTACCGTCTCGTCAGATCATGCCGGACGGCCGCCCTCCTCGCCTGCCCCGCCCGTCACTTCGGCAAGCCGCGCGGCCTCCTGCTCCCGGGCGATCCTGCGGTGCTCGGCCGCCTTCCGCTCGTGGATGGCGGCCATCCGCAGGTGGTACGCCGGGTCGTCCTGCTCGTACACGTCGGGGACGCCGCTGAGGTCCTCGTCGCGTTCCTCGGTCTCCCACAGGGCGCGGTACTTGGCGTTCCGCAGCCGCAGCAGCACCGTGGCGGCCAGCGCGGCGATGACGGAACCGGTCAGGACGGCGGCCTTCACCTCGCCGGTCAGGACGTCCTGGCCCTCGAAGGCCAGTTCGCCGATGAGCAGCGACACGGTGAAGCCGATGCCGGCCAGGGTGGCCACCGCGAACACGTCCGCCCAGGCCAGGTCGTCGCTGAGCGAGGCCCGGGTGAAGCGGGCGGTCAGCCAGGTGCCGCCGAAGATGCCGAGCGTCTTGCCGACGACGAGGCCGAGGACCACGCCGAGCGTCTCCGGCCGGGTGAACACGTCCGCGAGCGCGTCGCCCGAGACGGAGACACCCGCGCTGAACAGGGCGAACACCGGCACTGCCAGCCCCGCCGACAGGGGGCGTACGAGGTGCTCGATCCGCTCGCCCGGGGAGCGCTCCTCACCCTCGTGGCGGTGGCAGCGCAGCATCAGGCCCATGGCGACGCCGGCGATCGTGGCGTGGATGCCGCTGTTGTACATCAGCGCCCAGACGACGAGGCCCAGCGGGACGTACACGTACCAGCCCCGTACACCCGTGCGCAGCAGCAGCCAGAAGACGGCGAGGCCGGCGACCGCGCCGCCGAGCGCGGCGAAGTCGAGGGAATCGGTGAAGAAGACCGCGATGATCAGGATGGCGAACAGGTCGTCGACGACGGCGAGGGTGAGCAGGAAGGCCCGCAGGGCGCTGGGCAGGGAGGTGCCGATGACGGCGAGCACGGCCAGCGCGAAGGCGATGTCGGTGGCGGTGGGCACGGCCCAGCCGGCCAGGGAGCCGCCGCCGGCGGTGCTGGTGAGGGTGTAGACGAGCGCGGGGGCGGCCATGCCGCACAGGGCGGCCACCACCGGCAGCGCGGCGGCCCTCGGGTCCTTCAGGTCTCCGGCGACCAGCTCGCGTTTCAGCTCGATGCCGGCGACGAAGAAGAAGACCGCGAGCAGTCCGTCGGCGGCCCAGTGCGCGATCGAGAGGTCCAGGCCGAGGGCGGCGGGGCCGAGGTGGAAGTGGCTGACGTTCTCGTAGCTGTGACCCAGGGCCGGTACGTTCGCCCAGATCAGCGCGGCGATCGCGGCGGCGAGGAGGAGGACGCCGCCGACCGTCTCGGTGCGCAGCGCGTCCGCGAGGTAGGTCCGCTCCGGGAAGGAGAGACGGCCGAGGAGCTTGCGGGGCGTGGACACGGTGGGGCCTTTCCGGTCGGTGAGCAAGTCGGTGAGCAGCACGAATCGTGTGCCGACCAGACTTCCCGGCGCCCCATGCGGTTCTTGTGCGGTTGTGGGTCTCGTGTGGTTCTTGACGTTCTTCTTACCTTAACCGGACAGGGGCACCCGGCGCGCCGGATGCCCCCGCGGTCGCCGCGGTACGGGTCAGTCCTCGCTCGGTGCCGCCGGCAGCTTGGACTGGATGAGGTCCATGACCGTGGAGTCGGTCAGCGTGGTCACGTCCCCGAGCTGGCGGTTCTCCGCCACGTCGCGCAGCAGGCGGCGCATGATCTTGCCGGAGCGGGTCTTGGGCAGCTCGGCGACCGGCAGGACGCGCTTGGGCTTGGCGATCGGGCCGAGGGCGGCGCCGACGTGGTCGCGGAGCTGGCCGACCAGTTCCGCCGTCTCCGCCGCCGTGCCACGCAGGATGACGAAGGCGACGATGGCCTGCCCGGTGGTCTCGTCGGCGGCGCCGACCACGGCCGCCTCGGCGACCGCGGGGTGGGAGACGAGGGCGGACTCGACCTCGGTGGTGGAGATGTTGTGCCCGGAGACCAGCATCACGTCGTCGACCCGGCCGAGCAGCCAGATGTCGCCGTCGTCGTCCTTCTTGGCGCCGTCCCCGGCGAAGTACCGGCCTTCGAAGCGGGACCAGTACGTGTCGAGGAAGCGCTGGTCGTCGCCCCAGATGGTGCGCAGCATCGACGGCCACGGCTCGGTGAGGACCAGGTAGCCGCCCCCGCCGTTCGGCACCTCGTTCGCCTCGTCGTCGACGACGGTGGCGGAGATGCCGGGCAGCGGGGTCTGGGCGGAGCCGGGCTTGGCCGCGGTGACGCCCGGCAGCGGGGAGATCATCATCGCGCCGGTCTCGGTCTGCCACCAGGTGTCGACGACGGGGGTGGTGTCCGCGCCGATGTTCTTGCGGTACCAGACCCACGCCTCGGGGTTGATCGGCTCGCCGACCGAGCCCAGCACCCGCAGGCTGCTGAGGTCGAACTTGGCGGGGATGTCGTCGCCCCACTTCATGAACGTCCGGATCGCGGTGGGCGCCGTGTAGAGGATCGTGACGCCGTACTTCTGCACGATCTCCCAGAAGCGGCCCTGGTGCGGGGTGTCGGGCGTGCCCTCGTACATGACCTGCGTGGCGCCGTTGGCCAGCGGGCCGTAGACGATGTACGAGTGCCCGGTGACCCAGCCGACGTCGGCGGTGCACCAGTAGACGTCGGTCTCCGGCTTGAGGTCGAAGACCGCCCAGTGGGTGTACGCGGTCTGCGTCAGGTAGCCGCCGGAGGTGTGCAGGATGCCCTTGGGCTTCCCCGTCGTACCGGACGTGTACAGGATGAACAGCGGGTGCTCGGCGTCGAACGCCTCCGGCGTGTGCTCGGCGGACTGCCGGTCGACGGTCTCGTGCCACCACGTGTCGCGGGAGTCGTCCCAGGCGACGTCCTGGCCGGTGCGGCGGACGACGAGGACGTGCTCCACGGTGCCCGCGCGCTCGACGGCCTCGTCGACGGCCGGCTTGAGCGCGGAGGGCTTGCCGCGCCGGTACCCGCCGTCGGAGGTGATGACGACCCGGGCGTCGGCGTCCTGGATGCGGGTGGCGAGGGCGTCCGCCGAGAAGCCGCCGAAGACCACCGAGTGCGCGGCGCCGATGCGGGCGCAGGCCAGCATCGCGATCGCCGTCTCCGGGATCATCGGCATGTAGACGGCGACCCGGTCGCCCTTGCGCACACCCAGCTCCAGCAGGGCGTTGGCGGCCTTGGAGACCTCGTCCTTGAGCTGGGCGTAGGTGATGGCGCGGCTGTCGCCGGGCTCGCCCTCGAAGTGGATGGCGACCCGGTCGCCGTGGCCGGCCTCGACATGGCGGTCGACGCAGTTGTACGCGACGTTCAGCTCGCCGTCCTTGAACCACTTGGCGAACGGCGGGTTCGACCAGTCGAGCGTCTCGGTCGGCTCCTTCGCCCAGGTCAGCCGGCGGGCCTGCTCGGCCCAGAAGCCGAGCCTGTCAGCCTTGGCCTGTTCGTACGCCTCTGCCGTGACGTTGGCGTTCGCGGCCAGGTCGGCGGGCGGCGCGAACCTGCGGTTCTCACGCAGCAGGTTGGCCAGGCTTTCGTTGCTCACGACATCTCCCTTTCTCAGGGTTGTCCGCTGTGTCCCGGGCCACAGCTCATCAGACGGCTTGGCCGATGACAAGGGTCGTCCGGAAAATTGGTGTAGACCTGTTGGCGGGCGGGCCTCGCTCCGGAGCCCGGTGTCGCCCGGGCTCATCCGTACCCACAGACGCCGGGCGTCCGGAGTTCAGCCTTTCCCCGCTTCCCGCAGGTCACACCCAGCGGTCAGACGGGCCGGTCCGCCTCACCCCGGGTGGCGCGGCCCGCCGCCGGGGCCGGCCCGTCCACCCCCGGCCCAGGGGCGTCCGCCTCCCGTACGGGGTCGTCCGCTCCCCCCGTCGGGTCGTCGTCCGCCTCCCGTACCGGGTCGAAGACCTCCGCACCGGACGCGTCGGTGAGCAGGTACGACTGGGCCTCGCTCACGTGGAAGTACATGCCGTGCAGCTCCAGCGTGCCCTCCCGCAGGCCGCGGGCGACGGCCTCGTGAGCGCGCAGGTGCTCCAGCTGCTGGACCACGTTGGTCAGACAGAGCAGCTCGGCGGCGTCGGCGGGCCGGCGCCCGGCCAGCGGGGCCCAGGAGCCGTCGTCCTCGGTCATCCGCGCCACGCTCGGCTGCCCGTGCCGCAGCCAGCGCTTCAACGGCGTCTGCGCGCCCCCGGGTTCGGAACCGAGCAGCGCCTGCATGGCGCCGCACCCGGAGTGGCCGCACACGGTGATGGAGCGGACCTTGAGCACCTCCACGGCGTACTCGATCGCGGCGGCCACCGAGTCGTCGCCGCTCTCCGCGCCGGGCAGCGGGACGAGGTTGCCCACATTGCGCACCGTGAAGAGGTCGCCGGGACCGCTGGAGGTGATCATCGAGGTGACCAGCCGGGAGTCGGCGCAGGTCAGGAAGAGCTGGGAGGGCTGCTGGCCTTCCCGGGCCAGCCGGGCCAGCTCACCGCGGACCAGCGGGGCGGTGTTGCGCTGGAAGACGCTGATGCCGCGGGCGAGCGCGCGGCCGCCGGCCTCCTCGCCCGTCTCCCCGGGGCCGCCGGACGGGGAGGTGGACTGCGGGGGGTCGCACTGGTGGTTGCGCCAGGCCGTCCAGGGGCGGCAGCGGCAGTTCCCGTCGTCGTCGGCGGGTTCGGAGATGCGGGTGCCGGGCCGGCGGCCGGTGACGTCGACGGAGCCGCCCCGCGCGGTGTGCGTCTTCTGCCAGTCCTGGAGCGTCTCGAAGGCGGCGTGGTCCATGAACGAGCCGTCCAGCTCCACGACGGTGTCCACGCCCTGCGGCACCTGGTGCAGCGCGCGGCTGAGCCGGGGCACCGCGAGGAACGTCAACTGGCCCCGCACATGGACGTGGTGGACTCCGTCCGCCTCGTCGTGGGTGATCCGGGTGCGGGTCAGGCGGTGCAGGGCGACGCCGACGGCGACGGCGATGCCCAGCGCGACACCCTCCAGGACGCCGAGGAGCACGACGCCCGCGGTGGTGACCGCGTAGACCAGCACCTCACGGTGGCGGGTGACCGTGCGGATGTGGTTCAGCGACACCATCTGGATGCCGACGGCCATGACCAGCGCGGCGAGCGAGGCGAGCGGGATCAGTTCGAGCACCGGGACCAGCAGCAGCGTGGCGATCACCACGAGGACGCCGTGCAGCATCGTGGAGTTCCGGCTGACCGCGCCCGCGTTCACGTTGGCCGTGCTGCGGACGGCGACGCCCGCGATGGGCAGCCCGCCGAGCGCGCCGGAGACGATGTTCGACGCGCCCTGGCCGAGCAGTTCGCGGTCGAGGTCGGAGCGCGCGACCTGTCCGGACAGGTCGGTGCGGGCGGCGACCAGCTTGTCCACGGCGACCGCGCCGAGCAGCGACTGCACGCTGCACACCAGGGTGATGGTGAGGACGGCGGCGACGACGCCGAGGACCGGTCCGTCGGGCAGGGCCGCCAGGGCGTGGCTGCTCCAGGACGGCAGGTCCACCTTGGGCAGCCGCAGGCCCAGCAGGGCGGCGACCGCGGTGGCCCCGGTCACGGCGACGAGCGGGGCCGGCAGGACGCGCAGCAGCTTGCCGACCCGGCCGGGCAGCCGCGGCCAGAGCAGCAGGAGCCCGAGGGTCAGCGCGCTCGCCGACACGTCGGCCGCGTGCAGGCCGGCCAACTGGGCGGGCAGCGCCCGCAGGTTGGCGGGGACGGAGGACTGGGGGCTGCCGCCCAGGACGATGTGGAGCTGGGCGACGGCGATGGTGACGCCGATGCCGGCCAGCATGCCGTGCACGATGGCGGGGCTGACGGCGAGCGCCGAGCGGGCCACGCGCAGGCAGCCGAGGCCGAGTTGGGCGAAACCGGCGACGATGGTGATGGCGCAGGTCGCGCGCCATCCGTACTGCTGGATGAGATCGGCGGTGACCACCGTCAGGCCGGCGGCCGGGCCGCTGACCTGGAGCGGGCAGCCGCCGAGCCGGCCGACGACGATGCCGCCCACGGCGGCGGCGACGAGGCCGGCCTGGAGCGGGGCGCCGGTGGCGAGGGCGATGCCCAGGGACAGGGGGAGCGCGATCAGGAAGACCGCGATCGAGGCCGAAACGTCGGCACCGGCGACGCGGAAGCGGCGCGGGCCCGACGGCGGGCTGTGGGGCGGGCGTACGCGATCGGAACGGTCCGAGTCGGTACGGATGGGAACGCAGGCAGACATGTTTTTCCCGTCTCCTCCGGGGCTGCGCGGTCGCGTTGCGTGGGGGGCCCGCACGGGGCGGGGTCGGTCGCGGCCGTGGGTCACGGCGTACAGCGGCGGGATGCTCCAGCGCGCCGTAATGCTCGCGCTGAGTAAATGGATCGTAATGCAAAGTAAAGGCCAGGAATAGTTTTTACCCTCATATGGAGCAATAAGCCGCTCGTGAGGGTGAATGCGTCATTTCATCGGCTTGTCGTACTAATTCCTTCTCGGTCCCGTGCGACCTTGTCGGCGCCGGCGGCCCCCGGCACGGCTTCGCGCGCCCGGTTCGCGCGGCCCGGTCCGGGCGGTCGGCACACACCCGACATCGCCGCCATCGGCGGTGGCCCGAGAGAAGGAAGAAGGTGGGCGCATTGGCCGCCACCCACAGGATCGCCGCGGGCGCCGTGATCGCCGCGGTCTGCGCCGCGTCGCTCGCCGGCTGCGGAACGGAGGGTTCCGACGAAGGCGCGCACGGCCCGAAGGCCAAGCAGGCCCCGGCCGCCCCGAAGAACGCGGTCCGGCTGATCGGGGACGGCTCCACCGCCTACACCGGCGCGCAGCCGCACCTGCCCAGACCCGAGCGGCTCAAGCCGGGTCAGAAGCCGCCGCAGTTCGTGGTGTTCTCCTGGGACGGCGCGGGCGAGGACAGCCAGAAGCTGTTCTCCCACTTCCGCGCGGTGGCCAAGAAGAACAACGCGACGATGACGTACTTCCTCAGCGGCGTCTATCTGCTGCCGGAGGAGAAGCGCGACCTGTACCGGCCGCCGCAGCACTCCCCGGGCCGCTCCGACATCGGCTTCGGCGACGGGCGGAGCATCGCCGACACGGTGGAGCAGCTCCGCCTCGCCTGGCAGGAGGGCAACGAGATCGGCACCCACTTCAACGGCCACTTCTGCGGCGCCGACGGCGGTGTCGGCGAGTGGTCGGTCGAGGAGTGGAAGGAGGAGATCCGCCAGGCCAAGCAGTTCGTGAAGACCTGGAAGAGCACCACCGGGTCGGCCAAGGCGGCGCCGCTGCCCTTCGACTACGACAAGGAGCTGATCGGCGCCCGCACCCCCTGCCTGGAGGGCCGGAAGAACTTCACGAAGGCCGCCGCCGAGCTGGGTTTCCGCTATGACAGCAGCGGGGTCAACAACCAGGTCTGGCCCCAGAAGAAGAACGGCCTGTGGGACCTGTCCATGCAGCTCGTGCCCTTCCCCGGTCACTCCTACGAGCAGCTCACCATGGACTACAACTTCATGGTCAACCAGTCGGGCGCCACCACCCAGGGCGACCCGTCCCTGCACGAGTACTGGGGCGACCAGATGCGCGACGGCCTCCTCCAGGGCTTCCGGCGCGCCTATGACGGCAACCGCGCCCCGCTGATCATCGGCAACCACTTCGAAAGCTGGAACGGCGGCACGTACATGCGCGCCGTCGAGGAGGTCGTCGAGGAGGTGTGCACCAAGAAGGACGTGCGCTGCGTCTCCTTCCGGCAGCTCGCCGACTGGCTGGACGCCCAGGACCCCGGCACCCTGCGCAAGCTGCGCGGCCTCGGCGTCGGCGAGGCCCCGAAGCAGGGCTGGACGTCCTACCTGTCGGCCGGCCCGGCCCCGGCCCCCAAGGGCGTTCCCGGGGCGCAGGCCCAGCGGGGATGACGGCCCGGCTACTGTCGTACTCATGAGTACGACAGGTGCGGCCGCCGATCCCCTCGCGGCCCTGGGCGCACTGCCCGGCGTGGCCGAGTCCGTGGAGTCCGTGCGCAAGGCCGTGGACCGGGTCTACGGCCACCGGGTCATGCGCCGCCGCAGCAACGAGATCACCTCCGAGGCGGCGCTGCGCGGCGCGCGCGGCTCGGCGGCGCTCTCCGGCGCCGACTGGGCCCTGGAGGAGGTGCGCCGCCGTACCGATTTCAGCGGCGACGGCGAGGCGCGCACGGTGGGCGCGGCGCTGCGGCTGACCGCCGAGGCGGGGCAACTGCTCTCCGTGTGGCGGCAGTCGCCGCTGCGGGTGCTGGCCCGGCTGCACCTGGTGGCGGCGGCCGACAAGGCCGACCGGGTGGGGCGCCCCCGGCAGGCCGGTGAGCCGGTCGACGAGCCGCTGATCGGGCTGCCGCTGCCGGACGCCGAGGAGGCGCACGGCCGGCTGGAGGGGCTGGCCGGGCTGATCGTCGCGGGCAGTGCGGCGCCGGCGCTGGTGCGGGCCGCCGTGGTCCACGGCGAGCTCCTCGCGCTGCGCCCGTTCGGCTCCCACAACGGTCTGGTCGCGCGCGCGGCCGAGCGGATCGTCCTGGTCGGCAGCGGCCTGGACCCCAAGTCGGTCTGCCCCGCCGAGGTCGGCCACGCCGAGCTGGGCCGGGACGCCTACCTGGCTGCCCTGGACGGCTATGTCTCCGGCACCGAGGAGGGCATGGCCGCCTGGATCAGCCACTGCGGCGAGGCGGTCGCCCTGGGGGCACGTGAGTCGACGGCCGTCTGCGAGGCGCTTCAGCGCGGGGCGGCGTAGCCGGACACGGGGTGCGGCGGTACGGACATCCGTACCGCCGCCGCCATGCTCACCGGGTTACCAAGCGTCCTCGCTGTGTCGCCCATCAGGTCGGGAACTTCGCCCGTCACCTGGTGCGGCTGGCCCGTAATCGACGGGTCGACGTCGCGTGGGTGCCCGATGACCATGCTCGGTCCGTGGGGCCGTGTGCGTGGGTAAGGGTGATCCTCTCGGACGCCCTTGGTCTCGCGGGCCGTTGAGTCCTTTGTACTCCGGGCGGCGGGCCAGGGGAAGTGGTGCCCGCACTTCTTTACTTTTGGCTTCAAATGTACGTTTACGTACTTCAGGGCGAACCGCCTGCGACGGAGGGGCGGACCGGGGTCAGGCCGCCGTCGCGGCACGCCGCCGCCCCGCGTACCAGACCAGCCCCGCCGTGGCCGCCGCGGCGCCTATCGCGGCGGCGGCGACCAGGACCGGACGGGCCGGCACGGAGAGGCCGGGGATGCGCTGCTTGAGCCGGACCGGCCGGTGGAAGTCGAGGACCGGCCACTCGCGCGCGAGTGCCTCGCGGCGCAGCGCCCGGTCCGGGTTCACGGCGTGCGGACGGCCGACCGCCTCCAGCATCGGCAGGTCGGTGGCCGAATCGCTGTAGGCGTAGCAGCGGGCGAGGTCGTACCCCTCGGAGGCGGCCAGTTCCCTGATCGCCTCGGCTTTCGTCGGACCGTAGGCGTAGTACTCCACCTCCCCGGTGAAGCACCCGTCGTCGCCGACCACCATGCGGGTGGCCACCACCCGGTCGGCCCCGAGCAGCGCGCCGATCGGCTCGACGACCTCGGCGCCCGACGTGGAGACGATCACCACGTCACGGCCGGCCGTGTGGTGCTCCTCGATGAGGGAGGCGGCCTCGTCGTAGATGATCGGGTCGATCAGGTCGTGCAGCGTCTCGGCGACCAGCTCCTTGACCTGCCCGACGTTCCACCCCCGGCAGAGCGCGGACAGGTAGGTACGCATCCGCTCCATCTGGTCGTGGTCGGCGCCGCCCGCGAGGAAGACGAACTGGGCATATGCGGTACGCATGACGGCCCTGCGGTTGATCAGGCCGCCTTGGTAGAAGGACTTGCTGAACGTCAGCGTGCTCGACTTCGCAATGACCGTCTTGTCCAGGTCGAAGAAGGCGGCGGTTCGGGGTGACGAGTGGGGCGAGGAGTGGTTTTCCACGCCCTGAGCATAGGCGCACCCCATTCGGCGTACCGTGGGGCGTGTGGGTTTGCCTGAGAAGGCTCTCGGGTACACCATGGAAGTCACGGATCGTTCGCGACCGTGCTAACCCGGCCCGACTCCTCCCCCCCCCGAGTCGGCCGTGGAGACGACCCCCGCTCTCCCCCCCGGCGGGGGTCGTCGCATGTCCGGGTGGGTTTTCGGCGGGCGCCAGAGCCCGGGGTTCGCTCCTTCTCCGATCATGCCGGGTGAAGCTCCTTGATCACCCGCCGTGACCGTGGGTAGTCGACGGGCTGCTCTGTGGAAGTCGTGTCCGGAGCGCGTGGACCTCACCGGTATGGGTGACGGCGATATTCACAATCGTCGAGTTGTCCACAGTTATCGACCAAGATCCACACGATTTCCCGGTTCGCTGCACTGTGATTCCCACGCGTCCCGGTCGCGCCGAGTTCACGGCCGCTTCCGTTTGCGGGACGCCCGCGGCCGGTTTCCGCCGGCCGCTCGAATGAGGACCGGTCTCCGGTTCTTCACGAGTCCGGGAATCGCGGGCCCCACGGGCCGCGCGAGACGCCGCCGAGGGGGATACGCCACATGACCGGAACCGACGCGCACGACCCGCCCGCCGTCACCGGACGGCAGAGCGGACCGCTGATCGTCACCGAGGACCCCGGCCTGCTCGACGACCTGCTGCGCCTGTGCGCGGCGGCCGGCGCCACACCCGAGGTGTACCCCTCGGTGCCCGGACACCGGAGCGGCTGGGAGGCCGCGCCGCTCGTCCTGGTCGGGGACGACGCCGCCCGCCGGGTGCGCGGCGCGCCCCGCAGACGGGGCGTCGTGCTGGTCGGGCACGACCAGGACGACCCCGGCGTGTGGCGGCGCGCCGTGGAGATCGGCGCCGACCACGTCCTGATGCTGCCCGACGGCGAGCAGTGGCTGGTCGACCGCATCGCCGACGTCGCCGAGGGCGCCGGCCGGCCCGCGCTCACCGTCGGCGTCATCGGCGGCCGGGGCGGCGCCGGCGCCTCCACCCTGGCCTGCGCGCTCGCCGTCACCGCCGCCCGGCGGGGGCTGCGCACCCTGCTGGTGGACGCCGACCCCCTGGGCGGCGGACTGGACGTGCTGCTCGGCGGCGAGACCACCGAGGGGCTGCGCTGGCCCGCGTTCGCCGCCTCGCGCGGCCGGGTCGGCGGCGGCGCCCTGGAGGAGTCGCTGCCCGCACTGCACTCCCTGCGGGTGCTCAGCTGGGACCGCGGCGACCGGGTCGCCGTGCCGCCCCAGGCGGTCCGCGCGGTGCTCGCCGCCGCACGGCGCCGGGGCGGGGCGGTCGTCGTGGACCTGCCGCGCCGGATCGACGACGGGGCGGCGGAGGTCCTCGCCCAGCTCGACCTCGGGCTGCTGGTCGTCCCCGCCGAACTGCGGGCGGTCGCGGCGGCCGGGCGGGTCGCCTCCGCCGTCGGCCTGGTCCTGCGCGACCTGCGGGTCGCGGTGCGCGGGCCGTACGCGCCGGGGCTGGACGACCGGGAGGTGGCCGGGCTGCTCGGGCTGCCCCTGGCCGGTGAGGTCCCCACCGAGCCCGGCCTGCCGCGCGCCCAGGAGGGCGGGCGGCCGCCGGGGACCGCCGTCCGCGGACCGCTGGCGCGCTTCTGCCGGGATTTCTGGGAGCGGGCGCTGACCGAGACGGAGGCGGGGACGCCATGAGGACGCCGGAGCGGGGTGGTGCCGAAGGCGGGACGGAGCTGCCCGGGTGGGCCGGTGACGGGCGGGAACCGGAGCGGGGCGCGGGCATGCCGGCGGCGCTGCTGGACGGCGTACGGCGCCGGCTCGCGGAGGACGGCGCGGAACCGACGCCCGCGCGGGTTGCGCAGGCCCTGCGCGCACAGGGGCGGGTGCTCGGCGACGCCGAGGTCCTCGGCACGGCCGAGCGGCTCCGGTCCGAGCTGGTCGGCAGCGGGCCGCTGCAACCGCTGCTCGCCGACCCCTCGGTGACCGACGTCCTGGTGTCCGCCCCGGACCGGGTCTGGGTGGACCGGGGCGGCGGACTGGAGCTGACCGCCGTGTCCTTCCCGGACGCCGGGGCCGTGCGGCGGCTCGCGCGGCGGCTCGCCGCCGTCGCCGGACGCCGCCTCGACGACGCCCGGCCGTGGGTGGACGCCCGGCTCCCCGACGGGACCAGGCTGCACGCGGTGCTGCCACCGGTCGCCGTCGGGTGCGCCTGCCTGTCGCTGCGGGTGGTACGGCCACGCGCGTTCACGCTGGACGAGCTGGTCGCGGCCGGGACCGTGCCGCCGGGCGGGGACCGGGTGCTGCGGGCACTGCTGGACGCTCGGCTGTCCTTCCTGGTCAGCGGCGGTACGGGCAGCGGTAAGACCACGCTGCTGAGCGCTTTGCTCGGCCTGGTCGGCGCCGGGGAGCGGATCGTGCTCGCCGAGGACTCCGCCGAACTGCGGCCGGAGCATCCGCACGTCGTACGGCTGGAGGCCAGACCGGCCAACCAGGAGGGCGCCGGCCTGGTGACGCTGGAGGACCTGGTACGCCAGGCGCTGCGGATGCGGCCCGACCGGCTGGTCGTCGGGGAGGTGCGCGGGGCCGAGGTGGTCCATCTGCTGGCGGCGCTCAACACCGGGCACGAGGGCGGCTGCGGCACGGTCCACGCCAATGCCGCCGCGGACGTGCCGGCCCGGCTGGAGGCGCTCGGTACCGCCGCCGGCCTGGACCGGGCCGCGCTGCACAGCCAGCTCGCCGCCGCGCTGTCGGTGGTCCTGCACCTCGTCCGCGACCGCGCCGGGCGGCGGCGGATCGCGGAGGTGCGGGTGCTGGAGAGGGACGCGTCGGGGCTGGTGCGGACGGTGCCGGCGCTGCGGTGGGGCGAGGCGGCGTTCGTGCGGGAACGTGGCTGGGAGCGGCTCAGGGAGCTGCTGGGCGAGGAGTACGGGGGCGTGGACGGTGCGGCATCGGGGCCGGGGTTTGAGGTGGGGGCGAAGCCAAGGCCGGAGCCGGAGTCGGGGTTCAAGCCGGGGGCGGGTTCGGGCCCCCGCTCGGGTGCGGGCCGGTGGGGAGGGGGAGCCGATGGGCGGCGTGGGTGACGTGTCGACGACCGCGGCGGCCCTGGCCTGCCTCGGGGGCGCGGTGTGGGCGGCCGGTGGACGGCGCTCCGGGGCCCGGCGGGTGCGCCTGCTGGTCGCCGGGGGCGGGGCGGCCGGGACCGGTTCGCCGGGCCGCCCGGGGGCCGCCGGGCCCGGAGCGCCACCCGCGCCGTGGGCGAGCGAGGGGCTGCGCCGGCTCCGTGGGCGGCTGCGGCCCGAGTGGTGGTCCCCGGTGGCGGGGCTGGCGCTGGCGGTACTGGGAGCGTCGTTCCTGCCGCTCGTCGTGGGCGCGGCGGGGGTGCCGGTGCTGTGCCGGGTCCGGCGGGCGGGCCGGGCACGGCGGACCCGGGACCGGCGGCAGGACGCGGTGATCGCGCTGTGCGCGGTCCTCGCCGGGGAGGTACGGGCCGGACGGCAGCCGGGGGAGGCGCTGCTGTGCGCCGCGCGGGAGTCCGGCGGGCTCGGTGAGGGGCAGGCCGCGGTGCTGGCGGCCGCCCGGTTCGGCGGGGACGTCCCGGGCGCGCTCGGGGCGGCGGCCCGGCAGCCGGGTGCCGAGGGGCTGCGGGGACTCGCCGCGTGCTGGCGGGTGGCCGTCGACCAGGGCGCCGGTCTCGCGGCCGGCCTGGACCGGCTCGCGGACGCGCTGCGCGCCGAACGGGACCTGCGGGCCGACCTGCGCGCCCAGTTGGCCGGGGCCCGTGCCACGGCCGTGATGCTGGCCGGTCTGCCGGCCGTGGGCCTGCTGTTCGGGGTGGTGCTCGGGGCCGACCCGCTGCGCGTCCTGCTGCACAGCGGAGCGGGACTGGGCTGTCTGCTGGCCGGCGGCGTACTGGAAGGGCTCGGGATGTGGTGGGTGAGCCGGATCGTGCGGCGGGCGGAGGCACAGGCGTGAACGGGGAGTTCGTCCACAGCCTGGGGACGGCCGTGGCACCCCTGCTGCTCGCCGCGTGGCTGGTGCGGTGGGCGTGCGCCGTACGGCGGGAGCGGAGGGCACGGCACCGGTCGGCCGCGCTGCTGCCGCCCGACCGGCCGCCGGCCGCCCCGCGCGCCGATGTGCCCGGCGCGGTCCGCGCCTGGCTGCCGTCGGCGGGCACGGTGGCGGCGGGATGGGCCCTGGCCGGGGACGTCACCGGTGTCCTGGCGGGAGCGGCCGTCGCGGCGGGGTTGTGGTGGTGGCAGCGGAAGCGGCCGGGTGCGGCGCGGGCCGCCGTCCGGGGAGACGCCGTGGCCGCGGCCCGGCAACTTCCCCTGGCCGCCGACCTGGTGGCGGCATGTATCGCGGCGGGAGCCGGGCCGGTGGTCGCCGCCCGGGCCGTGGGGGACGCCCTCGGCGGACCGGTCGGCGACGCGCTGGCGCGCGGCGCGGCGGAGGTCCGGCTGGGTGGCGAGCCGAGCGGCGCCTGGCGCGAGTTGGCGGGGATCGACGGGGCCGCGGCCCTGGCCCGGCTGCTGGAACGCGCCGATGTCTCCGGGCTGCCCGCGGCCGGCCCGGTCGCCCACCTCGCCGAGCGGACCCGCGCGGACCGGGCCCGCGCGACCACGGAACGGGCCCGCCGGGCGGCCGTCACGGTCACCGCGCCGGTCGGCCTGTGTTTCCTGCCCGCGTTCATCGCGGTGGGCGTGCTGCCGGTGGTGATCGGCCTCGCGGGCGGGGTGCTGGGAGGGGGTGGCGGATGACGTCGACGGCCTGAGCGGCGGCAGACGAAGCGGACGAAGCGGTTTCAGCGAACGAAGCGGTCAAGGAGCGAGCAGTGAGTCCCACGGGGGTTGAGATGAGCAGGACGTACAAGACATGCCGGATGGTCCGGGCACGGCTGCGTGTCCTGGTGGGCCGGGCACGCGCGGCGTGCCGGTCGGGCGGAGCCCTGCGGCGGGACGGCGGCATGGTCACCTCCGAGTACGCCATGGGCATCATCGCGGCGGTGGCGTTCGCGGTGGTCCTGTACAAGGTCGTGACCAGCGGCGCGGTCGGCGCGGAGCTGGAGCGGGTCGTGCGGCAGGCGCTCGATGCGCGGATGTGAGCGGGACCCGGACGACGCGGGCGACGGGGGGTTCGTGACCGCCGAGACGGCCGTGGTCCTGCCGGTCCTGGTGATGTTCGCCACGGCACTGGTGTGGGGGCTGCTGGTGGTGGCCGCGCAGATCCAGTGCGTGGACGCGGCCCGGACCGGCGCCCGCGCCGCCGCCCGGCAGGACCCGGCGGACGCGGTCGTCGAGATCGCCCGCCGGGCGGCACCGGACGGGGCGGAGGTCACGGTCAGCCGGGAGCCGGACCGGGTCCGGGTGGCGGTGGTGGCGCGGGCGCCGGTGCTGAGCGGGCTGCCGTTCGAGGTACGGGAGGAAGCGGTGGCGTCGGTGGAGGGGGCGGGACCGTGAAGGGCGGGAGCGGGAGGAGGCCCGAGCGGTGTCCCGACCGGGGTTCCGCCAGTGTCTGGAGCGTCGCGGTCATCACCGTGCTGTGCGTGGTCTTCGGGGTCGTCCTGGCTCTGGGGCAGGCGGTCGTGACCCGGCACCGGGCGGCCGGCGGCGCCGATCTCGCGGCGCTGGCGGCGGCCGGGCGGTGGGCCGGGGGCGGTGCCGGGGCCTGCGCCGCGGCGGACCGGGTGGCCCGGGCCCAGGGAACGCGGATCGTACGGTGCGCGCTCACCGGGCAGGTCGCGGACGTCACGGTTGCGTCGGGGCGGGGCCCGTTCGCGGCGGAGGTCAGGGCACGGGCGGGCCCGGCGGAGACGCCGGCGGCGGCAGATCCGGCACCTGCCCGGGAGCCTGCCCCTGAGCGGACGACACCCCTGGGCCACCGGCAGCCTCGGGGTGTCCCGCCCTCTTCGGAGCGTCTGGCGTTGTCGGGCCACCGGCAGCTTTCGGTGCCTCTGGCGTTGTCGGATCACCCGCAGCCTCGGATACCCCTGACGCCCCCGGGCCACCGGCAGCCTCGGATGCCCCCGCTCCCTCCGAAGCCCCCGCTGTCTCCGAAGCCCCCGCTCCCTCCGATGCCCCCGCTCCCTCCGACGCCCCCGCCGCCCCCCGCAGCAGCACCGTGAGGAGCCGTACCGCCCCCCGCTTGTGCAGCGGCTCGTTGCCGTTGCCGCACTTGGGGGACTGGATGCAGGACGGGCACCCGGCGTCGCACTCGCAGGAGGCGATGGCCTCGCGGGTCGCCGTGAGCCACGTGCGGGCCGTGTGGAAGGCGCGCTCCGCGAAGCCCGCGCCGCCGGGATGACCGTCGTAGACGAAGACCGTGGGGAGGAGGGTGTCCGGGTGCAGGGGGATCGACACGCCGCCGATGTCCCAGCGGTCGCACGTCGCGAAGAGCGGGAGCATGCCGATCGACGCGTGCTCGGCGGCGTGCAGGGCGCCGCCGAGGATCTCCGGGCTGATCCGGGCGGCGTCGAGCTGGTCCTCGGTGACCGTCCACCACACCGCGCGGGTGCGCAGCGTACGAGGAGGGAGGTCGAGTTTCGTCTCGCCGAGGACCTCACCGGTGATCAGGCGGCGGCGGAGGAAGGAGACGACCTGGTTGGTGACCTCGACGGAGCCGTAGCACAGGCGGCCGTCGCCCCAGGGGACCTCGATGTCGGTCTCCAGGACGGAGATGGCGGTGGTGTCGCGGGCCACCGTGGAGTACGGCGGGCTCGCCCGCTCGACCAGGGCGACCGAGTCCTCCAGGTCCAGCGAGCGCACGAGATACGTGCGTCCCTGATGCAGGTGGACCGCGCCCTCGTGGACCGTGGTGTGCGCCGCGCCGGCGTCGACCGTGCCCAGCAGCCGGCCCGTGCCCTCCTCCACGATCTGCACCGGGCGACCGCCCTCGCCGCGGATGTCGGTGAGGTCGGCGGCCCGTTCGCGGCGCGTCCAGTGCCACGCCCTGGTCCGGCGGCGCAGCAGCTTCGCGGCCTCCAACTGGGGGAGGAGTTCCCCGCACGCCGGGCCGAACAGCTCCAGGTCGTCCTCCGTCAGCGGCAGTTCGGCCGCCGCCGCGCACAGGTGCGGGGCGAGCACGTACGGGTTGTCGGGGTCGAGGACGGTGGATTCGACCGGCTGGTCGAAGAGGGCCTCGGGGTGGTGGACGAGGAAGGTGTCCAGCGGGTCGTCGCGGGCGACCAGGACCGCCAGCGCCCCCTGCCCGGACCGTCCCGCCCGTCCCGCCTGCTGCCACAGCGAGGCACGGGTGCCCGGATAGCCGGCGATCACCACGGCGTCCAGGCCGGAGATGTCGACGCCGAGTTCCAGGGCGTTGGTCGCCGCGAGCCCGAGGAGGTCCCCGGAGTGCAGCGCGCGTTCGAGGGCGCGGCGCTCCTCGGGCAGATAGCCGCCGCGGTACGCCGCGACACGCCCGGCCAGCGACCGGTCCACCTCGGCCAGCCGTTCCTGCGCGATGACGGAGATCAGCTCGGCGCCGCGCCGGGACCGGACGAAGGCGATGGAGCGCAGGCCCTGCACGGTGAGGTCGGTCAGCAGATCGGCGGCTTCGGCGGTAGCCGTGCGGCGGACGGGTGCGCCCTTCTCGCCCTCCAGTTCGGTCAGCGGCGGCTCCCAGAGGGCGAACACCAGTTCACCGCGGGGTGAGGCGTCGTCGGCCACCTCGACCACCGGCAGACCGGTGAGCCGGCGGGCGGCCGCCGCGGGCTCGGCGGCGGTGGCGGAGGCCAGCAGGAAGACGGGGGAGGAGCCGTAGCGGGCGCACAGACGGCGCAGCCTGCGCAGCACCTGGGCGACGTGGGAGCCGAACACCCCGCGGTAGGTGTGGCACTCGTCGATGACGACGTACTGCAGCGCCTTGAGGAAGGAGGACCAGCGGGGGTGGGAGGGCAGGATGCCGCGGTGCAGCATGTCCGGATTGGTGAGGACGAGGGTGGCGTACTGGCGGATCCACTCGCGCTCCTCGAAGGGCGTGTCACCGTCATGGACGGCGGCGCGAACGGATGTGCCAAGGGGCCGGGACAACTCCTTCACCGCCCGGAGCTGATCGGCGGCGAGGGCCTTCGTCGGGGCGAGGTAGAGGGCGGTGGCGCCCCGCCCGTTCGGCGCCTCGGAGCCGTCCAGCAGCGTCGAGAGGACCGGCACCAGATAGGCCAGGGACTTGCCCGACGCGGTGCCGGTGGCGACGACCACCGAATCGCCGTCGAGGGCGTGCTCGACCACGCGTGCCTGGTGGGCCCAGGGATGTTCGATGCCCGCGGCCCGTACGGCGGCGAGCACCTCCGGGCGAATCCGGTCCGGCCAGCGGGCATGGCGGCCCGCACGCGGGGGCAAGTGCTCCGTATGAGTGATGCGCGCAGCCCGGCCCGGCCCCGCGGCGAGCCGGTCCAGGACCGTGCCCGGACCCGGCTGGGAGGCGGGGTCCGCCGGGGGTCGATCGGATCGGTGATTCTCGGCCATCGGCATCGAGTCTGTCACTGGCGTGACGGACAATGGGACCAAGGCGTCGTGCACGCCTGCTGGTAAGTGATTGAATGCCATCGCGGCTGGCGAACCGTCCCGGGGGCTCCAAGCCGAGGTAACCCCGAGGGGCGACCGCTCGATAGCAAGGTGCTGGAGGATCCGTGGACCTGTCCCTGTCGACCCGTACCGTCGGCGATCGTACGGTCGTCGAGGTCGGTGGCGAAATTGACGTATACACCGCGCCCAAGCTGCGCGAGCAGCTGGTCGAGCTGGTGAACGACGGGAGTTTCCACCTCGTCGTCGACATGGAGGGCGTGGACTTCCTCGACTCCACCGGACTCGGCGTGCTGGTCGGCGGCCTGAAGCGGGTGCGTGCCCACGAGGGCTCGCTGCGCCTGGTCTGCAACCAGGAGCGCATTCTGAAGATTTTCCGCATCACCGGTCTGACCAAGGTGTTCCCGATCCACACCTCGGTCGACGAAGCGGTCGCGGCCACCGACTGACGACGACCGCCGCCCCGGACCCCGGTGCGGGGCGGCACCGAGTGGAAGCAGGGGGCCGGGCTTTCGGCGGCCCGGTCCCTCGACAGCACGCCCGAAGTTCCGAGGGGGATGCATGGCCACCGTTGAACTCCGCTTCAGCGCGCTGCCCGAGCACGTCCGGACCGCCCGGCTGGTGGCGGCCGCGGTGGCACGCAGGGCCGGAGTGGACGAGGCCGTCCTGGACGAGGTGCGGCTCGCCGTCGGCGAGGCCTGCACCCGGGCCGTGGGGCTGCATCAGAACGGCGGCATCACGGCACCCGTGAAGGTGGCGCTGATCGACGAGGAGAAACAGTTCTCCATCGAGGTCGGCGACGAGGCGTCGCACGCGGCCGTGGGAGGCGCCCACGGCGCCTTCGGCGTCGACCCGGACGCCGACGAGGAGGACGAGATGGGCCTCGCGGTCATCAGCGGGCTCGTCGACGACGTGGAGGTCAGAGCCGGCGCCGACGGCGGGCTGATCCGCATGACCTGGCCGACCACACCGCCGCCGGTGCTGCCGCTCGCCTGACCGTCCCCCCCCGATCGACAGGGCCCTACCGCGTAGGGCCCTTTGTCATGTGCGGAAGGCGATGACCGCGCTTACAGTGGACGCGGAGCAGGAAGTGCAACAGTTCACGATCAATGCTCCTTCTGATTCATTTGATTCACGATCAGCGTTCCGATTGTTCGATCACGCCTATTGATCTCCGTCAGTCCCGTTTCAATGCTTCAAAAGCATTACGGCTTTTCGTTTGACGGGCCGATTGCTTTTGTCATGCACTGTTTAGATCCGGTTCCGGTACCTAGAATCCGTCCACATCTTGAGCTCAGCCCAAGCGTCAAGGAGGACGAATGGCGGAGCTTTCCACCTCACATCAGCTGGCCGTGGAACTGACCGACGGCAACCGCGTGCTCGTCGCCGTCATCGCCGCCGTGGCCCTGGCGGCACTGGTGGTCGCGGGCGTCCTGGTGCGCCAGGTGCTCGCGGCGGGCGAGGGTACCGACAGCATGAAAAAGATCGCGGCAGCCGTCCAGGAAGGCGCGAACGCCTATCTGGCCAGGCAGTTGCGCACCCTCGGCGTATTCGCAGTGATCGTGTTCTTCCTGCTCATGCTGCTGCCTGCGGACGACTGGAACCAGCGCGCCGGACGGTCGATCTTCTTTCTGGTCGGCGCGGCGTTCTCGGCGGCCACCGGATACATCGGCATGTGGCTGGCCGTGCGCAGCAATGTGCGCGTCGCCGCGGCGGCCCGGGAAGCGACACCGGGGCCCGGCGAACCGAAAAAGGATCTCACCCTCGTCTCGCACAAGGCGATGAAGATCGCGTTTCGCACCGGCGGTGTCGTCGGCATGTTCACCGTGGGACTCGGCCTGCTCGGCGCGTCCTGCGTGGTGCTGGTGTACGCGGCCGACGCGCCGAAGGTGCTGGAGGGCTTCGGGCTCGGCGCGGCCCTGATCGCGATGTTCATGAGGGTCGGCGGTGGCATCTTCACCAAGGCCGCCGACGTCGGCGCCGACCTGGTGGGCAAGGTCGAGCAGGGCATCCCGGAGGACGACCCCCGCAACGCCGCGACCATCGCCGACAACGTGGGCGACAACGTCGGCGACTGCGCGGGCATGGCCGCCGACCTCTTCGAGTCGTACGCCGTGACCCTGGTCGCCGCGCTGATCCTCGGCAAGGTGGCATTCGGCGACGCGGGGCTGGCGTTCCCGCTGCTGGTCCCGGCCATCGGGGTGCTCACCGCGATGATCGGCATCTTCGCGGTGGCGCCGAGGCGCTCCGACCGCAGCGGGATGAGCGCGATCAACCGGGGCTTCTTCGTCTCCGCGGTGATCTCGCTCGTCCTGGTCGCCGTGGCCGTCTTCGTCTACCTGCCGGGGACGTACGCGGACCTGGACGGCGTCACCGACGCGGCCATCGCCTCCAGGAGCGGCGACCCGCGTGTCCTCGCACTCGTCGCCGTGGCGATCGGCATCGTGCTCGCCGCGCTGATCCAGCAGCTCACCGGCTACTTCACCGAGACCACCCGGCGTCCCGTGCGGGACATCGGCAAGGCCTCGCTGACCGGGCCCGCCACCGTCCTCCTCGCCGGCATCTCCCTCGGCCTGGAGTCGGCCGTCTACACCGCCCTGCTGATCGGCCTCGGCGTCTACGGGGCGTTCCTGCTCGGCGGCGCCTCCATCATGCTGGCGCTGTTCGCCGTGGCGCTGGCCGGCACCGGCCTGCTCACCACGGTCGGTGTCATCGTCGCCATGGACACCTTCGGGCCGGTCTCCGACAACGCGCAGGGCATCGCGGAGATGTCCGGCGACGTCGAGGGCGAGGGCGCGCAGGTCCTCACCGGCCTGGACGCCGTCGGCAACACCACCAAGGCCATCACCAAGGGCATCGCCATCGCCACGGCCGTCCTCGCGGCGGCGGCGCTCTTCGGGTCGTACCGCGACGCCCTCGCCACCGGCGCGCGGGACGTCGGGGAGCAGCTCGGCGGCGCGGGCGCGCCGCTGACGCTGATGATGGACATCTCCCAGCCCAACAACCTGGTCGGGCTGATCGCGGGCGCGGCGGTCGTCTTCCTCTTCTCCGGGCTGGCGATCAACGCGGTGTCGCGGTCGGCGGGGGCGGTGGTGTTCGAGGTGCGGCGGCAGTTCCGGGAGAAACCCGGGATCATGGACCACACCGAGACACCCGAGTACGGCAAGGTCGTCGACATCTGCACCCGCGACGCCCTGCGCGAACTGGCCACGCCCGGACTGCTCGCCGTACTGGCGCCGGTCTTCATCGGGTTCACCCTCGGCGTGGGCCCCCTCGGGGCGTACCTGGCGGGCGCGATCGGCGCGGGCACGCTGATGGCGGTCTTCCTCGCCAACTCCGGTGGCGCCTGGGACAACGCCAAGAAGCTCGTCGAGGACGGCCACCACGGCGGCAAGGGCAGCGAGGCGCACGCCGCCACCGTCATCGGCGACACGGTCGGCGACCCCTTCAAGGACACCGCCGGACCGGCCATCAACCCGCTGCTGAAGGTCATGAACCTGGTCGCGCTGCTCATCGCGCCCGCCGTGATCAAGTTCTCCTACGGCCCCGACGAGAGCGTCGGCGTCCGGGTGCTGATCGCGGGGTTCGCCGCCCTGGTCGTCATCGGCGCGGTGGTCGTCTCCAAGCGGCGCGGCATCGCCATGGGGGACGAGGACGGCACCGGACGGAAGGCCGAGCCGGGCGACCGGGCGGCGGTCTCCTAGCCGCGGGAGAGACGGCGGTCCGTCAGGAGGCGGGCGGGCGGCGCGGGTTGGCGCGCCGCCCGCCCGCGGCGCACGTCCGTGCGCCGTGTGCCCGGTGACGGTGTGAAGACTCCGTGAGCCTTCTCTCGCCTGGTGCAAATGGCTGCAATAGCGGTCGTATCGGATGTTGGTCACGCGGTTGTCGCCCGGATGGCGTGTATGTTCCGGGGCCGAGAGCCATGGAAGGGACCAATCCGGTGAACAAGAAGCTCGCGGCCGCACTGTCCGGCGGTGCGGTACTGGTACTGGCGCTGACGGGATGCGGCGGCGACGACAACAGCGACAAGCTGAACTCCTGGGCCAAGCAGGTCTGCGACGGCGTACAGCCGCAGGCGAAGAAGATCGAGGCCGCCAACGCCGCGATCCAGAAGCAGACCTCGGACAGCAGTCAGCCCGCCGACGTGCAGAAGACCGACGCGCAGGCGTTCCAGGACATGTCGGACGCCTACAAGGCGATGGGCGCCGCCGTGCAGAAGGCCGGCGCGCCCGATGTCGAGAACGGCGAGAAGAAGCAGAAGGCCGCGGTCACCGAGCTGAACAAGCTGTCCTCGTCCTACGCCTCGCTGAAGTCGCAGGTCGAGGAGTTGGACACCAAGGACCAGGCGAAGTTCGCCGACGGCCTCAAGGATGTCGCCACCGAGCTGAACAAGCTCAGCCAGAGCGGCAGCGACGCCCTCAAGGACCTGGAGGAGGGCGACGTCGGCCGGGCCATGGCCAAGCAGGCCAGCTGCAAGTCCGCGTCCGCCCCGGCCTCCGCGTCCGCCACGACGAGCTGAGGGACGGCACCCGGGCGGCGGGCGCGGCGCGGGACACAATGGGGGCGTGAGTAACGCCGACCTCTCCCCCTTGCCCGCCACCGACCGCCCCGACGTCACCGCCCGGCTCCGGGACGCCCTGCTCGGTGCCTCGTACACCGCCGACGGACTGCTGGAACTGCTCGGCGCCGCCGCCTACGCGGCGCTCTCCCGCAGCGAGACCGTCCCCGCGCTGCGCGCCACGCGCGGGGACGCGCCGCTGGAACTGCTCGTCCGGCTGTTCCTGCTCCAGCAGCCGGTGCCGTACGCGCGCGTGGCCGCGATCCTGCCCGCCGACGCCTGCCTGGAGAGCGGCTGGCTGGTGCGGGCGGGCGACGAGGTGACCGCCACCGTCGACGTTCGGCCGTACGGCGGGGCCGACGGCGAGGACTGGTTCATCGTCTCCGACCTGGGCTGCGCGGTCGGCGGCGCGGGCGGCGTCGGCAGCCGCGCGGAGGGCGTGGTCCTCGGCGTCGGCGGCGCCTCCACCACGCTGGCCGGACTGACCGTCCGTACGCCCGTCGCCGCCGCCCTCGACCTCGGCACCGGTTCCGGCATCCAGGCGCTGCACGCCTCCCGGCACGCCACGCGCGTGACCGCCACCGACGTCAACCCGCGCGCCCTGCACATCGCCGCCCTCACCCTCGCGCTCTCCGGGGTACCCGCCGCCGACCTGCGCGAAGGGTCGCTGTTCGAGCCGGTCCGGGAGGACGAGCGGTACGACCTGATCGTCTCCAACCCGCCGTTCGTGATCTCGCCGGGCGCCCGGCTGACGTACCGGGACGGCGGGATGACCGGGGACGATCTGTGCCGCACGCTCGTGTCGCAGGCGGGGGAGCGGCTGGCCGCGGGCGGGTTCGCGCAGTTCCTCGCCAACTGGCAGCACGTCGAGGGGGAGGAGTGGACGGACCGGCTGCGCTCCTGGGTGCCGCGCGGCTGCGACGCCTGGATCGTGCAGCGCGAGGTGCAGGACATCACCCAGTACGCCGAGCTGTGGCTGCGGGACGCGGGCGACCACCGTGACGACGTGGCCGCGTACCAGGCACGGTACGACGCGTGGCTGGACGAGTTCGAGGCGCGGGGCGTGCGGGCCGTCGGCTTCGGCTGGATCACGCTGCGCCGCACCGACGCCGCCGAGCCCTCCGTCACCGTCGAGGAATGGCCGCATCCGGTCGAACAACCGCTCGGTGACGCGGTCCGGGCCCACTTCGACCGGATCGACTACCTGCGCGCGCACGACGACGCGGCCCTGCTGGAGGCGTGCTTCACCCTGGCCGGCGAGGTCGTCCAGGAACAGGTCGGGCTGCCCGGCGCCGAGGACCCCGAGCACGTCGTGCTGCGCCAGCACCGCGGCATGCGCCGGGCGACCAAGGTCGACACGGTCGGCGCCGGGTTCGCCGGGGTCTGCGACGGCACGATGAGCGCCGGGCGCATCCTGGACGCCATCGCCCAGCTGCTCGGCGAGGACCCGGTACTGCTCCGGGACCGTACGCCCGCGCAGATCCGGCTGCTGGTGGAGCAGGGGTTCATCGAACCGGTGGGGTGAGGCCCGGCGAGGGAGAGGGGGAGAACACGCCCCCGTGCCGTCGACAACCGGCCACTCTCCGCCGCGCCGTTCCGCACCGCGCTGTGCCGCGCCGGGGGAAGGAAGGACGGGGCACCCCCTCGTCCCCTCCCCCTGATCGCGGCGTTCACCCCGGCTTCGCCTGGCCGCCGCCCGCGCGTGTCAGTCTTCCCGGGACGTGGTACTCGCGGACGGGAGACAAGGGGATCGGCAGACCATGGAGCGTGGACCGGCGATCTTCGCGGGAGTGGTGTTCGTCCTGTTCGGAGGCGTCCTGCTGGTGTGGACCGCGTCCCAGGTGCGCCACCGCCGCCCCGTCGCCCAGGGTGTGAGCCCGGTCGCATCGGCGGCCGTGGCCACCGTCGCCGCCGTCCTCGCGCTGCTGCTCGGCGCCTGGTGTCTGACCCGGGCCTGAGCGGCGGGTTCCGCAGGCCCCGGACGCCGCCCGGGGCGTGACCGAGAGATCGCGCTCCGGATACACCCGCACGGGCCCGTGGGCACTCCGGGCGGCAGGAAGAGGGTTAGTCGGGTTACCGTTCGAGTGGCCGTTGCGGGCTTTTCCCGTTTGACACGGGGGCGGGAGGTACCGTCACACTCCGCAGCGTCACGAGCGAACAAGGAAGCAGGACCCGACCCCGGGAGCTAGACCTGGGTCAGTCCCAGGCGTCGACCGGAGAGAAGAGCGAAGTTGTCCCCGACCAGCGAGACCGCAAACGGCGGCCGCCGACTCGTCATCGTCGAGTCGCCTGCCAAGGCGAAGACGATCAAGGGCTACCTCGGCCCCGGCTACGTCGTCGAAGCGAGCGTCGGGCACATCCGCGACCTTCCCAACGGCGCCGCCGAGGTGCCGGAGAAGTACACCGGTGAGGTCCGCCGCCTCGGCGTGGACGTCGACCACGACTTCCAGCCCGTCTACGTCGTCAATGCCGACAAGAAGGCGCAGGTCAAGAAGCTCAAGGACCTGCTGAAGGACTCCGACGAACTCTTCCTCGCCACCGATGAGGACCGTGAGGGCGAGGCCATCGCCTGGCACCTCCAGGAAGTCCTCAAGCCGAAGATCCCGGTCAAGCGCATGGTGTTCCACGAGATCACCAAGGACGCCATCCGGGACGCCGTCGCCAACCCGCGCCAGCTCAACCAGAAGCTGGTCGACGCCCAGGAGACCCGCCGCATCCTCGACCGCCTCTACGGCTACGAGGTCTCCCCGGTGCTGTGGAAGAAGGTCATGCCGCGGCTGTCGGCGGGCCGCGTCCAGTCCGTCGCCACCCGGCTCGTGGTCGAGCGGGAGCGCGAGCGGATCGCCTTCCGCTCGGCCGAGTACTGGGACCTGACGGGCACCTTCGCCACCGGCCGGGCCGGCGACGCGTCCGACCCGTCGTCGCTGGTCGCCCGCCTCCAGACCGTCGACGGCAAGCGGGTCGCGCAGGGGCGCGACTTCGACTCCCTGGGACAGATCAAGGGCGCCCACACCCTCCACCTCGACGAGGCGGACGCCCGCGCGCTCGCCGCCGCCCTGACGGACACCCGCTTCTCGGTCCGGTCCGTCGAGTCCAAGCCGTACCGCCGCTCGCCCTACGCCCCGTTCCGTACGACCACGCTCCAGCAGGAGGCCTCGCGCAAGCTCGGCTTCGGCGCGAAGGCGACGATGCAGGTGGCGCAGAAGCTGTACGAGAACGGCTACATCACCTACATGCGTACGGACTCCACGACCCTCAGCGACACGGCGGTCAGGGCCGCCCGCGCCCAGGTGACGCAGCTGTACGGCGCCGACTACCTGCCCGCGCAGCCCCGGACGTACGCCGGCAAGGTCAAGAACGCGCAGGAGGCGCACGAGGCGATCCGCCCCTCCGGCGACCGCTTCCGCACCCCCGCCGAGACCGGTCTCACCGGCGACCAGTTCAAGCTGTACGAGCTGATCTGGAAGCGGACCGTCGCCTCCCAGATGAAGGACGCCACCGGCAACTCCGTCACCGTCAAGATCGGCGGCACTGCGGCCGACGGCCGGGACGTCGAGTTCAGCGCCTCCGGCAAGACGATCACCTTCCACGGCTTCCTCAAGGCGTACGTCGAGGGCGCCGACGACCCCAACGCCGAGCTGGACGACCGCGAGCGCCGCCTGCCCCAGGTGAGCGAGGGCGACCCGCTGACCGCCGACGAGATCACGGTCGACGGGCACGCCACCAAGCCCCCCGCCCGCTACACCGAGGCGTCGCTGGTCAAGGAGCTGGAGGAGCGCGAGATCGGCCGCCCGTCGACGTACGCGTCGATCATCGGCACCATCCTCGACCGCGGCTACGTCTTCAAGAAGGGCACCGCGCTCGTCCCCTCCTTCCTCTCCTTCGCCGTCGTCAACCTCCTGGAGAAGCACTTCGGGCGGCTCGTCGACTACGACTTCACCGCCAAGATGGAGGACGACCTCGACGCCATCGCCCGCGGCGAGGCCCAGGCCGTGCCGTGGCTGCGCCGCTTCTACTTCGGTGAGGGCACCGGCACGGGTACGGCGGCCGAGGCCGGCAACGGCGACGGGGACCACCTCGGCGGCCTCAAGGAACTGGTCACCGACCTCGGCGCGATCGACGCCCGCGAGGTCTCCTCGTTCCCCGTCGGCAACGGCATCGTGCTGCGCGTCGGCCGCTACGGCCCGTACATCGAGCGCGGCGAGAAGGACTCCGAGAACCACCAGCGCGCCGACATCCCCGAGGACCTGGCGCCCGACGAGCTGAACGTCGAGCTGGCGGAGGAACTGCTCGCCAAGCCGAGCGGCGACTTCGAACTGGGCACCGACCCGGCCACCGGGCACACGATCGTCGCCAAGGACGGCCGCTACGGCCCGTACGTCACCGAGGTGCTCCCCGAGGGCACCCCGAAGACCGGCAAGAACGCGGTCAAGCCGCGCACCGCCTCCCTCTTCAAGTCCATGTCGCTGGACACGGTGACCCTGGACGACGCCCTGAGGCTGATGTCGCTGCCGCGCGTCGTCGGCACCGACGCCGAGGGCGTGGAGATCACCGCGCAGAACGGCCGCTACGGCCCGTACCTGAAGAAGGGCACGGACTCGCGCTCCCTGCAGTCGGAGGACCAGCTCTTCACGATCACGCTGGAGGAGGCGCTGGCGATCTACGCCCAGCCCAAGCAGCGCGGTCGGGCCGCGGCCAAGCCGCCGCTGAAGGAGCTGGGCACCGACCCGGTCAGCGAGAAGCCGGTCGTGGTCAAGGACGGCCGCTTCGGTCCGTACGTCACCGACGGGGAGACCAACGCGACCCTGCGCTCCGGCGACAGCGTCGAGACCATCACCCCGGAACGCGGCTACGAACTCCTCGCCGAGAAGCGGGCCAAGGGTCCCGCCAAGAAGACGGCGAAGAAGGCGACCGCCAAGAAGACGACCGCGAAGAAGGCTCCGGCGAAGAAGACGGCCGCGAAGAAGACCGCGGCCAAGAAGACCACCGCCACCGCGGCCAAGAAGACGGCCACCGCGAAGAAGACCGCCGCGGCCAAGGGCGCCGAGGACTGAGATCCCCCCGCGTCGGCCGAAGTCCGCGGCTTCGCCGAGCGAACGCCCCGGCACCGATTCCGGTGCCGGGGCGCGCGCACGTCCGGGCGGGGCGCGGGTGGTGCCGGCGGCTCCCGCTAGGCTGAACGCATGACGCGAGCCGATCAGCCAACGGCCCCACACCCGGCCCCCGACGCAGCGCTGGTCGCGGACTCCCGCGAGCGCGCCGTCCGTGCCCTGCTGCGCCAGCCGCGGCTGCGGCGGTTGTGGAGCGCCCATCTCGTGGGCGGCATCGGCGACACCCTCGCCCTGCTGGTCCTGGTCCTGCTGTCCGTTCAGGCGGCCATATCGGCGGGCTCGTTCGGGGGCGGCTACCGGGGCGTGGCGTTCGCGGTGGCGACCGTTTTCGCGCTGCGCATCCTGGCGACCGTGCTCTTCGGCGCCGTCCTGCTCGGACCGCTCACCTCGCTCACCTCGCCGGACGGCCCGCTCGACCGCCGCTGGACCATGGTGGGTGCCGACGGACTGCGGGCGGCGCTGCTGATCGTCGCGCCGCTGTGGATCGACTGGACGCCGGACGACGCGCTCGCCGCGCTGCTGGCGACCGTCTTCGTCAGCGGTGTCGCCGAGCGGTTCTGGACGGTGTGCCGGGAGAGCGCGGCCCCCGCGCTGCTGCCCGCGCCGCCCCTGGAGGGCGCGACGGTACGCCCGCTGCCCGACCACATGGACGCGCTGCGCCGCCTGTCGCTGCGTACCGGCTTCGTGGCGGTTCCCCTCGCCGCGGTGGCACTCGTCGTCGCCGGGCTGCTGAACAACCTCCTCGGCGCCGGCCTCGACTGGTTCGCCGAGCACCAGGCGGCCCTCGCCTCGTACGTGGCGGCCGGACTGTTCGCCGCGTCCGTCTCCGTACTGAGCTTCCTGGAGCTGCCCGCGGTGCGCACCCCCCGCGCGCGCTCGCCGCTTGAGGGACTGCGCCGCCCGAAGCGCGGCACGAGCGCCGACAAGGGGCGCACCGGTGTCCTGCCGCTGCTGGTGCTGGCCTGCGCGGCGGTCGCGGGCGCGGTCGGCGCCGCGGTCGCCGTCGCCGTCCTGCACGCCAAGGACCTGGGCGGCGGGCCGGTGCTGTTCGGGCTGGCCGTCGGGGTGCTGACCGGCGGCGTGGTCGCCGGCATCCGGACGGCGCCCGCCCTGCTGCCCTCGCTGTCCCGGCGGCGGCTGCTGGCCCTGGCGATCGCCACCGAGGGGATCACCCTGCTGGTCGCCGGGCTGGTCCCGGACGGCACCACCGTGCTGCTGCTCCTGGCGCTGGCCGGGGCGTGCGCCGGTGTCGCCGCCAACGTCGGGCACGCCCTGCTCGACCAGGAGACCGAGGAGTCCCGCCGGGCCCGGACCACCGAGCACCTGCACGCGTGCGTACGGTTCGTCGTGGCGCTCGCCGCGGTGATCGCGCCCCTGGTGGCGGCGGGCATCGGGCCGCACCGGCTGGAGAGCGGCAGGTTCGTCTTCGCGCACGGCGGCGCCGCGTTCACGCTGATGCTGGTCGGCGCGCTGCTGCTGCCGGTGGCCGCGCTGGTCCTGGCCAAGATCGACGACCGCTCCGGGGTGCCGCTCCGGCACGACCTGCGGGACGCGCTGCTCGGCGGCGACGACCCGGTGCAGGCACCCGCGTCGAACGGTTTCTTCATCGCCCTGGAGGGCGGCGACGGCGCCGGGAAGTCCACCCAGGCGGAGGCGCTCGCCGAGTGGATCCGCGGCAAGGGCCACGAGGTCGTGCTCACCCGGGAGCCGGGCGCCACGCCGGTCGGCAAGCGGCTGCGCTCCATCCTGCTGGACGTCTCCAGCGCCGGACTGTCGCACCGCGCGGAGGCGCTGCTGTACGCCGCCGACCGCGCGGAGCACGTCGACACGGTCGTCCGGCCCGCGCTGGAGCGCGGCGCGGTCGTCATCTCCGACCGGTACACCGACTCCTCGGTGGCCTACCAGGGCGCCGGCCGGGATCTCTCCCCGACCGAGATCGCCCGCATCAACCGCTGGGCGACCAACGGGCTGGTCCCGCACCTGACGGTGCTCCTCGACGTCGCGCCGGAGGCCGCCCGCGAGCGGTTCACCGAGGCGCCCGACCGGCTGGAGTCGGAGCCCGCCGAGTTCCACGCGCGCGTGCGCGCCGGTTTCCTGACCCTGGCCGCCGCCGACCCCGGGCGGTACCTGGTGGTCGACGCGGGCCAGGAGCCCGAGGCCGTCACCACCGCCGTACGGCACCGGCTCGACCGGGTGCTGCCGCTGTCCGAGGCCGAGATCAAGGCCCAGGAGGAGGCGCGCCGCAAGGCGGAGGAAGAGGCCCGGCGCAGGGCCGAGGAGGAGGCCGCCCGCAAGGCCGAGGAGGAGCGGCTGGAGCGGGAGCGCCTCGCGGAGCTGGAGCGGCTGCGCAAGGAAGAGGAAGAGCGCAAGCGGCGCGAGCTGGAGGAGGCGCAGCGCCGCGAGGCCGAACGGCAGGCGGAGGAGGCCCGGCAGCGGGCCGAGGAGGCGCGCCGCAAGGCCGAGGAGGAACGGCAGCGGCTGCTCGCGGAGGAGAAGGCGCGGGCCGAGGAGGAGGCCCGGCGCAAGGCCGAGCAGGAGCGGCTGCGCAAGCAGGCCGAGGAAGAGGCGCGGCTGCGGGCCGAGGCCGAGGCGCGGCGCCTGGAGAAGCAGCGCAAGGCCGAGGAGGCGCTGCTGCGGGCCGAGGAGGCACGCCGGGCGGCGGAGCAGGCGGCGGCAGCGGCGGCGACCGGGCCCCGGCCCACCCCGCCGCCCGCGGCGGGCACGCCCCGGCGGCCGGCGCGGGACGACTTCGCGGACCGCCCCGGTAGCGGGGAGCGCGTCAGCCTCGCCAAGGACCAGCACCCCGGGGCCTCCGAGGCCGAGGTGACGGCCGAACTGCCGCTGCCGCCGGCGGCGCCGGTCTCCCCGGCCGCGTCCGGCACGCCGAGCGAGGCGGAGGAGACGGCGGTCCTGCCGGCGGTACGTCCGGGTGAGGCCGAGGTGACGGCCGAGCTGCCGTCGGTCGCGCCGGGTGGTGCGGCGGAGGAGACGGCGGTGCTGCCTCCGGTGGCGCCGGGTGCGGCCGACGAGACGGCGGTGCTGCCGCAGGTGCGGGAGGACGGGCCGGCCGACCGGGTTCCGCCCGGGTACTTCCGGGACGAGCAGCGCGACGCCGGGCGGGACCGGGCCGACGGGGGCGAGGAGCGTACGCGGGAACTGCCCCAGGTCGACCCCGCCGACGCGCCGCAGGCCACGCGCCGCAGGCCCCGGCCGGACTGGGCCGAGGAGACCCCGCTGGACGACCTGCCGACCCTGGCGGACGAACTGCTCGGCCCGCGCGACGACGGTGACGACGACGGGCGCCGGGGGCGGGGTGGCCGGGGGCGCTGAGCCCTCGGCGCGGTCCGCCGTCGGCGGTCGCCGAGCGTGCCGGGTGCCGCGGGCGGCTCCGCGCACCGGCTTAGGGCCTGTCGTTCGGACCAGGTCGCGGGGAATCGGCTGCGTCTTCCCCGCGTCTGCGGCGTGATCCGAACGACAGGCCCAGGCCGCTCGGCGGCGTCCGTTGTCAGTGGCCGCGTCCACAATGAAAGGGGCGCGGCAGGCACGGGATGCTGCGCGGGAAGACGGCCCGGGTTCCGAGCGCGGGACGGGCAGCGGACGGAAGGACGGCGTGACCCATGACCGTATGGGACGACCTGGTCGGACAGGAGAAGGTGAGCGAGCAGCTCACCGCCGCCGCCCGCGACGCCGACGCCCTCGTCACCGCCGCCGCGGCCGACACGCCGCCGCCCGCCTCGTCGAAGATGACGCACGCCTGGCTGTTCACCGGCCCGCCCGGCGCCGGGGTGAACCAGACGGCACGGGCCTTCGCCGCCGCGCTCCAGTGCGTCAGCCCCGACCGGGCGCTGGGCGGCGTCCCCGGCTGCGGATTCTGCGACGGCTGCCACACCGCGCTCGTCGGCACCCACGCGGACGTCAGCACGGTCGCGGCCGTCGGCGCGCAGATCCTCGTGGACGACATGCGCGACACCGTCCGCAAGTCGTTCACCTCGCCGGCCAACGGCCGCTGGCAGATCATCCTCGTCGAGGACGCCGAGCGGCTGAACGAGAAGTCGGCCAACGCCGTCCTCAAGGCCGTCGAGGAACCGGCCCCGCGCACGGTCTGGCTGCTCTGCGCCCCCTCGATCGAGGACGTCCTGCCCACGATCCGCTCCCGCTGCCGCCACCTGAACCTGCGCACGCCCTCCGTCGCCGCCGTCGCCGACATGCTCGTCCGCCGCGACGGCATCGAGCCGGACGTCGCCGCCTCCGTCGCACGCGCCACCCAGGGCCACGTCGACCGGGCCCGGCGGCTGGCCACCGACCCGGCCGCCCGCGCGCGCCGCGCCGCCGTGTTGAAGCTGCCGCTGCGCGTCGAGGACGTCGGCGGCGCCCTCAAGGCCGCCCAGGAACTGGTCGACGCGGCGAGCGAGGACGCCAAGCAGCTCGCCGAGCAGGTGGACGGCAAGGAGACGGAGGAGCTGAAGGCGGCGCTCGGCGCGGCCCAGGGCGGCCGGATGCCGCGCGGCACGGCGGGTGTGATGAAGGACCTGGAGGACATGCAGAAGCGGCGCCGGACCCGTACCCAGCGCGACAGCCTCGACCTCGCCCTCACCGACCTCACCGCCTTCTACCGCGACGTCCTCGCCCTGCAGCTCGGCTCCCGGGTCGCCATCGCCAACGCCGACGCGGAGGACGCCCTGGAGCGGCTGGCCCGCTCCGGCACCCCGGAGGCCACCCTGCGCCGTATCGAGGCGATCGGCGCCTGCCGCGAGGCCCTCGACCGCAACGTGGCACCGCTGCTGGCCGTGGAGGCGATGACGATGGCACTGAGAGCGGGCTGAGCGGGCCCCGACGGCGGGCGGGCTGGGCGGGCCCCGGCAGCGGGGCGGGGCGCGGCACGGTGGGGGAGGCGCGGTGGGAGAGGCGCGGTGGGGCGGGCCCGGACGCCGGGTAACTCGTCCGTGGCACATCGACCACGCACGGCGCCCGAGCCGTCGCCGAGCGTTACGCTCGCTGGATGCACACAAGGCGCACTCTCCGCAGAACCCGCACCGGTCTCGCCCTCCTCGCCGCCGCGCTGCTCACCGCCGCCTGCTCCGCGTCGGGCGCGACGACCTCGGCGGCGTCGGCCTCGGGAGCGACGCTGGCCGCGCTCCCGCGGGCCACGCCGTCGGCGCTGTCGCCGTACTACGGGCAGAAGCTGAGCTGGCGGGAGTGCGGTGTCCCCGGTTTCCAGTGCGCCACGATGAAGGCGCCGCTGGACTACGCCGAGCCGTCCCGGGGCGAGGTCCGTCTCGCCGTGGCCCGCAAGAAGGCGACGGGACCGGGGAAGCGGCTAGGCTCGCTGCTGGTGAACCCCGGCGGGCCGGGCGGTTCGGCGGTCGGCTACCTCCAGCAGTACGCCGGCATCGGCTACCCCGAGGAGGTCCGCGCCCGCTACGACATGGTGGCCGTCGACCCCAGGGGCGTGGCCCGCAGCGAGCCGGTGGAGTGCCTCGACGGGCCGAAGATGGACGCCTACACGCGGACGGACACCACCCCGGACGACGAGCAGGAGACCGAGAAGCTCGTCGACGCCTACAAGGACTTCGCCGAGGGCTGCGGCGCCGACGCCCCCGAGCTGCTCCGTCATGTCTCGACCGTCGAGTCGGCCCGCGACATGGACCTGCTCCGCGCGGTGCTGGGCGACGAGAGGCTCACGTACGTGGGGGCGTCGTACGGGACGTTCCTGGGGGCGACGTACGCCGGGCTGTTCCCTGACCGGGTCGGCCGCCTGGTGCTGGACGGGGCGATGGACCCGTCCCTGTCCGCGCGGCAGCTGAACCGGGAGCAGACGGCCGGCTTCGAGACCGCGTTCCGGTCCTTCGCGAAGGACTGCGTCCGCCGGTCCGGCTGCCCGCTCGGCGGCCCGGGCACCACCCCGCGCCGGGCCGGCGACGCCCTCAAGGCGTTCTTCGGCAAGCTGGACACCCGCCCGATCCGCACCGGCGACGGCCGCGTCCTCACCGAGTCCCTGGCCACCACCGGCGTCATCGCGGCCATGTACGACGAGGGTGCCTGGCCCCAGCTGCGCGAGGCGCTGACGGCGGCGATGAGGAAGGGCGACGGCGCCGGCCTGCTGGCCCTGTCCGACAGCTACTACGAACGCGACCCGGACGGCGCCTACAGCAACCTCATGTCCGCCAACGCAGCCGTGAACTGCCTCGACCTCCCGGCGGCCTTCTCCACCCCGGACGAGGTCCGCGCGGCGGTCCCCGACTTCGAGAAGGCGTCCCCCGTCTTCGGCGAGGGCCTCGCCTGGGCCTCCCTGAACTGCGCGTACTGGCCGGTCCAGCCCTCCGGGGAACCGCACCGCATCGCCGCCGCGGGTGCCTCCCCGATCGTCGTGGTCGGCACTACCCGGGACCCGGCGACCCCGTACCGCTGGGCCGAGTCCCTCGCCGCCCAGCTCTCCTCCGGCCGCCTCCTCACCTACGACGGCGACGGCCACACCGCCTACGGGCGCGGCAGCTCCTGCATCGACTCCGCGATCAACACCTACCTCCTGCGGGGCGCGGCCCCCGCCGACGGCAAGCGCTGCTCGTAACCCCCGCGGCACCGGCCCCGGGACCGCCCGGGGCCGGTACGAAGCACCCCCGGAAACTGTGTAGACTTACCGACGTCGCTGATCGCACCATGGTGCGCGGGACACGCCGCCTTAGCTCAGATGGCCAGAGCAACGCACTCGTAATGCGTAGGTCTCGGGTTCGAATCCCGAAGGCGGCTTTGTCGAGAACCCCAGACCGGGCCTTACCGGACTGGGGTTCTCTCGTCTTCGGGGCACGGTGTGCCGGGTTTCTCACTTCGCCTCCGCGTAACACCCCACCACCGCCGTCGTGAACGGAAACCGCACCGGTGTCTCGCCGAACGTCAGGCGGCCCGCCAGGGTGGCTGCCTCGCGGATCGCGTCGACGACCGTCGAGGCCTCCTCCCGGGGGCAGTGGACGATCACCTCGTCGTGCTGGAAGAAGACCAGTTCCGCGCGGAGGGGCGCGCAGGTGCGGCGGAGGGCGGCGAGCAGGAGGAGGGACCAGTCGGCGGCGCTGCCCTGGACGACGAAGTTGCGGGCGAAGCGGCCGCGGGCGCGGGCGCCGGTGGTGGCGGCGGGCCGGGACGGGTCGTCCTGGGGGAGGCCGGCCTCGCCGGTGTCGTCCTCGGTGGCCGGCGGGCAGGTGCGGCCCAGCCAGGTGCGGACCAGGCGGCCCTCCTCGCCGGCGCGGGCCGCGTCGTCGACGTAGGCCACGGCCCGGGGGAAGCGGCGTCTGAGCGCGGCCAGGTTCTTGAGGCCGTCGCCCGAGGTCTGGCCGTAGACCGCGCCGAGGACGGCCAGTTTGGCCTGTGCGCGGTCGCCGGAGAAGGCGCGGTCGGAGACGGCCTGGTAGAGGTCGGTCTCCCGGGCGGCGACCTCCATCAGGCCGGGGTCGCGGGAGATCGCGGCCAGCACGCGCGGTTCCATCTGGTCGGCGTCGGCGACCACCAGCCGCCAGCCCGGGTCGGCGACGACGGCCCGGCGGATGACCTTCGGGATCTGCAGCCCGCCGCCGCCGTTGGTGACCCAGCGGCCGGTGACCGTGCCGCCTGCCTGGAACTCCGGGCGGAACCGGCCGTCGCGGACCCAGTCCTGGAGCCACGACCAGCCGTGGGCGACCCAGATCCGGTACAGCCTCTTGTACTCCAGCAGGGGCCGCACGGCCGGGTGGTCGAGGGACTCCAGCTCCCAGCGGCGGGTGGAGCGGACCCTGATGCCGGCCTGCGCGAACGCCTTGACGACATCGGCGGGCAGGTCGGGGCGGACCCGGCGGCCGAAGGCGGCGGAGACCTCGTCGGCCAGCTCGGCCAGCCGGCGGGGCTCGCCGCCGCCCGCGTACCGCTCGCCCAGCAGACCGTGCAGGACCTCGCGGTGCACGTCGGCCCGCCAGGGCAGCCCCGCGTGGTTCATCTCGGCGGCCACCAGCATTCCCGCCGACTCGCTCGCCGTCAGCAGCCGCATCCGGTCCGGGTGCTCGGTGAGGCCGTGCCGCCGCTGCTGCCCGGCGTAGACGGCGGCGAGGTCGGGGAGGGAGAGGCGGGCGGCCGGGCGGGGCTCGAAGAGGAGGGGCTGGGCGCCCGGGGCGGCGGAGCGCTGGGGCGGATCGGGGGGTACGGGGGTGCCGCGCAGCCGGGCCAGGGCGGCGGCGGCCGACCGGGGGCTGCCGGAGCGGCCCTCGTGGCCGAGCAGCAGGGTCTCGGCGTCCTCGATGTCGTAGCACCGCTCCACCCGGACCCCCGCGGCCAGCAGGCGCGGGTAGAGCTCGGCGGTGGAGCGCCAGACCCAGCGGGTGACGTCCGGGCGGCGGCGCACCGCCTCGGCGGGGTCCGCCTCGTGCCGTACCGGTGCGGCGGGCAGCCCGTCGGGGCCGAGGGGGGCCACGTCCACGCCGCCGTCCTCGGCCTCGGCGAGCAGCCACCGGTCCGCCGTATCCATACCGCGAGTGTCGCAGCGGGGTCTGACATCGGCCTCGGGACGGTCAGCCGTCGGCCGGCTTCTCCTCCGCGGACTTCAGCAGCAGGGACAGGGCCTCGACGACGTACTCCTCCGTCCGCTCCTTGCTGATGCCGAGACCGCTGAGGACGCCCTCGCCGTTCTCGTGCTCCAGCAGGGCGAGGAGGAGGTGCTCGGTGCCGATGTAGTGGTGGCCGAGGCGGAGGGCCTCGCGGAAGGTGAGTTCCAGGGCCTTCTTCGCGGCCGGGCCGTACGGCACGAGTTCCGGGGCCTCGGCGGCGGCCGGGGGGAGGGCGGCGAGCGCCGCCTCGCGGACGGCGGCCGGGGTCACGCCCTGCGCGGCGATCGCCTTCACGGCGAGGCCCTCGGGCTCGCTGAGCAGGCCGAGGACGAGGTGCTCGGGGACGCCTTCGGCGTTCCGGGCGTTCCTGGCCTCGTTGTGCGCGGCCATCACCGCGTTCTGCGCGCGGGGCGTGTAGCGGCTGAAGCCCTCGCCGGCGTCCGTGCCGGTGGACTCCTTCGGTACGAAACGCTTCTGGGCGGCCTGCCGGGTGACGCCCATCCGCCGGCCGATGTCGGTCCAGGACGCCCCCGAGCGACGGGCCTGGTCCACGAAGTGGCCGATCAGGTGGTCCGCGACCTCCCCGAGGTGTTCCCCGGCGAGGACGGCGTCCTGGAGCTGTTCGAGGGGTTCGGCGTGCACCTTCTTGATGGCGGCGATCAGGTCGTCGAGACGTACGGACGCCGCGACGGCCGGCTTCGGGTTCGCGCTCGGGTTCGCGTTCGGGCTCGGATTCGGGCTCGGATTCGTCGTCATGTGTCAACCGTAGGTTGCGCCCCCTGGGGTGTCAACCATGGGTTGACAGTCGGATCGGCTGCCGGGAAGACACCGGGAGGAGTCCCGGCCGGCGGCCGTGGCACCATCGCCGGGTGAGCAACACCAGCCCCGCCGGGACCGTCGACCGCGCCTTCCGGACCGCCCTGTACGACACCGGGGACGCCTCCCTCGACAGCGCGGCCTCCCTGCTCGCCGCCGATCCGGCGACGGACCCGGAAGTCGGCCGCCGGGGGCGGGAGTTCGTGGCCGGGGCCTGGCGGCGCGGCTGGCAGCCCGCCGACGTCCTACGCGTCGTACGGCGGGACCTGGACGACATCCACCTGCGGCTGGCCGCCGACCTGATCCGGGACCAGGCGGCGGACGACGGCCCGCGCGGCCCGCGCTGGGCGGCCCAGCTCGACGACCTCCCCGCCGGGGCGCCCGCGGGGGCGGCCCGCGTCGACCGTTTCGCGCGCGCCACCGCCGTACTGGAGCTGTACCGCCTGCTGCTGCGGCTGCCCGCGCTGGAACCGCTGGACGACCCGGAACCGACCGGCGCGGCCCCCGGTGAGCCGGACGGGCCGGGGCGGGGGCCGCGGACGCGCGCCCTCGCCCGCATCCGCGCGCTGCTGGCCAAGGCGGAGGCGACCGGCTACCCCGAGGAGGCGGAGGCGCTGAGCGCCAAGGCGCAGGAGCTGATGGCCCGGCACAGCGTCGACGAGGCGCTGCTCGCGGCCCGCGCGCCCGCGCCGGGCACCCCCGGGGCCTGCCGGCTCGGGGTGGAACCGCCGTACGAGCAGGCCAAGGCGGTGCTGCTGGACGCGGTGGCCGCGGCCAATCACTGCCGGGCGGTGTGGAACGAGGAGTTCGGTTTCTCCACCGTGGTCGGTTTCGAGACCGATCTCGCGGCGGTCGAGCTGCTGTACACGTCCCTGCTGGTGCAGGCCGAGACGGCGATGACCCGTGCGGAGGCCGCCCAGCGGGCCGGCGGCCGTAAGCGGACCAAGACCTTCCGGCAGTCGTTCCTGGCGGCGTACGCGCACCGCGTCGGCTCCCGGCTGCGGGCCGCCGCCGAGGTCCCGGCGGGGGAGGACCGGGAGCTGCTGCCGGTGCTCGCCTCCCGCGAGGTCGCGGTCACCGACCACCTGGCGCGGATGTTCCCGCGGACGGTCAGCACCCGGCTGCGGGGCGTCTCGGACGAGGCGGGCTGGACCGAGGGCATCCGCGCGGCCGACCGGGCGGCGGTGGACCGCCGGCCCCCGCTGCCCTGACCGGCCCGTCCGGTGCGGCCGGTCCAGGGCCTGTCGTTCGGATCGCGCCGGTGAGCGGGGCCTGATCCAAACGACAGGCCCTACGCCGCCAACGTGCCGACCGCGCCGGTCAGTCGCCCATCTGCTGGAACGCGCTCACCGTCGCCCGCACGCCGTCCGCCCCGTCGGCCCGGGCCGCGACCGGGCCGTAGGACCAGGGGATCTCGTGGGTGCCGGAGGCGCCCGGCAGGGCGAAGCGGGCCACGCGGACGTCGAGGCTCCCGGCGTCCCCGTCGCCCCGTACATAGGTGACGGTGAAGGACGCGGCGGCCTCCTCGGCCAGGGTCAGTTTCCGGGCGGAGGCGCCCTCGTCGTGGCCGAGTTCCCGCGCGGCACCGTCCGCGGTGAGCGTCACCGCGGGGAAACCGTCGAGGACGCACTCGGCGCCGCGGTTGGTGAGGGTCACGGTGACGGTGCCGGTGTCGCCGGCGGCCGGCGCGGGGCTCGCCGCGACCTCGGTGCCCGACTCGCCGATCCGGCAGGCGGAACCGTCACCGCGGTCGTCGGTGCCACCGCCCTCGTCCGAGCAGGAGGTCAGGGGCAGCAGGAGCGCCGCGACGACGGTGGCGGCGACGGCGGTCGGCCGGGTGGTGCGCATGAACGGGTCCTCTGGAGGCAGGTGTTCGGCCATCGGGCGAGGGGCAAGGTTACCCGCCCCGGTCGCCTTGGCTCGCCCGACCCCGGCAGGCTGTACCGGTCGCCCCCGTCGGCCTGGCCCCGGTCGCCCCCGGCCCGTCCGACCCCTGCCCTCTCAGCCCCTCAGCCCCGCCGTGGGCAACCCGCTCGGCAGCTTGCCGCCCTCGGCCTTGACGTACGTCTCCGTCCGCGCCCTCTCAGCCCCCAGCCCCGCCGTGGGCAATCCGCTCGGCAGCTTGCCGCCCTCGGCTTTGGCGTACGTCTCCGTCCCTGCCCTCTCAGCCCCTCAGCCCCTCAGCCCCGCCGTGGGCAACCCGCTCGGCAGCTTGCCGCCCTCGGCCTTGACGTACGTCTCCGTGCCGAGGCTGCCTGACCAGTCGATCTCCAGGGTGGAGCCGTCGACCGACTCGACCGTTCCGGACGCCCGGTCCTTGTTCCCGTCCGTGCAGGTCAGGCGGATCGTCCGGGTGCCGTCCGCGGTGCCGGCGCCGCCGCTGCACACCGTCCCGCCCGTGGCGAAGAGGCCGGCCCGGGTGCCGGTGACCACCAGCGCGACCGCCTTGCCGCCGGCGGTGGCGAGCCAGCTGCCCTCCAGCTCACCGGCCGCGCCGGACGGAGAGGCCCCGGCGCTCCCGGTGTCCCCGCTGCCCCCGGAGGAGGACGCGGAAGGAGAGCCGGACGCACTCGTCCGCGCGCCCCCCGCTCCCTCGCCGTCCGACCCGCCGTCCCCGCCGCCCCCGCCGCACCCGCCGAGCACCAGCACCCCGGCCAGCCCCGCCACCGTCACCGCCGAGGCCCGCAGCGGGCGCCGCGCCCTCCCGGGAGCGGAGCCCGAGCCGGCCCCCGCCGCGCACGTCCGACGCGCCGCCTCTTCCACCGTCACCTTCGTCACCAAAAGCTCCAAGCTCCAGCGGACGGCCGGGACCGGCCCACGACAAGCCGCAAGCTACCAGGACGACTTGCGCACCCCGGGCAGATGTCCGGCATGCGCCTGTTCGCGCAGGGAGACGCGGGAGAGGCCGAAGGCGCGGAAGTAGCCGCGGGGGCGGCCGTCGGTCTGGTCGCGGTTGCGGACACGGGTGGCGCTGGCGTCGCGGGGCTGGCGGCGCAGTTCCCGCTGGGCGGCGTCGCGTTCGGCGTCCGTGGCGGACGGGCTGCGGACGATCTCCTTCAGCTCGGCGCGGCGGGCGGCGTAGCGGGCGACGATCCGCTGCCGCTGCTCGTTCTTCGCGATCTTGCTCTTCTTCGCCATCAGACCCGCACCCCCCGGGCGCGGATGCGGGCCACGGCCGCCTCGACGCCGATCGTGTCGACCGTCCTGATCGCCCGCGCGCTCAGCCGCAGCCGTACGTGCCGGCCCTCGCTCGGCAGCCAGTAGCGCTTGGTCTGGATGTTGGGGTCGAACCGGCGCGAGGTGCGCCGGTGGGAGTGGGAGATGCGGTTGCCGAAGCCGGGCTGGGCGCCGGTCAGCATGCAGTGCGCGGACACGGTGACGTACCTCTCCTCGCAGGGGCCGAAGCCCTACTGTTAATGGGAATCATTTTCAGTAAGATAGCAGCATGGCACGCAACGAACTCCGTCCGGTCATCAAGCTGCGGTCCACCGCGGGGACCGGCTTCACCTACGTCACCCGCAAGAACCGCCGCAACGACCCGGACCGGCTGACCCTGCGCAAGTACGACCCGGTCGCCGGCCGGCACGTCGACTTCCGAGAGGAGCGCTGAGCACCGCCATGCGCGAGGGAATCCACCCCGAGTACCGCCCGGTCGTCTTCCGCGACCGCGCCGCCGGCCACGCCTTCCTCACCCGCTCCACGATGACGAGCGAGAAGACGATCGAGTGGGAGGACGGGAACACCTATCCCGTCGTCGACGTCGAGATCTCGGACGCCAGCCATCCCTTCTACACCGGTACCGCCCGCGTCCTGGACACCGCCGGACGCGTGGAGCGCTTCGAGCGCCGGTACGGGAAGCAGGGCTGATGGCCGCGCGGAAGCTCCCCGTCGTGATCGTCGGCGGACTGCACGCCGACGCCCGCCGGGCGGCCGTGGACCGGCTGCTGGCCGAGGTGCCCGGCAGCGTCGTACTCCACCACGACCTGGCGACCGCCGCCGCGGGCACGGTCGTGCGGACGGTACGGGACGCCGGCGGGGTGCGGTCCGCCGGTGAGGCCCCGCTCGTCAACGACTGCGCCTGCTGTGCCCTGCGCGAGGACCTGGTGCCCGAGCTGGAACGGCTCGCGGACGCCGGGACCGTCCCGCTCGCCGTCGTCGAGCTGTGGGACTCCGTCGAGCCCAAGGCGATGGCGGAGGTGGTGACGGCCGGCGGCCTCACCGTCACCGGCGTGATCACCGCCGTCGATCCGGCGCTGGTGCTGCCGTACCTCGCCAACGGCGACGACCTCGCCGAGGGCGGCCTCGCGGCGGCCGCCACCGACCAGCGCACGGTCGCCGACACCTTCGCGCGGCAGTTGGAGTACGCCCCCGTCCTGGCCGTCGCCGACTCCCCGGAGGCCGACGACGAGGACCGTGAGCTGCTGGCCCAGCTCCACCCGACGGCCCGTCAGGTCCCGATCGGCCACGGCGGCCCGGCGGGCCCACCGTCCGGCCCGGCGGCGACCGCCCCCGCGGACCCCTCCGGGTCCGCGGGTGCCACCCCCTCCGCCCTCGTGCGGGCCGCGTTCGCCGGGTTCGACGTCGAGGCCGCCGCGGCGGCCCAGCACCCGGCCTGTGCCCTGCTGCCCGCCGAGGCCGACGCGCACGGCGTCTCGACGCTGGTGTGGCACCGGCGCCGCCCCTTCCACCCGGAGCGGCTCTATCAGGCGCTGGAGGACCTGACCTGTGCCGCGGCCCGCAGCCGGGGCCGGTTCTGGCTCGCCGACAAGCCGGACACGCTGCTGCACTGGGACGCGGCGGGCGGGGCGCTCTGCGTGGAGGGCGCGGGGCCGTGGCTCGCCTCGCTGCCGGACGCGGCCTGGGAGATGGTGCCGCCGGTGCGCCGCGCCGCCGCGGCCCTGGACTGGCACCCCGAGCACGGCGACCGCTGCCAGCACCTCGTCTTCACCTCGCCCGGCCTCGACCGGGACGGGCTGGCGCGGCTGCTGGAGTCCTGCCTGCTCACCGACGCCGAGTACGCCGCCGGACGGGACGCCTGGAAGCGGCTGCCGTCCGGCTTCGACACCCTCCTGGAGGTCTGACCCGCCATGCCCCGCACGAGCGAACGCAAGCCCCTGAAGTCCCGGCCGAACCCCCTGGACCAGGCGGGGATCACGTACATCGACTACAAGGACGTCGATCTGCTGCGCAGGTTCATCTCCGACCGCGGCAAGATCCGCAGCCGCCGGGTCACCCGGGTCACCTCCCAGCAGCAGCGGCAGCTCGCCGCGGCGATCAAGAACGCCCGGGAGATGGCCCTGCTGCCCTACGCCGGTCGCTGACCGCCCGCGTCCACCGTCGTCCGTACCGGGGACCCGCCCGCACCGGCGGGTCCCCGGTGTTGTTGCATGATCAACGAATCGAGGGGCAGACGCGGGAACGGGTGGCGGCGGCGAGGCGTCACTTACGACAGGATTCCCGCAGCCTCGGGGCGGTATCGGCTGTAACCGAGGGGCCACCCCGCGTGCACGTGCATTTGCGCATGCAGATGCCCGTGAACAGGGCTATGATCCGGATCAGTTGACCATGCATCAATGGCCACACCAGCCACAGTGCGACACCGGGGAGCGGCCTGTGAACCACGACGTGTACAACGGCATCGCCGCAACGGACCTGCACGGCGTGGCCTGGCAGAAGAGCCGGCACAGCAACTCGCAGGGGTCCTGCGTGGAGTTCGCCCGGCTGCCCGGCGGCGAGGTGGCCGTGCGCAACTCCCGCTTCCCCGACGGCCCGGCGCTGGTCTACACCCGCGCCGAGATCGAGGCGATGCTGCTGGGTGTCAAGGACGGGGAGTTCGACCACCTGGTCACGGGGTGACGGCGCGGCCCGCCCGCCCGCCCGGCCGTCGTACGGGCCGACGGGGGAACCGCCCCGCGTGACGCGCTCGGAGGACTGCCGCCGTGACGCGCGTAGAAACGCGGCACGGCAGCGGCGTGCGGCAGTTCACCCGGCGGGCGGTTCCGGGACCCGGAACAGGGCCCAGACGACCTTGCCCGGCAGGGTGCCGGTCAGTGGGTACCAGCCCCAGCTGTCGCTGAAGGACTCCACCAGGAACAGGCCGCGCCCGGACTCCGCCGCGAAGTCCTCCGCCGTACGCACCACCGGACCGTCCTCGCTCGGATCGCGCACCGCGCACACCAGCCGCCCGGTCCAGCGCATGAGGTGCAGCCGCACCGGACCGAACCCGCCGGCCCGCGCCTGCTGGTCGCCGCGCCCGTACGCGTCGCGGCGCCCGGCCGCGTCCGTCGGCCGCCCGCCCTCCGGCAGGGCGTGCCGCAGGGCGTTGGTGACGAGTTCCGAGACCACCAGGCAGATGTCGTCGAAGCGGTCGCCCGTGGGCCAGCCGTCGAGCGTGCGGCGGGTGAACCGGCGTGCCTCGCGCACCGCTTCGTGGCGGGGCGGCAGGGCGCAGGAGGCGGCGCTGGAGACGTGCGCGGGGTCCATCGGCGGAAGGCCCTGCCGTGACGGCTCGAGCATGGTCGATCCATTCGTCCCCATGCGAGGCACTCCCGGAATTCGCGGTCGTAGCGAGGCGGCGCGGTGGTGCGGGACCATGGTTTCGGATGCGCAGAGCAGATGCAAGGGCAGATGCACGTGCACGTGACCGAAATGGTCCTACCCGTACCGCTTGCAGGTCAAATTTTCCGCCATCTTCACCTCTCCGCCCCGGTGTCGTCTCGGTCGGTCCGTGCCTGTTCCTGGACCGTTCCTGGCCTTTTCCTGTGCCTTTCCTTTGGCTCGACTCCGTTTGTGTAATCGGACGAGTACTGCTCGGAGTGTTTTAGTGGCAGACTTCGGCCCTTGAAGACGGTTGGGGAGGCTGGCGAACGTGAGCGCGGGAGAGCCCGGATCGGTGGTGCGGCGCATGCTGCTCGGATCACAACTCAGGCGACTGCGTGAGGCGCGGGGGATCACGCGCGAGGCGGCGGGGTACTCGATCCGCGCCTCCGAGTCGAAGATCAGCCGGATGGAGCTGGGCCGGGTGAGCTTCAAGACACGCGATGTGGAGGACCTGCTGACCCTCTACGGCATCACCGACGAGCAGGAGCGCGCCTCCCTGCTGTCGCTGGCCCGCGAGGCCAACGTGGCGGGCTGGTGGCACAGTTACTCCGACGTGCTGCCCAGCTGGTTCCCCACCTACGTGGGCCTGGAGGGCGCGGCCTCCGTCATCCGCGTGTACGAGGTGCAGTTCGTGCACGGACTGCTGCAGACCCCGGAGTACGCCCGCGCGGTGGTCCGCCGCGGCCTCGGCGAGGCGAACGAGGCCGACGTCGAGCGCAGGGTGACGCTCCGCCTGGAGCGCCAGAAGTACCTGGTCGCCGAGAACGCGCCCGAGTTCCACATCGTCCTGGACGAGGCCGCGCTGCGCCGCCCCTACGGCGACCGCGAGGTGATGCGCGGCCAGCTCCAGCACCTGATCGAGATGTCCGAGCGCCCCAACATCCGCCTCCAGGTGATGCCGTTCGGCTTCGGCGGCCACTCCGGGGAGTCCGGCGCGTTCACCCTCCTCAGCTTCCCCGAGTCCGACCTCTCGGACGTGGTCTACCTGGAGCAGCTCACCAGCGCGCTCTACCTGGACAAGGCCGAGGACGTCGCCCAGTACGAGAAGGCGATGAAGGATCTGCAGCGCGACAGCCCGGGACCGGACGAGAGCCGGGACGTCCTGCGGGGGCTCCTCCAACTCGGCTGAGCCGGGCCGCCATTGCCCCACGCGCCCCTTGATACACCCGTACGATGCCGGGGGGACGGACCGTGCGGGAGCCGGTCGTCCGTCGACTCCGCCTGCGCCGGCAGCAAGGGATTGAGGGATCACATGTCGTCGTACTTCACCGATCTGGCCCAGCAGTACATCGACGGTGAGTGGCGGGCCGGCTCCGGCTCCTGGGACATCGTCGACTTCAACCCGTACGACGACGCCAAGCTCGCCTCGATCACCATAGCCACCACCGCCGAGGTGGACACCGCCTACCGGGCCGCCGAGCGCGCGCAGAAGGAATGGGCGGCGGCCAGCCCGTACGCCCGCCGCGCGGTGTTCGAGAAGGCGCTGCGCCTGGTGGAGGAGCGCGAGCCGGAGATCGTCGAGGCGATCATCGCTGAGCTGGGCGGCACCCGCACCAAGGCCGGTTTCGAACTGCACCTCGCCAAGGAGTTCCTGCGCGAGGCGGTCCACCTGGCACTGCGTCCCGAGGGCCGCGTCCTGCCCTCCCCGACCGAGGGCAAGGAGAACCGCGTCTACCGCGTCCCGGTCGGTGTCGTCGGCGTGATCAGCCCCTTCAACTTCCCCTTCCTGCTCTCCCTCAAGTCGGTCGCCCCGGCCCTCGCCCTGGGCAACGGCGTCGTCCTCAAGCCGCACCAGAACACCCCGGTCGTCGGCGGCACCCTGGTCGCCAAGATCTTCGAGGACGCCGGCCTGCCGGGCGGCCTGCTCAACGTCGTCGTCACGGACATAGCGGAGATCGGCGACGCGTTCGTCGAGCACCCGGTGCCGAAGGTCATCTCCTTCACCGGTTCCGACGCGGTCGGCCGCCATGTCGCCACCGTCTGCGCCGCGCACTTCAAGCGCGCGGTCCTCGAACTGGGCGGCAACAGCGCCCTGGTGGTCCTCGACGACGCCGACCTCGACTACGCGGTCGACGCGGCCGTCTTCAGCCGGTACGTCCACCAGGGCCAGGTCTGCATGGCCGCCAACCGCATCCTCGTGGACCGCTCGGTCGCCGAGGAGTTCACGGCCAGGTTCGTCGCCAAGGTGAAGACCCTCAAGGCCGGCGACCCGGACGACCCCGCGACCGTCATCGGCCCCCTGATCAACTCCCGGCAGGCCGACGCCGTCGCCGGCGTCGTGGAGCAGGCCCTCGCCGAGGGCGCGACGGCCCTGGTGCACGGCGGGCGCACCGCCAACCTGGTCGAGCCCTCCGTGCTCACCGGCGTCCCCGCCGACTCCGCCCTGCTGCGCCAGGAGGTCTTCGGCCCGGTCGCCTTCCTCGTCCCCTTCGACGGCGAGGAGGAGGCGGTACGCCTGGTCAACGACACCCCGTACGGCCTCAGCGGTGCCGTGCACACCGCGGACGTGGAGCGGGGCGTGGCCTTCGCCCGGCGGATCGACACCGGGATGTTCCACGTGAACGACGGCACCGTGCACGACGAGCCGATCGTCCCCTTCGGCGGCGAGAAGCACTCGGGGCTCGGCCGGCTCAACGGCGACGCGATGCTCGACGCCTTCACCACCCAGAAGTGGATCTCCGTACAGCACGGCCGGAGCACCTTCCCGTTCTGACCGGGCGAAAGGCCGCCCGCACCCCCGCGACGGCCGGGCGGCCTGCCCCGGACCCCATGTCAGTGATCCGCCTGCTCGTGCTCGGCGCGGTCCGCCGGCACGGGCGGGCCCACGGCTACCAGGTCCGCGACGACCTGGAGTACCGGGGCGCCCACGACGGGTCGCACGCCAAGCCCGGGGCCGATCCACCACGCCTTGAAGCAGCCGGCGTAGCAGGGGCTGCTCCTCGCCCACGAGACGGCCCCGTCCCCCGCCGGCGGCCCGCCGCGCACCGAGTACGAGAGCACCGGCGCCGGCACCGAGGAGTACCTCACCCTGCTGCGCCGGGCCCTCACCGCCCACGACCGGAAACCGGACGTGCTCGCCGCCGCGCCGGGCTGCATGGTCGACCTGGGGCGACGAGGTGCCGGAGCTGCTCCAGCAGTGTCTGCGGCGCATCGCGGCGTGGCGCACCGCCGTCACCGGGCACCACACACCGGAGGGCGGCCCGGAGCAGCTCGGCCACATCGGCGGGATCATGCACCTGTGGGCCGGCTCCGCCGACACCGGCGCCCCCTGGACCCGTGGCCTGATCGCACGCGTCCGGGGCGGCGCCCACACCTTCGCCGGCGACGGCGAGCCGTTCGTCGGCGTCCTGCCCGAGGGCGAGGAGAACCCGTACGGGACCCCCGAGCCGCACCCGGGCGACCGCCACTGACCCCGGCGCCGGACTTGCGCCTCACGCCGCGTGAGGAGGCAGCGTGGACGGCGTCGGAAGAAGGGAGCGGGAGTTGAGCTACTCCGTGGGACAGGTGGCCGGCTTCGCCGGAGTGACGGTGCGCACACTGCACCACTACGACGACATCGGCCTGCTCACACCGAGTGAGCGCAGCCGCGCGGGGCACCGGCGCTACAGCGACGCCGACCTCGACCGGCTCCAGCGCGTCCTGTTCTACCGAGAGCTGGGCTTCCCGCTCGACGAGGTCGCCGCCCTCCTCGACGACCCGGACGCGGACCCGCGCGCCCGGCTGCGCCGGCAGCACGAGCTGCTGACCGCCCGGATCGAGAAGCTGCGGAAGATGGCGGCGGCCGTGGAGCAGGCCATGGAGGCACGCAGAATGGGCATCGATCTCACCCCCGAGGAACGGTTCGAGGTGTTCGGGGACAACGACCCGGAGCAGTACGCGGAGGAGACGGAGGACCGCTGGGGCGGCACCGAGGCGTACGCCGAGTCGCAGCGCCGGGCCGCCCGCCGCACCAAGGAGGACTGGCAGCGGCTCCAGGCCGAGACGGCCGACTGGAGCGAGCGCTACGCCGCCCTGATGGCGGCCGGAGAGCCCCCGGCCGGCGAGGCCGCCATGGCCATGGCCGAGGAACACCGGCGGCACATCTCTGCCTGGTTCTACGACTGCCCCCACGCGATGCACCGCTGCCTGGGCGAGATGTACGTCGCCGACGAACGCTTCAAGGCGTTCTACGACGCGATCCGCCCCGGCCTCGCCGAGCACCTGAAGGACGCGATCACGGCGAACGCGGACCGTCGCGCAGGGTGACCTTCCGGTTCACAGCCCGGACCGAGGGCGGTCACAGTTCATGCTGCTCCCACCGGTGGAACCTGGGGCGGGCACACGGCGTTGATAGCTTTGTGCGGCCGTATCCGTTCGCCTCGCCGCCTTCATCCCACAGGAGCCCGGAACCGTGACGACGCTTGCCCTCGGCCCGAGCTGGCTGGACCCGAACTATCTCCTCGACACGTTCGGCATCTGGGGCCTGCTCCTGATCGTCTTCGCCGAGTCGGGCCTGCTCATCGGGTTCTTCCTGCCGGGCGACTCCCTGCTGTTCACCGCGGGGCTGCTCATCACCTCCAAGCAGCTCGACTTCCCCCTGTGGGGCGCCATCGCGCTGATCTGCCTCGCCGCGATCCTCGGCGACCAGGCGGGCTACATGTTCGGCAAGAAGGTGGGCCCGTCCCTCTTCAAGCGGCCCGACTCCCGCCTCTTCAAGCAGGAGAACGTCACCAAGGCGCACGAGTTCTTCGAGAAGTACGGCCCGAAGTCCCTGGTCCTGGCCCGCTTCGTGCCCGTCGTGCGCACCTTCACGCCGATCATCGCCGGCGTCAGCGGCATGCGGTACCGCTCGTTCCTGACCTTCAACGTCATCGGCGGCGTCCTGTGGGGCGCGGGCGTGACCCTGCTGGGCTCCTGGCTGGGCGGCATCGACTTCGTCAAGGAGAACATCGAGGCGATCCTCATCCTGATCGTCCTCGTCTCGGTCGTCCCGATCGCGATCGAGTTCCTGCGCGCCCGCTCCAAGAACAAGAAGAACCCGCCGCACACCCCGCAGGCCCCCCAGCCCCACGAACCCCCCGCCCTGGACGACGCCACCACCCAGCTCCGCCGCATCGACCCGACCGACCAGCCCCCGCAGCAGCAGCCCTACGGCAACCAGCAGCAGCCCTACGGGAACCAGCAGCAGCCCTACGGCAACCAGCAGCAGCCGTACGGGAACCAGCAGCAGCCGTACGCCCAGCAGTACCCGCAGCAGCAGTACCCGCAGGACTACGGCCGGCAGCAGCCGTACCCGCAGAACAACCAGAACCCCTACAACCAGGGTTACTGAGCCCGCGCAGGGGCGCGGGGCCGTACGCATCTGCGGCTCCGCCGCGTGGCGCGGCAAGCCACCACCAACCTGTCAGCCGCCGCACCACAGAAGCCCCCCCCCGCGGGCACCCGGCGGCGGCGTACGTGCCCGGCGTCAGAACCCTCGCGTCCGCTTCGCGGCCCGCCGCCCCGCCGCACTCGCCGCCCCCGGCACCTTCAGGAACAGCCGCGAGATCTCCGACCCGAGATTCACCCCGATGGCGATCGCCATCGCGAGGGCCACCGCCTTGGTCAGCGACACCATCCCCCGGTCCACCTCGCTCTGCGCGATCGCCAGCAGCCCGAAGTACGTCGCGGACCCCGGCAGCAGCGGCCCGATCGCCGCCGTCGTGTACGGCAGCGCGGACGCGAACCGGTACCGGGACATCAGCTGCCCGAACAGCCCCACCAGACCCGCCGCCGCGGCCGTCGACGCCACCGGCGAGATCTCGCCCGCGTAGTGCATCGCCCCGTACACGCACCAGGCCACGCCGCCGTTCAGGGTCACCGCCAGCACGGTGGACCGTTCCTGCTGGAGCAGGATCGCGAAGGCCAGCGACAGCAGCATCGACGCCACGATCTGCACCACCGGGTCGTCGCCCGTGCCGAGCGCCGCGTCCGGGTTCAGCTCGGCGCCGAGCTGCACGCCGAAGTACAGCACCACCAGCACCCCGGCGACGATGCTGACGAAGAAGTACAGCACCTCCAGCAGCCGCGCCGCCGCGGTGATGTAGAAGCCGGTCAGCCCGTCCTGCACCCCGGCCACCAGCGCCCGCCCCGGCAGCAGCGCGAACAGTCCACCGGTGATGACCGCCGACGCCTTCACCTCCACCTGGGCGAGGGTCAGCGCGATGCCGAGCGCGGCCGGCGGCATCGCGGCCACCGCGAACTGGTAGAACTCCGGCAGCCCGCGCCCCGCGCAGAGCCAGGCCAGCCGGTCGCCGAGCATCGCGCCGAACAGCGCCGCGACGAAGACGATCAGATCACCGCCGACCAGCAGCGAGGCCGCCCCGGCCAGCAGCCCGCTCGCGGACGTCAGCACCCACGTCGGGTACGGGTGCCGGTTCCTGCGGATCTCCGCCAGCCGCCGGTACGCCTCCTCCAGGGAGATGTGCGTCTCCGGGTCGCTGAGATCGTCCACCAGCCGGAACACGGCCGCGAGCCGGGTGTAGTCGGTACCCCGGCGGCGTACCGTGCGCGAGGCCGTCACCGGGTCCTCCACCAGCGACGGCTGGTGCGAGATGGACAGCAGCGTGAAGGTGACGTTCGGCTCGCAGCGGTCCAGGCCGTAGGAGCGGCAGACCGCGAACATCGCCGCCTCCACGTCCTCCGCGCCCTCGCCGCCCGCGAGCAGCAGCTCACCGATGCGCAGGGTCAGGTCGAGGACGCGCGGCACGGCCGGACCGGTCTCGTCCTCGTGGCGCTGCGGGGCCTCCGGGGCGGGCCGCTCGGCCACCGGCATCCGCAGCATCGTGCGCATCCGGTCCTGCCAGGGCACGTCCTTGGTCAGACTCACCGCCGGTATGCCGACGGGCGGGGTGAAGGCACTCGCGCTGTACGACGGCTCGGGCGGCGGCTGCGGCGCGTCCAGACCCTCCGGCAGGGCGAACTCCGACGTCACCTCGGACTCGCTCGGGCCCGTCCGGGGAACGGCGAGCCCCTCGGGCACCGCGAACTCGGACGTCGTCGACGACTCCTCGTCGGCCGGTGCCGCGACCCCGCTGGGCGGCCGGAAAGCGCTCCGTGCCTCGTCCGACTGCGGCTTTCGGTCCTCCGCGTCCGTCACCTGTCCCAAGCTCCCTACAACCACAACCTCCTGTAGCCCTCAGTATGCGCACTCAAACACGAACGGGCCGCACGCGTACGCGCACGGCCCGTCACGAGGCTCACGCCTCAGCACGCCACAGGGGACTCAGTGACCGCCCTGCTCCTTGAACCGCTTGTAGGAGCGCTCGATCTCGGCCTCGGCGTCGGTGCGGCCGACCCAGTTGGCGCCCTCGACGGACTTGCCGGGCTCCAGGTCCTTGTAGACCTCGAAGAAGTGCTGGATCTCCAGACGGTCGAACTCCGACACGTGGTGGATGTCCCGCAGGTGCTCCACGCGCGGGTCGGTCGACGGGACGCACAGCAGCTTGTCGTCGCCGCCGGCCTCGTCCGTCATCCGGAACATGCCGATCGCGCGGCAGGTGATGAGGCAGCCCGGGAAGGTCGGCTCGTCCAGGATGACCAGCGCGTCCAGCGGGTCGCCGTCCTCGCCGAGGGTGTTCTCGACGAAGCCGTAGTCGGTCGGGTAGGCGGTCGAGGTGAACAGGCGGCGGTCCAGGCGGATACGACCGGTCTCGTGGTCCACCTCGTACTTGTTCCGCGAACCCTTCGGGATCTCGATCGTGACGTCGAACTCCACCGGACGCTCCTCCATGATCAGCACATAGTTCTGGTGATTAAGTGTCCCTCACGCAGGTGCGTGATCGCGAAAGGGGCTGGTGACCGTGCCGGAGCCGAGACCGTGGCGGTCCGTCCGACCGTACGCCGCGCGTGCCGTGGCCGCCGTACGGCCCGCGGCCACGCGGATCTCCCGTACCGCCCGGACCGCCGTACCGCGGGTCGCGCGGCCGGTGTGGACCACGGCGACCCGGATCACGGGACCGCGGACCTGGCGGTACACCGCGGGTGCCGCCACCGCCGGACTGGCGCTCGCCGCCGGTGTGGTGACCGCCGCGGGCCCCTGGGACTCCACGGGTCAGCGTACGGCCGAGCGTGACCGCGCCGTCGCACAGGAGCGCACGGGTGGCGCAGATCACGGTCAGGGCACCGCCCCCGGCACGGCGGCCGGCCCGCCGCGGCCCGCCCCGAGCGCCGGCTCCGTGCTGGCCGCCCTCGACGGCAACACCCCCGCGGACCGGACCGCCACACCCCTCACCGATGTCCTGGGCCCCCTCCTGGAGGACCCCGCGCTCGGCGACCGCCGCGCCGCCTCCGTGGTCGACCTCGCCACCGGGAAGCGGCTCCACGGCACCGGCGCCGGCGCCGCCCTCACCCCCGCCTCCACCACCAAGATCGCCACCGCGGTCGCCGCCCTCACCGCCCTCGGCCCCGACCACCGCCTCACCACCCGCACCGCCCTCGACCCCGACACCGGCGAACTCGTCCTCGTCGGCGGCGGCGACCCCACCCTCACCGCCCGCGCGGACGCCGCCGGCTCCGCGAGCCTGCGCACCCTCGCCGCCGACACCGCGAAGGCGCTGGAGAAACGCCACCTACATGAGGTGACGCTCTCCTACGACACCACCCTGTACACCGGCTCCGGCACCCACCCGATCGGGCCGAACGACAACCTCGCCCAGGTCACCGCCCTGATGGCCGACGAGGCCCGCGCCGACGCCTCCACCAGCGGCCCCGCCCCCCGCGAGAGCGACCCCGCGGCGGCCGCCGCCGCCACCTTCGCCGACCTGCTGGAGGACCACGGCATCACGGCCTCCCCGCCCGGCCCGTCCAAGGCCACCGGCCGCACCGCCACCCTTGCCCGGGTCACCTCGCCGCCGCTGTCGTCCCTGGTCGAACGGATGCTGACCGAGAGCGACAACGACCTCGCCGAAGCCCTCGCCCGGCACACCGCCGTGGCGAGCGGCGAGAAGGCCGACTTCGAGGGCGGAGCCGCCGCCATCACCGCCCGGCTGAAGCAGCTCGGCCTGTCCGTCGAGGGCGCCTCCTTCCACGACGGCAGCGGGCTGGACCGCGCCGACCGGCTCACCGCCGGCCTGCTCACCGACCTGCTGGCCACCGCCGCCGACCCCGGCCGCCCCGCCCTGCGCAGCGTCCTCACCGGGCTCCCCGTCGCCCACTTCACCGGCACGCTCAGCGGCCGCTACACCGACGGCGCCGCCGGACTCGTCCGCGCCAAAACGGGCACCCTGACCGGCGTCAACACCCTGGCCGGCACGGTCGCCACCGCCGACGGCCGGGTGCTCGGCTTCGCCTTCCTCACCGCCGGCGCCACGGACGCGCGGGCCGCGCAAGAGGCCCTGGACCGCACCGCGAGCGCCCTCGCCGACTGCGGCTGCCGCTGAGCGCGCCTCCTGCGTCCGCCCCGCACGGCCTGCCCCCGACGGCGGGCCTCACGTACGGTTGACGCATGACGAGCATCGGTGGTGCCGCATCGTCCGGGATGGTCGACTGGAACCTCGCGGTCGCGACCGCGACCCGCCTGGTCCGGCCCGGCCCAGAGGTCAGCCGCGACGAGGCCCGGGCCGTCGTCGCGGAACTGCGCCGGCACGCCAGGGCCTCCGAGGAACACGTCCGCGGCTTCACCCGGATGGCCGCCGACGGGGACGCGGACACCCCCGTCCTCGTCGTCGACCGCCCCGGCTGGGTCCGCGCCAACGTCGCCGGCTTCCGGGAACTCCTCAAACCCCTCCTGGACAAGATGGAGGGCCGCCGCGGCTCCTCTCCGGGCAGCGCCGTCCTCGGCGCCGTCGGCGGCAAGGTCACCGGCGTCGAGCTGGGCATGCTGCTGTCGTTCCTGTCCTCCCGGGTCCTCGGCCAGTACGAGACCTTCGCCCCGGCCACCCGCGAACTGCCCGCCGGCAACGGCGGCGGCCGGCTGCTGCTCGTCGCTCCCAACATCGTCCACGTCGAACGCGAACTCGACGTCGACCCGCACGACTTCCGCCTCTGGGTCTGCCTCCACGAGGAGACGCACCGCACCCAGTTCACCGCGGTGCCCTGGCTGCGCGACCACCTCCAGGGCGAGATCCAGTCGTTCCTCGCGGAGACCGACGTCGACCCCATGACCGTGCTCGAACGCGTCCGCGAAGCCGCCCAGACCCTGGCCGGTGGCCGCCCCGAGGGCGAGGAGGACGACGGCGGCCGGTCCCTGGTCGAGCTGGTGCAGACCCCCGCCCAGCGGGAGATCCTCGGCCGGCTCACCGCCGTGATGTCCCTCCTGGAGGGCCACGCCGACTTCGTCATGGACGGCGTCGGCCCCGAGGTCGTGCCCTCCGTCGGAGAGATCCGCGAGAAGTTCCAGCAGCGCCGCGCCAAGGGCGCCTCCCGCCTCGACCTCGCCCTGCGCAGGCTGCTCGGCCTGGACGCCAAACTGCGCCAGTACCGGGACGGCGAACGCTTCGTACGGGCCGTCGTGGACGAGGTCGGCATGGACGGCTTCAACCACGTGTGGACCTCGCCCAACACCCTCCCCACCAAGACGGAGATCGCCAAACCGGCGGACTGGGTCGCACGGGTGCACCGCACGCCCGAGTCGTGAGAACCGGGTGCGGGGGCGCGCGGAGCAACCGGCCGACGGCAGAGCAACGCCCCTTCAATCACCCGTCCGAGGGACCGCCGGGCTCGCGCAGGCGTGCAATGCTCGGGGCACGGCCCGTTTCTGTCACCATCTACACACTCTGTGTGACCGACACACGGGCCCACCCCCTCCGCCAATTTCATGAAGGGCACCGGACATGGGTCCCCATCCTGCGGTCGCGGCGATACGCCTGGCGGTCCGCCGCGTCCTCCACGACATCCTCACCGAACACCACGGCACCGGGCACGCGGACATCCCCGACGCCGCACTCCCCCACCCGACGACGCACGCGGGCCCGCCCGCGCCGCCACGCCCCCCGGCGTCCACCCGGCCGGCGACGCCCCCGCTGGTGCTGGTGGCGTGCTCCGGCGGCGCCGACTCCATGGCCCTCGCCTCCGCCCTCGCCTTCGAGGCCCCCCGCCTCGGCGTCCGGGCCGGCGGCATCACCGTCGACCACGGCCTCCAGGCCGGCTCCGACCTGCGCGCCGAGGAGGTCGTCGTGCGCCTGCGCGCGCTCGGCCTCGACCCCGTGGAGTCCACCGCCGTGACCGTCGGCCGCGAAGGCGGCCCGGAAGCCGCCGCCCGCGACGCCCGCTACGACGCCCTGGACGCCGCCGCGGAGCGCCACGGCGCCGCCGCCGTCCTGCTCGGCCACACCCGCGACGACCAGGCCGAGACCGTCCTGCTCGGCCTCGCCCGCGGCTCCGGCATCCGCTCCCTGTCCGGCATGGCCGCGGTCTCGGGGGCCGGCGGCCGTTACCGGCGCCCGTTCCTCCACCTCGACCGGCAGACCGCCCGCAAGGCATGTATGGCCCAGTCCCTGCCCGTCTGGGACGACCCGCACAACACCGACCCCGCCTACACCCGCTCCCGGCTGCGCCACGAGGGCCTGCCCGCCCTGGAGAAAGCCCTCGGCAAGGGCGTCGTCGAGGCGCTGGCCCGCACCGCCCAGCTCTCCCGCGACGACGCCGACGCCCTCGACGGCTGGGCCCGGCAGGCCGAGGCCGGCGTCCGGGACGCGACGGGACTGCTGGACTGCAGCAAGCTCTTCGCCCTGCCGCCCGCCGTCCGCCGCCGCATCCTGCGCAGGGCCGCCATCGAGGCGGGCGCCCCGGCCGGTTCGCTCTTCGCCCGGCACATCGAGGAGATGGACAAGCTGATCACCGGCTGGCGCGGCCAGGGAGCCATCAACCTGCCCGGCAAGGTGGTCGCCCAGCGGCAGGGTGGCAGACTGGTCATCCGGCGGGGCTGAACCCCGACCGCCCCGAGCCCGGCTCGGGCGGCCGAACGGCTGTCAGCCGGACGCCGTAACTGCGGGACGACCGAAAGTGATGCGGGTGGACGCGAACGACATGGGTGCCGATCTCCAGCGGGTGCTCATCACCAAGGAAGAGATCGACGCGAAGCTGGCCGAGCTGGCCGCGAAGATCGACGCTGAGTACGCGGGCAAGGACCTGCTCATCGTCGGAGTCCTCAAGGGCGCGGTGATGGTCATGGCCGACCTCGCCAGGGCACTGTCCACCCCGGTCACCATGGACTGGATGGCCGTGTCCTCCTACGGCGCGGGCACCCAGTCCTCCGGGGTCGTGCGCATCCTCAAGGACCTCGACACCGACATCAAGGGCAAGCACGTCCTGATCGTCGAGGACATCATCGACTCCGGCCTCACCCTCTCCTGGCTGCTGTCCAACCTCGGCTCGCGCGAGCCCGCCTCCCTGAAGGTGTGCACGCTGCTGCGCAAGCCCGACGCCGCCAAGGTCGCCATCGACGTGCAGTGGGTCGGCTTCGACATCCCCAACGAGTTCGTCGTCGGGTACGGCCTGGACTACGCCGAGAAGTACCGGAACCTGCCGTTCGTGGGTACGCTCGCGCCCCACGTCTACGGCGGCTGACACGCCTGTACGGGACGGACGGGAACCCCGGCGGCCCTCGCACCGTTGGAGCATGCAGACGGTGGAGCCGGACATCCCGTGCGGCTGCGGGCCACCAAGCTGGGGTACCGTCAGAAGAACTGTCTTATCAAACTCACTATGGCAGGAGGGACGGGGCGGCACCGCTCCGTGTGGATGGACGTGAAGCGATACTTCCGTGGGCCGGTCATGTGGATCGTGCTGGCCGTCCTTGCCGTGGTCGTGTTGATGCAGGTCGTCGGCTCGTCCGGCGGCTACAAGACGGTGGACACGGGCCAGGTCGTCCAGGCGATCAATCAGAACAAGGTCGAATCGGCCAAGCTCACCACCGGTGACGAGCAGACCGTCAAGGTCCAGCTCAAGGATGGCGAAAAGGTCGAAGGCAGCTCGAAGATCCAGGCGAGCTACATCGGCGATCAGGGCGTGGACATCGCCAACACGCTGCAGAACAAGTACCAGGACAAGCAGATCCCGGACGGCTACACCGTCTCGCCGTCCAAGCAGAACCCGTTCGTCGGCATTCTGCTCTCCCTGCTGCCCTTCGTCCTCATCGTGGTCGTCTTCCTGTTCCTGATGAACCAGATGCAGGGCGGCGGCTCCCGGGTGATGAACTTCGGGAAGTCCAAGGCGAAACTGATCACCAAGGACACCCCCAAGACGACGTTCTCCGACGTCGCCGGGTCGGACGAGGCCGTCGAGGAACTCCACGAGATCAAGGAGTTCCTCCAGGAACCGGCCAAGTTCCAGGCCGTCGGCGCCAAGATTCCCAAGGGCGTCCTGCTCTACGGGCCTCCCGGCACCGGCAAGACGCTGCTCGCGCGAGCCGTCGCGGGCGAGGCGGGCGTCCCGTTCTACTCGATCTCCGGTTCCGACTTCGTCGAGATGTTCGTCGGCGTCGGCGCCTCCCGGGTCCGCGACCTGTTCGAGCAGGCCAAGGCGAACGCCCCGGCGATCGTCTTCGTCGACGAGATCGACGCGGTCGGCCGCCATCGCGGCGCCGGCCTCGGCGGCGGTCACGACGAGCGCGAGCAGACCCTCAACCAGCTCCTCGTCGAGATGGACGGCTTCGACGTCAAGGGCGGCGTGATCCTCATCGCCGCGACGAACCGGCCCGACATCCTCGACCCGGCACTGCTGCGCCCCGGCCGCTTCGACCGGCAGATCGCCGTCGACCGGCCCGACATGCAGGGCCGTCTGGAGATCCTCAAGGTCCACCAGAAGGGCAAGCCGGTCGCCCCGGACGTCGACCTGTCGGCCGTCGCCCGGCGCACCCCCGGCATGACCGGTGCCGATCTGGCCAACGTGCTCAACGAGGCCGCGCTCCTGACCGCCCGCAGCGACCAGAAGCTGATCGACAACCACATGCTGGACGAGGCGATCGACCGCGTCGTGGCGGGCCCGCAGAAGCGGACCCGGATCATGTCCGACAAGGAGAAGAAGATCACCGCGTACCACGAGGGCGGACACGCCCTGGTCGCGGCGGCCTCACCCAACTCCGACCCGGTCCACAAGATCACCATCCTGTCCCGGGGCCGCGCCCTGGGCTACACGATGGTCCTCCCGGACGAGGACAAGTACTCGACCACGCGCAACGAGATGCTCGACCAGCTCGCCTACATGCTGGGCGGCCGGGCGGCCGAGGAACTGGTCTTCCACGACCCGACCACGGGCGCCGCGAACGACATCGAGAAGGCCACCGGCCTGGCCCGCGCGATGGTCACCCAGTACGGCATGACCGAACGGCTCGGCGCGATCAAGTTCGGTGGCGACAACACCGAACCGTTCCTCGGGCGGGAGATGTCCCACCAGCGCGACTACTCGGAAGAGGTCGCCGCGCTGGTCGACGAAGAGGTCAAGAAGCTCATCGAGACCGCGCACAACGAGGCGTGGGAGATCCTGGTCGAGAACCGCGACGTCCTCGACAACCTGGTCCTGGCCCTCCTGGAGAAGGAGACCCTGGGCAAGGAGGAGATCGCCGAGATCTTCGCGCCGATCGTCAAGCGCCCGCCGCGTCCCGCGTGGACCGGCTCCTCGCGGCGTACGCCGTCCACCCGTCCGCCGGTGCTCTCCCCCAAGGAGCTGGCCCTGACGAACGGAGCCAACGGCGCCACGGCGGCGATCAGCACCGCCAAGAGCACGGCGGCGGACCCCGCCCCGGCTCCGGAGCGCGCCCCGGAGGACCGCCCCGAGAGCTGACGGCCCCGCGAGGCCCGGAATGACTGCCGCGCCCCCCAGGTTCTAGCCTGGGGGGCGCGGCAGTCCCATATGCCGACAAGCAGGACAGTGACAGGAACGAGGCACCACATGACCGACCCCGTGACGCTGGACGGCGAGGGCTTCGTCGGCGAGTTCGACGAGAAGCGGGCCGAGAACGCCGTACGCGAACTGCTGATCGCGGTCGGCGAGGACCCGGACCGCGAGGGTTTGAAGGAGACGCCGGCGCGGGTGGCGCGGGCGTACAGGGAACTCCTGGCGGGGTTGCGCCAGGAGCCGGAGGATGTCCTGACGACCACGTTCGATCTGGGGCACGACGAGATGGTCTTGGTCAAGGACATCGAAATCGTTAGCCTCTGTGAACATCATTTGCTGCCATTTCATGGCGTAGCTCACATTGGGTATATTCCGGCTGAAACGGGCAAGATAACGGGGCTCTCCAAGCTGGCGCGGCTGGTGGAGGTGTTCGCCCGGCGTCCACAGGTGCAGGAGCGGCTGACCACGCAGGTCGCCGACTCGCTGATGAAGATCCTCGAAGCCCGTGGCGCGATCGTCGTCATCGAGGCCGAGCACATGTGCATGTCGGTGCGGGGGGTGCGCAAGCCCGGCGCCAAGACCACCACGTCCGCGGTGCGGGGCCAGCTCAGGGACTCGACGACCCGGGCCGAGGCGATGAGCCTCATATTGGCGCGCTGACCTGATTGTCAGAGGTGCCCGGTACCTTCCTCGATCGGTGAGTTGTTCACTGATCAAGGGGGACACCGATGAGTCACGGGGTGCCGAGCAAGCAACTGGTGAGCGTGGTCGGAGGTACCCGGCAGGCCAGGAACGTGGAGGTGGGGGACAAGCTCTGGAGTCTGGACGGGACGCGCACGGTGCCCACGACCGTCGTCGAGGTGACGGCGGCTAAGGCCCGTGAGGTCGTGGACGTGGTGACCGACCGGATCACCTTCACGGTGGCCCCGGGACAGGAACTGGCGACACCTGATGGCCGGGTGCTCGCCTCTCGTGTGGCGGACGCCCCGGTGGTCTGGACCCCGGCTCGTAAGCTGTGCCGGGAGCGTCTGGTGATCAAGCCGGGATATGAACTCGGGTATGTCGTCGGAGCCACGTGCGCGGACGCCACCGTCGGACGGAACTGCGTGTCGCTCGTGGTCGACGACGAGGCGTTCGCCGGCCGTCACGCGACCTGTTTGACGGGTGCCACGGGACTGGGCGCCCGCCTTGAGCCGGTGACCCGTCCCTCGGACTTTCCGGCGGGACGTCCCCGGGTTTCGGGTGAGGGTGGTTTCGTCCTACTTGGCGGATCTCATGCGGCAGTATGTCGGGGGAGACGCGCACCATCTGAGGCAGCGGTTCCCGCGCGTGGTGCTCCGGGACATCGACACGTTCTGCGGTTTCCTGGACGGTTATGTCGATGGAGACGGGTTCCGGCACAAGCGATGGGCTGGTCGCACGGTCGTCAGTGCCAATGTTCCCTTCCTCGCGGAGCTGGCCACGGTCATCGGCGCGAGGTTCACGCCGTCTCGACCCCTACCCGGGTTTCCTGGTCAACGGGTATCTGACGAGACAGCCGTAGAGAGGGAGGGTCAGGCCGTCGAAGGGGTGCCCGGGGTGTTGTCGTCCTCGTCGTCGGGGAGGCGGCAGACGCGCTCCAGGAAGAGGGCGGACGCTATGACGGCGATGGCGGCGAGGACCGAGAAGCCGGCGTAGACGGCCTGGTCGCGGCGGGCGGGGATGTCGAGCTGCTCCAGCAGGAAAACGCCCGTGCCGCCGTACATCCCGGCGACCAGGGCGGCGACCAGGGCGCTGGCCTGGCCGAAGACGACCGCGCGGGCCGCCATCAGCGGGTCGACGCCCTTGGCGCCGGGGACGCGATCGCGCTGGGCCTTCAGACGGGCGCGCAGGGAGAGGGCCGTGGCCAGCAGGACCACGGCGATCAAGGCCAGCACGATGGGGGCGGCGAGGGGGACGCTGGGGAGGGTCCCCACCGAGTTCCACAGGCGGGCGCCCGCCCAGGACAGGATGCCGGCCACGGCGAAGACGCCGGCCAGCACCCTGATGCGCAGCTGTTTCACGGTGTCCCTTCGGTTCCCCGCACGATGGTCGTGTCGACCTTAACGACTATTCCGGCAGCCGGAGTTCCAGGTCGGCGCGGGGAGCGACGCCTTCGCGGCCGACAGCGCCCAGCAGGTCGGCGACCGGGCCGCGGCCGGGCAGTGCCGCCTCGGGGTCCACGTCGTGCCAGGGGGCGAGGACGAAGGCCCGCTCGTGGGCGCGCGGGTGGGGCAGGGTGAGGTGCGGGTCGTCGGAGACGACGTCGGCGTACGCGATGATGTCGACGTCCAGGGTGCGCGGGCCCCAGCGCTCCTCGCGGACCCGGTGGAAGGCTTCCTCCACGGCGTGCGCCCGCTCCAGCAGGGAGGTCGGGGGGAGGGTGGTCTTGAGGATCACGACCGCGTTGAAGTACGACGGCTGGGTGCCCGGGTCGACGCCCCAGGGCTCGGTCTCGTAGACCGGGGAGACGCCCTTGACGCGGATGCCGGGGGTGTCCTCCAGGGCGTCGATGGCGCCCTGGAGCGTCTCCAGCCGGTTGCCGAGGTTGGCGCCGAGGGCGATGACGGCGCGTTTGGGGTTGGACAGTGTGGTGTCCGCGGCGTCGACCTGGTCGACCACGGCGGCGGGCACGGGCTGGACGGTGGGGTCGGTGGGGCCTTTGAGGAAGGGGGCGCTCATACACGGCTCCGGGTGATGGTGACGGTGACGTCGTCGAAGGGCACCGTGATCGGGGCGTCCGGCTTGTGGACGCAGACCTCGACCTCCTGGACCGCCTCGTGCTTGAGGCACACCTGGGCGATGCGCTCGGCGAGCGTCTCGACGAGGTTGACGGGCTCGCCCTCGACGACGGCGACGACCTCCTCGGCGACGATGCCGTAGTGCACGGTCCTGGTCAGGTCGTCCTCGGCCGCGGCGGGCCGGGTGTCCAGGCCGAGGACGAGGTCCACGAGGAAGGTCTGGCCCTCCTCGCGCTCCTTGGGGAAGACACCGTGGTGCCCGCGGGCCTTCAGGCCGCGCAGCGCGACACGATCCACGCGATCACTCCTGCAGTCGTCGGTTCCGGCCGGTCCGCCCGCGGGGTGCGGACGGCACCCGGGCCGCTTTCGAATCTACCCGCGCGCACTGACGGTGCCGGGCCGCGGGGGGCTTCCGGCCGCTCGGCCGGCGGGAGGCGTCCCCGTGCGCCGTGGCGGGCGGGCCCGGTGGCTCACCGGGTGGTAGCCGTCCATACCCGCCGGTCGGTGATTCCAACCACTTTTCCGCGAGGACGCCGGAAGGGGTGTCCCGGGAGGTGTCAGGAAGGTGTCTCCTCGTCGTCGTCCTCGTCGGTCTCCGCGAGGACCGGGGAGCCGTGGTGGGACCAGAGTTTCCAGCCGGCGTCGGTGCGCCGGAAGACGTTGGTGGCGACCACGAGCTGGCCGACCAGGGGGCCGAGTTCGTCACCCTCCTCGGGGGCGGGGCCGCCGCTGAGGATGTTCTCCGTGCAGGTGACGACGGCCGTGTCGCCGGTGACGGAGACGTGGGTGTCGGTGAGGAAGAACTGGATGTAGTCGGTGTTCGCCATGATCAGGGCGTACGACCGCAGGACCTCCCCGCGGCCGGTGAGGACCGGCCAGCCGGGGTGGACGCAGGAGACCACGCCGGTGTCCGCCGGGTCGTGGTAGGTCTCGTCGACGCCGAGGTCGGACGGCGAGAGCCACATCTCGCTCAGCCGTTCGAAGGCGCCTTGTTCCAGTGCCTCGTAGTAGGCGGTGTTGGCCGCCTCGACCTGCTCGACGTCGAGGTGCGAGGCGCTCACCGGGCTCCTTCCGTGCCGCGGGCGGCGGCTCGTTCGACGGCGCGGACGACGCGTACGGCGTCGGCGGTCGCGCGGACCTCGTGCACCCGTACCGCCCAGGCACCGGCCCGGGCGGCGAGCGCGGAGACGGCGGCGGTGGCGGCGTCGCGCTCCCGCGCGGGCGGCACGGCGCCGTCCGGGCCGGCCAGGACCCGGCCGAGGAACCGTTTGCGGGAGGCGGCGACGAGGAGGGGGTGGCCCAGGCCCAGCAGGCGCTCCAGGTGGGCCAGCAGGACCAGGTCGTGCTCGGCGTCCTTGGAGAAGCCGAGGCCGGGGTCGACGACGACGCGGTCCGGGGCGATGCCGCCCTCCAGGACGGCCGTCACGCGCGCGTGCAGCTCGTCGGCGACCTCGGTGACGACGTCGTGGTAGCTGCCGCGCACGTTGCCGCCCGCCAGCAGGCCGCGCCAGTGCATGACGACGAAGGGGGCGCCGGCGTCCGCGACCACCGGGATCATCCGCGGGTCGGCGAGGCCCCCGGAGACGTCGTTGACCAGGGCGGCGCCTGCCCGGAGGGCCTGCTCGGCCACCGAGGCGCGCATGGTGTCGACGGAGATGGTGACGCCCTCGGAGGCGAGGCCGCGGACGACGGGGACGACCCGTTTCAGCTCCTCGGCCTCGTCGACGCGGGTGGCGCCGGGCCGGGTGGACTCGCCGCCGACGTCGATCAGGTCCGCGCCCTGGGCGACCAGGTCGAGGCCGTGTTTGATGGCGGCCGTCGTGTCGAACCAGCGACCACCGTCGGAGAAGGAGTCGGGGGTCACATTGACGACTCCCATGACCGCACAGCGGTCCCATGCGGTGAGTCCCGCCACGTGGCGGCGGCCGGTCTGCGTGCTCATGTGTTCAGCCTAGGCCCCCGGGGTGCCGGCCCTCTTCCCGGCGGTGATCTCCCCGTTCCGGGGAAAGCGGTGGTCGGGAGGGCAATGCCGGCGGGGCCGGTATTACCCGTCCGGATAAATGATCTTGGTCAATTGAGGCATCGATTCCTGATGCCTCGTGAACACTTACGGGACAGCGCTCTTTTTACGGGGTCGAGGCGTCAAGAAACGCCTACGCGCGGTAAGTTTCTGGCCATGCCACGTGGACGTCACCGCCATTCCCCGCCCTTGCACAGGCTGCTGCCGCCCTCGGCGCTCGCCGGCGTCTCCGTCGTCTGTGCCGCGGGTCCCTGGGTGTTCAGCGAAACGACGGTGCTCCGCGCGCTGGCCGGGGCCGCGGCGGTGACCGCGGTGCTCGGCGCGGTCGTCATGCGGCACTGGGACACCCAGGCGGGCAAACAGGTCGCCGACCTCACGCGCGCGCGGGCGGGCGACGAGTGGCGTTTCGAGGAACGCGTCGCGGAACTGGAGTCCGACCTGGAGGAGTCGCGCGAACTGCGCGCCAGACTGGAGCAGCGGCTGCGGGCCAAGCGCGCGGAACTGACGGGCCTGCGCGGCGAGCACGCCGCCCTGCTGCGCCGGTACGCCACGGCGGAGACCGAGCGCGCCAGCGCGCTGGAGGGCCGCCGGCGTCTGGAGCTGGAGGCGGTGGTGCCGACGCCCGCGCTGCCCGCGGCGCGCACGGCACCGGGCGCCGTACCGGAGACGGCGGCCCCGGATGCCGGGACCGAGGCGGTCCCCGGCCCGCCCGGGGTGTTCTCCCCGGAGGGCTCCCGGCTGTTCCTGCGGGCCCGGACGGCGCTCGCGCGGCTGGCCGCCGGCGGTGACGCCGAGGCCGGCCGGGCCGGGGACGGCGACGGCGACGGTGACAACGGCGGCGGTGGCGGCGTCCGGGCGACCGCAGCGCCGGCCGTGCCCGACCAGCGCGGCGAGCAGCGCGGCGCGCGCCACGCGGACCGGCGGGAGAGCGCCGCTCCGGAGCGCCCCGGCCCGCCCGCCCGCCCGGGTACGCCGGAGCGCCCCGGCGCGGCCGACGGGCACGGGCACGCGGCCGGTCCCGACCGGCTCGCCCAGCCCTCCGCGCCCACCCGGCGGACCACCGGGCACTTCACCGTGCCGACCGCGGTGGCCGTCGCCCCGCCCGCTCCGTCCGCGCGGCGCCCGATGGCCGAGGGCGGTTTCGACTTCTTCGGCAACAAGAAGGCGCAGCCCTCCGGCGCGGACGCCGGCGCCGCCGCCCCGGCCCTGGAGGCCGTGCAGAACGCCGTGCAGAACGAGGACCTCGCCGACGTCGTGGGCCAGGAGGCGCTCGCCCTGCACAAGGCCGAGGCGGAGGCCGGGTTCAAGCCGGCCGGCGAGGAGTCGCGCGGGGTCGGCCAGGTGATCGACCTGACGGCGCACGACGAGACCGAGCAGATCGACGTGGAGACCCTGCGCAGCGCGGTCTCCTGACCGCGGTCTCCTGACGACGCCGGCGGGCCGGATCACCCGCCCGCCAGCCACCGGTCCGGCTCCGCGTCGCGGCGCCCCGTGCGGGATCGTTCCGCCTGGTCCCGCAGGAGCCGGGCCGCCTCACCGGCGTCGCGCTGCCGCGCCGTCACCGTCCTGTTCGCGCCCGTGTCCACCCGTACGTCCGCCAGGCCCAGCGCCCGCTGCCACGGCCCCCGGGTCAGCCGGACGCTCTGCACCTTGGCGTGCGGGACCAGGGCGAGGCTGCGCCGCAGCAGGCCGTGCCGGGCGGCGAAGACCTCGGGGGTGACGGCGAGGCCGTAGCCGCGCCACCACAGCGGGACGCGGCGGCCGGCCCGGCGCGGCGGGCGGGACAGCGCCGCGTGCGGGGGCACCGCCGCCCCGGGCAGCACCCGGGCGACGACCGACTCGGCGATCGCCCGCGGCGCGACCGGCAGCAGCACGGAGTTGGCGGAGCCGGCCACGTCGAGTTCGACCCGCACCCAGCCCCGGCGCCGCCACAGCAGCGGCTCCACGATCCGTACGGTCTGCACCCGGCCCGGCGGCACGGTCTCGTGTGTGCGGTCCAGCAGTCCGCGGTCGATGCGCAGCCCGTCCGGGGACTCGGCCAGCGTCCAGTCGTACTCGCCGACGAACCGCCCCACGCTGCGCGCGCCCGCGGCGCCCGCCACGGGCACGGCCGTCGCCAGCACCGTCCACAGGCTGTGGGTGGCCGGCCACAGCAGCGCCGGTACGGCCACGGCGGCCAGCAGGGTGCCCCAGGTCGCCCCGGTCAGCAGCAGGGAGACGGCGAGGACGCCGGGCGGCACGCGCAGCAGGTGCCGGGCGGGGGCCTCGCCGACCCCGGCGGCGGCCTCGGGCGCGATCCCGGCCGCCCGCGCGAGCAGTTCGGCGCGCAGGGAGCGGGCCTCGCCGGCGCCGAGGAAGGCCAGCTCGTCCTTCTTGTCGGTGCCCACGACGTCCAGCCGGAGCTTGGCGACGCCCGCGACCCGGGCGAGCAGCGGCTGGGTGACGTCGACGGCCTGGATGCGTTCGAGGCGGAGGTGCGCGGTGCGCCGGAAGAACAGGCCGGTACGGATGCGCAGTTCCGTGTCGGTCACCGAATAGTGGGTGAACCACCAGGTCAGGAAGCCGTAGAGGGCGGCGGCGGGGATGAGTACGGCGAGACCGAGCAACAGGGTGGTGGTGGTCAGTCGGGCCAGTTGGCGCTGGGCCTGGTCGAGGTCGTGCACCGCCCAGCCGGCCAGCACCGCGACCGGCGCCCAGGCGCGGCGGAACGGCGTGACCGGGTGCAGCCGCCGCTCGGTCACTGCCTTCGGTGCCTCCGGCGGCGCCGTCACAGCCCCGCCGATCGGGCCTCGCCCAGCTCGGTGAGCCGGTCGCGGAGCCGTTCCGCCTCGGCCGGGTCCAGGCCGGGGATGGTGGCGTCGGTCGCGGCGGCGGCCGTGTGCAGCTGGACCCCGGCCAGCCCGAAGTACCGCTCGACGGGTCCGGAGGTCACCTCGACCAGTTGCATCCGTCCGTACGGGACGACCGTCTCCTCCCGCCACAGCACGCCCCGGGTGAGCAGCAGGTCGTCGGCGCGCTCGGCGTACCGCCAGGACCGCCAGTTGCGCTCCAGCATCACCCAGCCCCAGGCCAGCCCGGCCGGCGGCAGCAGGGCGAACGCGGCCCAGGCGGGGCCGGCGAACAGGCCGGGCAGGACGCCGGCCGCGATCGTCGCGAGCCCCGTCCACACCACCAGCAGCATCCGTCGCATCCGCAGCAGCCCCCGCGGCAGCCCGGTCCACACCGGCTCCGCCCCGCCCGCCGGTGTTCCCGTCGTCCCCGTGTCGTGCGGGCTCCCCGTCTCCATGGGGCCAGCGTACGTAGGGGAGACTGGGTTCATGACTCCTACGACGGAGACCATGGTCGGGATCGGCGGCGCGGCCGAGAGCACCGACATGGTGCTGAACATCGGTCCGCAGCACCCTTCGACCCACGGCGTGCTGCGGTTGAGGCTGGTGCTGGACGGTGAGCGGATCACCAGTGCGGAGCCGGTGATCGGGTACATGCACCGCGGCGCGGAGAAGCTGTTCGAGGCGCGGGACTACCGGCAGATCATCATGCTGGCCAACCGCCACGACTGGCTCTCGGCGTTCTCCAACGAGCTGGGCGTGGTCCTCGCCGTGGAGCGGATGCTCGGCATGGAGGTGCCGGAGCGGGCGGTGTGGCTGCGCACGCTGCTGGCGGAGCTGAACCGGGTCCTCAACCACCTGATGTTCCTCGGCTCCTATCCGCTGGAGCTGGGCGGCATCACGCCCATGTTCTACGCGTTCCGGGAGCGCGAGGCGCTGCAGAACGTGATGGAGGAGGTCTCCGGCGGGCGCATGCACTACATGTTCAACCGCGTCGGCGGCCTCAAGGAGGACCTGCCGGCCGGCTGGACGGCACGCGCGCGCGGCGCCGTGTCCGCGGTGCGTTCGCGGATGGACGTGTACGACGACCTGGTCCTCGGCAACGAGATCTTCCGGGGGCGCACGCGCGGGGTGGGCGTGCTGAGCGCCGAGGCGGTGCACGCGTACGGCGTGAGCGGGCCGATCGCGCGGGCCTCGGGCGTCGACTTCGACCTGCGCCGCGACGAGCCCTACCTGGCCTACGGCGACCTCGGGGACACCCTGCGGGTGGTCACCCGGACCGAGGGCGACTGCCTCGCCCGGTTCGAGTGCCTGCTGGAGCAGACGCACAACGCCCTCGCCCTCGCCGACGCCTGTCTGGACCGGCTCGCCGGGCTGCCGCCCGGCCCGGTCAACCAGCGGCTCCCCAAGGTCCTGAAGGCGCCCGAGGGGCACACCTACGCCTGGACCGAGAACCCGCTCGGCATCAACGGCTACTACCTGGTGAGCAAGGGCGAGAAGACGCCGTACCGGCTGAAGCTGCGCTCGGCGTCGTACAACAACATCCAGGCGCTGGCCGAGCTGCTGCCCGGGACGCTGGTCGCGGACATGGTGGCGATCCTGGGGTCACTGTTCTTCGTGGTCGGGGACATCGACAAGTAGGGCGTCCACGGCGTCCTCCGGGAGGCCGGCCGGCTGGAGCAGCCAGCCGAAGCCGCCGAGGCCGTCCGGCGCGGTGAGTTCGGCGGCCTCCCCGGCGCGCGCCAGGGCGCGGACGTATCCGGCGGGATCGGTGGAGGCGAGCGCGAGCGGGGGGCGCGCGCCGGTCAGGCCCAGGGCGCGCAGGGCGGCGCGCTGGGTCAGCAGGCGGGCGCCGGGCCGCGCGCACGCGTCCAGCGCGACATGGGCGGTCAGGTCGCGGGTCCCGTCGGGCACGGGCCGGACCTCGCGGCCGTCCCGGAAGCCCGTCAGCGTCCCGTGGGGCGGGCGGGCGTCCGCCGTGTGCGCGTAGTCGACGGCGACGGCGAGGCCCTGCTCCAGGGTCGACACGGCCGCCGCCCAGGCGGTGTCCCGGGGGAGCCCGATCTCGGCCCGCCGCCCCTCCTCGGGCGGCAGCGGCCACCAGCGCGCCAGCCAAGCCCGCTCGGCCCCGGCCCCGAGCCGCTCCCCGAGCCGCTCCGTGCCGTCGTCCCGCACCAGGACCCGGCGGGGCACGCCCTCGGCGTCCACCTCCACGACGTCCACGGGTACGTTGTCCAGCCACTCGTTGGCGAACAGCAGCCCCGTGCTCCCGTGCGGGGGCGTGTCCCGCCAGGCGATCCGGTCGTCGAGGCCCGGCGGCCGGTCCGCGATCTCGACGGCGGTGATCCGCGTCCGGGCGGCCAGCCCGGCGGGGAGCGCGGCGAGGACCCCGGCGGCGAGTTCGCCCCGCCCGGCCGCCATGTCCGTGAAGTCCAGCCGGGCGGGCCGGCCCAGCGCCGCGTCGACCCGGCCCAGCAGCCGTACGACGGCGGCGGCGAACAGCGGCGAGGCGTGCACGGACGTACGGAAGTGGGCGGCCGGGCCCTCGGGGCGGCGGTAGAAGCCGCCCGGCCCGTACAGCGCGTCGCGCGCGGCGTCCCGCCAGCTCCGCCAGGCGCCCGGCGCCTCCCCCGTCCCTGCCGTCCCTGCTGTCCCCTCGGTCACGGCCCCAGGCTACGGACCGGGGCGTGCGGGCGCGTACGGCCTCCACCTTGCGGAGTACACGCGCCCGCCGGGGATCGGCCCTCCGGTTGACCCATGCACCTATCGCGCTTCCCTACGCTGGGTCGTGTGCAGCGCCTCTACGACTTCCTCCGCAGGCACCCGACCGGTGTGGACCTCTTCTGGGCCCTCGTCCTGCTCGGGATGTCCCTGGTGTCCGCGGCGGCGGGCCAGGTGGAGCACGGCACGGACGCCCCGGCGCTGATCGTCCCGTTCGCCGTGCTGCTCTGCCTGGTGCTGGCGCTGCGCCGGCGGATGCCGGAGAAGATGCTGCTGCTCTCCCTCGTCCTGGGTGTCGGGCAGCTCGCGCTGGACGTCACCACGATGATCGCCGACTTCGCCATGCTGGTGATCGTCTACACGGTGGCCGCGACCGGTGCCCGCTGGGCGTCCCGGCTGGCGCTGGCGACCGGCCTGTGCGCGGCGCCGGTGGCGCAACTGCGCTGGCCCAGCGACCAGGCGGGGGTGGCGGGCAACATCGCGCTGACGGTCTTCATGACGGTGCCGTTCGCGCTCGCCTGGGTGCTCGGCGACTCCATCCGCACCCGCCGCGCGTACTTCGCCCAGCTGGAGGAGCGGGCCGCCCGGCTGGAGAAGGAGCGCGAGGCGCAGGCCAAGGTCGCGGTCGCCGCCGAGCGGGCCCGGATCGCCCGCGAGCTGCACGACGTGGTCGCGCACAACGTCTCCGTGATGGTGGTGCAGGCCGACGGCGCCGCCTACGTCCTGGACGCGGCGCCCGACCAGGCGAAGAAGGCGCTGGAGACCATCTCCTCCACCGGCCGCCAGGCCCTCGCCGAGATGCGCCGCCTGCTGGGCGTGCTGCGCACCGGCGAGCACCAGGAGGCCGGGGAGTACGTGCCGCAGCCCGACGTCCGGCAGATCGAGGACCTGGTCGAGCAGTGCCGCGGCTCCGGGCTGCCCGTGGACTTCGAGGTCGAGGGCACCCCGCGCCCGCTGCCCAGCGGCGTGGAGCTGACCGCGTACCGGATCGTGCAGGAGGCGCTCACCAACACCCGCAAGCACGGTGGTGAGGGCGCGGGGGCGAGCGTACGGCTGGTCTACTTCGACGACGGGCTCGGCCTGCTCGTCGAGGACGACGGCAAGGGCGCCCCGCGCGAGAAGTACGAGGACGGCGGCGTGGACGGACAGGGCCACGGCCTGATCGGCATGCGGGAACGGGTCGGCATGGTCGGCGGCACACTGGACGCCGGCCCGCGCCCCGGCGGAGGCTTCCGCATCAGCGCCCTGCTCCCCCTCAAACCCGCCCACTGACACACCCCCGACCCGCCCCGAGGCAAGGAAAGAGACCCGATGGCCATCCGCGTCATGCTCGTCGACGACCAGGCGCTGCTGCGCACGGGGTTCCGGATGGTGCTCGCCGCCCAGCCGGACATGGAGGTCGTGGCGGAGGCGGGCGACGGCGTCGAGGCCCTCCAGGTGCTGCGCGCCACCGCCGTGGACGTCGTCCTGATGGACGTCCGCATGCCCAAGCTCGACGGCGTGGAGGCCACCCGGCGGATCTGCGGGGAGCCCGGCGCCCCCAAGGTGCTCATCCTGACCACCTTCGACCTCGACGAGTACGCCTTCTCGGCGCTGAAGGCGGGCGCCTCCGGCTTCCTGCTCAAGGACGTGCCGCCGGCCGAACTCCTCGCCGCGATCCGGTCCGTGCACAGCGGTGACGCGGTGGTCGCCCCCTCCACCACCCGGCGCCTGCTGGACCGGTTCGCGCCGATGCTGCCGAGCGGTGCCGCGGAGCCGTCGCACGCGGGGCTCCAGCGGCTCACCGACCGCGAGCGCGAGGTGATGGTGCTGGTGGCGCAGGGCCTGTCCAACGGGGAGATCGCGGCCCGGCTGGTGCTGTCGGAGGCGACGGTGAAGACACACGTGGGCCGCATCCTGACCAAGCTCGGCCTCCGGGACCGGGTACAGGTGGTGGTCCTGGCCTACGAGACCGGCCTGGTACGGGCCGGCGGCCGTGGCTGAGGGCCCGCCGCCGGGCAGGGTGTTGTGGGTCAACGGCCCCTTCGGCGGCGGCAAGACGCAGACGGCGTACGAGCTGCGGCGCCGGCTGCCCGGCAGCGTCGTCTGCGACCCCGAGCACCCCGGCTTCGGGCTGCACCGCATGCTGCCGCCCGAACTGCGCGGCGACTTCCGGGACCTGGCCGCCTGGCGGCAGGGTGTGGTCGAGGTCCTCGACCTGGTCCTCACCCGGCGCGGCGGGGTGGTCATCGCGCCGATGACGGTCACCGATCCCGGCCACTTCGCGCAGACGGTCGGCCGGCTGCGCGAACGGGGCCACGACGTACGCCACTTCGCGCTCCTCGCCGATCGCGCGACCGTCCTGCGCCGGCTGCGCGAGCGCGGCGTGCCCGAGGCGCTGCGGAACATCACCGCACGGCGTCCCGGGCCGCGCCGGGAGAGCTGGGCCGTCGGCCGGCTCGACCACTGCCTGGAGCGGCTGCGCGAGCCGGAGTTCGCCGAGCACCTGTGGACGGACCGCCTGACCGTCCCGGAGACCGCCGACCGCATCGCCGCGGCCGCCGGCCTCCGCCTCCGCCCGAACACCGACGGCCCGCTGCGCACGCGGCTGCGGCAGGCGGGGGTGGGGCTGCGGCACCTCCGGTTCGACTGAACGGCGCGGGCGTCAGGAGGGGGGGCGGTGCGGGCCCCACGGCCGTCCGCCGGCCGCTACGAGCCCACCGCAGCCGCCCCCAGCCTCGCCGTGAACTCCGCCGCCGCCGCCCGTACGTCGTCGGCCGACCACTCCAGGCCCGCCGCCCCGACCTGGACCTCGGTCAGCGCCAGACCCGGGCCGGGGGAGTCCCAGGGGCGGGTGAAGAGGAGGGTGCCCGTCTCCTCGCCCTGGCGGATCGCCGCCTCCGTGACGGTGTCGGCGTCGTACGGCAGCCAGACCTGGAACTCATGGGTGTGCGGCACCTCCGGGTGGACCCGTGCCCAGGGCACGCCCGCCGCCGCGAGGCCCTCCCGGAGTGCTTCGGCCACCACGCGCGCGTGGGCCACGTACGACGGCAGCCGGGGCAGCTCCCGCTCCAGGCCGGCCAGCGCCGCCAGCGCGGCCGGGAACTGCTGGAAGACCATGCCGCCGTACCGGTGCCGCCAGCTCCGCGCCTCCTCCACCAGCGCCCGGGGTCCGGCCAGCGCGGCGCCGCCGAAGCCGTCCAGCGACTTGTAGAAGGACACGTAGACGCTGTCGGCCAGCTCCGCGATCTCGTCGAGCGGCCTGCCGAAGTGCGTCGTCGTCTCCCACAGGCGGGCCCCGTCGAAGTGGACCACCGCGTCCCGTTCCCGCGCGGCGGCGACGACCCCGGTCAGCTCCTCCCAGGCGGGCAGCAGGTACCCGGCGTCGCGCAGCGGCAGCTCCAGCATCAGCGTCCCGAACGGCTCCTCCAGGTCGCGCACCTCCTCGGCCGTGGGCTGCCGGGGCGCGCTCGTCACCCGCACCGGACGCAATCCGCTGACCTGGCTGAAGGCGTCCCGCTCGTGCACCTCGGGGTGGGCGAGGCCGTGCAGCGCGACCACGGGGCTGCCGGTGCGGCCCGCCCAGCAGCGCAGGGCCACCTGCTGGGCCATCGTGCCGGTGGGGAAGAACGCGGCGGCCTCCTTGCCGAGCAGCGCCGCGACCCGCTCCTCCAGCGCCGCGACGACGCCGTTGCCGTACATGTCGGCCGGCTCGTCCAGGTCGTACAGCTCCCCGGCGCCGTCCAGCACGGCCAGCCGCTCGCGGAGGGAGGCGACGAAGGCGGGGCGGGCCAGCACCCGCCGGGCGCCCCGGTGGGCGGCCGTCCGCCGCGCCCGGAGCCGTCGGCGCCGTTCCTCCTCGGTCACCCGTCCGGTCCCGCCGCCGTCGTTCCGTCCGGTCTCGTCATCGCTCATGGAACCGATCATGCAGGGTGGCGCCCGGCGTACGACAGTGAAACAGGGGCGTACGTCGATCGGCGCGAGCCCGGTCACCGGCTCCGGGGCACCGGCCCCCGGTCACCGGCTGCCGGCCGCCGTCCCGGCCGCCGTCCCGGTCGTCGGAACACCCACAGCCTGTGGACGGACGGCCGCTCCGGGAACCGATCGCGTTAACATGACGAAAAATCGTCCGGTACCCAGCGCGGACTGGAACGGGAAGGCCACCCTCGCGTGAACACAACCCCACACCCCGATCCCCGGGACCGCCCCGCGCGGCTCACCGTCGGCGTCGTCGGCGCCGGCCGGGTGGGCCCCGCGCTGGCCGCATCCCTCCAGCTCGCCGGGCACCGCCCGGTCGCCGCCTCGGGGGTCTCCGACGCCTCCCGCCGCCGTGCCGCCGCCCTGCTGCCCGACGTGCCCCTGGTGGAGCCCGCCGAGGTCCTGCGGCGGGCCGAGCTGGTGCTGCTCACCGTCCCCGACGACGCCCTGCCCGGCCTGGTCGCCGGGCTCGCCGAGACCGGCGCGGTCCGGCCGGGGCAACTGCTCGTGCACACCTCGGGACGGTTCGGCGCACGGGTCCTCGATCCCGCCCTGCGGGCCGGCGCCCTGCCGCTCGCCCTGCACCCGGCGATGACCTTCACCGGCACCCCCGTCGACGTCCAGCGGCTGGCCGGCTGCTCGTTCGGGGTGACCGCCCCCGAGGAGCTGCGGCTCGCCGCCGAGGCGCTGGTCATCGAGATGGGCGGCGAACCGGAGTGGATCGACGAGGACAAGCGGCCCCTGTACCACGCGGCGCTCGCCCTGGGCGCCAACCACCTGGTCACCCTGGTCGCCCAGTCCCTGGAGCTGCTGCGCACGGCCGGCGTCGGCGCCCCCGACCGGATGCTCGGCCCGCTGCTGGGCGCCGCCCTCGACAACGCCCTGCGCTCCGGCGACGCCGCCCTCACCGGCCCCGTCGCGCGCGGCGACGCGGGCACGGTCGCCGCGCACATCGAGGAGCTGCGCGCGCACGCCCCGGCGACCGTCGCCGGGTACCTGGCGATGGCCCGCGCGACCGCCGACCGGGCGCTCGCCCACGGACTGCTCCAGCCGCGCCTCGCCGAGGACCTCCTCGGCGTCCTCGCCGCGACCGCCGGGGGCGGCGAGGGAACCGGCCCGCACGAGGGCCCGCACGAGTGCCCGCACGAGGGCCCGCACGAAGGCCCCGGCGGAACCGGTGGCCATGACGGAACCGACGGCCCCGAGGGCCCCGAGGGCACGGAAGGGACCGCCCGATGACCGCCGCCTTGCTGAGCACCGCCACCGAACTCCACGCGCGCGAGCGCCGAGGCCGCCGGGCCGTCGTGATGACCATGGGCGCCCTGCACGAGGGCCACGCCACCCTGATCCGGGCCGCCCGCGAGATCGCCGGGCCGCACGGCGAGGTCGTCGTCACCGTCTTCGTCAACCCCCTCCAGTTCGGCGCCGGCGAGGACCTCGACCGCTACCCGCGCACCCTGGACGCCGACGTCCGGCTGGCCGGCCGCGCCGGCGCCGACGCCGTCTTCGCGCCGTCCGTCGACGAGGTCTACCCCGGCGGCGACCCCCAGGTCCGGATCAGCGCCGGGCCCATGGGCGAACGCCTGGAGGGCGCCTCCCGCCCCGGCCACTTCGACGGCGTGCTCACGGTCGTCGCCAAGCTCCTGCACCTGACCCGCCCCGACGCCGCGCTGTTCGGCCAGAAGGACGCCCAGCAGCTCGCACTGGTCCGCCGTATGGTCCGCGACCTGAACTTCGGCATCGAGATCGTCGCCGTGCCCACCGCCCGCGAGGCGGACGGCCTCGCGCTGTCCAGCCGCAACCGCTACCTCTCCGCGGCGGAACGCCGTACGGCCCTCGCGCTCTCCGGCGCGCTCTTCGCCGGGCGCGACCGGCACGCCGCCCAGCAGGCGCTGGCCGCCCGCGCCCGCGAGGTGCCCGCCACGCACGCGCGGGCCGAGGCGCTGGACCGGCTCGGCGAGTCCCGCGCGGCGGCCGACGCGCACGCCGTCGCGCAGGCCCCGGACCCCCGGGGCGGCGGCCCGGCGGCCGTCCGCGCCGCCGCCCGCCTGGTCCTGGACGACGCGGCCCGCGCCGTCCCGCCCCTGGAGCTGGACTACCTGGCGCTGGTCGACCCGTCCGACTTCACCGAGATCGGTGAGGACTTCACCGGTGAGGCGGTCCTCGCCGTCGCCGCCCGCGTCGGCACCACCCGCCTCATCGACAACCTCCCCCTCACCTTCGGACCCCTCGGAGCCGCCTCGTGACCGGCACAGGCATACGACTGCACGCTCCCGCCCCCGGCTGGGCCATCGACGCGGACGTGGTCGTCGTCGGCTCCGGCGTGGCCGGTCTCACCGCCGCCCTGCGCTGCGAGGCGGCCGGACTGCGGACCGTCGTCGTCACCAAGGCCCGGCTCGACGCCGGCTCCACCCGCTGGGCCCAGGGCGGCGTCGCCGCGGCCCTCGGCGAGGGCGACACCCCCGAGCAGCACCTCGCCGACACCCTGGTCGCCGGCGCCGGGCTCTGCGACGAGGAGGCGGTGCGCATCCTCGTCACCGAGGGCCCCGACGCCGTACGCCGCCTCATCGCCACCGGCGCGCACTTCGACGAGGCGGCCGACGGCGCCCTCCAGCTGACCCGCGAGGGCGGCCACCACCGGCGCCGCATCGCCCACGCGGGAGGGGACGCGACCGGCGCGGAGATCTCCCGCGCGCTGGTCGAGGCGGTCCGCGCGCGTGCCCTGCGCACCATCGAGAACGCCCTCGTCCTCGACCTCCTCACCGACGCCGAGGGCCGCGCCGCCGGCGTCACCCTGCACGTCATGGGCGAGGGCCAGCACGACGGCGTCGGCGCGGTGCACGCCCCGGCGGTCGTCCTCGCCACCGGCGGCATGGGCCAGGTCTTCTCGGCGACCACCAACCCGTCCGTCTCCACCGGGGACGGCGTGGCGCTGGCGCTGCGCGCGGGCGCCGAGGTGAGCGACCTGGAGTTCGTCCAGTTCCACCCCACCGTGCTCTTCCTCGGCCCGGACGCCGAGGGCCAGCAGCCGCTGGTCTCGGAGGCGGTCCGCGGCGAGGGCGCCCACCTGGTCGACGCCGACGGCGTCCGCTTCATGCTCGGACAGCACGAACTGGCGGAACTGGCCCCCCGGGACATCGTCGCCAAGGCGATCACGCGCCGGATGCTGGAACAGGGCGCCGAGCACATGTACCTGGACGCCCGGCACTTCGGCGCGGAGATGTGGCGGACGCGCTTCCCGACCATCCTCGCCGCCTGCCGCGCCCACGGCATCGACCCGGTCACCGAGCCGATCCCGGTCGCCCCGGCCGCCCACTACGCCTCCGGCGGCGTGCGCACCGACCCCCGCGGCCGCACCACGGTCCCCGGTCTCTACGCGTGCGGCGAGGTCGCCTGCACCGGCGTGCACGGCGCGAACCGCCTCGCCTCCAACAGCCTCCTCGAAGGGCTGGTCTACGCCGAGCGCATCGCCGCCGACCTCACGGCCGCGCCCCTGCCCGCGCGCGTCCCGCACCTGCCCCCGCACCCGGAACGCCCGGCGCACCCCCTGCTCCCCCCGGAGTCCCGCCTCGCCCTCCAGCGGACCATGACCGAGGGTGCCGGCGTGCTGCGCTCCGCCGACTCCCTGCGTCGCGCGGGCGACCGCCTCCAGGCCCTCCACGACGAGGCCCGCGAGACCCTCCACGAACACGGCAAGACCGCCGAGCCCGGCGTCGACACCTGGGAGGCCACCAACCTCCTGTGCGTGGCCCGCGTCCTGCTCGCCGCCGCCGCGCTGCGCGAGGAGACCCGGGGCTGCCACTGGCGCGAGGACCGCCCCGACCGCGACGACGGCGCGTGGCGGCGGCACATCGTCGTCACGCTGAACCCGGACCGTACCCTCGCGGTGCGCACCACCGAGGCAGCAGACTTTCCCCCTACCTCAGCCCAGCCCCAGGAGCAGTGACCCAGTGACACATCCCGACCTCCCCCTCGCCTCCGCCGGAGGCTGCGGCGACGGCTGCGCCTGCGGAGCCGGTCACCCCGAAGACGAGGAGTACCTGGAGTGCGGGCTCGACCCCGCGCTCGCCCAGCTGCTGACCGACGCCGGTCTCGACCCGGTCGAGGTCGAGGACATCGCCAACGTCGCCATCCAGGAGGACCTGGCCCACGGCGTCGACGTGACGACGGTCGCCACGATCCCCGAGGACGCGGTGGCCACCGGCGACTTCACGGCCCGCGAGGCGGGCGTCGCGGCGGGCCTGCGGGTCGCCGAGGCGGTCCTCTCCGTCGTCTGCGCCGACGAGTTCGAGGTCGAACGGCACGTGGAGGACGGCGACCGGGTCGAACCCGGCCAGAAGCTCCTCTCCGTCACCTCCCGCACCCGCGACCTGCTCACCGCCGAGCGCAGCGCGCTGAACATCCTCTGCCGCCTCTCCGGCATCGCGACGGCCACGCGCGCGTGGGCGGACGCCCTGGACGGCACGCGGACCAAGGTCCGCGACACCCGCAAGACCACCCCCGGCCTGCGCAGCCTGGAGAAGTACGCCGTGCGCTGCGGCGGCGGCGTCAACCACCGCATGTCCCTCTCCGACGCGGCCCTGGTCAAGGACAACCACGTGGTCGCCGCCGGCGGGGTCGCCGAGGCGTTCCAGGCGGTCCGCGAGCGCTTCCCCGAGCTGCCCATCGAGGTCGAGGTGGACACCCTGCACCAGCTCCGCGAGGTCCTGGACGCGGGTGCCGACCTGATCCTGCTGGACAACTTCACCCCCGGCGAGTGCGAGGAGGCCGTCGCCCTCACCGCCGGCCGCGCCGCCCTGGAGGCCTCCGGCCGGCTCACCCTGGGCAACGCCAAGGCGTACGCCGCGACCGGCGTCGACTACCTCGCCGTAGGGGCCCTCACCCATTCCTCCCCGATCCTCGACATCGGCCTGGACCTGCGAGCGGCGGAGTAGGGGAGCGGACGCATGCTGCTGACGATCGACGTAGGCAACACCCACACCGTCCTCGGCCTCTTCGACGGCGACGAGATCGTCGAACACTGGCGCATCTCCACCGACGCCCGCCGCACCGCCGACGAGCTGGCGGTCCTCCTCCAGGGCCTGATGGGCACGCACCCGCTGCTCGGCGACGAACTGGGCGACGGCATCGACGGCATCGCCATCTGCGCGACCGTTCCCTCCGTCCTCCACGAACTGCGCGAGGTCACCCGCCGCTACTACGGCGACGTCCCGGCCGTGCTGGTCGAACCGGGCGTGAAGACCGGCGTGCCGATCCTCATGGACAACCCCAAGGAGGTCGGCGCCGACCGCATCATCAACGCGGTCGCCGCGGTCGAGCTGTACGGCGGCCCGGCGGTCGTCGTCGACTTCGGCACGGCGACGACGTTCGACGCGGTCAGCGCGCGCGGGGAGTACGTCGGCGGGGTCATCGCCCCCGGCATCGAGATCTCGGTCGAGGCGCTCGGCGTCAAGGGCGCCCAGCTGCGCAAGATCGAGCTGGCCCGCCCGCGGAGCGTGATCGGCAAGAACACGGTCGAGGCCATGCAGGCGGGCATCGTGTACGGCTTCGCCGGCCAGGTCGACGGCGTGGTCGGCCGCATGGCCCGCGAGCTGGCCGACGACCCGGACGACGTGACGGTCATCGCGACCGGCGGACTCGCCCCCATGGTCCTCGGCGAGTCCTCGGCCATCGACGAACACGAACCCTGGCTGACCCTGATCGGCCTCCGCCTGGTCTACGAACGGAACGTGTCCCGCCTCTGACCGCCACCCCGTACGACAGCCCGGCCGCCGCGCGCATCCGAGTGGGACCGGTACGCCACACCTGACAAGCTCTGCCGGGTTTGTCTGATTAGCGCGTATCGTCGCCGCATGCCCACGCCCTACGGAATCCGCGGCGGCCTGGCGTTCGGTGTGGAGGAGCTGTGTGTGCTCCGCCGCGCCCTCGCCCTCGCCCTCACCCCCCGTCCCGCCCCGGCCGAGGACGTCCGGGACTGCCTCCGCCTGGCCGAGTCGCTCGACGAGGCGGCACGGGAGAGCGCCCGGCAGCGCGCCTTCCTCCTGGCCGACCTCGCCCGGTACCGCGCCGCCCTCCCCGGCACCGCCACGGGCTATCTGAGGCTCCTGGGCGAGGCGCTGGACGCCGGGCACCGGCCCACCGGCGACGACCTCGCCGCGCTCGGGGCCCTGCGCGGCACCCCCGCCGCCGCCGTCCTCCGGGAGCGCTGCCGGGCCCTCACGGCGGCCACGGTCCCCGCCGCCCGGAGCCGCACCCGCCTGCGCGTCCTGCCGGCCCCGCCCGAGGCCGCGGACCGGCCCGGCGGGAAGCCCGCCCCGGCCCCCCGGCCCGCCCCGGCCACCCCCAAGCGCCCCGTGCCCACCCCCGGCGAGGTCTTCCCCCGGCGCAAGCCCGCCCCGGAGCCCGCCCCGCGGCCGGCCCCGCCCCCCGGCGCACCCGGACAGCACCTCGCGGTGGGCTGAGCGGGGCCGGTGGCTACTCTGGGGGTCATGGACTACGTCTCCGCGCTCCTGCCCCCGGTCGTCATGGCCGTGCTCTTCATCGCCGTGATCCGGGTGATCGTGAAGACCCAGGGCGGTGCCAACAAGGCCAAGGAGGACGCGGCCGTGGACGCCGCCCTCGCCCGGGTGGAGGCGGACCGGCGCGCCGACTCCTGAGCGGCCGGACCCCGCCCCACGTTCCGGCCCCCGTCCGCCGGCGAACCGCACGTCCAGCACGCCATGGGTGAAATCTCCCACTAGTGTGCTGAATGTGCCTCGCCCATTGGGAGAACTCGAAGACGCGGTCATGACGCGGGTGTGGAAGTGGAACCGCCCGGTGACCGTTCGGGAAGTCCTGGAAGATCTCCAGCGGGAACGGTCGATCGCCTACACCACGGTGATGACCGTTCTGGACAATCTCCATCAGAAGGGCTGGGTCCGCCGCGAGGCCGAAGGCCGCGCCTATCGATATGAGGCGGTCTCCACCCGCGCCGCCTACGCCGCCGCCCTCATGAACGACGCGTGGTCCCAGAGCGACAACCCCACCGCCGCCCTCATCGCCTTCTTCGGCATGATGAGCGAGGAACAACGGCAGGCCCTCGGAGACGCCATCCGCATCGTCCGGGGCCCCGAAACGACCGAGCCCCAGAACCCCGGCTCCGCGTCCCCGGCCGATGAGCGATAGCGTCCGCTCATGTCAGCAGTGAGCCCCGAAGTCACCGCGAAAGCCATCACCGTACGCCGGGCCCGTACCAGCGATGTCCCCTCCGTCCGCAGACTCCTCGACGCGTACGTGCGCGGCCGCATCCTGCTCGACAAAGCGACGGTCACGCTTTACGAGGACATCCAGGAGTTCTGGGTCGCGGAGCGCGACGACAACGCCGAGGTCGTCGGCTGCGGAGCCCTGCACGTGATGTGGGAAGACCTCGCGGAAGTGCGGACTCTCGCGGTGAAGCCGGGCCTGAAGGGCGCCGGTGTCGGCCATCAGTTGCTGGAGAAGTTGCTGGAGACCGCGCGCTGGCTGGGCGTCCGCCGGGTTTTCTGTCTGACCTTCGAAGTCGACTTCTTCGGCAAGCACGGCTTCGTGGAGATCGGCGAGACGCCGGTCGACACCGATGTCTACGCCGAGCTGCTCCGTTCCTATGACGAGGGCGTCGCGGAGTTCCTCGGGCTCGAACGAGTGAAACCGAACACCTTGGGCAACAGCCGGATGCTTCTGCATCTGTGATCGTCACCGCCCGCCGGACCTGAACCGGCCCCGGCCGCCCCCCGCGAATCCGCGCTCCTTCCGCCGGGTTTATTCCACCCGCACCCCCCCGCGCGGGTGCCCCTTTGTCCGAAACGCGCATCTTCCGGTCCGGGGCGGGGCTACCGGCCTCCCCCGGGGGTTTGTGTTTTTCCGGCAAAAGCGGTTTGCTTTCCGACGTACTGCAGTACTGCATATAACAAGGGGCGGCGATACGGCGGGGACGCCGGCGGACCCCGACCCTCACGTTATCGATGAAAGGAAATCCGGTGGCACAGAAGGTTCAGGTCCTTCTTGTCGATGACCTCGACGGCGGCGAGGCGGACGAGACCGTGACGTTCGCGCTGGACGGCAAGACGTACGAGATCGATCTCACCACCGCCAATGCGGACAAGCTCCGTGGCCTTCTCGAGCCTTACGTGAAGGGCGGCCGGCGCACCGGTGGCCGTGCTTCCGGCGGACGCGGAAAGGCCCGCGCGGCGTCCGGCGGCAACCAGGACACCGCGGCCATCCGCGCCTGGGCCAAGGAGAACGGCTACGAGGTCAACGACCGCGGCCGCGTTCCGGCCACCATCCGCGAGGCCTACGAGAAGGCCAACGGCTGACCCCCGGGTCCGCCGCCCGGCCCCGCACCGGACCCTCCGCGACCCGACGGGCGGCGCGCTCACGGTCACCGCTGCGAGCGCGGCACGGCCGCGCCCCGCAGCCGGAGGCGATGGCAGTGCGTCGCCACCGTGTCGACCAGTCGCGCGAGATCGGGTGCGCGACCGGGGGTGCTCCCGGCGCCCCCCGGGGCCGCGACGGCCGACAGCGCCGGCAGCGAGTCCTCGACCTCGCGTCCCGGCTCGGGGGGCCGCAGCCACACGGCGGCCCCCTGCTGATCGCCCCGCACCCCTCCGGCCGCGGCCCCCGGCGGCTCCCGCTCGCCGGACGCCTCGCCCTCCGGGCCGAGCCCGTACGGCAGCGGCGCCTCCACGAGGCCGCCCGCGCCGATCGCCGACAGATCCAGCGGCAGTGACCCCCACTCCAGCCACTCCAGCAGCCCCGGCAGCTCCTCCGCGCTGCCCGCGGCCACGAGCAGCAGCATCCGGTCACCCCGCAGCGCCACCGGGCCACCGGTCCCGGCGCCCGCGTCGAGCCGCCGCAGGGCCGCGCGTCCTGCCTCCGCCGGGACGTCCAGGACGTCGAAGCGGACCCCGGTCCGCAGCCGTACCGGAATGCCCGGCGCCGTCTCCCAGCCCAGCCGGTCCTCGTACCACCACCGCGTCCTCCGGACCCCCGCCATGTCCGGAGCAACCGCCGGGCCGGGCCGGGAGTTACGCTGAGTGGCACGGCGGGTGCGCAGGGTGCCGGATGCGGGGGCGTGCGGGGGTGCGGCGGGGCACAAGGTTGTTCGCCCGTAGCGGAGGGAAAGGGGCCGCGCGGCATGGACTGTCCGTCCGGGCGGGTAAGACATCCCTAGTGGGAGGGGGCGACACGCAGAAAAGGCGGTCTCACGTTCGCCATCGGCGTACTGGCGACTGGGGTAAGTGCCTGGCCTGCGGGAACATCGTCTCGCACCATCGGGTTGAGGCAGATGTCGGCGTTGCGGGTCAGGAGGCCATCGACGGTGTCGGCAGTTGGAATGAGCGGTCCCCGCTTGCGGGACTAAGCTGCGGAAGGACAGGGAGGGGAAGTTCCCCTTACTGCCTGACCGCTCTGAGGAGCGATTAACGATGTTCGAGAGGTTCACCGACCGCGCGCGGCGGGTTGTCGTCCTGGCTCAGGAAGAAGCCCGGATGCTCAACCACAACTACATCGGCACCGAGCACATCCTCCTGGGCCTGATCCACGAGGGTGAGGGTGTCGCCGCCAAGGCCCTTGAGAGCCTCGGGATTTCGCTCGAGGCGGTCCGCCAGCAGGTGGAGGAGATCATCGGCCAGGGCCAGCAGGCCCCGTCGGGTCACATCCCCTTCACCCCCCGTGCCAAGAAGGTCCTGGAGCTGTCGCTCCGCGAGGCCCTTCAGCTGGGTCACAACTACATCGGCACGGAGCACATCCTGCTCGGCCTGATCCGTGAGGGCGAGGGCGTCGCCGCCCAGGTCCTGGTCAAGCTGGGCGCAGACCTCAACCGGGTGCGGCAGCAGGTGATCCAGCTGCTCTCCGGTTACCAGGGCAAGGAGACCGCCACCGCCGGCGGCCCTGCCGAGGGCACCCCCTCGACGTCCCTGGTCCTCGACCAGTTCGGCCGGAACCTCACCCAGGCCGCCCGTGAGTCCAAGCTCGACCCGGTCATCGGGCGCGAGAAGGAGATCGAGCGGGTCATGCAGGTGCTGTCCCGCCGTACCAAGAACAACCCGGTCCTGATCGGTGAGCCCGGCGTCGGCAAGACCGCCGTCGTCGAGGGCCTCGCCCAGGCCATCGTCAAGGGCGAGGTGCCCGAGACCCTCAAGGACAAGCACCTCTACACCCTGGACCTCGGCGCGCTGGTCGCCGGCTCCCGCTACCGCGGTGACTTCGAGGAGCGCCTGAAGAAGGTGCTCAAGGAGATCCGCACCCGCGGCGACATCATCCTGTTCATCGACGAGCTGCACACGCTGGTCGGTGCGGGTGCCGCCGAGGGCGCCATCGACGCCGCTTCGATCCTGAAGCCGATGCTGGCCCGCGGCGAGCTGCAGACCATCGGCGCCACCACGCTGGACGAGTACCGCAAGCACCTGGAGAAGGACGCGGCCCTGGAGCGCCGCTTCCAGCCCATCCAGGTCGCCGAGCCCTCGCTCCCGCACACCATCGAGATCCTCAAGGGTCTCCGTGACCGCTACGAGGCCCACCACCGTGTCTCGATCACGGACGAGGCCCTGGTCCAGGCTGCCACCCTGGCCGACCGGTACATCTCGGACCGCTTCCTGCCGGACAAGGCGATCGACCTGATCGACGAGGCCGGTTCCCGGATGCGCATCCGCCGGATGACCGCGCCGCCGGACCTCCGCGAGTTCGACGAGAAGATCGCCGGTGTCCGCCGGGACAAGGAGTCCGCGATCGACTCGCAGGACTTCGAGAAGGCCGCCTCCCTCCGCGACAAGGAGAAGCAGCTCCTCGCCGCGAAGGCCAAGCGGGAGAAGGAGTGGAAGGCCGGCGACATGGACGTCGTCGCCGAGGTCGACGGCGAGCTGATCGCCGAGGTCCTCGCGACCGCCACCGGCATCCCGGTCTTTAAGCTCACCGAGGAGGAGTCCTCGCGGCTCCTGCGCATGGAGGACGAGCTGCACAAGCGGGTCATCGGCCAGAAGGACGCCGTCAAGGCGCTCTCGAAGGCGATCCGCCGCACCCGGGCCGGTCTGAAGGACCCGAAGCGCCCCGGTGGCTCGTTCATCTTCGCGGGCCCCTCCGGTGTCGGTAAGACCGAGCTGTCCAAGGCGCTCGCCGAGTTCCTCTTCGGTGACGAGGACGCGCTGATCTCCCTCGACATGTCGGAGTTCAGCGAGAAGCACACGGTGTCGCGGCTCTTCGGTTCGCCCCCCGGTTACGTGGGCTACGAAGAGGGCGGCCAGCTCACCGAGAAGGTGCGCCGCAAGCCGTTCTCCGTCGTCCTCTTCGACGAGGTCGAGAAGGCCCACCCGGACATCTTCAACTCGCTGCTGCAGATCCTGGAGGACGGTCGCCTGACCGACTCCCAGGGCCGGGTCGTGGACTTCAAGAACACGGTCATCATCATGACGACCAACCTCGGCACCCGGGACATCTCCAAGGGCTTCAACCTCGGCTTCGCCGCCGCGGGCGACACGAAGACCAACTACGAGCGCATGAAGAACAAGGTCTCGGACGAGCTGAAGCAGCACTTCCGGCCCGAGTTCCTCAACCGCGTCGACGACGTGGTGGTCTTCCCGCAGCTGACCCAGGAGGACATCCTCGCGATCGTCGACCTGATGATCGGCAAGGTGGACGAGCGCCTCAAGGACCGGGACATGGGCATCGAGCTCTCCCAGTCCGCCAAGGAGCTGCTGTCCAGGAAGGGCTACGACCCGGTGCTGGGCGCGCGTCCGCTGCGTCGCACGATCCAGCGCGAGATCGAGGACACGCTGTCGGAGAAGATCCTCTTCGGCGAGCTGCGCCCCGGTCACATCGTGGTCGTGGACACCGAGGGCGAGGGCGAGACCCAGACCTTCACCTTCCGCGGCGAGGAGAAGGCGGCCCTGCCCGACGCCCCGCCGATCGAGCAGGCGGCCGGCGGCGCCGGTCCGAACCTGAGCAAGGAGGCGTAAGCCTCGACGGAAGGGGCCGGTACTCAGTCGAGTACCGGCCCCTTCCGCTGTCCCGGCACGGTCACTCCTCGGGGAGCGGGGTGTGTGGGGGTTCAGCTCGACGGCCGGGGGCAGCGCGCCGGCAGGGGGGACACGGCAGCCGGGCGGGGTGGTGACCTGTCGCAACCGGGCACGGGCCGCCGGCGGGGCCAGGCCGACCTCGTCCGCCGCGGCTGTGCGGCTCGGCGGCGTTCAGCTCAGGACCGGAGTGGTTCCAGGCCGGCGAGGGCCCGCCAGTCGTCCGGTGCGGGCGGTTCGTCGAGGTCCGGGCCGGGCTGGTAACAGCGCGGGGGAACCGGTGAGCGCGCGCAGTCCCGGCGCGTGCCGCGGCGTGAAAGAGGCACTCCAGCGGTGCCCTGCCGCGGCAACGCGTCCGCTCCCGGCCACGGTGTGGCACCACGCATGCTGAGCGAGGTCAGGCCGGTGAACGCGTCCAGGGCCGGATCGGTCATGCCCGGGAGGTCGGAACCCCAGCAGGCCCAGCTTCTCCAGGGCAGGCCGGTCAGCGGCTCCAGGGACCGGACGCCCTGGGCAGTCGTCGAGGAACACGGAGCACAGGGTTCCGGCACCCGGCGAGCGGGGACAGGTCGCGGAGAGGGTTCCGGCGCGGGGACAGGCTCTCCAACCGGTCCCCGCCCAGGGCCGCCAGGGTCCGTTCGGGAGCGAAGTCTCCGTCGAGGCCGACCCGCGGATGCCCGCCCAGCCTGCCCAGGGCGGCCAGTTCCTCCGGGGACCGGACCACGAGGGTGGTCTCGGGGGTGTCCAGCAAGGGGCGGGCGATCTCTTCCGCGTAGCTCTCCGTGTCGAAGTCGCTCCAGTGGCCCCGAGCTGACTGCGGACCCCGGGGCTGCGGAGACGGCGGAAACGCGTGCGGAACGCAAGCGCCGCGTCCCCGCCCAGCAGACCGGCCGTGTGGACCACCGCGCCGGCCGCCTGTCCGTGCTGGACCGCCTCCGGGCCCAGCAGAGGGGATCAGAGGGGCGAGCGCACCGGTCAGCCGTTCCTGACGGGCGGTGGTGACCGGAGCGCCACTGGACGAGCGTGGTCTTCCCGGAACCGGCGTCCCCGCGCAGCGGGACCCGGTCGTGCCCGGCCAGGGCACGGTCGACGGGCCGCGGGGCGCGGGCGGCGCCGGAGTGCCGCCGGGGAGGCCGGACGCGGACGGCGACGCGTGTTCACCGCGGTGGGTCCCGGCCAGGCCGGGACAGGCGGTGCCGAGGGGCCGGTCGCCGCCGTGGTGCAGGTCGATGCCGTGGACGGTCAGCCGGCCGTGCTTCGCCTCCAGGTAATCGGCGTAGCGCTGCTCGAACGCCGCGTCCTCGGCCGCGCGGGAGGCCGGGCGGGCGGCCAGGAGGTCGGTGCGCCTGATCAGCTCGTCGAACTGACGCTGCTGCTCGAAGAAGGCGCGGGCGACGAAGGACGAACGCCGGGTGAAGAAGTCCGGGACGTGCAGGCAGGCGCTGTCCAGCAGGTGTACAGCGCCTCGGCCTCCGTGCTGGGGAACCGTGCCTCCCGCGCGTCGCCGGCCCGGTGCGCAGGGCCGCGGCCGGCTCCTGTGGCCCCGGCCGGGCGGCCTGGACATCGTCCAGGTGCAGGTCGCCCAGGGAGCGGAGGCTGCGGGCCAGGGCGACGACGACGGCGCCCGGCTCCGCCTCGGCCGGCCGGATGCCTCCCGCCTCCCGGGCGGCCCGCCGCACCAGTTCCTCGACCAGGCTCCGCAGCTCGCCCAGGGTCCGTATCCCGCCCCGGAAGGACACCAGGGCCGACAGGCACACGGGGCGGTCGACCAGCTCCGCCCCCGGCCCGTCCCGTACGAACAGCCCCCTCACCAGCGGCCCGGCCGGGCTCGACGCGAACGTGGCGCCCGGCGCCGTCGGTTCCACGTCCAGCCACCCCCGTGCGCCGCCGAGAGCCCACGCCCGAGTAGCCCCCGTCACATTCGGGAGTCTCCGCGCCGAGCCCCGTGGTGACATGCCGCACAGGCGATCCGAGGGGTACTACAGGGAATAGGAGACCGGACGAGAGCCGGCAAAACGGGCACGTCCCCGCACGGGGATTGGGTGTACGCGGGGCTCTGACCTGCTTTGTCCTGAATGAGACTTCTGTCGGTTGAAGGGAAGTTTCAGGGTCAATTACTAGATAAGGTCGTAGGTCACACCTTTGTGCGGGTACGGCCGGGTGGGTTACCAAGGTGGAGCCCGCCCGGTGAGCGTCCGTCTCCCGGAGGGCGTTCCCTTGATCCCGTCCCCATGAGGTTCGTATGTCCCCGCGTGTCACGTCCCGTTCTTCCCGTACGACCGCCCTCCGCACCCGCGCCGCAGTCCTGGCCGCCGGCCTGGGAGCCTCGGTCGCGCTGGGAGCCGGGGTCGCGGCCGCCGCCGACACCACGGCGGCCTCCACGACCGCCGGCGCCGTCCACGCGCAGGCCGAGGCTCAGGCCAAGGCCGCGCAGACCGCCACCGCCAAGAAGACCGAGGCGAAGCAGGCCGCCGCCAAGAAGGCCGCCTCCTGGGTCGACCCGGTGAAGAAGTACACCCTGAGCGCCAAGTTCAACCAGGCCGGCGGCATGTGGTCGCACAAGCACAGCGGCCAGGACTTCGCCGTCCCGACCGGCACCGACGTGCTGGCCGCCCACGGCGGCACCGTCGTCAAGGCCGGCGGCAACGGCGCCGGCGACGGCCCCGCCTACGGCAACGCCATCGTCATCAAGCACGGCAACGGCACGTACTCCCAGTACGCCCACCTGTCGCGGATCGACGTGAAGATCGGCCAGGTCGTCAAGACCGGCCAGCACATCGCCCTGTCCGGTTCCACCGGCAACTCCAGCGGCCCGCACCTGCACTTCGAGATCCGTACGACCCCGAACTACGGCTCGGCCGTCGACCCGGTCGCCTTCCTGCGGGCGCAGGGCGTGTCCGTCTGACGGGCGTGCCCCGACAAGAGCCTCAGCCGCCCTGATGGGCCTGGGTGATCAGATCGATGGCGACCTCGAGAATGGCCTTGCGCTTGGTCTCGGGGTCGCCTTCGAGGTCCTGGAGGACGATCATCCCGGCGTGCAGCGTGAAGAGCGCGCTGACGCAGCGCACCTGGTCGGTCATCTCCGCCTCGGGGTCGACCAGGATGTCCTTCAGGCTCAGCGTGCGGTTCTTGAGCATCTCGCCGATGCGCAGCTCCCGTACCGTCGCCTGGTTCTCCTGCATGAAGCGGAACAGCGGGGCGGCGCCCGACAGGGCCGCGCTGTACCGGCGCACTATCTCCTGCTTCGTCTCCAGGGACCGGGGCTGTTCCAGCCCCCACTCGATCAGCTCCCCCATGGGCTGCGTGAGGTCCTCGAAGAGGCTGACCAGGATCTCTTCCTTGGTCTTGAAGTGGTAGTAGAGGGCCGCCTTCGTGACCTCCAGGCGCTCGGCGATCTCGCGCAGGGAGGTCTTCTCGTAACCCTGCTCGGCGAAGAGTTCGAGGGCCACGTCCTGGATGCGCTGGCGGGTGTCCCCGCGGCGTCGGTGCTGCTTGGTGCCGTCCATCGTGTCGCCCATCCTCCTACGTCACCTCCGTTCCGCGCACGTTCCGAGAAACTTACTTGACGCCCGGCTAGTTACGCGGCTACCTTCCGAGTGTAGTCACTAGCCGGGCGGCAAGTAAGTCCCGGATGCCTGGGGGAGACGGAGCGATGGCGGAGACAGCGACGGCCGGGACGACCGGCGAGAAACAACCGAGGAGCGTGCGGGTCGTCCTGCTGGCGCTCATGATCGCGATGATGCTCGCGATGCTGGACAACATGATCATCGGCACCGCGATGCCGACGATCGTCGGTGAGCTGGGCGGGCTGGAGCACCTTTCCTGGGTGGTCACCGCGTACACCCTCGCCACCGCCGCCGCCACCCCGCTGTGGGGCAAGCTCGGCGACATGTACGGCCGCAAGGGCACGTTCATGACGTCGATCGTGCTCTTCCTGATCGGTTCGGCGCTCAGCGGCATGGCCCAGGACATGGGCCAGCTCATCGCCTTCCGCGCCGTCCAGGGCCTGGGCGCCGGCGGTCTGATGGTCGGCGTCATGGCGATCATCGGCGATCTGATACCGCCGCGCGAGCGCGGCAAGTACCAGGGCATGATGGCCGCCGTGATGGCGCTCGCGATGATAGGCGGGCCGCTGGTCGGCGGCACCATCACCGATCACTGGGGCTGGCGCTGGTCCTTCTACATCAACCTGCCGCTCGGCGTCGTCGCGCTGGCCCTGATCAGCGTCGTACTGCACCTGCCCAGGAAGCGGGCGCAGGCGAGCATCGACTATCTCGGGGCCGCGCTGCTGACCATCGGCATCACCGCGATCGTCCTCGTCACCACCTGGGGCGGCACGGAGTACGCCTGGACCTCCGCGCGGATCATGGAGCTGATCGGCATCGGGGTCGCCGCACTGGTCGGCTTCGTGTTCTGGCAGACCAGGGCCGCCGAGCCGGTCGTGCCGCTGCACATCTTCCGCAGCCGCAACTTCACGCTGATGTCCCTGATCGGTTTCATCACCGGCTTCGTGATGTTCGGCGCGACGCTCTTCCTGCCGCTGTACCAGCAGTCGGTGCAGGGCGCGTCCGCGACCAACTCCGGGCTGCTGCTCCTGCCGATGCTGGGCGCCATGCTGGTGACGTCGATGGTGGCGGGCCGGGTGACCACCAACACCGGCCGGTACAAGATCTTCCCCATCGCCGGCGGCGCGCTGATGACGGTCGGTCTCTATCTGCTGTCGCTGATGGACACCGACACCTCGCGGCTCACCTCGGGGCTGTACATGGCCGTGGTCGGCCTCGGCATGGGCTGCCTGATGCAGATCACCATGCTGGTCGCGCAGAACAGCGTGGAGATGAAGGACATGGGCGTGGCCTCCTCGTCCACCACCCTGTTCCGTACGCTCGGCTCCTCCTTCGGGGTGGCGATCATGGGTGCCCTGTTCAACCACCGCGTCCAGGACGTGATGGCCGAGCGGGCCGGCGCGCTGGGTTCCAAGGTGACCGAGCAGTCCGCACAGCTCGACGCGGCGAGCCTCGCCAAGCTGCCGGCGGCGGCCCGGGAGGCGTACCAGCACGCGGTCTCGGCCGGCACTCACGGGGCGTTCCTGCTCGGCGCCGGGGTCGCGGTGCTGGCCCTGGTGGCGGCGGTGTTCGTCAAGGAGGTCCCGCTCAAGGGGACGGGCCCGAAGCCGGCGGACGCGGCGGACGGACCCGACGAGGGCACGGCGGTGAAGGCGCCGGCGGCCGAGGCGGTCTGACGCGGGTCCCGGCCCCGGATTCCCGACCCGGGCTCCGGCCCCGGGCCCCGGCGTCCGGCCCCGGGCTCCTGACCCGGGCGGTCTCGGGGCCCGGCCCTGGGCTCCCGACCCGCGCGCGGGAAGCTCGCCGGTCCCCGGGGACTCCGCGCAACCAAGAAGCCCCTGGGCACCTGCCCAGGGGCTTCCGGCTTCCGGCTTCCGGCCACCCGGGAAACCGGGACATGACCGGCACCTCACGGCATGTCCAGTGCCCCAGGGCATGACCGGCGCCGCAGGACATGACCGGAACCTCACGGCATGTGCCAGCGTCCCACGGCGGGTCCAGCGTCCCAAGGCATGACCGGCGCTCAGGGCATGACCGGAGCCTCAGCCCCGCTTCCCGCCTGCCCCCGACCCACGCGTCGACCCGCCGGTGGACCCACGCGTGGACCCGCCCGTCGACCCGCCCCCGGTCCCCTCCGGCAGCATCGGATAGCTGCCGGTGTTGGTCGGGGCGTGCTCCGGCAGCCACAGCACGGCGACGGCGCCCTCGGCCGGCGCGTCCTCGGGGGCGCCCGGCGACCGCACGTTGCGGAAGGTCAGCCGGGCACCCAGGACCCGTGCCTGGCCGGCCGCGATGGTCAGCCCCAGCCCGTGACCCCGGCCCGCCCGGTCCGCGCTGCCGGTGCGGAAGCGGCTCGGCCCCTCGGCGAGCAGCCCCGCCGGGAACCCGGGCCCGTGGTCGCGGACCCGCACCACCCGTCCCTCGACGGTGACCTCGACGGGTGGCCGGCCGTGCCGGGCGGCGTTGGTGAGCAGGTTGAACAGCACCCGCTCCAGGCGGCGCGGGTCCGTGGTGACCGCCGACTCGTGCAGCACCCGCACCTGGACGTCCCCGCCCCTGGCCGCCACCCGGCGGGTCACGAACTGGCCCAGCATGAGGTCCTGCAGCTCGGCCCGCTCCGAGGCGCTGTCCAGCCGGGCCACCTCCAGCACGTCCTCGACCAGGGTGCGCATCGCCTTCGCCCGGTCCAGCACCAGCTCGGTCGGCCGGCCCGGCGGCAGCAGCTCGGCCGCGGTCAGCAGGCCCGTCACCGGGGTGCGCAGCTCGTGCGCGATGTCGGCGGTGACCCGGCGCTCCGCCTCCAGCCGCTGCTGCAGGGTCTCCGTCATCGCGTCCACGGCCCGCGCGAGGTCGTCGGTCTCGTCCCGCACCACCCCGCCGATGGCGTCCCGCACCCGGACGTCGGTCGCGCCGGCGGCGACCTGGTTGGCGGCGGCGGCGGCCTTGCGCAGCCGCCGCGAGAGCTGCCCGCCGATCAGCACCCCGAGCGCGCTGCCGCCGAGCACGACCGCGATCGAGCCGATGACCAGGGCCTGGTCGAGATCCTGGAGGATGTCGGAGCTGCGGTCGGTGAATCCGGTGTGCAGCGACATCACATGCCCGTCCTTGAGCGGCACGGCGGCCCAGATGTCGGTGGCGCCGCCCGGCCGGTCGGAGACGTACGTCGCCCGGCGGCCCCGCTCGACCCGCTCGCGCAGCTCGGCGGGGAGCGCCGCGTCGTCGATCTGGGCGTTGGGGAAGTTCAGCCGCCCCGACAGCTCGTAGTTGCGCTGGGCGACCAGGATGCGTTCGTCCGCGAGGTCACGCGCGTTGTCCAGCATCGACACCCGGGCCGCGTTGTGCACGACCAGGCTCAGCACCACCGCGACCAGCGCGCCGACCAGCGCGATCGCCGCGCTCAGCTTCCACCGCAGACCGGTGCGGATGCGTGTGTGCCGTACGACGGCGGTGGTCAGCCGCCGGAGGAAGCCCCGCATACCCGCTCAGGCCTTCAGCTTGTAACCGAAGCCGCGGACCGTCTCGATGCGGTCCTGGCCGATCTTCGTCCGCAGCCGCTGCACATGGACGTCGACGACCCGGGTGTCCCCGCCCCAGCCGTAGTCCCAGACGCGTTCCAGCAGCCGGTCGCGGGAGAGGACCGTGCCCGGCGCGGTGGAGAACTCCAGCAGCAGCCGCATCTCGGTCGGCGTCAGCGCCACCGGCTCGCCCGCCCGGCGCACCTCCATCCCCTCGGTGTCGATCTCCAGCGCGCCGAAGGTGAGCGTCCCGCCGGAGGCCGCGGCAACCCGGTCGTCGTGACGGCCGCCGCCCGCGTGGCCGAAGCGGCGCAGCACCGCGCGGATACGGGCCACCAGGACCGCCGCGTCGAACGGCTTGGTCACGTAGTCGTCGGCGCCCGCCTCCAGGCCGAGCACCACGTCGATGGAGTCGGCCCGCGCCGACAGCATGATCACCGGCACGGTCGACTCGTCCCGGATGCGGCGGCACAGGCTGACGCCGTCGAGGCCGGGGACCATGACGTCCAGCAGGGCGATGTCGGGCCGTCTCGCCCGGAACGCCTCCAGGCCCGACAGGCCGTCGGGCATGGCGGTGACCGCGAAGCCGTCCCGCTCCAGGGTGAGCTGGGTGGCCTCGCGGATGACGTCGTCGTCCTCGACGAAGAGGACGTGGGTCTGCTCTGTCATCCGGCTGCTCTCAGTCGTCGAAGGTGGTCGGCGCGCGCCGTGCGCCGGGCACCGCTTCATCGGTCCGGACGGGCCGAACGGTTCGCTCGGGGATCACGGGCGGACGGGCCGGCTCAACTGTCCGGGACCGGCGAGGCACCGGTCCCCGCCACGTTGCTGTAGTCGTTGTGCGTGCGGTACTTCTCGGCGAACCGGCCCGCGGACCAGCGGTACGTGATCACGTTCTCGACGGACGGGTTCGACACCGGGTCGTCCTTCTCGTACACCTGCTTGGTCACCACGAGGTCGCCGCGGTCGATCTCCGCGTACACCGGCGGCTCCTCCGCCTGGAAGACGTGCCGGTAGCGGCCGTCCTCCTCCCGGTACACGTACACCCCCACGCCCACCGCGTCGCCGCAGGTCAGGACGTTGACGAGGAGGTCCTCGGCGGGGCCCCCGGTCAGCTCGCCGTAACTGACGTCGATCGGGTACTCGTCGGCGACGCACGGCTTCAGCTCGCGCTTGACCTCCGCCGAGACCTGCGGGTCGCTCTTGATCAGGCGGACCGCGTCCACCCGGCCGGGTGCCCTGGCCGGGGAGGTGACGGCCGACGGCGAGGGGGAGGGCGAGGCGGTCCGGCCGGCCGCCGCGTCCGACCTGGCCGGCCCCTCGTCACGGGTGCCGGTCCCGCCCGCCGCGCAGCCGGCGAGCAGCACGGCGGCGACGACGGCCCCGGCCACCGCCGGCACCGCCGCCCTGACGTTCAGGAACCCGCTCAGGCCGCGCACCGCTCCCGCTCCTCGTGCTCCAGCGCGCGTGCCTCCGACTCGCGGGCGACCAGCTCCTCGCGGAGCCGGGCGAGCGCCCGGTGCAGCGTGCTCTTGACCGTGCCGGCCGACATGCCGAGGGCGGCGGCCGTCTCCTCCGTGGACATCTGCTCCCAGTGTCGCAGCACGACCACACTGCGCTGCTTGGGGGCGAGCACCTTCAGTACGTCCATCAGCAGCGCCCGGTCGGCGTGCTGCTCGGCGGCGTCGTCCACGGCCGGCTCGGGGAGCTGCTCGGTCGGCACCTCCTCCAGCTTGCGCGCCCGCCACCACTCGGTCCGCGTGTTGATCATCACCCGGCGCAGATAGGCGTCCGCGAGCCGCTTGTCCTCGATCGTCTCCCAGCGGCGGTACGTCCGTGCCAGCGCGGTCTGGAGCAGGTCCTGGGCGTCGACGGGGTCCGGGACCAGCCGGCGGGCGCTGCGCAGGAGCGCGTCCTGCCGGGTACGGACGTACTCCTCGAACCCCAGCACCTCGCCGTGCGTCTGCGTCTGCGCCATGGCCGACCGCCTCCCGTTCCCCGTGTGTGTTCCGTGGTCCCGCCGTGCCTGTGGGGCACGGGAACGAAGGTAGGGAAGCGTTGTCACGGCGCTGTGCGGGCAAGGCCGCGACCGGCACTCGGCTGTCCGTCGGTTGTGTAACAGACGTGAGCCCGAGATGAAGGAAAGGGTTGATCGGTACGTATGTGGGCGCTTATGTCGACGTGTCGGACGGGGACGGAGGCGCGTACGGCGGTCGCCCGGACGCCGACCGCCGGACGCCGACCGCCGGGCCCCGGCCGCTGTGCCCCGGCCGTGGGTCAGCTCAGCGGCAGCCGGTAGCGGCCGCCGGCCAGCGGCTCCACCAGGCCGTCGGCGACCAGGCCGTCCAGCGCGCGGGCCCGCTGCACCGGCTCGTGCCACACCCGGTCGAGCGCCGCCTGCGGCACCGGCCCGTGGGCCTCCCGCAGCACCGCGAGCAGCCGCCCGCGTACCTGCCGGTCGGTGCCCGCGTACGTCTGGCCGCGGCGCGGCGGACCGTCGTGGGCCGGCTTGCCCGCCAGCCGCCACGCGCACTGCGCGGCGATCGGGCAGCGGTGGCACGCCTCGTTCTTCGCGGTGCAGACCAGCGCGCCCAGCTCCATGGAGGCGGCGGCCCAGCGCGCCGCGGTGGTCTCGTCCTCGGGCAGCAGCGCGCGGGCGAGCCGGCGCTCGGCGGCGGTGGTGGCGTTCGGCGGGTACTGCACGCCGGTGACGGCCCGCGCGAAGACCCGGCGCACATTGGTGTCCAGCACGGCGTGGCGCCGGCCGTAGGCGAAGGAGGCGACGGCGGCGGCCGTGTACTCGCCGATGCCGGGCAGGGCGAGCAGGGCCGCGTGGTCGGACGGTACGTCACCGCCGTGCCGTTCCGTTATGGCGGCGGCGGCGCCGTGCAGGCGCAGCGCGCGGCGCGGGTAGCCGAGCCGGCCCCAGGCGCGGACGGCCTCCCCGGGGGCCTCCGCGGCGAGGTCGGCGGGGCGCGGCCAGCGCGCGAGCCACCGCTCGTAGACGGGCAGGACGCGGCTGACCGGCGTCTGCTGGAGCATGAACTCGCTGACCATGACCCCCCAGGCGCCGGCTTCGGGGCGCCGCCACGGCAGATCGCGGGCGTGTTCGTCGAACCAGTCGATGACGGGGGCGTGCAGCGGTGAGCCGGCCGGGGCGGACTCGGCGGCCGGGTCGGGATCGGCGGGACCGGTGTGCGGGGGCTTCGTGGGCGCAGTCATGACCCGTCGATCCTGCCACGGAAGGACGGCCGCACGGGCGCACCGCCACCCGGTGACGTCGGTCACCTGAAGTGATCAAGGGGTGACGGTGCGGTGGCTGACGGCCTGTCAGGGACGGCTGCGAAATGATGATCCGCAAAAGTTGATGCCCCGAACGGCGGGTGGCGCAAGGAAGCGCACCGATCTCTCGTACAGTTTCCGCCGTGGGATCTCTGCGCAATCCGGTCGGGCCGCTTCCCTCCTCCATCTACTGGCGTCGGAGGGCCGTACTGCTGTCCGTCGTCGTCCTGTTGGCGCTTCTCGTCACCTGGATCGTGACCATGGGCGGCGGGGGTGGCGGAGGCGGTCATGACGACGGGGCCGACGGCAAGAATCCCGCGCCCTCGATCACTCCGGGACCGTCGGGTTCGGGTCCCGCGATCAGCCAGGCGCCCGGCGGGCGCGACGAGTCGGGGGACGAGGAGTCCGGCGGGAGCGGTTCGGGCTCGGGGTCCGGCTCCGGGGACGGCGGTACGGGGGAGTCCGGCGGCGGTTCCGGTGCCGCCGGCGGCGCGGGCGCCGGGGGCGGCACGGGCTCGGGTGCGGCGGCCGGGGTCGGTGCGGGCGACGCCCTGTCCGGCGGCACCTCGCTGCCCGACTGCACCGCCGGAGCGGTCGAGTTGAGCCTGCGCAGCGTCCGCAACACCTACGAGCCCGGCCAGACCCCGGCCTTCGAACTCACCGCGCGCAACAGCTCCGCCGGCGACTGCAAGGTCGACCTCGGCCCCAAGCACGCGGTGCTGACGATCACGCGGGCCGACGGCGACGACGCGTTCTGGTCCTCCGACGACTGCCCGAAGGACGCGGCGAGCCTGCTGTACCGGGTGCCGGCCGGCAGCGGCATCACCTACACCGTGAAGTGGGACCGCAAGCCCAGCGCCCCCGAGTGCGCCACCCCGAAGCCGGGCTCGGCCAAGCCCGGCACCTACCTGGTGGAAGCAGAGGCCCCCGGCTTCCCGAAGGAACAAACGTCCTTCGTCCTGAAGCCCGCCTGAGGGGGCGCGGGGAACCGCGCACAGCACTTGAAGCACCCCGCACCAGAAGACGCCCGCCCCCGAAGGCCCTCAAGGGGCGCGAGGAACCGCGCACGGTTCCCCAGGCGACCAGCACGAAGAAACGCCCCGTTCCCCAAGAGCCCCCGCCTCGGCAACCGCCGGAGGCTACACGTACCGCTCGAGGATCGAACTCTCCGCCAACCGGGACAACCCCTCCCGCACACTCCGCGCCCGCGCCTCCCCGACGCCGTCCACGGTCTGCAGGTCGTCCACACTCGCCGCCAGCAGCTTCTGCAGTCCCCCGAAGTGCTCCACCAGCCGGTCGATGATCGCGCCGGGCAGCCGCGGCACCTTCGCCAGCAGCCGGAAGCCCCGCGGTGACACCGCCGAGTCGAGCGTCTCGGGCGAGCCGGGATACCCCAGCGCCCGCGCCACCGTCGGCAGTTCGAGCAGCTCGGCGTGGCTGAGCTTGTCCAGCTCGGCCAGCGCCTCGTCGACCGTACGGGACCGCTTCGCCGTCGGCTCGGGCACGTAGTCCCGCACCACCAGCTCGCGCTCCGGCTCGACGCCCGCGATCAGCTCCTCCAGCTGGAGCGCCAGCAGCCGGCCGTCGGTGCCCAGCTCCACCACGTACTCGGCGATCTCGTTGGCGATCAGGCGCACCATCTCCAGGCGCTGCGAGACCGCGGAGACGTCCCGGACGGTGACCAGGTCCTCGATCTCCAGCGCGGAGAGCGTGCCCGCGACCTCGTCCAGCCGGAGTTTGTACCGCTCCAGGGTGGCCAGCGCCTGGTTGGCGCGGGACAGGATCGCCGCCGAGTCCTCCAGGACCCGGCGCTGCCCGTCGACGTAGAGCGCGATCAGCCGCATGGACTGGGAGACGGAGACGACGGGGAAACCGACCTGCTTGCTGACCCGGTCCGCCGTGCGGTGCCGGGTGCCGGTCTCCTCGGTCGGGATCGTCGCGTCGGGCACGAACTGCACGCCGGCCCGCAGGATCTTCGACAGGTCCGAGGAGAGCACGATGCCGCCGTCGAGCTTGCACAGCTCGCGCAGCCGGGTCGCGGTGAACTCGACGTCCAGCACGAACCCGCCCGTGCACATCGTCTCCACGGTCCGGTCGGAGCCGAGCACGATCAGTCCGCCGGTGTTGCCGCGGAGCACCCGCTCCAGGCCGTCACGCAGCGCCGTTCCCGGTGCCACGGCGCTCAGCGAGGCGCGCATCAGGCCATCGGAACCGGCGCTCCCACCGGATTTCCCGGGAGCCGCCGCCCGGTCGTTGGCTGCCACTGCACTCCTCCGGTCGCAGGTTCTGGGACGCCCCCGTTTCGCGCACTCGGTTCGTACGGACGGGCGAGACCAGGGCAAAGTCTACCGGCGGTCCTCCTGCTCCCGTGGGGCCTCTCGCCGACGCGAGCGGGGAAGGACCCGCAGGGCGTCCCCTATGTCCGCGACTTCCAGGACCTTCATACCGGCCGGGACCTTCCCCGGATCGCCCGGTACCAGCGCGTGTGTGAAGCCCAGGCGGTGGGCCTCGGAGAGCCGGCGCTGCACGCCCGTGACCCGTCTCACCTCGCCGGCGAGCCCCACCTCACCGATCGCGACCAGGTTCTTCGGCAGCGGGGTGTCGCTGGCCGCGCTCGCCAGCGCCAGCGCGACGGCCAGGTCGGCGGCGGGCTCCGAGAGCCGCACCCCGCCGACCGTCGCGGAGTAGATGTCCCGCTTGCCCAGGGCGCTGATCCGGCCGCGCTGCTCCAGGACGGCCAGCATCATCGACACCCGGGACGTCTCCAGACCGGACGTGGTCCGGCGCGGGGAGGGGATCTGGGAGTCGACGGTGAGCGCCTGCACCTCGGCGACCAGCGGGCGGCGGCCCTCCAGGGTGACGGTCAGACAGGTGCCCGGCACCGGCTCGGCACGCCGGGTCAGGAACAGGCCGCTGGGGTCGGCGAGACCCACGATGCCCTCGTCGGACAGCTCGAAGCAGCCGACCTCGTCGGTGGCGCCGTAGCGGTTCTTGACGCCGCGGACGAGGCGGAGCCGGGCGTGCCGGTCGCCCTCGAAGGACAGGACGACGTCCACCAGGTGCTCCAGCAGGCGCGGGCCCGCGATCGCGCCGTCCTTGGTGACGTGACCGACCAGCAGCGTGGACATGCCGCGCTCCTTGGAGGCGCGGATCAGCGCGCCCGCCACCTCCCGCACCTGCGCCATGCCGCCCGGGGCGCCGTCGATCTCCGGGGAGGCCACGGTCTGCACCGAGTCCAGGATCAGCAGGGACGGCTTCACCGCGTCCAGATGGCCGAGGACCGCGGCGAGGTCGGTCTCCGCGGCCAGATAGAGATGGTCGTCGAGGGCGCCGATGCGGTCGGCGCGCAGCCGGACCTGGCTCGCCGACTCCTCGCCCGTGACATAGAGCGTCCGGTGCTCCTCGTCGGCCGCCTTGGCCGCCACGTCGAGCAGCAGTGTGGACTTGCCGACGCCCGGCTCGCCCGCCAGCAGCACCACCGCGCCCGGTACCAGCCCGCCGCCCAGCACCCGGTCCAGCTCCGGCACGCCGGTGGAGCGGGCGGTGGCCTGGCGGCCGTCGACCTGGCCGATGGGCAGCGCGGAGGTGGTGACGCGTCCCGGCGCCGTCGTACGGACCGCGGGCGCGCCGTACTCCTCGATCGTGCCCCACGCCTGGCACTCGGGGCAGCGGCCGAGCCACTTGGCCGTCTGCCAGCCGCACTCGGTGCAGCGGTAGGACGGACGGTCCTTGGTGGTCTTCGTACGGGCAGCCATGCGGGAAACCGTAACCGCCCCCACTGACAGTCCGTCCCGTTCCGCTCCCGGCAGGGCGCGGAACGGCCATCCGCCGTAAAACGCCAAGGGCGGAACAAACAGTTCCTGTCCTCTATTGAGGGATCGTTTCACCCGTACGGGTTAAAAGTGGTCCATGCGCCAGCCCGCGCCACCCATGTCCCCCTACGGTCACCGGATGAGCAGCAGTCCGCAGACCACGACCCGCACGACCGGCGCACACCGGGCGCACCGGGAAGAGCGTGACCGCGGCGCGGCGCGCACGGTGGCGCAGCGACCGCCCACGCCCCACGAGCCCTATCTGGACGGCCTGTTCACCTACTGCCTGTCCGTGCTGTGCGACCACGACGCCGCGACCGCCGCCCTCGGTGACGTCCTCGCCCTCGCCGAGCGCCGCCGGCACCGCTGCCCCCAAGGCGCCGGCGAGCGCCGCGCCTGGCTGTACGCGCTGGCCCGCTGGGCCTGTCTGCGCAGGCTGGCCGAGGACCGGGACAAGCGCCGGGCCGGCCACGCGGCCGGCCGCGCCGACTCCGGCCGCGCCCCCGCCGCCCCCGCGCTCCCCGAGGACGTCCAGGAGCACCGCCACCGCGAACTGGCCCTGCTCGCCTGGCCCGAGGCCGCCGGCACCTCCCCGGAGCAGCGCGAGGCGCTCGAACTCGCCGTGCGCCACCACCTGGCCGCCCACGAGGTCGCCGCCGTCCTCGGCCTGACCCCGGCCGCCGCGCGCGAACTGCTCGCCTCCGCCGCCTGCGAGGTCGAGCGCACCCGGGCCGCCCTCGCCGTCGTGGAGACCGGTACCTGTCCGGGCGTCGCCCGGTTCGCCGGCGACGACCGGCTGGTGCTCGGCGCGGCGCTCCGCCGCGAACTGGTCCGGCACGTGGACGACTGTCCGCGCTGCCGCCGCACCGCAGAGCGCGCCATCCCCGGCCGCTGGCCCGGCACCAGCGTCACGCCCGCCGCGCTGCCCCTCGTACCGGCCCCCCGCGCGGCGTTGCACCGGGCGGCGGCGCACCTCCCGCGCGCGCGGAGCGCCGCCCCGCGCTTCGACCGGCGCGGATTCCCGATGGACCCCGGTGACCGGGCCGCCCGCCGGGAGCGCCTGCGGGCGCGTGCCGTCACCACCACCGTCGTCGCCACCGTCGTGGCGGCCCCCGTGCTCGCCCTCTGGGCGGCCTACCGGGGCGCCCCGGTCGACGAGGCCGAGGACGGCCGCACGGCCAGCGCCAGCGGCACGCACGACTCCGGCGGTCCGGCGGCGGGCGGCTACGAGAACACGGGCAGCACCGGAGACGCCCCCGGCACCGACGACTCCGACCTCTCCGTCGAGGTGCTCGGCGGGGCCGGCCGCGCGGACACCGACCGGATGCGGGTGACCGCCGCCCGCAGCGGCTCGGCCACCGTCGTCACCCTCACCGCGACCGGCGACTCCCCGGTGCGCTGGTCCCTGTCGGTGGGCGCCCCCTGGCTCTACCTCAGCCGCTCCTCCGGCACCCTCGCCCCCGGTGCCACCACCACGGTCACGGTCCACGTCGACCAGTTGCGCGAGCCCGCCGGCCACTGGAGCGCCCGGGTCGCCGTCTCCCCCGTGGGCGCCGTCGTCTCCATCGAGGGCTACGGCACCGCCCCCAGCCCCGCCGGACCGGGCCCCCGCCCCGGCGCCCCCGGCACACCGCACACCCCGGCCCCGTCCGACCCCGGCCCCGCCCCCACGGCCACGGCACCCGCCGAGCCCACTCCCACCCCGACGCCCACACCCCCGCCCGCCGAGCCCACGCCGGGCGAGCCGTCCCCCACCGGCACGGGCGGCGCGACACCTCCGGCGGAGGGCGGCGGCGAACCCAGCCCGCCGACGCCGTAACCCGCTGCCCGCCCGGCCCCTCAGACCACCCGGTCCACCGGGTCGGCCGGGTGCGGCGCCAGCAGCGGCAGCCGCGAGGCCAGCCGCTCCTCGCACAGCTCGACCAGCCGGTCGTACCCGGCCTTGCCCATCAGCTCGATCAGCTCCGGCCGGTACGAGACGTACACCGGCTCGCCCGCGCCGTGCGCCGAGGTGGCCGACGTGCACCACCAGTGCAGGTCATGGCCGCCCGGACCCCAGCCGCGCCGGTCGTACTCACCGATCGACACCTGGAGGACCCGCGTGTCGTCGGGCCGGTCGATCCACTCGTACGTCCGCCGCACCGGAAGCTGCCAGCACACGTCCGGCTTGGTCTCCAGCGGCTCGCGGCCCTCCCGGAGCGCCAGGATGTGCAGCGAGCAGCCCGCGCCCCCGGCGAAACCGGGCCGGTTCTGGAAGATGCAGGACCCCTGGAACGGGCGGGTCTGCCGGGAACCCTCCTCGTCCTCGGACACCCAGCCGTTCGCCGTGCCCTCGGCGTGGTGCTGCCAGATGTCCGGCGTGAGCCTGGCCACATGCCCGGCGACCCGGGCCTCGTCGTCCTCGTCGGAGAAGTGGGCGCCCAGCGAGCAGCAGCCGTCGTCCGCGCGGCCCGCCTGGATTCCCTGGCAGCCGCTGCCGAAGACGCAGTTCCAGCGCGAGGTCAGCCAGGTCAGGTCGCAGCGGAAGACCTGTTCGTCGTCCGCCGGGTCCGGGAACTCCACCCACGCGCGCGCGAAGTCGAGGCCCTTCTCGTCGTCCCTGGGAGCGCCCCCCGAGACGTCCACGACCTTCTCGTACTTCTTGTTCCGCTTGTCCTTCTTGGAGGCTTTCGCGTCCTTCGCCTGCTTCGTCTTTGGCACCCGTCCAGGGTAAGACGCCCGGCCCCGGTGCCCCCACCACCGCCGGCCTTCCTGGCAGTAGCGTTCCGCCCATGAGACTCGGTGTCCTCGACGTGGGTTCGAACACGGTTCACCTCCTCGTGGTGGACGCGCACCCGGGCGCCCGCCCGCTGCCCGCGCACTCGCACAAGGCGGAACTGCGCCTCGCCCAACTCCTCGACGCGGACGGCGCGATAGGCGCCGAGGGCGTGGACCGGCTGACAGCCGTCGTCCGACGGGCGCTCCAGGCCGCCGAGGACAAGGGCGTCGAGGACCTGCTGCCGTTCGCCACCTCCGCGGTGCGCGAGGCGGGCAACGCCGACGAGGTGCTCGCCCGGGTCCGCGCCGAGACCGGCGTCGAGCTGGCCGTCCTGAGCGGCGCGGAGGAGGCCCGGCTGACCTTCCTCGCGGCCCGCCGCTGGTTCGGCTGGTCCGCGGGCAAGCTGCTCGTCCTCGACATCGGCGGCGGCTCCCTGGAGATCGCGTACGGCATCGACGAGGAACCCGACGCCGCCGTCTCCCTGCCGCTCGGCGCGGGCCGGCTGACCGCCGCGCGGCTGCCCGGCGACCCGCCCGGCCCGGAGGCCGTGCGCGCCCTGCGCCGCCACGTCCGTACCGAGATAGCCCGTACGGTCGGCGAGTTCAGCCGCTTCGGCGCTCCCGACCGCGTCGTCGCCACGTCCAAGACCTTCAAGCAGCTGGCCCGCCTGACCGGCGCCGCCCGCTCCGCCGAGGGCCTGTACGTCCAGCGGGAACTGAAACGCTCCTCCCTGGAGAGCTGGGTCCCGCGTCTGGCCGCCATGACCACCGCCGAACGCGCCGACCTCCCCGGAGTCTCCGAGGGCAGGGCCAACCAACTGGTCGCCGGCGCCCTGGTCGCCGAGGCGGCGATGGACCTCTTCGCCGTGGAAACCGTGGAAATCTGCCCCTGGGCCCTACGGGAGGGAGTGATCCTCCGCCGCCTGGACCACATGCACCACGCGTAACACCCCCGTCGGGGGCGCGGGGAACTGCGCGATCAACCACGACGAACCGGCACCCGTCCACGGCCCGTCCCGCGACGGCGCTGTCGGGGGCGCGGGGAACTGCGCGATCAACCACGTCGAACCGGCACCCGTCCGCGACCCGTCCCGCGACGGCGCTGTCGGGGGCGCGGGGAACTGCGCGATCAACCACGTCGAACCGGCACCCGTCCGCGACCCGTCCCGCGACGGCGCTGTCGGGGGCGCGGGGAACTGCGCGATCAACCACGTCGAACCGGCACCCGTCCGCGACCCGTCCCGCGACGGCGCTGTCGGGGGCGCGGGGAACTGCGCGATCAACCACGTCGAACCGGCACCCGTCCACGGCCCGTCCCGCGACGGCGCTCTCGGGGGCGCGGGGAACTGCGCGATCAACCACGACGAACCGGCACCCGTCCGCGACCCGTCCCCCCACGGCGCTCTCAGGGGCGCGGGGAACCCCGCAGACCCCGCATCCTCCCTATGGCACTCACCACAACGACGAACACCCGGCCAAGCCCACCCGCCCGCACCCCGTAACCTGAACGGCATGGCGGAGCCCCTACGCATCCCGGATGCGAAGGTCGCCCTGTCGACGGCCTCCGTCTACCCGGAGTCGACGGCGACGGCCTTCGAGATCGCCGCGCGCCTCGGATACGACGGCGTCGAGGTCATGGTGTGGACCGACCCGGTCAGCCAGGACATCGAGGCGCTGCGCAGACTCAGCGACTACCACCAGGTGCCGATCCTGGCCATCCACGCCCCCTGCCTGCTCATCACCCAGCGGGTGTGGTCAACCGACCCCTGGGTCAAGCTCCAGCGCGCCCGCGCCGCCGCCGAGAAGCTCGGCGCGAGCACCGTCGTCGTCCACCCGCCCTTCCGCTGGCAGCGGCAGTACGCCCGCGCCTTCGTCGAGGGCGTGTGGCGCATGGCGAACGAGACGGACGTACGGTTCGCCGTCGAGAACATGTACCCCTGGCGCTACCGCGACCGCGAGATGCTCGCCTACGCCCCCGACTGGGACGTCACCAAGGACGACTACCGGCACTTCACGATCGACCTCAGCCACACCGCCACCGCCCGCACCGACGCCCTCGGCATGGTCTCCCGCATGGGCGACCGGCTCGGCCACGTCCACCTCGCCGACGGCCGCGGCTCCGCGAAGGACGAGCACCTCGTCCCCGGCCGCGGCACCCAGCCCTGCGCCGAGCTGCTGGAGGGCCTCGCCCTGACCGGCTTCGACGGGCACGTCGTCATCGAGGTCAACACCCGCAGGGCGATGTCCAGCGCCGAACGGGAGGCCGACCTCGCGGAGGCCCTGGCCTTCACCCGCCTCCATCTGGCCGCCGCGACGAAGGCCCACTGAACCCCGTACGCATCTGAACCCCCGTACGCATCTGAACCCCGTACACACCCGAACCCCGTACGCACCACCGGCGGCCCCGCCCCGGGCACCCCGGCCGCGCGAGATCCGTATCCCGCATTACGGACACCTTGTCCCGAACCCTGGATGACCGGCGTACGCTCGACAGCAGCCACATCCGTCTGAAGGAGCGAGCGACGATGCCCGAGCTGAGGTCCCGCACAGTCACCCACGGCCGCAACATGGCGGGCGCCCGCGCCCTTATGCGTGCCTCCGGTGTACCCGGTGCGGACATCGGCCGGAAGCCGATCATCGCGATCGCCAACAGCTTCACGGAGTTCGTGCCCGGCCACACCCACCTCGCCCCCGTCGGCCGGATCGTCAGCGAGGCGGTCACGGCGGCCGGCGGCATCCCGCGCGAGTTCAACACGATCGCCGTCGACGACGGCATCGCCATGGGCCACGGCGGCATGCTCTACTCCCTGCCCTCCCGCGACCTGATCGCGGACAGCGTGGAGTACATGGTCGAGGCGCACTGCGCGGACGCCCTGGTCTGCATCTCCAACTGCGACAAGATCACCCCGGGCATGCTGATGGCCGCCCTGCGCCTCGACATCCCGACGGTCTTCGTCTCCGGCGGCCCGATGGAGTCCGGCCGCGCGACCCTGGTCGACGGCACGGTCCGCACGCTCGACCTGGTCGACGCGATCTCCGACGCGGTCAACGACAAGATCTCCGACGAGGACATGCTCCGCATCGAGGAGAGCGCCTGTCCGACCTGCGGCTCCTGCTCCGGCATGTTCACCGCCAACTCGATGAACTGCCTGACCGAGGCCATCGGCCTCTCCCTCCCCGGCAACGGCTCGGTGCTGGCCACCCACACCGCCCGCCGCGCGCTCTACGAGAACGCGGCGCGCACGGTGATGGACATCACCCACCGGTACTACTACGAGGACGACGACACGGTCCTGCCGCGCAACGTCGCCTCACTCGCCGCGTTCGAGAACGCGATGGCACTGGACATCGCCATGGGCGGTTCCACCAACACGATCCTGCACCTGCTGGCCGCCGCCCAGGAGGCGGGCGTGCCCTTCGGCCTGGAGGAGATCGACGCCGTCTCGCGCCGCGTGCCCTGCCTCGCCAAGGTCGCGCCGAACGTCACCAAGAACGGCACGTACTACATGGAGGACGTGCACCGCGCCGGCGGCATCCCCGCCCTCCTCGGCGAACTGCACCGGGCGGGCCTGCTCAACGAGGACGTGCACAGCGTCCACAGCCCCTCCCTCGCCGACTGGCTGAAGACCTGGGACGTGCGCGGCGGCTCCCCGTCCCCCGAGGCGGTCGAGCTGTGGCACGCGGCCCCCGGCTGCGTCCGCTCCTCCGAGGCGTTCTCCCAGTCCGAGCGCTGGGACACCCTGGACACGGACGCCGAGCACGGCTGCATCCACTCCGCCGAGCACGCCTACTCCAAGGACGGCGGCCTCGCGGTGCTGCGCGGCAACCTCGCCGTCGACGGCGCGGTCGTGAAGACGGCCGGCGTCGACGAGTCGATCTGGACCTTCGAGGGCCCGGCGGTGGTCTGCGAGTCGCAGGAGGAGGCCGTCGAGAAGATCCTCAACAAGAAGATCACCCACGGTGACGTGGTCGTCATCCGCTACGAGGGCCCCAAGGGCGGCCCCGGCATGCAGGAGATGCTCCACCCGACGTCCTTCCTCAAGGGCCGGGGCCTCGGCAAGACCTGCGCGCTGGTGACGGACGGCCGTTTCTCCGGCGGCACCTCCGGCCTGTCCATCGGCCACGCCAGTCCCGAGGCGGCCTCCGGCGGCACCATCGCGCTGGTCGAGGACGGCGACCGCATCCGCATCGACATCCCGAACCGCTCGATCGAGCTGCTGGTCGACGACGCCGAGCTGGCCCGCCGCGCGCAGGCGCTGAACGGCGCGTACGTCCCGAAGAACCGCGACCGCAAGGTCTCGGTCGCGCTGCGCGCCTACGCCGCGATGGCGACCAGCGCGGACAAGGGCGCCGTCCGCGACGTCACCAAGCTCGGCTGACCACCCGCGTCACCACGGGCCGGGCCCGGCGACCTCAGCCGACCCGGCCCGTCACCACCAGGACGCCCCCAGAGCCGGTCGCCCGGCCCGTCACCCCAGGCCGTTCCGGTGCGTCACCGTTGGGCCGGTGTTCTCGTGGCACCACGGGCCGTTCCGGTGCGTCACCGTTGGGCCGGTGTTCTCGTGGCACCACGGGCCGTTCCGGTGCGTCACCGTTGGGCCGGTGTTCTCGTGGCACTACGGGCCGTTCCGGTGCGTCACCGTTGGGCCGGTGTTCTCGTGGCACCACGGGCCGTTCCGGTGCGTCACCACGGGGCCGGTGTCCTCGTGGCACCACGGGCCGTTCCGGCGCGTCACCACGGGGCCGGTGTCCCCGTCGCACCACAGGCTGTTCCGGTGCGTCACCGCTGGGCCGGTGTCCCCGCCGCTCCCGGCCGGGTCCCGCCCCTCACCACCCGGCCGGTTCCCGCCCGTCCACCGCGAAGACCGTCCCGTCGGGCGCCCCGGCGTACACCCGCCCCCCGGCGAGGACCGGCGCCGGCAGCGCGGCCGTCACCCGGTCCGCGTCGGCCGCCGGCCGCGGGGCCGTCTGCCCCAGCAGCCGCCCGGTCCGGGCGTCCACCCCCAGCAGGCGCCCGTCCGGCGCGGCGACGTACACCCGCCGCCCGTCGGTGACGGGCGCCGACCCGCGGCTGACCCCGGTCTCCAGGCTCCACCGCCGTTTCCCCGCCGCCAGGTCGACGGCGAGCAGGGTGCCGCCCGCCCCCGTCACGTACACGGTGTCCTCGTGCACGGCAGCCTGCGCGCGGGCCACCGGCACGGACAGCGCCACCCGGCGCACCGCCTCGGTCGCCGGCGTGTAGCGGACGACGGCCCGGGTCTCGCCGTAGACCGCGTCGGTGTCGAGGAAGAGGACGGAACCGTCCACCGCCCCCAGCGGCTCCAGCGACCCCGCCAGCTCCGCGTCCCACCGCACCTCGCCCGTCCCCGGGTCCACCGCGGTGACCCGGGTGCCCGTCCCGTCCGCCGAGACGCTGCTCGCGTACGCCGTCACCTCGCCGCCGGACGCGGTGAAGGAGGCGAAGTACGGCATCGGCTGCCCGGGGACCCGCCGTGACCACAGGAGGTCGCCGGAGGCGCTGTCCACGCCGGTGACCTCGCCGTCCGTGCCGGTGAGCAGCAGCGTGCCGCCGGCCCGGTGCAGGGCGTGGTGCTCGGGCACCGTCCGCCGCCAGGCCGGCTCCCCGGAGGCCGGGTCGTACGCGGTCAGCGCCTCGCCCTCGTTCAGGGCGGGCTGCACCAGGCCGCCCGCGAGGACCGGCGGCCCGCTGCGGGAGCCCGCCGCGACCGGGAGCCGCCACAGCCGTCCGCCGGTGTCCGGGTCGAGGGCGAACACCTCCCCGCCCCGCCCGCACAGCAGCCGTCCCGCCCCGAACGAACAAGCGGTGCTCCCGGCCCCGGACGCCGGGGCCGTCGCCCACCCGGCGAAGGACACCGACGCGGCCCGCGGGGCGCCAGGCTCCTCCCCGCCGACCGCCCGTACGACCCCGAACACGCCGACGGCCACCAGACAGAGCGCCCCGGCGACCACGGCCGCGCGCCGGCGGACCCGGCGGGCACCGCCGCCCGCCGCCCCGGGCGCCCCCTCCCGCTCCGCGCCGGCCCCCGTGCCGTCCGGCTCCCCGGCCTCCCGCTGCGCCGGTACGAACGCCTGCGTGTCGTACGACGCCGACACCGACCGCAGCCGCCGCATCAGCTCGTCCGGCGTCGGCCGGTCCGCCGGCTCCTTCGCCAGGCACCGCTCCACCAGCCCGGCCAGCGACGAGGGCACCCCGGTCAGATCCGGCTCGTCGTGCACCACCTGGTACGCCACGACGTACGGGCTGTCCGAGTCGAACGGCCCGCGTCCGGTCGCCGCGTGCACCATCACCGAGCCCAGCGCGAACACATCGGCCGCCGGCCCCACCTCCCGGGGACGCCGGAACTGCTCGGGCGCCATGAACGGCGGTGTCCCGATCAACTTCCCCGTCTCCGTGCGCAGTTCGCTGTCGGACGGCCGCGAGATCCCGAAGTCGATGACCTTCGGCCCGTCCTCGCCCAGCAGGACATTGCCCGGCTTGAGATCCCGGTGCACGACCCCGACCCGGTGGATGTCCCGCAACGCCTCCGCCAGCCCGGCCATCAGCCGCCGCAGCCGGTCGGCGTCCAGCGGACCGTTCCGCTTCACCTCCTCGGCCAGGGTCGGCGCGTCGATGAAGAGCGTGGCCATCCACGGCCGTTCGGCGTCCGGATCGGCGTCCACGACCGGCGCGGTGAACGCCCCGCTCACCCGCCGCGCCGCCGCCACCTCCTGCCGGAACCGCCCCCTGAACTCAGGGTCCCGGGCGAACTCGGCGTGCACGACCTTCACCGCCAGCCGCATCCCCGAGGTACTGGTGGCCAGGTGCACCACCCCCATGCCGCCCGAACCCAGACAGGACTCCAGCCGATGGTGACCGGCATACTCCGGAAGCTCCGCTTCCGCATCCACCCCGTGACCGGCTCGGACGTTCCGCTGCGGCGCCATGGGACCCCCCGTACTGTTCGTCCGCGCGCGCGACGCACGGAGCCTAGTCGATGACTCGTTCGCGACAGAGGAGGCTTGCTAGCCTCCGCGTGCGAGGGGCGAACTCCTGTGCCAGCCGGGGCACGCCCCGTCCACTCGACAACTCAACGGGGGAATTCACATGTCGGTCGAACAGACCACGGAAGCCGTCAGCGCCGAGAGCACGGCGGCGGCCGACCTCACCTATTTCGCCGTGGCCCCGGGCGTCCGCCTCAACGTCCGCAGCGGTCCGGGCACCCAGTACGCGCTCGTCAAGGTCCTGCCCGTGGGCGCCAAGGTCCCGATCTTCTGCCAGTCCCCGGGCACCCGCGTCACCGGCACCTACGGCACCACGAACATCTGGGACAACATCGACAACGGCGAGTACGTCTCGGACGCCTACGTCCACACCGGCAGCGACGGCTACGTCCGCCCGCGCTGCTCCTGACCCCCGCGGAGCCCGCGGCGGGGGCGACGGGCACGGCGGCCATAATCGAGACGTGAGCGCGAAGAACGGCACGGACCGTACGAACGGCACGAGCGACCCGGAGGGCACCGGCACCCCGGTGACCACCGGCCCCCGCCCGGAACCCCTCCGGTTCTTCGGCACGACCTGGGTGCACCACGACGGCGGCTACACCGCCCGCCGCCTCGGCCTCGCCGCGGGCGCGCTGCTCCTGACGGCCGCCGGCTGCCTCGTGCTGCGCGTCGCCTACCAGGGCCTCCAGCTCGCGGACGTCGGCGGTTTCGTCACCGCCCTGGTGGTCGTGATGTTCGCGGTGTGCGGCGCCCTGGCGTTCGGCCACACCTGGGGCGCCTTCACCACCCGCCCCGACCCCGCCCGCCAGGCGTCCCTGCGCGGCCTCCTCGCGATCGGCTTCCTCGGTTCCCTCCTCGCCTACGCCCTGCGCTGTCTGACCGAGGCCCCCGGCGAGAAACTGCACCGCGAGGAGTACGAGGCGGCCCGCGCCCGCCACGAGAAGCGCGCCACCCGCCGCTCGGGCAACCCCGGGAACCGCCGCCGCTGAGGACGTTCAGGTTCCGCTGCCCCTCCGGGCCACCCCGGCGGTATGACCGCCCCCGGCGTCACCCCGCGCCGACGCCTGCGCCGGCCCGCTCGCCCGCGCCCGGTCCCGCCCACTGGACGCCCCGCCCCCGCCCGCCCCCGGGATGCGAGGATGAGGCCGGACGACGCACCCTCGGAGGCACCCGCAGCCATGACCCAGAAAGTCGCAGTCCTCGGCACCGGCAAGATCGGCGAAGCCCTGCTCAGCGGAATGATCCGGGCCGGCTGGAACTCCGCCGACCTCCTGGTCACCACCCGCCGCCGGGAACGGGCGGACGAGCTCCACGCCCGGCACGGCGTCACCCCGGTCACCAACACCGAGGCCGCCAAGACCGCCGACACCCTGATCCTCACGGTCAAGCCGCAGGACATGGGCACCCTCCTCGACGAGCTGGCCCCCCACCTCCCCGCCGACCGCCTGGTCATCAGCGGCGCGGCGGGCATCCCGACCGCGTACTTCGAGGAGCGCCTCGCGGCCGCCACCCCGGTGGTCCGCGTCATGACGAACACCCCCGCCCTCGTGGACGAGGCCATGTCCGTCATCTCCGCCGGCACCCACGCCACCGCCGCCCACCTCGCGCACGCCGAGGAGATCTTCGGCGCGGTCGGCAAGACCCTCCGCGTCCCCGAGTCCCAGCAGGACGCCTGCACGGCCCTCTCCGGCTCCGGCCCGGCGTACTTCTTCTACCTGGTCGAAGCCATGACCGACGCCGGCATCCTGCTCGGCCTGCCCCGCGACAAGGCCCACGAGCTGATCGTCCAGTCCGCGATCGGCGCCGCGACCATGCTCCGCGACAGCGGCGAACACCCGGTCAAGCTCCGCGAGAACGTCACCTCTCCCGCCGGTACGACGATCAGCGCCATCCGCGAACTGGAGAGCCACGGCGTCCGCGCGGCCCTGATCGCCGCCCTGGAGGCAGCCCGCGACCGCAGCCGCGAGCTGGCCTCCGGCACCACCGGCTGACCTACGGGGCGAGCAATCCGATCGCCCGGTAGGCGGCGTCCACGGTGGGCCGCGCGATGCCCCGGGCCCGCGCGGCCCCCTCCCGCAGCACCCCCTCCACATGGCCCGGATCGGCGCACAGCTCCCGGTGCCGCTCCCGCACCGGCCGCAACACCTCCACGACCGCCTCCGCGACGTCCTTCTTCAGCGCCCCGTACGAGTCGTAGCCCGCCGCCAGCTCCTCGGGCTCCCCGCCCGCGCAGGCGGCGAGGATCTCCAGCAGGTTCGCCACGCCGGGCCGCTCGACCCGGTCGTACACGACACCGCCCTCACCGCTGTCGGTGACGGCCCGCATGACCTTCCTCCGCACGACCTCCGGCTCGTCGAGCAGATAGACGATCCCCGGCCCGGTGTCGTCGCTCTTCCCCATCTTCGACGCCGGGTCCTGGAGGTTCATCACCCGCGCCGCCACCGCCGGCGGGGTCGCCCGCGGCACCGTGAACGTGTGCCCGTACCGCTGGTTGAACCGCACCGCCAGATCCCGCGCCAGCTCCACGTGCTGCGCCTGGTCGTCCCCCACCGGCACCTCGTCCGCGTTGTACGCCAGGATGTCCGCCGCCATCAGCGCGGGATACGTCAGCAGCGACAGCCGCACACTCCCGCCCCGCACCCGCTCCCGCGCGGCCTTCTCCTTGTACTGGATCATCCGCCGCATCTCCCCGTCGGTCGCGACGCACTCCATCACGTACGACAGCCGCGCGTGCTCGTCCACATGGCTCTGCACGAACACGGTGCACAGCTCCGGATCGAGCCCCGAGGCCAGCAGCAGCGACGCCGCCTGCCGGCTCAGCCTGCGCACCCGCGCCGGATCGTGCTCCACGGTCAGCGCGTGGAGGTCGACGACGCAGAACAGCGCCTCGCCCCGGTGCTGACCGACGGCGGCCCACTGCCGCAGCGCGCCCAGATAGTTCCCCAGCGTCAGATGCCCGGTCGGCTTGACCCCACTGAAGACTCGCGTCATCCCTCTGCTCTCCTCCTGGTCAGGACTTCCGCGACCCGCCGGCCGCCCCTCCTGGAGGGAGATACGAGAAACGGCCGCCGAGGCGGCGGCCGTCGCATGCGTACGTGAACGCGGGCCGCCGTCAGGCGGCCCACCAGCACTGGCTGTTCGTACGCGTCATC